>JBEKWN010000009.1:0-99353 GCA_049513055.1 Thermodesulfobacteriota bacterium
AGAATTGTGAACAGCATGGTTGTCCTTGAATCTGAAGATGGCCAAAGCCAAATTTTAACAGAGGTTGAGAATTTAAATTTATTTTATAAGAAAAAGGAGAGTATTAAAGTATGAATCAAGACATCCTTTTGGAAGCCAGGATTGTGTCCGAATTGTGGGTTAAAGTAGGAGGCCTTCTTAACTTCAGTTTTCCATAACGAGACAGAGTTCAAAAGAAAAGAATGGAAAGTCAGAAATTAAGTCTGGTTGGTGAAGTTCAGAAATGAACGAGTTATGCGAAATTGCGGGCGTTGAATAACTCATGCCAATAAACCATTATAGAGGATAAAGCTGACTTTGAGCATCTACTGAAGTTTGGAAAGCGGTATGCATCAATCAAAAAAGGAGGTAACATGGAAACCACAAAACGTATTGCACTTGTTGCCCACGACAACTTAAAAAAGGACTTGGTGGAATGGGTGAATTGGAACTGGAACCTGCTGTTAAACCATCAATTGATATGCACAGGAACAACAGGGAGGTTAGTAGAAGAGGCTTTAGCGGAAAGAATAGATCAAGAACACCCTCTAAAACATAATATCATTAAACTAAAATCTGGTCCGTTTGGTGGAGATCAACAACTCGGTGCAATGATTGCTGATGGGAATATCGATGTTCTTATATTCTTTTGGGATCCTATGCAACCACACCCGCATGATGTAGATGTAAAGGCCCTTTTAAGAATATCAGTGCTCTATAACATTCCCACTGCATGTAATAGATCGACAGCAGATTTCTTGATCTCTTCCAAATTAATGGAAAAGGGATACTCACCGGTGATAAGAGATCATTCTGAGTATCTGGATAGAAAAGTCGGTATGTAAAAAATATCAGGATATCTCTCCAGTAGACCTAACCAAGTTGAAAAATGTTTTGAGAAGTCTTTCGCAATGACAGTATTTGAAGCATTGTTTGCAGTGTCTGAGGGGAGATACGAAGATCAGTTTTCATAACTCAAATGATTTTCCCTTGCAAGTTCCGAATCTGTTCATTCAAGTCTTTAATGTTTATAAACTTTTAGTTGGGGTAAGGTGATGGGTTTGCTGAAGGTGAATGGATTTACAATAATGATTGTGTTCATCATCTTGATAGTGGTTTACAATTTGTGGAAGTAATTGATCACATGAAGAAATAAATAAAATCGTGAGGGATGATTTATACGGGTAAAATACCTACAAAATCCTGGGTCAAAGCAAAAAGGCCAATTTCCGTTAATGCTGAAAAGATTAGACCGACAAATCCACTTATAGAGAACATTCTGAAGATTAAATGCTTCCCAATATTATTGGTTAGAGCCGGCGGCGGTTAACGGTTATTTTTATATTGCGGATGGGAATCACAGATTTTTCGCAGATCAAGTGACGGCAGAATAGAATCAGCTTTGATCTTAAACAAACCGTTTCCTTTGAAGAACTCCTCTTGTTTCAGGTAATATATTGGAAGGGCTTATCAGGTTGACGGTGGTTTGAAATGGCTATTCTCGGTTTTAAACAAATACATTATACGAGGAGGATTTAAATGAAAAGAATGATAACTTTTTTAATGGTCTCTTTCTTCGTGTTGTCTTTCAACGGATTTGTTTTCGCCAAGGACGAACCTACTGGAGATCTTTCTACACCGGAGGTTGTTGGAGATGTCCTGTGGGTGAGGCCACTGGGATTCATGAATATTGGTTTAGGAGCGCTGTTCTATGTGATCTCTCTTCCAGTTACCGTTCCTCTCAAAAAGGCAGATGAGGCGAAAGAATTCCTGATTACATATCCTTACGATTATTATTTTAAAAGACCTCTCAGAGAAATGTGATTTTGGGAAGAACTGAGGAATTTTCTCTTTGGGGTATGTTCCATAACTCTATGGCCGATCCCTCTGTGTAATTTATTGATATTTAAGGGGTCACTGATGCAATATTGCTTCCTGAACTCTTCAACCCAGCATTTTGTCAAATTATACACGATTTGGATTTGTAATCCTCAGTGCTTCTTCCCTTCATTCCCAATCTCCTTCCTTAGCTTCTAAACACCACACTTCACGCAACTTACAATCTATTTTTTTGACGCAAGACAAAAAGAGAGGTATAAAATGGTCTACAGCAGTTCTCTCTGCAGCTGTACATGCTGTTCAGCTACTGCAAACCAAGGGTCCACAGTTGCATATCGATGAGGCTACTTGTCTACTCGATCTCACCCATGATTTGGTCGGACATGGAGCCTTCAGACCTAACGAGGACAAACGTTAATCTGCGCGTTCCGCGTGAGGTGGCCATAGTCTTTGATAAACCGTGAAAACCGTATTCATGTCCGCTGCCGCATCTAGAAAGCATCTTCTCCAGACGGTGTAGGTGAGAGCTCCATGATCAAAAACTGGTTTCTGAGTAGGCTTCCAGAATGGTTCGTCCAATGGGTGGTTCTGCCCGTGGCTTGGTTGACCTTCTTTGGAGGTGTGTGGGTGGCCGCTCATCGCTTCCCGGGTGAATACGATTGGCGCTACATGGTGATTTCCCGCCTGCTGCGTCCATACGAAAACCCCCATGGCTATTGGGTAATTGCCCTCGGCACCTCCCTTTCGGGCCTGATCCAGATTCCATTGCCCGGTTTCTTCTACGAACGCCTGCGCGGCACTTCACCATGGGGAGCGAGGTTGGGTTGGGTTTTTATGGTTTTGGGGCTGGCAGCCATGATCTTGATGGGCATCACCCGAAGCATCTTCCCCGAAGTACCACATGGTGTGCTGGCCGCGACAGCATTCATCGGGCTCGTGCTTTCCGTGATGGTAAACACAGGCCTCGTGGTGAAGCAGGGACTCTCCCGTACTGCTCCGAAGGATAGCACCATGTGCTGGAGCTGGATCAGTTTGACGGTTCTGGCGTTGATTCCCATGGTGGGGACGAGTCTGAGTCAGCTCTACCTTTACTTTTTTGCCAGAGGACTCGGTCAGGCGCGCCTTGTCTGGCAAAATCGCGGGGTGCCCTTCGTGTTTAGCCTCGCGTTCTGGGAGTGGCTCACCTGCGTTTTCCTGATCGTGTATTTGATGCTGCTGTTAGGACTGACATGCCGATTGAAACGCAAAACCCTCAATAACCCTCACCTTCCATTCAGACCTAAAAGTGATCAGGCGAACAAATAATCGACGCCTCCTTCCTTGTAACTGTGATTTTTAAATCTTTTCCCTTGATAAAATACTTCAAGTCAAGATCAATAATAAACCCTTCCAGTTTAATTACAAACTACTTGGTTTAAAAAATCAAAATTTGGATCTGTGCCTGAAGAGATGATCCAACCGGAAATTCTTGTCGAATTCATCATCAAAATTGTCGAAACTCGTTATCAATCGAAATCTAAGAATAAAGCATTTACCGCTCTAAAAAGATCGACAAACCATTCCGGTTTAAAACTAAGCCTTAGGGCTTTTATTTTTTCCAAGAATGCATTTATTCAAATGTCAAAGGCCTTAGTAAGCCCTTAAATATTTTAAATAAATCGGCCTGAGGATTCTGAAGAATATGGTTTGAATTCTTTTGAAAATGGATTGGCACAGGAGTTGCTGTCATATTAAATGGACGGATGTCTTGCTTGGAAATGGAAATGCTTAAATTTTTGGAAGCCTAAAAAGTCATGAATAAAAAGCCTAAATAATACGTCGAAAATATAAAGAGGAGAGGAGGCAATAATAGCTGTTTTATTAGGCCTTGGGATTTCTTTGGTTCTCTTTGGTATTAAAAAGGTTTTAAGGCAAAGAGGTCGATCCCACCGTAAGGTCGGGAAGCCACTATTAAAAGATTAAAAGGACATTGTCCCAGCAGAAAAATTTAATAGCGAAATGATCAACACTTCAAACAGATCCAATAGGAAGATTGGAAAAAAGAACATAAGGTCTTTTTTAAAATCGATTACTCCGGGAGAACAGGTATGGTTGAGGGATGGCGTGTTGAAACAAATCCAGACAAGGGAGTGGATTTTTAGTAGAGTGGAGAAAGACGGTACAATTTTGATAGTGCTTAAAGGCGGTGATTTTGGTTTGGACGTAAAAGCAGATGATATTGATTGGGAGGCGTATCGGAAATCGAACGAACACGGCGGTCACCCATTTTGGCAATACGTAGATCGTTAAAGGTACCGAGGCAAGCCATTCAATAATACACAGAGGGGAAAATAGTGATGTATAGAAAATTCATTGGAGTTCTCGTTTTCATGATTATAGGAGGATTATTTACAGGAACAGTTTACTCTGCTGATATAAAGATTGGATCGGTTGATATGCAGAAGGCAGTGAATGAATGTAATGCAGGGAAAGAGGCCAAAAAGGTACTCACCCAAGAGGCGGAAAAATTCCAGCGCCTCATCGCTGAGAAGCAGAAAGAACTTCAGGGGGTGAAAGAATCGCTGGAAAAACAGGGTCTGATGCTGAACCCTGAAACGAGGGTAGCAAGAGAAAAGGAGTTACAGGCTAAAGTTAGAGATTTTCAGAGATGGGGGGAGGACCATCAGAATGAGCTCAATCAGAGACGGATTGACATCGAAAGGAACATTTCCAGCGGCCTTATAAAGGTAGCTCAAGAGATTGGGGCAAATGAGGGATACACCCTCATCCTGCAGAAGAACGAGAACATTGTACTCTTTGCTTCCAAGCCTATTGACATTACAGATCAGGTCATTAAGGCCTATGATGTCCAGAAGAAATAGGACTGATAAAGGTTATAAGGATAAAAGGGGATGGATATTATGGTTAGAAAAATTATGATTCCAGTGTTAGAATTGACAAAGAGAAAGAAAGGAGATGAGAAGAGATGGAAAGAAAGAGGATAGTCTATTTATTTCTTTTGTTTGCTCTTATTCTCGTTTTTTCTTCATGCCACCCTCGTCATGTTTCAGATATTAGACCTAACATGACGAAAGAAGAAGTGGTTTCTTTGTGGGGGAGGACAGATCTTATCAGTTTTAGGACTGTTAATGGGAAAGCTGTTGAAACCTGGGAATACCATTTTTCAAACACCAATTCTCTTTGTTGGGTCACTTTTTCTCAGGATAGAGTAGTGGCTACCCAGTGTCGTCCTCTACGAGGTGGAAGGTATCGGTATTATTCACAGCCAGAGCCGAATCTAACGGAAGCACCCCCGGCCGGACAGAGTTTGGTACGCGAAGGTTCTTTTGCAATGAAGCTGGTTGAGGGACTGAAGATAGGGGAGGTTAAAAGTGAGGTAGAGGCCGAGAGTAAGTTGGCTTCAGTAGGTATTGCACCTAAAAATGGATGGATTGCTGATTATCCGGTGACACCCGATATTATAGGTGAGCTGCAAAATGCTATTAGTGCAGCAGTGGATTCCGGCAAATTAGCGATGAACAAGGATGAGGCACTCAAGGCATTTCAGGGTCTCATTGCGGATATCCAAAGTCAGTATGCTAGAGTTGAACCGCCCCATGGAACGGCACCGCCTCCGTTACCCCCTCCCCCAGCTCCATCTGCTTCTGGTAGCGCTACTTCTCCCGTGCCTGAAGTTCAGTTCGACGTCAATGCTCCTCCGCCAGAATACGCATTCCCTAATCCCCCTGAAGTGGCTGTGATACCTGGAACATATGTGTACGTGGTACCAGACATTAATGTGGACATTCTGTTCTATCATGGCTATTGGTACCGCCCCTATGCAGGGCGTTGGTACTTCGGCCTGTCCTACAACGGACCATGGGTGTATCTTGATCCCGTTAGGATCCCTCGAGTCTTGTTAGAACTCCCGCCAAACTATCGTAGCGTGCCACCCAGATACTCTCGAATCCCCTATGGATATCTACGAAGGAACTGGGAGAGATGGGAGCGCGAACGATACTGGCATAGAAACAGAGAATGGCGAGAAGGGTGGCGGGGCTATTGAGGGGCTGAAAAGTAAACACGAGGTGCATGGGAAGGCAGAAGAGACTAATCGGTTGTAGAACTGGCAGGGTGACACTTTGGGCTTTCCGCTAAAGGATTTCAGAGACAGCATAACTTTGAGACAGGGAAGGGACAATGCCTTCATCATGTTTCTGAGGGAGGAAGGGGGCAAACTGTAAACTGTTGAGATAATTATGCTGAACCGGCGGCTTTCCGATGACCCCCATCTCAGACAGCGCAAAGCAGTGTGGATCGGCTTGGCCCTTGCGATTGCCCTTGATACCACCGCACAGTTGTGCTGGAAAGCAGCAACGTTTCATGCCCCTGCTTCTGCAAGCATTTGGCAAACGCTCGTTATCACATTCCGTCAGCCACTGTTTCACGTCACCGTACTTCTGTTCATCCTTATGTTTTTCAATTGGATGATAGTGTTATCCAATGCTGACCTCAGTTATGCACAGCCGATAACTGCCTTAAGCTATGTTACGGTCAGTGTGGTTGCGGTGGTCTTGCTTGGTGAGGATATTCCTCCGCAGCGTATGATTGGGATCACGATGATCCTGTTTGGTGTGTGGTTTATCAGCAGCACGAGTCATCGAACAGTCATCCCCGGTGCGCAATCTCAATCTGCTCAGCAACAGACACAGGATCTACGCCTTTCCAAAAGTAAACAAGTGTATGCGGTAATCAAAGCCACTAATGTGATGATTGCCACAGACTGAGGAGATAATCGGAAAAGAAAATCCATATTCAAACTGCCAAAGAGCGAAGGCAGGGTCAGGGGAGGACCGCGTGTGAGCTACAAGCCGGAGACTCCATTTGACAACATCGAAAGCGCGCAGCAGTATGTGGAACTGATGATCGAAGCGATCGAGGAATCCAAGCGCGACGTGGATGCGGACATCGCACGGGCGGAAAGCAACCGCTTAGAACGTCAAAAGCGAGCCCTCCAGCTTGTCTCCAATAACCTAGTGAAACTGAGTCAGCACATGACCACCAGCCTCCGAATCTTGAACGACTTGAGAACCTTGCGCCGCCTGCTTCTGGAGGAGCGGCAACTCAATAAACACTACGCAGATTACAAACGGGAATCGTGAACTAACAGGCTGATCTTAAAGTGAAGAGTAGTAGGTGAAGTCGCCAGTCAAGAGTTAGCCTGACTGGCGACTCCCAAGCTTAGTATTTTAAATTATTGCCTGTCATCTGCTTATTGGTATTTAAACTATTTCCTTGTGGTCAATTCCTTTAGAACCCCCTCATAAACACCATAAGTCTTTGAATCGAAGAGAACGAATCGGACAAGTTTAATTTCGGGATGGTCTTTCAAATAATCCATCACAGTCTTTAAGGCGATTCGGGAAGCCTCCTCCACGGGATACCCATAAATTCCTGTGCTGATGGAAGGAAAGGCAATCGAGGAAATTTTGTTCTGGGTGCATAGTTCCAGACTCTTCCGATAAGCGCTCGACAAAAGTTCAGGATCTTTGGGTGATCCTGAATATCTCGGGCCGACTGCGTGGATCACATATCTGGCCTTGAGATTTCCTCCACCCGTGATCACAGCGGAACCTGTCGGGCAACCCTTATACTTTGCTTTTAGCTCTGACATAATAGAATGCCCACCTGCCCCATGGATGGCACCGTCCACTCCGCCCCCTCCTGCCAATGCAGAATTGGCGGCATTACCGATGGCCTCTGTATCCTGCTGGGTGATATCGCCCTGTATGACTTCTAAAGTTGATTGATGAATCGTTGCTTTCATCTTTCTTCTCTCCCTTTATTTATTGCATTTAGATTCTGGAGTTATGCATATCAGAAAGAGTTGACTTCGTCAATATTGGAAGTTAAGGTTTTAAGCGATGAAGGCGATGAAACCGATCAACTATGGCTGGGTGATTGTTGGAGTGGGCGTTCTCGTCAAGATGACAGGCTTAGGGTTTGGCCGGTTTGCTTATCCCATGCTCATTCCCAATATGAGAGGATCGCTTGGATTCAACTATATCGAGATGGGACTTTTAAGCGGAGCCATCATGTTGGGTTACCTTCTCTTCTCCCTTATTGGTGGAATATTGGCAACACGGTTCGGTCCCAAAAGGATTGTGATCATTTCCCTCCTTTGTAGTGCTCTCTCCATGTTCTCCATCAGTAGATTATCCGGCCTCCTTCCTCTTCTCTTCTTCAGCTTCGCCATGGGAGCAGGGGGTGCAGGGGCTCACATTTCCATGACCACTTTACCCATGGCATGGTTTGGAGAGCGGAGATTGGGCAGGGCCCTTGGCGTTGTGACAGGTGGAACAGGCCTCGGCATCATTGTCACGGGTCTTCTGCTTCCCTATCTTCTATTCAATTTGGGTAAAGAGGCGTGGAGACAGTGCTGGCTCCTTCTGGCCTTGATTACTTTTTTGGTGGTGGTGATCGGATGGATATTATTGAGGGGAAAACCGAACCAGATGTCACTTCTTCCTTCCGGTCCTGATGGAGATGAAAAATCCATTCTCTCTCAAGACAACAAAAATGGACTCAGCCTTAAGGCAATCTTTATCATCTATTTCATCTTTGGATTTGCTTATAACATCTATGCCACCTATTTTGTCGCTTATATGGTCGAGGAGATTCGACTTTCAGAAAAAACTGCAGGAAATATTTGGGCCCTCTTCGGTTGGATGTGTATGGGGAGTGGATTGATTTGGGGGTTTATTTCTGACCATTTGGGAAGACGAAAGGCCCTGCTCTGGAACAACGGGATCATATCCCTTTCTGTTCTTCTTCCTCTTCTGCTCCATCAGTCTTTCATCCTCGGCCTTTCTGCCTTTCTTTTTGGAGTGACTTTTTTAGGAACGGTCACTGTTATTGCTGCGGCGGTTGGAGATCAGGTGGTTGAAAAAAGGGCTTCTGTTTATGGATTGGTCACCCTGATCCATGGCATCGGACAGTTTTTAGGGACGATCTCTGGTGGATATTTAAAAGATTTAACCGGTTCTTTTCAATTAACCCTTATTGTTTCCCTGACCGGTTTTCTCCTCTGCATACTCCTGACCTCCATCACCCCCCCACCCTTCCCTCCCCCTCAGAGGGGGGAGGAGGTAGGTGGGGGTGAGGTTAGAGAGTTTCGTAGAAAGATTTTTTCAAAAATTTAAAGGAAGCAACAAATTTGTCAAAGACGTCGAAAGCGGATAGATCGTAAGACCCATCCATAGGTCTCCATTGGGTAATATAGAAGCCTACGATCCGGTCACCCCGTTTACCGAAGACCACTTTGGCTCTAACCTTCTCCTTTTTCACTGGGTCCTTTCCCTCTACCAATACTGCCAGCCCTTCTCCACCAACGACCTGAACCTTTTTTCTGTTTAAAATTTGAAACTGAAGAATCGCATTGAAAAGAAACCTCTTAAAAAATTCCCTTTCCCTCCCCTCGAACGATGCTGCTGTACACCCAAAAGGATCCTCATCATAAGCAAACGTGGTGACAGAGGGAAAGGGTCCAGGGTCTGATCTCATAAATCCAAAATTTATATCATTCTCGCCTGCTTCCACCCGTAGTAATTTCCAATCCGGGGAAGGGGGCATAAACTCAAACTCGTCTTCCCAGACGACCGTTCCCTGAGGAGTCAATCTGTAAGGAACCTTCTTGGAGGTTTGCATCGAGGCACACCCAGAAAGCCAGGCCGCCACCAACACAAAACACAGAACCGTCAGCAATTTTCTTTTCATGGTTTTCCTCCTTCCTGGTTCAATTTTTTGAGAAAGAGGAGAATGTCCTTGAAATCAGGCGAGCCATCCCTCACATAACGAATAATGCCAGTTTTATCGATAATCACCGTTCGCCTTCCAAAGATGGGTTTTCCTTCAGGCTGGATGTCGAAATAAGCACCTAAAAAAGCAGTGATGTTCGAAAGGAGAGGAAAGGTTATACCCAAACCATTCGCCCAATATTTTAATGTTGTCACATCATCTCGACTGACGCCCACGACCCGGGCGTTGAAGCGGTCATAGAGGTAGAGGTTCCTCTGATGGCCCTCCATTTCGCCCGTTCAGACAGGGGTAAAGGCAGCTGGAAAGAATGTGATGATCAGATGGTACTTTCCATAATACTCATCGGCATAGTTGATCAACCGGTCCTGCGTGGATGGCAGGGTAAAATTGAGGGTCTCTCGACCGATTAACTCTACTTTTTTCGCAGCTTCCACATTGGAAAAGAGAAAAAGAGATAGAAAAAGTAGTGAGAATAAAATCCATCGATTTAATGCTTTTTTTCTCATTAGTCCCTCCTTTCAGTTTTTTAAAATTTTATAATATTCCCTACTGTTTTGCAATCTTCATTTCTCTCACTGAGAAACTATTTATAAAAGGAGGATGACCGTATCCCTGCCTACGACAGGCAGACGGGTCTCGTATCGGTAGTCTCAAATATTCATTGCACTGTGAATCATTGAACAACCTTTTGATTTTCGTTGACTTTTGTATGCTGTTTAATCATGATATGGCTATCTATCGAATGAATTCTTTTAAGAAGGAGGTGAATAGAATGGTTGGTATAAATGTGAAGATCCGACCCATGGAGCCGGAGGATATCAGTGGTATTTTAGTGGTCGACCGGAAGATCAGCGGCGTGCAGAGGGCTCTTACTTATAGAGATTTAGTCCAGGAGGCCCTGGGAGGTCAAATAGACATGAGCTTTGTGGCTGAGGTTGACAATCAATTTGCAGGGTTTGTTATGGCCTATCTCACTTATGTCCGTGAGCAGGTCTCAGAAGCCTGTATAATTCAAATTTTTGGAGTCGACCCCCAATATCAGAGACAGGGTATCGCTACCAAACTGGTCCAGGCGCTATTAGACAAATGTCGCTCAAAAAAAATCAAGCTTATCCGAACCATGGTCGAGGAGCGTGATAGTGAATTGCAAGGTTTCTTCAAGCGCTTGGGGTTTGATCGCGGCCTCTATATAGATTTTTCCAAGATTGTGTAAAAATGCTTTTTGAGAACCAGAAAGTTATTATAAAATTATCTCTTGCCATATGAAATTTAGAACATAATTAACCCTCAACTTCCCTCCTAAAGATCACCTTTCAGGAATGTTTTCACTTCAATCTTTTCCCCATCCGTCATCACTGTGATGGCTCCATCTTTATCAGTTCTTAAAATCCTCGAACCCAATTGCAGGTATCTCTTCAATACCTCTGGATGGGGAAGTCGGCCGATATTCCTTTCACCCACACTGAGAATGGCATAAGTAAGTTTCACCCTTTCCAGGAAAAGCGGGGAACTCGAGGAAGAACTTCCGTGATGGGGGATTTTTAAAATATCAGCCCTGAGCGGATAACCTTTTCTTAGCATTCGCTCCTCGGCTTCCTTTCCAATATCTCCTGTCAGAAGCACAGAAACATTTTTAAATCGAAGCTTCATGACCAGTGAGGCATTATTCAGATCCCAGAGATTCCGAACTTTTCTTTGTGTTGCATTCCACACCGGTGGGTTTAGAAAAGAAATCTCGACTCCATTGATCATTTGAAAAGGTGTCTCTTCATTCAGAGAGTGGATCTTAATTTTTTTCTCCTCAAGAATTTTTTTCAACTGGAGATAGGGCTCTGAGTCTGTCTGAAACCCGTTATCCCAGAATTGGCCAATCGAAAATTGGGAAGCAATGAAAATTAAACCTTTCAGATGGTCTGGGTCAGGATGGGTGAGGACAAGGGTGTCAACCCTTCGAATCTTCTTTTTCCATAGAAAGGGGGCGATGACATTCTTTCCAATATCGAAACGATCCTCACGAAGGCCTCCTCCATCGATCAGCATCCTTTTTCCTTTTGGAAATTCGATGAGGATGGAATCTCCATTTCCTACATCTATAAAAGTTAACCTGAGATCTTTTTGTAATAAATCTTTCAGATTCCAAAATGCCAAATCGAAGACGAGAACAACGCAGAGCCCCAAAAAAAGATATCGGGCCATCTTCCGTTTCTTAAGGTGAACTACTAGGAAAAGGAGAATGTAGAAAAGGACGATTTCAAAAACGGTTGGGGTTGAGACAAAGAACGAAGCAAACGGTAGAGAGGCAAAGAAGGCCAGTACTCTGAGCAGGATCAGGGTGATGAAACCATTGATGTTGATCAGGAAGGTAGCTAAGGGAGTGAAGAAGAAAGAAAAAATGGAAGCGGTGAGACTCAAAGGGACGATGAGAAAGCCCACCCATGGAATGATGAAGAGGTTGGTGAAAAATCCAATGGGGGAGAAACGGTTGAAGTGGAGTGCAACAAAAGGTGCGGTCCCTAAAATGGCCACTCCAGTCACGAGGAGGGAGAGCATGATATATTTCAAGATATTCTTCTTCCATGAAGTTTTTAGAAGAAGGGAAATTCCCTCTTGTTTAAACTCTTGAAGGATGCGTGGGACCAGATAGAGAATGGAAAGGACAGCGAGGAAAGAGAGCTGAAAAGAAACATCGAAAAGGGAAGGAGGTGAGAGGATGAGGATGAGAAAGGCGGCCAGCGCGAGTGTGTGGAGCAGGTTTCTCTCCCGATTGAGCAAGATGGAGAAGAGGAAGGTGATCACCATGATTGCCGCTCGGATCACGGAGATCCCTCCGCCTGCGATGAATGCATAGAGAATGATGCAGGGGATCGTCAGGCCAGCCGCCCATTTTCTGACGGAAATGGAGAGAAGAAGAAATTCTGAACGCTTTAAAATCCAGATCAGCAGAGAGAAAGAAAGGAGAGCAACGATTCCGAATTGATCTCCCGAAATGGCCAGAAGATGAGCTGTCCCGGTAAGAATAAAATATTCCTTTATCTCTTCTGGAATATCCCCCTGTTCGCCCAATACAAGGGCTTTGAAAATACTAGAAGTGGGAGCATTGACTTCTCGGTTTAGAAAATCCCGGATACGATCCCGCCAGCTCTCCACTTGGAGAATAATAGGATTTTTAAATCCCTTTCCCAATTTGACCCACCCTTTCTTCTCGGATAAGAATCCAACCGTATGGATTCGTTCAAAGGCAAGGTGGCGTTCGTAAGAAAACCCGCCTGGATTATGAAATCCACGAGGGGAATGGAGTCTACAAAAAAAACGAAGGCGATCCCCCACTCGAAGCGAGGGATCCTCCTCTTTAAGGAAGATCAGGAGAAGACCGTCCACAGAGATGTGACGGTTTGAAAGGATGACCTTTTGTGAGCGAATGAGTAATTGGGTTCTTCCTCGGGAGGTCTCAGGAGGGCGATCGATGATTCCCTCTAATGAAATTCTTTCCAAGCCGGTGAAATGAGAGAGGTGAGAGGGGGAGTATTGTGGATGGAGATAAAGCTGGATAGAAAAAATTCCGAGAAGGAAGAAAATGGAGAAGGCGATCCAAGAACCCATCTGGATTCTTTTTATTATGAGGAGAAGAGTCCAAAAACCCAAAAGTATTAGGAGGAGAATCCATCCTTGAGAAAGGAAAGGAAGGTCGAAGTGGCCAAAATAGATACCAATGGTGTAGAAGATCAAGATAGGAATGAGAGGAAGGCGAAAGGCTCCACTCATCTCCGCCTCAAGCGGATTAATCTTTTAGGCTGCTGAAAAAAGCCCATCTGCTGCGTTTCCCTCGTCCTCGCCCTGTTAGACGAGCAGCTAGATTTTGGAGAGAATCAATGAAGATATCAGCTTTCAAATGGCTGCAAAACCAATCAGGATTCTATCTAACAGGGCAAGTCGTTGCGGCATACGTCCAAGTACGCCTCACCCCTCAGGATTTCGGGAGCCCCCTCGAGCGGGATTTCGAAAAGCTCAACTTGCATCTAGACATTTTTGAGCAGCCTGGGGGAAATCACTTTTTCAACAACCTTTTAGTAATTGTTGAGCCACCAGCCACCGCTGAATCTGATTGGCTCCTTCATAAATCTGAGTGACCTTGGCATCCCGCATCATCCGCTCCACAGGATAATCTTTCATATATCCATAACCTCCGAGGATCTGGACGGCATCGGTGGTCACTTTCATGGCGATTTCAGAGGCGAAGTATTTCGAAATGGCTGAGAGTTTTTCTGTGTCTTCAAGTTTTTCATCAATCTGAAAAGCTGCCTTATAGACCAGGGCTCGAGCGGCTTCCACTCGGGTGGCCATATCGGCGATCATGAATTGAATCGCTTGAAATGAGGAGATGGGTTTCCCAAACTGGATCCGTTCATTGGCATAGTGAATGGCGAAGTCAAGGGCTCCCTGGGCAATTCCTACTGCCTGCGCTCCAATGGCTGGTCTCGACATGTTGAGCGTATTCATCGCGATTTTCCAACCCTCTCCTTCCTCTCCGAGACGATTTTCTTGAGGCACCCGACAGTTTTCAAAGATCACATCCGTCGTCACGGAACCCCTCATCCCGATCTTTTCTTCCCTCTTCCCGAAAAGAAGGCCAGCCGTTCCATCTTCCACTATGAAAGCAGAAATTCCTTCTGCTCCATGTTTTGGGTGGGTCACAACAAAGACAGAGTAAAATTTGGCCAGGCTCCCATGGGTAACGAAACATTTACGCCCGTTGATCAGGTAACCCTTTCCTTGTTTTTCAGCTATCGTCTTGATAGAGGAAACTTCTGATTCTCCTTCCGGTTCTTTTAGCGCAAAAGCGGTGAAGCTGTTCTTCTCGAAGATCTCTGTGAAATAGAGATCTTTTTGGGAAGAATTCCCCCCTAATAAAATGGGTAGGGACCCGAGCCCCTGGGCCAGGATGATGAGAGATGAGGAACCGCAAACCTTTGCAATCTCTTCAACGACGATACAGAATGAGGTCAGGTTTCCATCGGTCCCCCCATATTGTTCAGGGAGGAGAAGGGAGAGAAAACCCTGTTTACCAAAGGCCTCTACCAAATCCCAGGGAAATTCTCCAGTGGCGTCGATCTTCGCTGCCCGGGGCCGGACAATCCTTTGGGCGGTTTTTTCGGCGGCAGCCCTGATCATTTGTCTCTCTTTTTCTATATCTTTCATTTTGCTTTTATCTGGGAACCATCAGGTGGGGATGTTGTATAAACTGTAACGTTAAAAGAGTAGAAATCCTTTGTCAAGAGAAAAGTGGAAGCAGTGATAAAAATATTTGACTTTATAATACAAAATAATATAATAAGCTTTTTAAAATAATTCATGGGAGGAGGGGAAAAATGGATGCCAGGGATTAAAATTAAAGAAAACGAATCTTTTGAGAATGCACTCAGGCGGTTTAAAAAACAGGTAGAAAAGACGGGGATATTGTCAGAGATTCGGAAAAGGGAGCATTTCGAGAAGCCCAGCATAAAAAGAAAGAAGAAAGCATTGGCCGCCAAGAAAAGGGCAATGAAAAGAATGAGAAAAATGACGGAGAGGGGATAGGGGATGAGTTTGGAAGAGAGACTGGTCGAAGAAATGAAACAAGCCATGAAATCCAACGATAAGTTGCGACTTTCCACCATCCGGATGATTCGTTCGGCATCGAAAAATAAGGAAATTGAACTGAGAAAGAAGTTGGAGGACGAAGATGTGGTGAAGGTGATCCAGGCGATGGTGAGAAAGGGTGAGGAGTCTGTTGAACAATTTCAAGCAGGTGGACGGATGGACCTGGTCGAGAAGGAGAAAAAAGAGATAGAAATATTAAAATCCTTTTTACCTCAACCCCTTAGCCAGGAAGAAGTATTAAAGATCATTGATCAAAGTATTCAAGAGACCCAAGCTTCGTCCCTAAAGGACATAGGAAAAGTGATGAAATCAGTCATGCCAAAAATTGGGGGGAAAACCGACGGAAAACTGATCAATCAATTGGTGAAAGAAAGGCTTTCCCCATCAATTCCTCCTTTTGATAGGTAATCCAATTCCCTTTTCCACGCTTTATGGATGATCATTCCCTCAAGCTTTTAGAGTTCTATCATTTATTAGATATCTTGAAACAATATTCCATCTCCCCCTTAGGTCGAAAACGCTGTGAAGCCTTGAGACCTTCCAAAGACCTTCCTTTGATCCAATCCAGATTAGCCGAGGTGATGGAACTTAAAAAAATCCTGGAAACAGAGGGAGAAATCCCCCTCAGAGGGTTGAAAGATATTGAGGGAATTTTAAATAAATTAGAAATCGAGGGATCCATTCTTGACGTTCAAGAATTATTAGATAGTTATCAGCAAATGGTGTTGTGTAAAGGGCTCCGGCGATTCTTCCAAAAGATGGAGAATGTCAAGGCCCCTCATCTTCAGGAGAAGATCTCCAGGCTCTCTTACCAAAAGGCGTTGGAGAAAGAAATCCTTCAGGCGATCAATACAAAAGGTGAGATTCTCGACCGAGCCAGCCCAGCCCTTTTAGATATCCGCCATCGGCTGGGAGTGGTTAGAGAAAAAGCAAAGGGAGTGCTCGAGACCCTTCTTCATCAAGAAAACCTTCAGCCAATCTTTCAAGAACACTTCATTACTTTAAGAAATGGGCGATATGTTCTTCTCATCAAATCCGATTTCAAAAATCGGCTGGAAGGGATCATTCATGATCAGTCCCAAAGCCGGATGACTTTCTTCTTTGAACCCCTTCAAGCGGTTGCTCTCAATAATGAGATCAATATCCTCATGGGAGAGGAAAAGGAGGAGGAATATCGAATTCTGGCAGATCTTTCAGATAAGGTCCGAGAGGAAAGACAAAACTTATGGAATGACTATGAGATATTAGGAGAACTGGACCTCCTCTATGCGATGGCAAAGCTCTCCTTCCAGTTGAAGGGGGTTTCTCCTCTCTTGAGTGAGGAGGGGAGGATTGAGATGAGGGAGGCCCGGAATCCTCTTCTCATGCTTCAACGTGAAGATCAGGTGGTTCCCATCCACCTCCGGATGGGAGATAGGATTAGAGTTCTCATCGTGAGTGGAGCGAATGCAGGGGGGAAAACCGTTGCGTTGAAGACATTGGGACTTCTTACCTTGATGGTTCAATCTGGCCTTCCCATCCCTGTGGCAGAGGGGAGCCAGGTTGGAGTTTTCCAAGACATCTTTGCGGTGATCGGCGATGAACAGAATATCGAAGAAAATCTGAGCACCTTCTCTAGCCATCTCCTCCATGTGAACCAAATCTTAGAAAAAGCAGGGCCAAAGTCCCTCGTCCTTTTAGATGAACTGGGAGTGGGAACCCATGCCCAGGAGGGATGTGCTCTGGCCATGGGTTTTTTGGATCAATTCCGAGAGAGCGGAGCCTCGGTGGTGGTCACCACTCACTTCGATCGGCTCAAGGCTTATGGATACCTTCATCCAGATGTGGAGAATGTGGCTGTTGAGTTTGATGAAGAGACTTTGGAGCCCCAATATACACTCGCCTATGGATCGTCAGGGTTGAGCAATGCCTTTTTAATTGCTGAGAAACTGGGTATCTCAGAAAAGGTCCTCGAAGCGGCCCATACTTATCAGGATGGGAGTGGTGAGGAAGTGACACGAGCCCTGGAGATACTGGAAAGGTTGAAGTCTGATGCGGAAAAAGAGCGACTTGAGTTTTTTAAAGTGAAGGAGGAAGTTGGGCTTGAACGCCAGAGACTGAAAAAAATAGTGGAGACGATCAAGGAACGGAGACTGGAGGTTTATTCCAAGGCTGAGGAGAAGGCGAGAAAGGCGGTCCAGAAGATAGAAGAAGAGTTGAAGGAATGGGTTCGTCGCAGAAAAGAGGAAAGGGCCCCTCTGAGTCTTCAGCGTAAAGAACTCCAGGAGATCAAGGAGAAATTTCTCCCATCCATCAGAAAAAAAGGACATCGTGCTATATTGAGTGGCTTGAAGGTAGGGGAACGTGTTAGAATTGAGAGCCTTCGAAGCGATGGGATTCTGATGAATGTCGTAGAACCATTGAATCGAGCAGAGGTATTGACGGATAAGGCCAAAGTTAAAGCCCCCCTCTCTGAGATCGTCCAGGTGACGGAGGAAAAAGAGAAAAAGGAGACAGGGATTCAAAAAGGCCACCCCCTTTTAAAAGGGGGTGGCGAGGAGCCCTTCTCTGAATTAAATGTCATTGGTCTAACCGTAGAGGATGCCCTTCCAAAGGTCGATAAATTCATCGATCAAGCCCTCCTCCATGGATTGGAGAAAATTTATATTATTCATGGGGTGGGTTCTGGGAGGTTGCGAAATGCAATCAGTCAATACCTGAATGGACATCGGGCTGTGAAAAGTTTTTCTCCTGGGGAAACGATGAAGGGTGGTCGTGGGATCACGATCGTGGAATTGAGGTAAACCCCGTTAGAAAAGGCAGGGCTTTGACCTCTTCCTCAACAAGAAGCTGAATCGATTTATTATATCATCCCCGCCATAAACCCCGTTAGAAAATACGTGGCTTTCTAACGAGGTAAGGAATTGAATCTTCATTAATGTCATCCCCCCATAAACGGAGGGGCTTTCTAACGGGGTAAATGGCAGGGCTTTCTTACGGGGTAAATCGTTTGGCCATTGGAATTTTATCTGAAGAGAAGGTTTCGGAAATTCGGGACCGGTCCAGCATTCTGGAAGTCGTCTCAGATTATGTGGCCCTTAAAAAGACTGGAAAAAACTATAAGGGGCTCTGTCCATTCCATTCTGAAAAGACCCCCTCTTTCATGGTCAATGAGGAAAAACAAATTTTTCACTGTTTTGGCTGCGGGGAAGGAGGAGATGTCTTTACCTTTTTAATGAAAGTGGGACATTTTTCTTTTCCACAAGCCGTGGAGGAACTGGCAAAACGCTATGGAGTGAAGCTTCCTACCCGTGAACTTTCTGTGACCCAAAAAAAGGAGATGGCTAAAAGAGAGGTCCTCTTCCAGATCAACCAGATCGCCTCAGAATATTTCCACGATCTCCTGACCAAGCGGCGAGAGGGCGAGGAGGGAAGGAGGTATTTATCACAAAGGGGGATCAGCCCGGAGGTCATTGCGGAACACCGATTGGGATATTCCATCGACCGTTGGGATGGGTTGGTGCAGCATCTCCAGGAGAAGAAGGTTTCTCTCGAACTGGCGTGGGAACTGGGTTTGATTTTTCCCAAGAAGAGAGAGGGCTGGTACGATGCTTTTCGAGGGAGAATCCTCTTTCCCATCTTCGACCTCCATCAACGGGTGGTCGGATTCGGGGGAAGGGTGATTCGAGAAGGACAACCCAAATATCTTAACTCTCCGGAATCGAGTATCTATCATAAAGGGGAAGTCCTCTATGGGCTCCATGTGGCCAAGCGATATGTTATAGAGAAGGATTGTGTTATCATCGTCGAAGGTTATTTTGATCTGTTAACCCTCCACCAATATGGATTGAAGCATAGTGTTGCCACCTTAGGAACAGCACTGACCACACAACATATTCGAACCCTAAAGCGATATACAAAAAATTTGATCACCATATTTGATGCAGACCAGGCGGGTATCCAGGCCACCCTTCGCTCCCTTCCTCTCTTTTTAGAAGAGGAAGTGGTAGGAAAGACGATCGCCCTCCCGCAAGGGGAAGACCCCGACGGGTTTCTAAGAAAAGGAAATTTGGAAGACTTTTGGAAAAGGGCGGAGCGTGCTGTTCCCCTCATCGATTTCTTTTTTGAACGGTTGATGAAGACCACTGATGTGAAATCTATCGATGGCAAGGTTAGAGTAGCGAAAGAAGGTGTGGCCCTTCTCGGTAAAATCCCAGATAAGATTCGAAGAGATTTCTATACGAAGGTTTTAGCGGAGAAGCTGGATGTCAAAGAATCCTTTCTCTATGAGATGCTCCGATCCTCTCCCAAGGAGCCATCCAAGGCAGGAGAGGATTTAAGAAAGTCATCCTTGGAGAAAACTTTTCCAAAGGCAGAGGAAATGGTGGTCCGTCTCATGATTCACCATCCTGAAGTCATCCCAACCATTTCGAAGGAGGGTATCCTGAAGGAGTTTGAGAGCCCGATCTTGCAAAAAATAGCTGAGGTTCTGGAAGATCTTTATCAGAGAAAAGGAAGGCTTGACCTGCCAGAGGCCTTAGCCAATGTTGAGGAAGATCTCAAAGGGAAGTTGTGTGAGTTTGCCTTTCAGGAGAGTGGGCTGGAGGGAGGAGATCGAGGAAAGATCTTACAGGACTGTATCCAAAAGATTCGTGAAAAGGGGTTGAAAAAGGAAAAAGGCGAATTGCTCAAGAGGATTAAAGAGGCGGAGAAACAGCAAGAGGAAAAAAGGCTGGTCCCTCTTTTAAAGGAACGCCAGGAACTGGCCAAGAGGGAGAAGGGCCTTCAAAAAGATAGTTTTCGGAAAGGGTAAGAGAGAGGTTAATGGCGAAGGGAGGAAAGATCAAAGAGGTTGAGCAGCAATTGATTAATATGGAAGGGGAGAAGGGATTTCTGACCTTCGATGAGACGAATGATATCCCTCCCAATGATATCGTCTCCTCTGATCAGATTGATGATGTCCTCATGATGTTCGACGAAATGGACATCGATGTGGTGGATGATCTCCAGGGATTGAAAGTGGAGGAAGAGAAGGCCGTGGAGAAGGAAGAGGAGGAAGGCGATGGATTGGAGATGGAGACCTTTGGCAGGGCCACAGACCCCGTCCGGATGTATCTCCGCGAGATGGGATCGGTTTCTCTCCTTACCCGAGAAGGAGAAGTGGAGATTGCTAAAAGAATTGAAAGCGGTAAAAAAGAAGTGCTGAGCGTCGTCTTGAACTGTCCCATGGCGGTTAAAGAGGTCATCAATCTAAGCAATTCAATTAAGGCTGGAAAGGTGGAGATCCGGGAAGTGACCAATGAAATCGACGAGGAGGAGGCCAGTTTTGAGGAAGAACAGATCCAGAAGAAAAAGATTTTAGAACTCATCGAGAAGATTAAGCGAAAAGATGAAGACCTTCGAGGACTCCTGAAAGGGAAGGCCGTGTCGAAGAGAAAGGTTCAGAAACAGATTAAGAAGAAACAAAAGGAGATGAAGAAAAAACAGAAGGGGATTAAAAAGAAACAAGAAGAGATCAGAAAGAAGCGAGAAGAGATCCTGGAATTTTTCCACCAGATGAATCTGAGGGACACTCAGATTCATAAGATCGTTCAGAAGATGAAACAGATGCTGAACCGGGTGGACAAAGGGGAAAACGAAATCAAGAAGATTGAAGATAAGTGGGGGATTTTTGTTCAGGAGGCGCGGACCTATCTGAAGAAGTTGAAGGCAAGGAGT
Source organism: Thermodesulfobacteriota bacterium (assembly GCA_049513055.1). Classification (GTDB taxonomy): domain Bacteria; phylum Desulfobacterota; class BSN033; order BSN033; family UBA1163; genus UBA1163. The sequence goes on from JBEKWN010000009.1 coordinate 20,989, forward strand.
GTGAGTGAGAAGAAACTTCTTCGAACCCGAAAATTGAGTAAAGTCGATCTCCAAGAAATTTCCCGAGTGGCAATTATTGTCCAAAGGAAGATCCACAAGGTGGAAACTGAATGTGGTCTAACCGCGGACAAGTTGGCCACAGCGGTCAAGGCCATTGTGGAAGGGGAGACCAAAGCCAAGGAGGCCAAGAGTGAACTGGTGAAGGCGAACCTGAGGCTGGTCGTCTCCATTGCCAAAAAATATACCAATCGCGGGCTTCAATTCTTAGACCTCATTCAGGAAGGGAATATTGGGTTAATGAAAGCGGTGGATAAATTTGAATACCAACGAGGTTATAAATTTAGTACCTATGCGACCTGGTGGATCCGACAAGCCATCACACGAGCCATTGCTGATCAGGCGCGGACCATCCGGATCCCCGTTCACATGATCGAGACGATCAATAAATTGATCCGGACCTCCAGATACCTTGTCCAGGAGATTGGAAGAGAGCCCACTCCTGAAGAGATTGCTGAGAAAATGGATATGGCTTTGGATAAGGTGAGGAAGGTGTTGAAGATTGCCAAAGAGCCCATCTCCCTTGAAACACCCATCGGTGAGGAGGAAGATAGCCACTTGGGGGATTTCATCGAAGACAAAGCAGTCATCTCCCCTCAGGAGGCTGTGATCAGCGCCAATTTATCAGAACAAACTCAAAAGGTCCTTGCCAGTCTCACCCCCCGAGAGGAGAAGGTTTTGAGGATGCGGTTTGGAATTGGGGAAAAATATGACCATACGTTGGAAGAGGTGGGACAGGATTTTGATGTCACCCGGGAAAGAATCCGACAGATCGAAGCAAAGGCATTGAGGAAATTACGACATCCCAGCCGGGCAAAAAAGTTGAAAAGTTTCCTTGAAACTTAATAATTTCAGAGAGATTAGTTCGCCTGCCTGCCGCAGGCAGGGAGTTCTTAGTTTTAAACTCTAAACTCAATGCAGGGTTGACACCCTTGGGGGATAACATATAATAAGGATAGGGCCCATAGCTCAGCTGGAAGAGCCACCGGCTCATAACCGGTAGGTCCCTGGTTCGAACCCAGGTGGGCCCACCAGGAAAGAGGAAAATTTCTTATGCACTCCTTGTGGATAAAAGAAAGGATGCTCCGTGAGTGTGGACGGGACAAGAAGAGTGCACTCCTTTGGTGCACTCTTCTTGTTTGGGGACAAACCATTTAAGATTTATTCCTGCAAAATTTGTCAGATAGGAGGGGACTGTTGAGGGAACAATTAGAATTGGTTTGGGAACTTCAAAAAATTGATCTTGAGCTGAAGAGTATTAAGGAAGAAAAAGATCGGTATCCCAAAGAGATGAAAAAGTTGGATGAAAAACAGAAGATCGAGAAGGAGAGGATTCAGAAGGAGAAAGAAAAGGTCGAATCCTTAGAGAAGACACGGAGGCAGAAAGAGGGGCATCTCAACTTGGAGCAAGAAAAAATCAAGCGGGCAGAAGGAAAGATGTCTGAAGTGAAGACCAACAAAGAGTATCAGGCCCTCCTCAGCGAAATCGATGCCATCAAGGAAGCGAACAGCCGGTTGGAAGAAGAGATCCTCCAAGTGATGGATGAAATCGACGAGCTCAAGAAGGATCTCTTAAAAAGGGAAAAGGAAGTGGGGGTTACCTTGGAAAAGATTGAAGTGGAGCGAAAAAAGCTTCAGGAAAAGATGGCCCATGACGAGAAGGCCTGGAACGAACAGATGGAACGAAGGGAGGTCCTTTCTAAACAGATCGAATCCAAACTGTTCAAACTCTATAATACTTTGAAGGAAAAAAGACAGGGGGTGGGTGTGGTCAGCGCGAAGAATGAGACCTGCCAAGGCTGTTTTGTAAACGTTCCCCCTCAAATGTTCATCGAGGTTCAAAAAAACAATGCCCTCATTCGGTGTCCCAACTGTAATCGAATTCTCTATTGGGATGGAGATCGAAATACAAAATGAAATCCTTGGGGCGAGAAGATCGATTGATCATTTATATTGATGGGGCCTCCAGAGGAAATCCAGGAAGGGCAGGGGCGGGGATTTGGATTACGAATGGAGAAGGGAGAAAAATTTCGGAGGTGAGCCGATATCTCGGCACCAAGACGAATAATGAGGCAGAATATTGGGCCCTTCTTTTAGGACTGAGGGAGGCAAAGCGATTGGGGGGGGAGGCCCTCCAAATCTTCACGGATTCAGAATTAGTCGAAAGACAAATTAAAGGGGTCTATCGCGTGAAGGATTTAAATTTAAAGGTCCTCCACAAAACAGTGCTCCAGAATTTAAAAACATTTTCATCCTTTGAAATCGAATCCATCCCAAGGGAAGGAAATAAAGAAGCAGACCGTTTGGCGAACCAGGCGATCCAGAGGAGGATTTCAAAGGAAAAAGGAAAGGAGGGGAGTCGAAGGGGAACAGATGGTCGCTCCTCCTGAGATCACGCGAAGCGGGAAACCAGGAGGGGAGGAAAGTCCGAGCTCCGCAGGGCAGGGTGGTCCGTAATACGGACTGTCCCGGAATTCTGCAGGGCAGAATTCCGGGGTAAGGAGAGTGCCACAGAAAACATACCGTCCTGTGAAATAGGCGTAACTACCATTTCGTAGGATAAGGGTGAAAAGGTGAGGTAAGAGCTCACCAGTACCCTGAGCGATTGGGGTAGCTAGGTAAACCCCACCTGGAGCAAGACCAAATAGGTTCCGCTTCCCCCCGCCGCAGGCGGGGGGATAAGAAAAGCCCATTCAAATTTGTTCCGAGGCAATTGCATCGGGACAAAGGCGGGACGGGTGAGGTCGCTTGAGACCTTGAGCAATCAAGGCCCTAGATAAATGACCATCCTCCCGATTCCCGCTGAAAAGCGGGATCGGGATGACAGAACTCGGCTTATGGTCCCCTTCGAAGATCCCCCTTTTTCATTTACTATTCTGAGGCCGGGTAGAATACATTTTTGCTATCGGTCCTAAATTCGAAGCACTCAATTCGAAACAAGCACGAATGTTCAAAATACGAATGACCCAAATAAAAAGTTTAGAATTTTGATATTTGAAATTTGAATTTGTTTCGAGCTTCGATATTAGGATTTCGAATTTTAAATAAACTTTATGAGACACAGAATTCAAAATCGTTGGATAATCGGGGGGATCGTTTTCCTTTTGATCGGGATTTTTCCCCTTTCAGCCTTCTGTCAAAAGGCCTCCATCAAAGATGTCAATGTGAAGGGGACGAAGGGGGTCTGGAAGGTCAGTTTCGATGTGGAGGACTGTTTTACAGAGAAGATGGAGGAGGCGATCCAGTCGGGGATACGGACGACCTTCACCTTTTATATTAATCTTTACCAAAAGACAGGTTGGTGGAAGAATCGAAAAGTGGCCTCTATCGAGTTTCATCACACTGTCCAATACCATCCCATTCAAAAAGTCTATCAAGTGACACTGGAAGAAAACCCTTCTTCTCTAGCCGCTTCCAGTTTGGAGGAAGCCAAAAAGCTGATGTCAAAAGTGAAAGAATTTGGAATCCGATCTTCCTCTCCACTCGAACCTGGAGTTCCTACTTACTTTCGAATCAAGGCCGAATTGGATCCGGTCAGGCTCCCGCTTCATTTAGAGTATCTCTTCTTTTTCGTCTCCCTATGGGATTTTGAAACCGATTGGCATATCGAACCTCTCCCACCTTAAGATTCGGGGGTGAAAGGAGTATGAAGAAATCACTTTCTCCTGAAGCAAGAAGACGACGCAATGAGCTGATCATCATTGGGATCATCTCCATCCTCATTCTCATCTTTACAACCATCGAGATGAAATTCCCCCAAATAGGGGGGATGATCCCTGTCGCCAACAATATCATCATCTTCAGCCTGATCAATATCAACATCATTCTGATTCTCCTCCTGATCTTTTTGGTGATCCGAAATCTGGTAAAACTGATCTTTGAGCGAAAACGGAAAGTCCTGGGAGCCAGGCTCAGAACTAAATTGGTGGCGGCGTTTGTCAGCCTTTCTCTCGTTCCTACCATTCTCCTCTTTTTGGTAGCAGTGGGTTTCATCACCAATAGTGTGGAACATTGGTTTAGCGCCCAGGTGGAACAGTCCCTTCAAGGATCCTTAGAAGTGGCTCAGACCTATTATCGAGATTTTGCCAACAACACAGTTTCCACCGCTCAACAGATCAGTAAGTCCCTCTCCAAACAAGGCATTCACAAGGGATCAAGAGAAATGAGCCTGTTGAGAGAGCAGCTGGAAGCCAGACGACAGGAACACCATCTCAGCACCCTTGGGGTATTTTTGAAAGGAGAGGGGAATACGATTGGGGTAGAGGATCCCATGCTCAAACCTGTTTCTCTCCATCTTCCGAAGGATTTGTTAGAAGCAGGGTTTTCAGGAAAAGAGGTTTCCAGAATCTTGTCGGTGGGAGAGGGAGAGTTGATTACTGGCATCGCCCCCATTTTCAATCCTTCGGAAGGAGGGGAGGTGGTGGGAATCGTAGCGGCATCGTATTTTATTCCAAAAAGTCTAACGGTCAAGATGCGTGAGATCTCACAGGCTTTTGTGGAATATAAACAATTGAAGATTTTGAAAAAGCCGATCAAGTTTAGCTACATGATGGCTCTCCTGATGGTGACCCTCCTCATCGTCTTCTCGGCCACCTGGTTTGGTTTCCATTTAGCCAAGGATATTACCGTTCCCATCAAAGACTTGGCAGAGGCCACCGGTCGGATTGCCTCAGGAGACCTCAATTTCCGAATTCAGATGAAAGCGGCCGATGAGATTGGAATGCTTGTCCAATCCTTCAATCAAATGACCGGGGATCTCCAGGTGAGCCGTTCTGAGTTGGAACAACGGAAGAAGTACATGGAGATCGTCCTGAAAAATGTGGCCGCTGGAGTGATCACCATCGATGAGAAAGGAAATGTGACGACCATTAACACTTCCGCAGAGCAGATGTTACAGATCAAAGGAGAAACAGTTCTGGAGAAAAATTTCTCCGAGGTATTGCCGAAGGAGTATGTGGGGCAAATTGAGCGATTATTGAACGAACTTAAGTCTTCTGGAAAAGATTCCATTGAGAGACAGGTCATTGTGAACCTGGAGGGGAGATCCCTATCCCTGTTGATCAATCTGACGACCCTGAGGGATGAAGAAGGGAAATCCCTCGGTGTCGTCGCTGTCTTCGATGACCTCACCCAGTTGATCAAAGCCCAGAGGATGGCAGCCTGGAGGGAGGTGGCTCGTCGGATTGCTCATGAGATCAAGAATCCATTAACCCCTATTCAACTTTCTGCTCAACGGCTGAGGAAACGGTACTTGGAGAAACTTCAACCTGATGGGACAGTCTTTGATGAGTGCACCCGAACGATTGTGAAACAGGTTGAAGAATTGAAGGGATTGGTCAATGAATTTTCGAACTTTGCTCGAATGCCGGCTTCCCAACCTACTCCCAATCATCTCAATGAGATCATTCAGGAAACGCTCGTTCTTTTTCAGGGGATCCAAAAACAAGTCCATTTTGAATTTATTCCCAACGAGCTTCCTGTCCTCAACGTCGACCGGGATCAGATGAAGCGGGTGATGATCAATTTGATCAAAAATAGTCTTGCCGCCATCGAAAACGGAGGGAAGATCAGAATCCAGACGAGTTATGATCCCAAATTGCAGACGGTCCGCCTTGAGGTGAGTGACGATGGTGGTGGGATCCCTGACGAAGACAAAGGGAGACTATTCGAACCTTATTTCTCCACTAAAAAAAGTGGGACGGGATTAGGGTTGACCATTGTCAACGCCATCATCTCTGATCACAACGGATATATCCGGGTACGGGACAACAAACCCAAAGGCACGACCTTCCTCATCGAACTCCCCGTTCGGGTTTAAGGTCGAGATTGAAGGTTCAAGGCTCAAAGCTCAAAGCCGAATGCGCAAACCAGCCTCCTTGGTGAAACAGAGAACGAATTATTTGCCATTGATTTAATCCACTTAATTCGCTAAGATTAATTAGAGTTTCGATTTATAGTTACTCTTTGCGCTATGCTCTATGCCTGCCCGCCGAACAAGTTCTTTGGCAGGCGGGCGCTCTGCGGTGATATAAAGGATGGCCGAGAAGCTGATTTGTCAGAACAAAAAAGCTTTCCATAATTACTTTATCGAAGAGACGTACCAGACCGGGGTCTCCCTTCTGGGATCAGAGGTTAAGGCATTGCGGGACGGAAAGGTCAACCTGGGGGATAGCTATGGGGATATCAAAAGAGGTGAGGTTTTTCTCGTCGATGCTCATATCAGTCCTTATCCCCAAGCAAACCGGTTGAATCACGATCCTTTAAGGACCCGAAAACTCCTCCTTCATAAGAGGGAGATTAAACGGCTAATCGGTAAGGTGGAACAGAGGGGATATACGCTGATTCCGCTCAAGCTCTACTTTGTGAACGGTAAGGTGAAGGTAGATCTGGGTCTCGCAAAGGGGAAGAAGCTTTATGATAAACGTGAGACCCTTAAGAAGAAAACCATGGAACGCGAGATGGAAAGGGGGCGAAAAGGGTTCGACGGGGATCGTTGACGTCAGGGCTGCATACCGAGGTCCCATTGGCTCGTAAAACAAATGGGATTAAACATAATCGCAAACAACTACGATTATGCCCTGGCTGCCTAAACGCAGCTAGGCGTCCTTCCCTGTCCTCTCCTGTAGGGCGGGACAAGGATGTCAGAAAAACAGGATAGTTCCTCTCTGACGCCTATAAGAGAGGGGCGAAACTTTATAGGATAGCCTTTCAGGAATCCTGCCTGTGGGAGTCCTGAGGGGCGAATTTAAAATACAGGCTATGTATGTAGATGTTCTGTCGGAAGGTTTCCGGACGCGGGTTCGATTCCCGCCGCCTCCACCAAATCTTTAGGCAACCTTCCTCTTTTCTCCTGCCCTCTTCATTCGTGAATAATGAACATAAAAACATCTTGGAGTGTGGTAGAGTTTATTTCTGATCGATGTCGAGGCAAAGAGTTTCCCACATTCTGGGAAAGCACATCTCCTGATACGGGTCCCGGAAAATGCCGTGAGGAGATCTGCCACCTCATTGACGGCGAGGTCATAGTCTGGTTCAGATCCGGAGATTACCACAACCCTCCCCTTGGGTTTGTAAGAGAAGCCAGTCTCCACAATGAAGTAACCTTCATCAGGAGTCATTATCAAAATTCTGCGAACCGGAGGAAGATCAACTTCCTCCACTGTCGTTTTAGTAACCGTTTCTTCCATTTTTAGAACCTTCATTATAAAGTCTTTCAGACGCCTCTGGATATTGGGAAGATCATCTACAACTTTTGAAAATAGTCTTCCAGTATCAACCTTTCCTGTCTTCTTAATTTTATCGATCATTCCAGCATAGATGTGGGCATATTCAAGGGCGATTGCCATCTTCTTCTGTATAGGCATTGAGGCCAAGTCGGATTCTACAAAATCGAGAATAAAGTTTAGCCTACCCTGAACGAACTTTTTTCCCTTTATCGTATCTAAAAGCCTATCGCCTCCTGATTCTCCTCCTGATCTTTTCATCATATTAAAAGCCTATCACAATGGGGGGCGTTATGCAACGGCAAAAAAATACTTGACTTCTCAGGTGATATATGTCATATTTAATTAGAAACTGTGTGACGGATGTGAGTTAATGTAATTGTATAACAAAATTCAGAAGTAAATAATTAAAGTTCGTTAATCAAATTTAAATCGGAGGATAAAATGACAGTTCACCTTTTCAAAGCCCACCTCGAACACCTCATTAAAAGTTCTGGCCTGACAAAATCGACAATCAAAGATGCAGGGCTCTACACCTTGCCCCCTGGAGACATTAGGAAGAAGCTGGGGTTTGATGAAGGAGTAGACTCTGTTCTTGTTTTTCCATATCAGAATTTCAAGGGGGTCGAACGCTACAAAACATTTCCTCCAATAGACGGTCGTAAATACTTTCAAAAAAAGGGAACACCCAATCATCTCTATACCCTCAAATCTGATATTCCCTTCTTCTCGGATGTGTCCGTTCCTGCTTGGATCACCGAAGGTGAGAAAAAGAAGCTCAAAGGACAGCAGGAAGGATTATTTACCCTTGGCCTCTCTGGAATCTGGGGATGGACAAACGGAAAGAAAAAACTATTGAAGGATTTTGATGAGATTGAGTTTAAGGGAAGGGTGGTTAATATCATCCCAGACAACGATTACCTCCAGCCTAATAAGTACGGAAAAGGGAAGAATCTGGAACAGGCGGTGGATGAGTTAGCCGCAAGCCTAACAAAGTTAGGGGCGGAGGTGTTCATTGTTAAATTGCCACCCGGACCAGAGAAGGGTTTGGATGATTTTCTATGCGTCTACACCATTAAAGAACTCTATGCACTTCCAAAAGAAAAGTTTGAGGGAAAGGCGGAAAAAAAGAAGAAGAAGTTTTCCCAGGCCGAAATTATTATTTCAGAGGTTTCAAAGAACGAAGAGATTAAACTCTTCCATAACGAGGATCAGGAACCATTCGTATTCTTAGATCGGGAGGCAGTATCCCTCCGTTCAAGAAAAATGAGGCAGTATCTTTCTTTGATTTATTACTCCAGCACAGGAAAGGGGTTGAGTTCCGATTCCCTTAATCAAGCGTTGAATATTTTAGAAGCGGTAAGCATTTTCAAGTCACCAATGTATCCTTTGTTAAACCGGGTGGCTCGTGTTGGAGATGTGTTTTATTACGATTTGTGTGTAAATGGAAAGGCTGTTCGCATAGCACCTTCGGGATGGGAGGTCATTGACTCACCCATTCTTTTTAGACGATATTCCCACCAAACACCACAGTTGATTCCATGTCATGGTGGTGATCCCTGGCAGATATTTAAGTATCTGAATGTCACGGAAGAGTATCGACTGCTAATTCTCATCGTTGTCATTTCTTATTTCATTCCAGAAATCCCTCATCCCGTGCTCCATCCACATGGAGCCCAAGGTTCAGCCAAAACTACAGCGTGTAAAGTTATCAAGAGGATCGTGGACCCATCTCTGGTGGAAGTCTTTGGTGCTCCAAAGGATTATTTCCAGGTAGTCCAGAACCTCACACACCATTACCTATCTATTTTCGATAACGTTACAGACTTGAAGGATTGGATCTCCGACCTGATTTCCCTGGCCGTGTCCGGAGGCGGATTTTCCAAGCGACAACTCTTCACGGATGACGATGATGTGATCTATCGGATTCAAAGATGTGTTGGACTAAACGGAATCAACCTGCTTGTGTCGAAGCCAGACCTGATGGATCGAACCGTCCTGTTTCCTTTGCACAGAATAGAACCTTCCCGGAGGAAAGAAGAGGGAGACCTCTGGAGTAAGTTTGAGGCTGACAGGCCATCCATCCTGGGGGGAATCTTCGATGTACTCTCGAGGGCGATGGAGATCCATCCGAATATCACCTTATCATCTCTTCATCGAATGGCCGACTTCGATCGATGGGGGTTTGCGATTGGTGAAGCACTTGGAAGAGGACTTGGAGAAGAATTTCTAAAAGCATATCAGAAGAACGTCGAACGCCAAAATGAAGAAGTTATCCAAGGAAACACGCTGGCACAGGCTCTTCTCCGGCTGATGACTGATTATCCGATGGAGGAGTGGGAGGGAACCGTTGGTGACCTCTTTAAGGTGCTGACAGAGATCAGCCCACCCGTCAAGGATGACGATACCTTTCCGAAGGTGCAGCGGACCCTGAAGAAGCACATAGAGAGGATCACACCGACGTTGCTTGATCATGGATTGAAGTTTACCTTCCATCCGAAAAAGACAAGGGAAGGATATAAAATAACCATCCATAGAGATGGGAAATTTGGTTCATTTGATTCACAGAGAGTCTCACCACCAGATAACCACACGGAATCAGACGAGAATTCGTGTGAACCAAACGGTGAACCAAGTGTGAACCAAAACGAGAATCAGGAATTTGGTTCACCGCTTAGTTCACCATCTAACATATCGGAATCATTGAGGTGTGAACCAAATGAACCAAGTGAACCAAAATTCCATCCTTCACGGGGTGATGTTGTTAAAAATGACTCAGAAATCGAATTCCCTACAGGAGAATGAAAATGATAGTTCAAGCGATTGTAGATTTCGAGTTGGAGGCTATCGATGGTCGCCTGTTCCAATATAAGACAGGACAGAAGATTATATTCAAGGATCATGTGGCACAAAGGTTAATCTCTCAAGGCAAGGTTGTGCTCTTCCAGGCTCCTCCCGAACCTTCCATAAACGAATTCATGGATTTGTGGCAGGCAATCTTCAAGGCATTGGGAAAAGGTGCACTCTCGCTAAAGAAATTTGATGGACCCGTCCAGATCCAGGTGGGTTCACTCTCTACATCGATTTGGTATGAGTATATACCGTCATTGGCAAATGTCTTCTTTACGCCCAAGGAGATCATGGAATTGCTCTCCAAATATTTCTTGATGAGGAAAAATGAATTTGCTGAACACTTCAGGGCGGCCTGTTTGGTGAAAGGGATATTCGAGGGAAGCGAATTATTGAAATGAAAGAAACTCAAACATTATGGAGGTGATTAAAATGGCTGAAAGGTTCGAAGGGAAGGTCAAATTCTTTTCTTCCCAAGGGAGGTATGGCTTCATAATCGGTCCGAATCAAATTGAATATTATTTCCGAGAATCCGACTGTCAGAGAACCGTGACTAATTTGAAGGATGGGGAGCCAGTATCGTTTGTTCTGGTCAATGGGTTGAAAGGGCCTCGTGCCGTGGCCATTAGGAAAACATCTGATGTGGAGGAGAGTAAATGAGACCACCTAAGAGACGCATCAGTCAAAACCGATATTGTTCTTATTGTCACTCCTGGGTAACCAAGAAAGTATGGATGAAGACAGATGGCAAATGTCCAACGTGTCGGGGACCTTTAACGGATCCCTACCAGCCTTATGAGGTGGTCCGTGGAAGTTAAGGTTTTTGGAGATTTCGAGAAGGCGTTAAGAATCTTTAAAATGAAGGTTACGAAAGATGGAATACTGGGACAGGTCAAACGAAGACATGATGGATTCGATTCATCCAGTGTTAAAAGAAGAAACAAACACCATAAACATCTCCTCCGATTGAAGAAAATGGAAAGGAAGATGAGATGATTACTAAAAAACTTAAAAGAGAATTTTACGATAAGTTCGTAAGGGATAAGGACTCGAAGCGATTCTATGACTCGGCAAGATGGAAGAAGGCGAAGCGAATGAAGTTGAACCGCAACCCACTCTGTGAACTCTGTGAGCAAGAAGGAGTGACCCGTCCCGCTGATCTCGTTCACCACCTTTTACCAGTTGATAAGAATAGTGATAGGAATCTTGACTTGATGTACTTGGTTAGCCTATGTCACGAACACCACAATAGAGTAGAGACGGAGCGTGAGAAGGATGAGACGGCGAGAGGTAATTGATGGGAGGGGGTACAGGGGGGACCCAGATCGCTATTGACCCTTCCGGCCTCTACCCCACGCTGAGAAACGGATTTTTGTGGACAAGATATGAAGAAATCGAAAAAAAATAAGCCAGGACCACACAGGATTGAAGGTCCGATGAGGAAACTTCTTGGCATGAAGGAACGAGGTTCTTCCAAGAAGATTGAGAATCCTCCGCATAGACTATCATTTCCTGCCAAATCCAAGAAGATGTCGAATGGGGAATATCAGTTTAATAAGTTTAACCACTTCTGTGAATCCTATCTGAAACACGTCTCGGGCGAGTTTGCGGGCTTACCATTTATCCTTGAACCGTGGCAGAAGAAGATTGCCAAGGTGATTTTCTCGACATTGAAGAAAGACGGATCGAGACAATACCGCAAACTGCTAATCCATGTAGGCAGGCGAAACGGAAAGTCGACATTTGCAGCAGCCTTCATCCTTTTTTGGCTATGTGAAGAATCCTTTTCTGATCCAGCTGCTGAAATCTATGGAGCATCAGGAGATGAGAAACAGGCTGCTTTAATCTTCCGTATCTGTCAACTGATGATCCGTCAGTCCGAAGAACTCTCACAACTGCTTGAGGTCAAACCATTTTATCATAGGATTGCGAACCCTTTAACCATGGGTGTTTATGAAGTCCTTTCATCCAAAGTCCCGACAAAGCCAGGTAGAAATTCATCCCTCGTCATCATCGACGAAACGTGGGCTCTACCTTCTGGTGAACTCTACACCCTCTTGGAGACCTCGATGGGCAGCAGGAAGCAGCCCTTAATGATCAGCCTAAGTTCTGCAGGGGAGTCAACCGGATCCTTCTATTATGAATTGTATGACTATTCGAAACGGGTTGAAGCGAATCCCAAAATGGATCCTGCTTTCTATCCGGTCATTTTCGAAGTTGAAGCAGACAAAGATCCCTTTGATGAGCGATTTTGGAAGCAGGCTAATCCGGGACTTGGAAAATATCGCTCTCTTGAGGAGATGAGGGAACTCGCTTCCAGAGCAAAACATGCTCCTGCTCAGGAAGGTGTTTTTAGAAGGCATTATTTGAATCAGTGGGTATCCCTGGGCATCGAATCATGGCTTCCTTCACTCGTGTGGGATGGGTGCGGTGATCCGATCGATTATCCATCTCTTCCTCAAAGAAGATGCTTCATGGGAATTGATCTTTCCTCTTCAATCGATCTTGCAGCTGTTGTTCTATTATTTGAACCTCTTGAACCGGGTGGGAGATGGGACACCTTTCCTTTCATTTGGGTGCCGGGAACAGAATTGACAGCTAAATCAAGAGAGGATCATCTGGCCTATGATGCGTGGTATGCACAGGGACTCATTTTTTGGGAAGGGAAGCCAGCTATTGATTTTGGATCCATCGCTGAGAAAATTCTGGAGTTGAATAAAGAATTTAATTTGGTTGGCGTTGGCTTTGATCCATGGCGCGCGAAGGATTTGATCGACTTCCTGAGACAGCAAGAAGGCTTCGAAGAAAAGCTGGTCCCGATCCCGCAACAATTCTCTTTCATGTCCGATGCCACAATGGAGATCCAGAGAAAAGTCCATAATCGTGAGCTTCGTCATGGAGGACACCCCGTACTTCGTGCCATGTCTGAAAATGTGAAGCTGGTTACCGATACGAAAGGGAATAGAATGATCGATAAGAAGAAATCAAGGACCAGGATTGACGGCATAAGCGGGCTGTGTATTGCACAATCCTGTGCCACAAAATTCAAGAGTGTGAGTCAAGGTAGTGTTTATGATCACCGGGGCATCCTAACCCTCGATCTCCGGCCGACCGGACACTTAACCTCTGAAGACTGGAATGGATTAGGCATCCCCCCAATCCGATATGTTGAGGATGAACCCACCGAACCCCATGGAGATCACCCTTATTGCATCCGATGTATCAAACAAGAATCTGGAAGAAAGGTTTTTCTCATAAAGAAGAACGAGGACCTTTGGGATTGTCCTGTGTGTGGTCTGCATCACACCCGGGATGATCTGAAAATTAACCCCTAACCCAAAAAGGAGGTAAATGACATGAAATTTTTAGCTGGAGAGAAGGAATCCGAAAAACTTTTTAAAAAACTTCAAGAAATTATGGCGGAGGAGGTGGTGATTAAGGAAGAACAAAAAAAGTTGGAACCCAGCATGAGAAGAACTTTTCAAAGATTTGTCTTGGCCAACGCCTGCCTAAATAGCAGCGAAGCGAGCGAAGCCAGATTTGCGGGAGAGGCGCTTCGGGCAAAAAAGGTTAATCTCTGGGATGCCTGGTATCGGAGGTTGACAAAAATTCAGATTGACCTTCAAAAAATAACTGCTCCGGCGATTGTCGATTTTTGTGAGGTCTTACTGAAGGAATTGAAAAATTTAAATAAGGGGAAAGTCTTCCGGATTATCACTGATAAAGAAAATTTACATGCGGAGCGCGGAGGAAGGATTTTTGAAGCTCAACATAATTTTTTCAGCATCCACGAAGCTCAACAAAAACTTTTGAGCGCGGTTGAGGCACTCAGGGGAATGGACCTACAACCCATTTCTTCGATCAAAAAGGTTTTCGAGGAGGCGATTCAAAAGATTCCTTCTGAATTTGAGGTGGCGACAACCCTGGGAAACAGCGAATTTCGCTCGTGGATTCTTGATAATCAGCCACGAGACCTCAACCCTGACGAGAGCCAAGGTATCTGGCTGCAAACTGCCCAATATTTATCTGATCTTGAAAAAAAGGTTTTGGACTTTAAAAAAGTTAAAGACGAGGAATTCGTTGGAGGTTTGGTTTCGAAGCATCGGGATCCGATAATTTGATATGACCGGGAAATAGAGTGATGGTCCCCCCGGCGAGCATGGGCCGGCTCCGCCCTCCTCTTTTTGCCTTCGGGGAGGTGGGGACCATCACCTTCGCCCTCTCTCCCCGAGGGAGAGCACTTTTATTGGTGAGGGGATGTGACAAAATTACCACAGGGGGATTTTAGGTGCATGGTTAGATATGGACCGATGTAAAAAGTCTCGTTTTAGGTCATTTAGAGCCCATAAAAATAGGAGGGAGGAGGTGATCTCATGAATTACCAAACGGCCATTTTATTATTTATTTTCACCATGGTTGTTTTAGGTTTGGGCATTGTAGTTATCGATTTTATAAAAGGGAGAGTAAGAAAGAATTGACTGAAAGTTTTCCTTCGACTATTATAATCTGCATGAAGGGTGGTATCTATTCTAAAGAGAGATGCCCGGTCTGTAACCGGAACTTTCAGCACATTGGGAATGACCTTATCTGCCCTGATCACCAAACAAGACCCAGAAGATACTACATTGCAATGTATAGCAGGGAGCTTGGCAGGAACCTTGTCGTGTGTTCTGATCCATCAAGGAGACTTCCATTCTCTTCTTATGAGATGGCCTACCGGATATTGGAGAAGATCAGGTCAGAGATTGATGCACACACTTTTGATCTGTCCAGATACGTGCAGGCGAAGTTGAGGCCATTACAATTCAATGTATGGGCTGATGAATGGCTATCTAAGAAAGAGATCCTTGTGGAAAAGAAGGTCAGGACCCCATCATATTTGAAGGAGTTGAGGAGGTTCGTCAGGATCTACAAGGGATTTTTTGGAGAGATGGACATCAGAGACATCGGAAATAAAGCCGTTGATAACTTCTTTTTAAGTATCCGTGGTAAGCCAAAGTATCAGGCCAATATTATGAACGGCCTTCATAAGATGTTAGCGGATGCCTTGGATTGGAAGGATATAGGGATGATGCCAACATTTCCAAAGATAGAAGTGCCGGAGCAAGAGGTGAAAGTTATTACTTTGGAAGATCAGGACCGGATCATCAATTTGATTGAAGACAAAATGGATCGGGCGTATATCTTATTTACAGCAAGAGAGATGGTGAGGCCGTCCGAAACGAGGGCGTTGTGCTGGGATGCTATTGATCTCCTGCATAACAAGGTGACTATCAAGAGGCACTTCTCATTGAATGAATTGTGGACTGCTACCAAGAGTAGGGCAATCAAGGTGCTGCCTCTGGACCCGGATGTGAAGGAACTGCTGGAGGGGCTACAGAGGCATATCAAGAGTCCCTTCGTGTTCCATAAAGAGGACGGGAGGCCGTACAGCGAATCCTATACACGCAAGCTGTGGAATAAGATCAGCGGAGGGATGGGTATCAGGATATCTCTCTACCAAGGAACAAGGCACAGCAGTGCCACAGAAGCAGCCACACGGGTGTCTATGGACGTGATATCGGAGTTCCTGGGGCATACATCACAGAGGATGAGTAAGAGGTACGTTAAGCAAAACCCTGATCGATTAAAGGGTGCATTGAGAGTTGCGAAGTAACCTGACATTATCCAATCTTTAACCGGATAAGAAATGGCTGAATTAAACAGAATTATTTTAATGAGTTGCAACACGGGCGACTTATTCGATTCCCGCCGCCTCCACCAAAATTTCGTAATAAAAAGTTCCGTAAAGAACTGCTACGCTCTCTTAAAGCTCCGATTATTTCGGAGCTTTTTAATTTTACCAGGAGCATTCTAAATTAATACCTCAGGTCCTTCAAGAACCGTTGGAACTCATGGGACTCAGCCACGATTTCAACCAATCGAAGTGGGATGAAACCCACCTTGCCATTATGCAAAGATTTGAGGAGTGACTGAAAACATGTATTTTGAAAAGAGTTTACTAAATTAGAGTAGAAGGGTCAATGTGAACTTTGAGAAAGAGCGGAAGTCAATAGGGGATGCCAATCTATGCTAAAATATGTTATAAAAATTATCATTAGGAGATGATTGACGGAAGAGATGTCCAGAATTATTCAGGGTGATGTAGAGAAGTTGAAGTCAGAAAGAAAGATGAATAAGCTTGAGAATATTGCCGTCAGGTCGGTCGATATCGTGGAAGCCTGGCAGGAATCAGGAAAGGATTACCTCACTGTCAGGTTCTTTGCTAACTTATTGGATTATACGGTTGATGAAACCACAGGGCAAGTGGTATCGGGCAGCAAAACAGAACCTGTTAAATTTGAAGAATACTGGACATTTACCCGGACGGTGGGGGATAACCCCTGGCAATTATCAGCGATCAACCAGGCAGAATAATTTAAATAGGGACACATCGTTTGTCATGATAAAAATCGATAGGATGCGCCCCTATTTTTAATAAAATATTATCCCTAATCTTTCTTGTGTACGTCCCACCGATTGAAATGGTTTTGATTCACGTAATCCGCTCCTCGGTAATCGCTGATGGTTTCATTGATGTTATTCATCATCCCAATGGTTATCAATACTCTAAGGAGAGAAAATGGAATCTAAATATACGAATCGACTCCTTCATGAAACAAGTCCTTATCTTTTGCAGCATGCGCACAATCCGGTAGATTGGTATCCGTGGGGAGAGGAAGCTCTCGCTCGAGCTAAAAAAGAAGACAAACCCATTCTCCTCAGCATTGGCTACTCCTCCTGCCATTGGTGCCATGTGATGGAAAAGGAATCTTTCGAAAATGAGGCTATTGCGGGAATCATGAATGAGCGCTTTATCAATATCAAAGTTGATCGGGAGGAACGTCCAGATCTTGATGAACTTTATATGCATGCCGTTCAGGTGATGACGGGTTCAGGTGGATGGCCGATGACCGTCTTTTTGACTCCTGACCTCATTCCCTTCCATGCGGGAACTTATTTCCCTCCTGAAGATCGAGGGGGAATGCCAGGTTTTCCAAAAATACTGGTTGTTGTCTCTGATTATTATCGTTCCCATCGAGGGGAAGTGGGGAAGATGGAAGCACAACTGAAAAATGCCCTCAATCAGATCGCTGAAATTATTCCTTCCAAGGAAGTTATGAGCGATAAAGTCCTGTCAAAGGCTTTTAATACTCTGGAGAGTCAATTCGATCCAATTTACGGAGGATTCGGGAACGCCCCCAAATTCCCGAGCAGCATGGCCCTATCTTTTCTTCTCCGGTATTGGAAAAGTACGGGTTCAAAGAAAGCATTGGAGATGGTAGAAAAAACACTGGAGAAGATGGCCAATGGTGGGATCTACGACCATTTAGGAGGAGGGTTTCATCGCTATTCTGTGGATAATCGATGGCTCATTCCCCATTTTGAAAAAATGCTCTATGACAATGCCCTGCTATCGCGAACCTATTTTGAAGCCTATCAGGGCACTCAAAAAGAGAGGTATGGTCAGGTGGGCGAAGAAATCCTCAATTATGTCCTTCATGAGATGAAGAGCCCGGAAGGTGGTTTCTACTCAACCCAGGATGCGGATAGCGAAGGCGAGGAAGGGAAGTTTTATGTCTGGACGAGAGACGAGATTAAGGATTTATTGGGTAAAGATAAAGGAATTCCTTTTTGTGCTTATTATGGGGTGGCAACCCAGGGAAATTTTGAGGGAGGGGCAAGCGTTCTTAGCATTGCTTCCACTTTAGAAAAGATTTCTCAATTATATGGAACATCTGTCCCAGACTTGGAAAAGGTTTTGGAGGAGGGACGGCAGAAACTCTATGCCGAAAGGGAGAGGAGAGTGAGACCCGGCAGGGATGAGAAGATTCTGACCTCTTGGAATGGGTTGATGATCTCAAGTTTTGTTGATGGATTTAAAGTCACTGGAAATGAAAAATATCTTAATGGGGCAAAAGAAGCAGCCCTCTTCATTCTCCACGAGATGAAGAAGGCTGGTTACTTGATGAGGGTATTTAATAAAGGGGAATGTCGGGTAAAGGGTTATTCAGAAGATTACGCCTTTTTTATCCAGGCCCTCATCGATCTTTATGAAGCCACCTTTGAGACGGGATGGTTGAAAGAGGCAGATGACCTCAATCAGAGAATGATTCACCAATTCTGGGATGGGAGAAATGGAGGTTTCTTCTTTACAGGAAAGGAGAACGAATCTTTGATTGCTCGATCAAAAAACCCTTATGATAATGCCATCCCTTCAGCGAATTCCATTGCGGTATTTAATTTGATCAGGCTTGGGTATCTGACTGGAGAAGAATCTTTAAAACAGAAGGCAGACCAGACCCTTCACCTCTTCTATAACTTTCTTGATCAACATCCCTCTGGATTTTCCCAGATGCTATCCGGTCTTTCCTTCTTTTTGAATTCAGAGGAGATCGGGGTCATCGGTTCAAGGAATGATCTTAAGACAAAATCCATGCTCAAAGAGATTTACCTCACCTACCTTCCTAACAAAATCCTGAGCCTCAGGGACCCTCATGAATCCATCGAAGGAAATTGGTTTCCATTTCTTATGGAGAAAGGGGTCCCAGAAGTTCCAACCACTTTTGTCTGCAAAGGATTCACCTGCCTGCCCCCAGTAAAAGATGAAAAAGAGTTAAAGAAAATTTTGGGTTAGAATGTTCCATATAATGATCCGGAACTTGACAATAGGAAAGAAAATGTTTAATTTGTTATTGAAAATATTTTCATTCTTCTCTTAACTTATTATGAATAAAGGGCTTTTTAAAAATATTTTTAAAGACAAGAAACTCCGACTGAGCCATCCAAGGCTTTTAATTTATCAGGAACTCTACAATGCCAAAACACCTTTGAGTCCTCAGGAGCTCTACCAAAGCCTTCTAAAAAAGCAGAAGAAGATTGGATTGACCTCTATCTACCGGTCTCTTGATCTCTTCGAATCTCTGGACATGGTCTTTAAAATCATCAATGGTTCGAGTGTTAAATATAAACTCTGTGAGTTAGAAGACCACCATCACCATATCATCTGCAAGGCATGCGGGAGTGTGGTCGAATTGAACTTTTGTGACATTTCGGATTGGTCCAAAAAGGTGACGGAGTCCACCGGTTATCAGGTGATCGATCATCAATTGAATTTTTATGGGTTTTGTAAAACCTGTAAAAAAGAAGCCTGAAAGGAGGAATGGATGTCTCATATTCATCTCCCAGATGGAATTTTACCTGTTTGGCTTTGGGCTTCGGGATTTATCGTTGCCATCCTGGTCGGGACAATTCTTCTTCGACTCACTAAGAAAGAAAAATTAACCAGACGGCTTCCTTTGATAGGGATGATGGCAGCTGTAATGGTCTTGGGTGCTTCCGTCGAGATTGTTCCCATCGCCTATCATGTCAACCTGACAGTCATTTCAGGAATCTTATTAGGACCTTCTCTCATCTTTCTTGCCACCTTTGTCGTCAATGTCATTTTGGCTCTTTTCGGACATGGTGGAATTACCGTCATCGGGCTTAATACACTCACCCTCTCGATCGAAGGGGTATTGGGATATTTTCTTTTTCGCCTCTTCTGGAAGGTTTTAAAAAGATTAACCCCTGCTACTTTTTTGGCCACCTTCATCGCCCTACTCTTCTCCACCTTGGCCATGATCGGAGTGATCAGTCTGGGGACATCTCATTATGAAAAGTTAATTCATCAGGAAGGGAAGGGGATCTTTGAATTCCACTTTTCAAAAGGGAAGGAAGATCATCATCCAGGGGAGGCCGCTGAAGAGAAAGTGAATCTGAGACGGTTTATTGCCATCGTCCTTCCTTTGGGTTTCATCGGATGGATGCTGGAAGGTGTGATCACCGCATTAATCTGCCGATATATCTATCGGCTACGGCCAGACTTATTACATTTAGAGAAGGAAACCCTATGATTCAACTTTCATATTTAGATTATATCGCTGCGGAGGGGAAGAGCTTTCTTCACCGTCTCTCGCCGAAATTGAAAATCATCGGGATGGTCTTTGTTTTATTAGCCATTGTCACGTTGAGAAACCTTCCCGGATTTCTTCTCCTTTATGGAATTCTCCTTGCCCTTTTTTCCCTATCACGAATTCCGATTAAGATATTTTCTTTAACCTTCTATCCTCTTATCTTTGCCATTCTTTTCATCTTTATTTCGGGATTTCAAATCCATTTTATTCTTCTCATTTTTTTGAAGGTTCTCTGTGGCTCCACGGGAGTGGTTCTCCTTCTGGCTACCACTCCTTATCCGTCGATCTTTTCTGTCCTGGGAAGAGTCCTTCCCTCAACTTTTGTGACTGCTCTTTTTTTGACCTACCGATCAATCTTTATCCTCCTCAATATTTTCGAGGAGACACAACATGCCCTCTACCTTCGCGGAGGATTTCAGTGGAGACATCCGTGGAGGAGCCTGATCAATATTTCCAATGCGTTCGGTCATTTGATTATTAAAGGAATTGATGCCAGCGAGAAGATGTATGAATCCATGGTGTTCCGAGGGTTTCAAAACAAGATTTATTACAGGGGAGAATAGGACCATGAAGGAAGACGAAAGGATTGTCGAAGTGGATTGCATTACCCATATCTATCCAGATATGACCAAAGTGCAGATTTGCGGTCTGGACTTTATTGTAAATCGAGGGGAGAGGGTTTCGATCCTGGGTTCCAATGGCTGTGGAAAGACGACCCTGCTCAAACACCTCCTGGGAGTGCTTATCCCAAAGGATGGAAGCGTTAAGGTTTTTGGGGTGGATCCCGGGAAGGAATATTCCAAGATCAGAGAAAAAATTGGCGTGGTCATGCAGGATGTAGATGAACAGATCCTCGGCCCGACAGTTTATGATGATATCCTCTTTGCTCCCTTAAACTATGGCATTGAGAAGAAAAAGGCAGAAGCCATGGCAAAGGTTGTGATCGAAAAGTTGAGTCTTGAATCGATCCAGAAGAAAATCGTGAATTACCTCTCAGGCGGGGAAAAAAAGAAAGTGGCTTTAGCCGGAGCATTAGTGATGGAGCCAGACCTGCTGATCCTGGATGAGCCTTTTACAGGATTGGATCCTGTTTCAAGAAGAGATCTGATCCAGATTCTGAATGAGTTGAATAAGGAGAAAGGGATCACCTTCATCATAACACTCCACGAGGTTGATCTGGTACCAGAGATGACCGATATTCTTTACCTCATGCACGGACATGGGGATCTCAGCGAACGAGGAAGGCCAGATGAGATTTTTGGAAAATTTAAGGATTTAGAAAGTTATAATTTGGTAGAACCCACTCTGACGAAACTCTTCAAGGGATTAAAAAAGGAAGGGCTCGATTTTGGAGACCCCCTCCGTATTGATGAGGCAATCCAATCGATTAAAAGACACTGGGAAGAGAAAAAAAAAGCTAATAGCTGATAGCCGATGGCTGATAGCGGGAAATTTTCAGAATGAGACTTGGCAATCTCCAACTCGACCATCCTCTTTTTTTGGCACCGATGTCAGGGATTACGGATTATCCCTTCCGCCAACTGGCAAGGGAGATGGGGTGCGGTCTGGTCTTTACGGAGATGGTCAGTGCAGAGGGGTTGATAAGAAAGGGGGAAGCGTTTTTAAAAATCAAGAAGGATGAGCATCCGGTCTCTGTTCAACTCTTTGGTTCAAATCCGGAAGTCATAGCCGAAGCTGCTCAGATGGCTGAGGCAATGGGTGCAGATGCCATTGACTTCAATATGGGATGCCCGGCCAAACAATTAGTTGAAGCTGAAGCAGGGGTTGATTTAATGCGATTCCCAGAAAAGGTGAAAGAGATTCTTACAATGGTGAGGAGGGAAGTGAAGAGTCCTCTCACCATCAAAATTCGTTCTGGATGGGATAGTAAACATATCAATGCTGTGGAGATTTCTAAAATCGCTGAAGACTGCGGGATCGATGCAATCTCTATTCACCCCAGAACAAAAGACCAGGGGTTTCGCGGCCGGGCGGATTGGAACTTGATCGGCGAGGTGAAGAAGGCGGTCCGTATTCCTGTTGTTGGAAATGGAGATGTGACCCAACCCTCTCTAGCCAAGGAGATGTTAGAAGAAACGGGTTGTGATGGGGTAATGATTGGAAGAGGAGCATTAGGGAACCCGTGGATCTTCGGTTTTAGAAATTCCATGCATTTAGAGGGAGAACCGGTGACACTTCCTTCTCTGGAGGAGAGGAAAAACATGATCCATTATCATTTCTTGCTGACTCAAGCCCATTATGGTGAAAAAGGGGCGGTGAAAGAGATCCGGAAACATGTTTACTGGTATACGAAGGGGCTTCCTTGCTGCGCCTCCTTCCATTCAAAATTATCAGGCTTAAGAGAAAAAGAGGCTCTGTTCGAAGCGATCCATTCTTATTTTGATTTTGTTCAAAGGAGGAATCAATGCCAATCGTTCGGGTCGGCAAAAAACAGATCAGTTACTGGATAGGGAGAAAGGGTCTTTTAGAGGAAAGGGAGACAGTTCTCTTCATCCATGGAGCTGGAGGAGGACAGTATACGTGGAGCTATCAAAAGGGTTTTTTGGAGAAGCAATTTAATCCTATCATCATCGAACTTCCTGGCCATGGGGAATCAGAAGGAGAGGGTGAGGAGGAGATCGGAAGGTATGCTGAACATGTTCTTGCCTTTTTAAAGGCTATGGATCTCCAAAAAGTTTTTCTCGTTGGCCATTCAATGGGTGGAGTAATCGTCCAGACATTGGCCTTGACTCAGGCAGAAGTGATTAAAGGGATCGTATTAGTAGGAACCGGAGCGAGGTTAAAGGTTCTTCCTGTGATCCTAAATGGGATCAAGGACAACTTTGAGGAGACGGTTCGAAAAATAAACCAATTTGCCTACTCTCGGAAGGCTCCGTCGGATTTAATTGAGAAGGGTATTTCCATTATGCTGCAATGTCAACCGGAGGTTCTCTATGGCGACTTTCTGGCCTGTGACCGGTTCGACCTCATTAATGAGGTAGAGAAAATCGTTCTTCCCACGCTTCTCCTCTGTGGAGATGATGACCAACTCACCCCTGTAAAGTATTCCCAATTCCTTCATAGTCGGATCAAAGGTTCGAAACTGGAGATTCTTCCCAATGCCGGCCATATGGTGATGATGGAAGCACCTCAGGCCTTCAATGAAAAGATTAGAGAATTTATTTCTAACCCCACTTTTTCTGAAAATAGTTAAACCAGATAAAGAAGAGGATTTCGAAGGGAATGGTGACCGCAGCGGGAATTGCGGCCCTCTCATTGAAGAGGACGATGGTGATCGCAGCCGCCAGGCCAAGATTTTTAAACGATCCAAAAAGGACGTAACTCATCCTCCGCTCCCTGCTGGTCCCAGCCAGTCTTGAGAAAAGGTCAACGAGGTGACCGCTCACAAAAGTTCTTAAAAAAGCGATCGAGGAGACGAGGATTAGGATATCGAAGTGGCTGAGGAAGGTAGAACGGTTCATTCCGATGACCACATAGATGATGAGAAAGAAGGCGAGATTAACAAGGATGTTGGTATTTTCTTTGATCTGATGAAAGACCTTCCATTTCAGAAGCACTCTGGATACTATAAATGGGATGAGGATCATCTGAACTAAGACAGAGATCAGTTTGAGGGGCTCGATCCTGCCTACCTCCAAGAACTGAAATGAAATGAGGGGAGCCACTATTAAAGCCAAGAGATAGAGGCTTGCAGAGCCAATCAGGGAGACCATCATCTCTCCCTTCAAGAGATAGGTGAAAGGCAGTACGGCCACCGCTGAAGGAATGGCTGCCATCACTACGAAACCCGCATAGAGGTCGCGGTCTTTAATGAGAAGGTGATTGAGCAAAAGGATCATTCCGCTTAAAAAGAAGTAGTTGGTCAAAAAAACGAAAAGGATGTCGCGGATATATTTTTTTACATGAATGATTTCAAAAAGGGTTATTTGTGTGGTCGAGAGAGACATAATTAAGACGAGGGCGGGCAAAATGCATTCTTTTAACAAAGAAGCATAATCTCCGAAGGTCAATCCGAGAAGAAAGGCAATGAGAAAAACGAGATTACTGTTCTTCAGATAATGGGACAGAAATGATGAAGTCATTAGCACCCCATCTCATTTCAAAATAATTTATCCTCCCCGCAGATCAATTTCAAGTAGGGTCATGGAAAAAAGCAATGAGAACAAATTGACAACCCGAGAACCTGATGATAGGTATATTCCGATGAAGCGTTGGTTGGTCGTGGACCTTTCCATCCCAAAGGAATTCGGAGAAGCGGTCTCAAACTTCTTGATCGAGCAAGGAGCCACAGGCATTGAAGAGGTCGGTGGAGATTTAAAATGGGAAAAGCTGAGGACTTATTTCCCGCAGGACGGAAAAGAGAAAAGAATTCTTCATTCTCTCCATCGCTATTTGAAATCACTGAAGAAGATCGCCCCTGAAATTCCCCGCGCACACATTAAGACCGCCTTTCTTCCTGAACAGGATTGGAGTGAGAATTGGAAAAGGTTTTTTAAACCTGTTCACGTGACATCCAGATTTGTGGTGAAGCCACCCTGGTCTAAGATTCGATTAAAAAGGGAGCAGATTCCCATTGACATCACCCCAGGAATGGCCTTTGGTACAGGAACTCATGCCACAACCATCCTCTGCATCCAAGCACTGGAAGAGAGACTCAAGAAGAGGAGGCTATCCGCTCTTGATGTAGGAACAGGTTCAGGGATTCTTTCCATCATCGCAGCTAAATTAGGAGCTAAGGAGGTCTGGGGGATAGACATTGATGGCGTAGCAGTGGAGATTGCCAGAGAAAATGTGGAGAAGAACCATGTTTCGAGTATCGTCAAGATAAGAAAAAGAAGCATAGGGGATCTTCAAAAAAAGTTTGACGTAATAGTAGCCAATATCGATCTCAAGAGTTTGAGAAGGATGAGAAGACCTCTTCTGAACCACCTCAAGAACGAGGGTTGGCTTATCCTATCAGGAATATTGGAAAAGGAAGAAGAGATACTTCGTGAACATTACTTAAAAACAGGACTCCTACGATGGATCAAAGTCGCTCAAGAAGGGGAGTGGGTCTGCCTTACCTTTAAGAGAAAGAAGGAACGTTAGAGTGATGTCGAGATTTTATGTTCCTCAACCTCGGATTGAGAAGGGGATGCTCAAGATTGAAGGCGATGAGGTAAAACATATTCGAAAGGTTCTCCGCCTCAAAGCAGGAGATGAGATCATCGTCTTCGATGGTTTGGGCAAGGAGTTTGAAGGTGCAATTGTTGAAGAAGGGCTCTCCTCTGTCGTGATTAAGATTCAAAATATTTTCTCCTCAAAAAGAGATTCTCCCTTAGAAGTTACTCTGGCCCAAAGCCTCCTCAAGGGTGAGAAGATGGACTACTTGATCCAGAAGGCCACGGAGTTAGGGGTCAAAGAGATCATTCCTTTTTTCTCCTCCCGTTCAGTACCTCTTTTAGAAAAATCGAAAAAACTGAAACGCCATCATCGATGGGAAAAAATTGCCATTGAGGCCTCCAAACAATGTGGAAGAGGAGTGGTTCCAAAGATTGAATCCCTCCAAGACTATTCCGATATGCTTCAAACTGCTTCACCAGACACCCTCCGTCTTATTCTCTGGGAAAAAGAAGGGATCAAGTTAAAAGAAATATTGGAAAGATTAAAAGAAAAGAAAAAGATCTTTTTTATTATTGGACCAGAAGGAGGATTTAGCCAGTTGGAGGTTGATGAGGCGAAAAAAACCGGATTCATCCCTGTTACATTGGGGAGGAGGATATTAAGGGCTGAAACAGCAAGTCTCTGTTTTCTCAGCATTCTTCAATATGAAAAGGGGGATATAGGATAAAAAGAGGGCCGATTCCATTCAAGAACCGGCCCAACCAGAAAGGAGGGGTATGAAGAGGTATTTATGCAGCCTTTTTCTCTAAATTATCGACAAATTCCTTATAGGTCTTACATTCTTGGATAAGTTTACACTTTCTCCGACAGACTTCAACATGAATTTTTGGACTTCCTTTCCTTTTATCACAAATAAGATAACTCATTTTAAATCCCCCTTTCTACCTATTTGCAGCCAGTCAAGACGGGAACTGATAATCTATATTTAGAATTGAGGATATTTTAGAACACAAAATATAGGAATGTCAAGAAAAAAATTTAAAAATTTATAAAATAATTTATATATAATTTCAATAAGTTACAATTTTAAAGGAAAGTAAAATAACAATTTTTTAAATCATCTTAATGAAATTTAAGGGATATAGTCTCATTTCTTCTATTTGGGGGTATGAAGACAAGATTGGCCACAGGAAGCTTTATGAAAGGGTTTTTTAAGGATTGGGGGCTGGTTTGAAAGGGTTTTTTCTTCGATAGCTGTGCCTAGACGTTCTACTCCTGCGTTTTTCGCACATCGAGAACTTGAACCACTCGGTCGAAGACCACGCTCTTATCCGCCCGGACAATCACCGGCCTCGCTTTGTTAAAAGCAATGAGGGATTTCAATCTCTGTCTTTAAATCTCTGAGGTTCTTGGGTTGGTTCTTGAGGAAGATTTTATTTCGATTGTTGATCGTGACCACAACGGGCTCAGTCTGGTCTACTGGTGATTTGATATTGGCCTGAGGAAGTTTCACAATGATTCGAAAATCTCTTGCAGGGTTGAAGGGGTAGACCAAGCTGAAAGAAATGAAGAAGAAGATAAATATGTTTAGAATAATGTCGGTGATAGCAACCAATTCTAAGAAAAGGACTGTGCTTCGATGGGTTTTATTTTCGTTGTCGGATAAAGATAAAAAAATAGGGCAATTGAAATTGCCCTAAGTTGAAAACAAAGTGCCGGGTCGCGGAATCGAACCACGGACACGAGGATTTTCAGTCCTCTGCTCTACCGACTGAGCTAACCCGGCATCATGAATAATTAGAAAATTTATATTACAACCCCTCTGATGTGTCAAGAGATAGTTTATCCTTTGGTTGAGTCTTTCTCGTTAAAACTTCTGGATGAATTATCCTCACTAGTGCCTCTAGCCCTTCTGCGATCCTAGGCGTGGGGCGATCCACTAAATTTGAGTCTATAACATAGATCGCATTCATTTTTACTGCAGGGATACTTTCCCAATTCTGCCACTTTTTGACCAAATTCAAATAGTTTTTTTTGCTCTCCATGGAGCTCATGATAATGATCTCCGGAGCCTTTAATAGGATAGTCTCTATGCTATACGAGGGATAGCTCATCAATTCATTTTCCGATATACTCCTTCCCCCAGCCAACCGGATGAGATCATCGGCGAGTGTACCCTTCCCCACTGTTATCATAGGAACATCTCCTACCTGAAAGAAAACCTTTGGTTTAGAAAGAGATCGGGTAAGGGTGATGATATTCTCCCTTTTGTTAACCATATCTTTTATCATTCTTCTCGATTCTTTTTCTCTCCCCACAACATCTCCAATATTTTTGATTGTCCCCATCACTCCATCGAAACCCTTTGGATCGATTAAATAGACGGGGAAGCCAAAATCGTTGAGACGATGAACGGTATCCATCCGATTGCCATCCCTAATCCCAATGATCAGATCGGGTTTTAACGAGACAATCTTTTCAATATCGGGATTCACAAACCCTCCGATCCTCGGTTTGTTCAAAACGGCTTCAGGATAATCGCAAAAGTTTGTGATGGCTGCTATTTCCTCATTCAGTCCTAAAGCAAATAGGATTTCCGTAATGCTAGGGGCAAGGGATATAATCCTTCTTGCAGAATGAGGAATTTTAACCTTCCTCCCTATCTCGTCGGTCAATAGGCGTTCTTTCCCCTCAACGGAAATATTAAGAAGGAGGCTGATCACCAAGGCTAAGAGAAGCGATTTTCTAATCATATTTTCTCTGAAACTCCCGCCTCAGCAAAGGTTGCCATTTCGTTGAGAATCTTAAGGCTGGCCTCGATTAGAAATATGCCCAAGGCCGCCCCGGTCCCCTCACCTAATCTCATATTAAGGTTCAGCAAAGGTATCAGGCTGAGGTGTTCCAATATCCTTCTATGTCCTGGTTCAGCTGATTGATGAGAGGCGATGAGGTAGGGCCTTACTTGAGGTGAAAGGGATGTGGCGACCAAGGCTGCTGCACCAGAAATGAAGCCATCGATCACAACAGGGATCCGATATCTGGCCCCTGCCAAAATCAACCCTACAATTCCTCCGATCTCAAATCCTCCTACCTTAGACAGGACATCGATCGCATCCTTTGGATCGGGCTGATTGAGTGCGAGGGCTTTTTGGATTACCTTCACCTTTCGTTTCCATCCCTCTTCGTCTAGGCCTGCTCCCTTTCCCGTCACTGCGGCAACATCCACTCCTGTTAAAGCAGATGTGATAGCGCTGGACGGGGTGGTGTTTCCAATTCCCATATCACCCGTTCCCAGGATATCCATCCCTTTTGTCAACTCCTCTTCCACAAGCTCCATCCCGGCCTCAATGGAACGAATAGCTTCCTCCCGACTCATGGCAGGCCCTTCGGCCATATTGTCAGTCCCCAGGGCTACTTTTTTATCTTTCAATTGAGGGTGTCGTTCAAGTACTGAGGCAACACCCAGGTCTGCTACGATGACCCTTGCCCCGACTTGTCGTGCCAAGACATTGATCGCTGCACCTCCACGAAGGAAGTTATAGACCATCTGGGGAGTCACTTCAGACGGATAGGCGCTCACACCTTTCCGGGTAACCCCGTGGTCTCCGGCCAGTGTAAATATGACTTTGTGGATGATTCGGGGCCTTGCGTCCCCTTTTATTCCAGCTACCTGAATAGAAAGGAACTCAAGTTGACCCATTGAACCTTGCGGTTTGGTCAGATTGTCCTGCCTCATTCTCGCCTCTGCCATGGCCCTCTCGTCCAAAGGTTTAATGCTGTTGATTGCTTGATTAATTTTATCCATCATTCTCCCTCTCAATTTTATAAATGGATCGGTTCAAGAATTACTAAAAGAAGAAGGCAGAGAAGTTCTGCCAATTCATTGGCTGCTCCTAAGATATCCCCTGTCACCCCACTCAGTTTCTTTATGAAAAAGGTTCGATACCCAAGACTGAAAAGTCCAATGCCCAAGAAAACCGCTACCCCCTTCATGCCCATGACCAATAAGGCAATTCCAAAAGCCGTGGCCAAGGATAAAGTCATTTCGCGGCCCCCAAGATTTTCGGTGAAAGGTTTAGCTAAGCCTCCTTCAGACCTTGCATAGGGCGATCGATAACAGACCAAGACCATCGCATTTCTTCCCATCACAGTCATTAAGATGAGTGCGTAAGGGATAGAGGGGCTCGGAATTTGATCCAGAGCAAGATACTTAGCTCCGATCAGCAGTATGAGGCTAATGACTCCAAACGCACCGATTCGACTATCTCTCATCACTTCGAGAATCTTTTCCCTTGGTCCACCAGAGCCCAAACCATCCATGGTATCTGCAAACCCATCCAGATGGAGCCCCCTGGTTAAGAGTGCGAGAAGTCCAATCGATAACCAGAGGACAAGGGCTCTGGAGAAAAGGAATGAGAAGAGATAATATCCAAGAGCCAAAATGAAACCTATGATCAGACCCACTAAGGGAAAGAAAGCCATCGACCTGGCTAATTCCTTCTCCTCTGAGAGGGAAGGGTGCCCAACGGGAAAGATCGTGAGAAATGAAAAGGCTTGAAGAAAATTCTTCACTCTTTACCTTTCAAAAAGATTGGAATCCCTGAAACCATAAAAATAACCGTATCCAGTGCTTCGGCAATCCTCTGATTAATTATTCCCAATAGATCTCTATATCGACGGCTCAATGGGTCAGCTGGTACGATCCCCATCCCCACCTCGTTGGATACAAGGATAAAAGAAGTTTGGCTCTGTTTAATAATATTTATTAATTTTTCCGTTTCTTCGATTATCCTCAAATCATTGTCCCATTTCATCAAAAGGTTGTAGAGCCAGAGAGTGAGGCAGTCTATCAGGATTGCTTCCCTATCCCTCCCGCATTCCCTTATTTTCTTGACAATTTCTATAGGTTCCTCGATGGTCTGCCATTCTGGCCCTCTCATTTTTTTGTGAAGCTTGATGCGCTGTGCCATCTCTTCATCGAGCACCTCACAGGTAGCCAGAAATAATTTCTTGGAAAAATTTTGATTGGCGTAATGTAAAGCATAGCGGCTTTTGCCGCTTCGACAGCCCCCGGTAATAAAGATCATTCTTTTTTCCATCTTTGCTCCAAGACCTCCAGAGAATTTTTCAGGTCGCCAAACGAGAAGACCTCAACGGACAAAATTCCCGTAAAACTTTGAAGTTTGGAAAGGATCAGATCAACCATTTTACCATTTAATCTATCAATTCCCAAATGATCGACACCGTTTTCAATACCATGGAGATGGATGATGGAGGTTTGGGAGAGATAATTCTCCAAATAGCGTGGTATATCTTGGCTATAGATCAACATATGACCAATATCGAGGCAGATCGAAAATCCAAATTCCTTCACTATATCTTCAATCCATTCGAAAGGATATGAAAGGGTCTCAATGGAGATTCGTTTGGGTTCAATCCCCCATTCCGTCATCTCCTTTGCGCTTCGGAGGATGCGCCTCCGCCAGGCTTCAATATCAGTCTCCTCTCGGCCGTCCTTATTTCTTAAATCCAAATGGAGGGTATAGATAGAGGGCCTGAGACAGAGAGTCCGCTCCATCACCTTTCTTACAATGTTAACTCCCTTAACCCTGATCTCCTCCTCTTCGTCTCCCAAGAATATATCGATAGGCAAATGGATATTAAAATCGACTCCTTGGTGGATCGAAAGGCTCATTAGATCTTTCATCTGGGTCTCATCAGGATAATTATCCAATCCCTCGCTCTCAAAAAGGACCAGTTCTATCTCATCAAGGAATGGGGCCAGCTTCACCACGTTTGGGACAATGTGATCAGGATAGATATAAGAGGTGGTTCCTAATCTAAATGGGAACATCCTTTTATAACATTTTTGCAGTAGAGAGTATTCCATTTCGAGTCTCTAAAAAGTGTAGGAGAGACCTCCGATAAAGTTACGCTCAGGTGAAGGATAATAAAATTGTGCCCCCGTGGCATTGACAACGCCGAATTCTGAAAACTTTTGATTGGTCAGGTTATTCACACCGACAAAGGCCTTCAATCCCTTCCAGGCGTAGGAGAGCTTTGCATCGATGGAATAATATCCATCCAGTTTATCCACCTTGTTAGCCCAATCACTGATAAAGTATCGGGACCCTACAAGATTGGCTCTGGTGTTGAAGGATAAACCGCCCCATATTTGGACATCCGCGCCGACTGAGCCTTTATGCCTTGGAACACCGGGAATGTCATTTCCTGAATAGGGTTCCTCCTGCAGGGTAGGCTTAATATAACTGTAGTTACCCCAAAGAGTGAGCCATTGGAGGGGTCTCACCTTTGCTCCTATTTCGATTCCCTGACGCCGAGTTTTGGGAAAGTTTTCATTGGCATATGTATAGGGGTTAAAGAAGATTTCGTTCCGGGTTTCGACCCAGAAGAGCGTCAGGTTAGCCTCGATCTGATCTGTAAAAGCATGGCGGACACCAGCCTCATACTGATATCCCGTTTGGGGTTTCATCCCGGGGTTCACCTGAAAGGTCGGGAAGAATTGGATCAATTCGTCAGAAACGGGGAAGCGGAAGCTCCTTTTTACACTAAGAAAGGCAGAAGATTTTTTGCCAAATAGATAGTCCAAGCCCACGTTCCAGGCAGGCTCGTTATTGTTTTTTTTATCCTCTGCTCTGGGTACATCTTGGAAGAGGTCATAAGTCACCCACTCCTGGCGATAACCCATGGAGAGGATCAGGCTCTTGAGGAGAGACAATTCATCCAATACATAGGCGCCTATCGATTGCTTCGTAACTTCTACCCGGTTTGATCCGAAGGACGACTCGGAGAAGACGTTGGAATCCGAATGATAGAAATCGAGCCCGAGAGTTAATTTGTTAGGCAAGATCCAGAGGGGTTTTTCGAGAATGTATCTTGGAGTCACTCCCCAGGTGCTTAAATTTCTTTTGTCACTGAAGGAGTAGGATTGAAAGAGGTCCTTTACTTCTCTATTTCGGTAGGAAAGGTCCATTTCCAATCGACCGAGGTCCCATAATTTGGCCTTTGCTCCCAGAGCGAGATACCAATCATTCGTTTTTGCTTTATCGTCAGGGGCAATTGTTGCCTGCCGGTCCGCTTCGTAAATGGCTTTAGGAAGGGCACCTGGCAAGCCTTGATCATCCTGATGGAAAGTTCCGCTCAGGTTGAAGCTGATGTTTTCATTCAAGTCATAGATAACCTTTCCTCCAACATCTTTTGCTCTTAAAAATCCATTCTCACGATATCCGTCTGTAGCATTATGACTCGCGTTGAGAATGGCAGACAGGGGACCCCATTTTCCACTCACGGAAGCACTCTCTTTGTTGTAGCCGTAGCTTCCCCCCACTACTTCTGCTTTGGCAGAAAAAGGTTTTTCAGGCTTCTTCGTAATGATGTTGATTACCCCGCCCGCAGCATTATCCCCGTAAAGGACACTCCCCGAACCTCGAACGATTTCAATCCGTTCCACCTGGTCAAGCGGGATTTGGGTCCAGTCCACTCCGCTGAGGTCGATTTCATTCACCCTTCTCCCATCTACTAATACGAGTGTATTGAGAGGACCTGTCTCCCCAAAACCCCTGATATCAACAGAGGCTGATTTTCCATTTCCGTAAATATCCCGAACCTCAATATCTGCCTCGTTTCGGAGTAGATCAACCACGTTTTGTGCATTGGACTGTCCAATCTCCTCTTTCGTGATGACAGTAACGTTGGCAGGAATCTTCCTGATTTCCTGCTCATCCCGTGTGGCGGTGACAACGACCTTCTCAAGCGTCACTTCTTTGTCTTGTGCAAGAGAAAAGGATGGGAACACTACAAAAAAGGTTAAAGATAAAAAGATGGAAATAAAATGTTTCATAAAGCACCTCCCCGACCCATCCTATGGGTCAAAAAATTTTTGGACGACCCCGAACCATATTAGTTCGGGGCCAGGGGAAAAGGGTTCAAAAAAAATCCCCAGCCTTCGTATTGAAAACTGGGGATTTTACCCGCTTGCACCCTTCACAGTCTTATCCTCGAAGACCTTTCCGTGAAGAATATCCAGGCAGGTTTTCTGACTCTCCCGACCTTAACTCGCCTTCCCATCCTGAGTGTGTCCAAGGACAGTGGCTTTTTTGTTAAGGCACTTATCCCGCAATTTTAAAAAATGCGGGATCAGGACTACAGCGGCGGGTCCGTCCCCGACTTTCTCCGTCTAAACGAAGATCACGGGGTTCCCTTTTCCTGGGTATCACCGTTGGAATAATTTCTTTTAACAAATTTTAAAATGGTCTGTCAAGTTTTTTCCTTTGACTTCTCTAACCTTCCGATCCTTCTTTCTACCTCAACCATTCAAAAAAAGAGGGATAGTTTGGTTACTTCGGATTATGAGATTCTGTATCCTTGAAAATCTCATCGCTGAGTCCCACATTGACCCTGTAATTCGAATAGGTGATTTGGATCTTGCCAGTGATGCTCTTGGTCCTCTGTCCAAACTGGGTGAATTCCTTCATCCCGCTTGGTTCCTCAGAGGGTATGTCAAGCTGGAGATCAATATGTGTCGGGAGTTCAAAACCGTCAAACATTCCATATTCAATGGCGGCTTTGATTTCCCTTCCTTCGGAGGGTGAAATTTTAATTTCTCTGATCAGGTTGCGGTCAGTGTCTATCGTCAATACTAAACCCTTGTTATAGGTGTTCATATCCGTTGGAGTGAGTCTCAGCCTTACTGCTTTTCTACCGTCATAGATCAAGCGCTCTAGAAGTCTGACCTCGAAATCCTTTTTCTTGAACAGAGAGGGATTGAAATATCCACCCTCCTTAGGAAAGAAGAAGACTTTTTTTGACTCCACTTTCATTTTGTCGGGAGCCTTGAAGTAAAGCCTGGCTTGCATATCCGGCGCCTTGAGAGCTTCTATATCAAAATGCACATTGACATCAACCCTGTAGTCCTTCAACCCGGAATATTTTTTTTCTATTGAATCGAGGTAGCGAGTAGTATCTTCCTGAGCCTGAATCCATTCAGATGAAAGGAGAAAAAGAATTCCTGCCAATAATAAAACCTTCTTCAACTCTTTATATCCTTTCTCTTGAAGACTACAAAAGCAATCGAAAACAAACCGATATTGTGGAGACCGAGAATCAATGCTGACCTCGCTATCTCCTGCCACGGTATCGGGTCATCAAAAAATCGCTGCCAGAAGATCATATAGGTTGTGAAGAGATAGGGACTAAGCATTCGGAAGAAATCAAAGGGGAAATTTCCGAGAACAAGGAAGACGATGACTACAGCCATCGTGCCAATAATCGGGCCGATGGAGTTCTCCGCCAACGTCGAAAAAAGAAAGGCGAGTGAAGCCACCACCGTCATGGACCAGACAGCGGCTGTAAAGGCAAGGAGCATTCTAAGGGGGACTTCCGCCTCGGGAATAAAAACGATCCGTAATTTGGTTTGATAATTTATCATTAAGTCACCGTGGCCAAACAAGAGAAGACCAAGGGTGATGCATATCAAAGCGAGAAAGATAACCAGTCCTGTTGTGTAAAAAAGGGTTGTCAGGTATTTGGCTGTAATGATCTTACTTCGAGAAGGGGGTCGTATCAACAGAAGCCTCATTGTCCCAGCCGTGGCTTCACTTGAGACAATGTCTCCGCCAACAAGGGTGATGAAAAAGGGGATGTGGATATGAAGACTATTCATGATGAAGGCCGTAATGAACCAGCCATTCAGGACATTCCCAAAGATGAGAAAATCCTTCTGGAAAGATCTCATCATACGGTAAAGGATCTCATTGGCACTTAATTTCATCACCACTTCAGTCATAATGACAATCAAAGCGATGAAACCAAAACTGATGTACGTGCGCCATCGGCTGAATGTCTTATAGGTCTCTAACCAGAAGAGCTTCATATCTCAGATGTCCCTTCGGTGATCTTTAAAAAGAAATCCTCGAGTGTTCGATGTGGATAAAATGATGAAATCTCGATATGATTCGAAACAAGAAACTTGTTCAACTCGGAAGCGTGACCGGGTTCAACGCGCAATTCGATCTTACTGTCCTCGGCTGAGAGGACCTCAACCCAAGGGAGTTTCCTGAGGAGTTCGATTGCTGAGTCAAGAGGTGAAACCTGGATGGAATACTCCGTTGGTTCTCCGCCAAGCAGTTCAGAAACAGACCCCTGTGTAACCAGTTCACCCCGATTGATCACAGCCATCCTCGTGGCAACCAATTCAACTTCAGAAAGGAGGTGAGAAGAAAGGAAGATGGTCATTTCTTTCTCCCTGGCGAGCTTCTTGATCAGCCCTCTGACTTCTTTCATTCCCTGTGGATCGAGTCCTGCAGTCGGTTCGTCAAGGATGATCAGTTCTGGTTCAGTCAGCAGAGCCTGAGCGATTCCAAGTCTTTGCTTCATTCCGTGCGAAAAGGTCTTGACTTTTTCAAAAGCACGCGATGCCAACCCCACCATTTGGAGAGCTTCCATGATCTCTTCTTTTCGGACACTGCGGGTCATCGAGCCGAGTATCTCAAGATTTTTGTAAGCCGAAAGGTACAGGTAGAAATCCGGTTTCTCGACGATTCCACAGACCCGTGAAAGAACGGCACTGCGGTTTTTATGAAGATCCATTCCGAAAATTTCAATCGAGCCGGCGGTAGGCCTGAGGAGCGTTAGGATCATTCGTATGGTCGTACTTTTCCCTGCGCCGTTTGGACCGAGGAAACAAAAAACATCGCCGCGGTGGACTTCAATATTTAAACCCTTGGCAGCCCAGCGCTTTCCAAACCTCTTGCTCAAATCATTGGTTCGCAGAACAACTTCTTTGTGGAAAAGGTCTTCCATGACATTAAACAAACCAGGAAACTTCTATTTGTTCTCTCCTCTTTTTTTATCAATGATGGATCTTAACTCTATCATTCAAATCGAGATTTTCAAGTAGAATTTGGCCATCTGATTCTGGAGTTCAATCGGGTCGCTTAATCCGGATGGAAACGGAATCCCATCTCAAGGGTATTATCACTAAATTCTTTGGGAATGGGAGGAAAGGGTTCAGCCTTCCTAATCGCCCGCATTGTACTCTTGTCATAAAGGGCATTGCCAGACATTTTTTCAAACCATGATTTCTGAATTTTCCCTTCCCTCTCTATGACGATGACGATGATTGTTTCCAGGTTTGTTTTTCCCTTGGGAAGATCTCCAGGGAGAGCCCATTCCTTTTTTATTTTTGCCCATATCATATTGTAGTAATCGTTCAGCTTTGATTCCAATGCGGAGGAACCTCCGAAGGGAGAACCCCACGGTGACCCTCCTGTTGGAGAACCAGCCGACCCGGATCCGGTTCCAGTTCCCAATCCCGCTCCTGTTCCAGACCCGGAGCCAGGCCCGGATAGACGAGCCGTTGAAGGTTCCTCTGTCGATCCCTTTTCCAATTTCTCACGACGGGCTACTCTTTTTTGAATTTGATCAAGGGCTGCTTTCTTATCAATTTCCTCGATGGCCTCTTGAAGATGCTTATAGGACTTTTCCTTTTGAGATCTTTTCAAGCCTTCGGTGATCTCATTTCCTGTCACGCGCTCATTTGATTTTTGTTTCTTCGTCACATAAGGCACTTCTCCCTTTTTTGATTCTGTCGTCCTTGATTTCTCAACAGGTTTGATTTTTTCACCCGGCTGGGAAGCAGGCAATCCTCTGGGAGAACCCGGGAGTCCTGGAATGGATCTACCTAACGGAGTTCCGTCTCCGTGAGGGGAAAAGGGCCGAAGTGTAACCCGATAAACAGATAGCCCCATTTTTGTAATCGTAGTCTTCAGGCCGAAGCTCAGGATGGCAACAAGGGTAATATGAAGTAGCAGTGAGAAAACCCCCGCTTTCAGCAATGCGCTCTGATCAAGAGAAGGCGGGTCATTCAAAAGATGAGATCTTTCCCTCCCTTTTTGTAATCTTGTCATTTTTTCAACTCTATCCCTAAGCCAGGGTTCTTCACGCCCGATCGCGTTAAGACATCCATCACTTGTATCACGGAATCATATTTGACATTCTTATCCCCGTTAATAATTACAGAGACATCGGGTTTACTCCGTACCATTGCTGTCAGTCTATATTTCAATGTATCTAAATCAAGTCTCTTATCCTCCAGAAAAACTTCGCCTTGAGCATTGATGTTGATGATGATATCTCGGGATGTCTCCTCAGATTTTGATGCCTGGGGCAATTGTACTTTCATGCTGGATTGGTAAATGAAAGGGGTGGCTATCATGAAGATGATCAATAGAACCAGAACCACATCGGTAAAAGGGGTGATATTAATTTCTGCTATTAATTTGGATCTTCTCATTTCCCTCTTCATGTTATTGATTCCCCCCGGTCAGGTCGATGAATTCGGAGGCACATAATTCCATATCATTGATAAAATGTTCAACTCTTTTTATGAAATAATTGAATGCGATCACTGCGGGGACAGCCACCAAAAGCCCCATGGCTGTACAGACCAGTGCTTCGGCTACTCCCCCGATGACGATACTCATCCCGCCGGCTCCGGCTGCGGCAATATCATGAAATGCCCTGATGATCCCCAGGACTGTCCCAAAGAGCCCGATATAAACAGCCGTATTTCCAATGGTTCCCACGATGCTTGTAAAGCGTTCTAATTTTGTGGTTTCCACAGTAATCTCTCGCTCCATCGCATTGGATATTTCTTTTTCATGGTGATCATGGAGTTCAAGTCCGGAATAAATAACATTCGAAAAGGGAGCATCCGTGTCCTTGCAGATTTCCATTGCCCTTTCAATATTACCGCTTTTTAATGCCCTTTTTATTCCTGTCATAAATTCCGATCTTTTGGTTCTGGATCGTTTTCTGTAATAAAAAATCCTTTCTAAAAGGATGGTGATGGACAAAAAAGAGCAGAATAGTAAGATATACATCGTGAAACCACCTATCTGAAGTATTTCCCAGATTGTTTTTCCCGCAAACATCTAATCCTCCTCCTTCAAAAAATACTTTATTCCTTTTGCCAAGACGTTATGAAGCCATCTTTGGTAATAAATATCGCTCATCTATCCGAATTTGGCAAGAATTACTTACAGGCTCATTTTAGGAGGTCAAGATGGATTCAAGAATTTTTGAGTCTCTTTCAGGGTGGGGATTCCTTTTCTTCCGCCAAGTTCTCGGCATTTAAGGGCAGCCACTGCATTGGCAAACCTTAAAATCTCTGCCACCTCCCAATTTTGAAGGAGGCCATATATAAATCCTCCGTGGAAGACATCGCCTGCGCCAGTGGTATCCACGGCCTTTACTTTGAATCCTTCAGCATAGATAAATTCCCCATTGACCATGGCCATGGCACCTTCGTGCCCCAGAGTGGTACACAGAAATCCAGGGGTATACTTTTGGAGTTCGAGAAGAGCCTTTTCTCGATCTGAAATTCCGGTGTAGAGCATAGGGAATCGTGAAGAGGTGATGACGAAATCAATTTCTTTAATCAACTCAGAAGTGAGAGGTTCTACTTTGTCGAGGTCAATGACAATTGGAATTCCTTCCTCCTTTGCCCACCTGGCACATTGAATAGCGGCGTGGATGTCGTGACCATCTAAGTGGAGGAGTTTTCCAGAGCAGACCTCCTCTTTCCGAAGTTCTCCTTCGCGGTACATCAATCGTTCGTCTCGATTCCAAATGATCGTCCGTTCTCCAGAGGGACCCTCCACAATGATCATGGCAAACTGGTTTGTGGCATTGGGCTCGATCGTCACCGAAGAGACATCCACTCCCTCCTGGTGAATGGAATGGAGAGAGAATTGGCCCAGCTTATCCTCTCCGACTTTTCCAATATATTTCGTTTTCACACCCCATCGACTCAGGGCCACCATGGCTGTGGCCACCTGGCCTCCTCCCTGTTTGGAAAACCGGAGCATCTCCATTTTTGAATTCGGAGTAGGGAATTCTGGAACCACACTGAGGAAGTCCACAGAGTTGAGGCCTATCCCCACCACATCAAAAGGTTTGTCTTGAAGTGGAAGATTAAATCGCATGTCTTTCTATTTACAGATTTTTGGGTAAGTTTTCAAGGATTCAAATCATTTTTGTTGACTTTTTTGTCACAGATTAATATATTCCAAACAAAATAGAGGCCATCCGTCAATATCTTTCAACCCTTTAGCCATGTAGTTAGGGTGGACATATGGTCTGAAGATGAATGGATACCCCATTTCTGAAAAGGAATGGGTTTTTTTGTCTCATCAGTCTCGTTAGAGAAAAGGCTCCAAAGTTCCCAACAAACTTTCTAACGGGGCTTGCCATGGGGGTGTACCTCTCAACCAGTTCGGATGTGAGCGAGTTAGCCGCTTATTGCAAGTATTTTTGCCAGAACCAAAGAAAAGCATACAGAGACCGAATGACATATTGCTTGGGTTGGAAAAGTCAAAATAGTGTGTTTATAGTTGCTGACACTGCATTAACAACTGAAGCATATAAGCCAACCGGTCCTTTCGTATCAAGCTTTGGGGAGGTTAATTATAGCAGCAAAGATACTTATGTTAGAGAAGCCTTACTAAAAATATGCGTTGTTGGCAAGATAATCATCGGCTTTGCCGGGAATGTGAACACTGCGTTTGAGATAATTGCAGTGTTTAAACAGTTAATCTCATCAAATTCAAGTGTACATGAAGTGCTTGAGAAAGCAATTCGAAGTTGTGGTCCATATTCCAAGAAAAATGATGTCGAATTAATCGTGGGGTATGTTGATAAGAACGGTCCAAGGCTAATTAGTTACAACCACGATGAAGAAAGAAGCATTCATGAGCATGATCAGTTTGTTCAAGTCGGCAGTATTGCCTCATACTATCCTGCTTTGTCGGAAGCTACGATAAAAATGTTTCTAAAAGGAAAATTACCAGATGAAAATATGTTAGCAGCTATTACAGCTATTCTGCAGAATTACGGAATATTGGACCGATTAATGAAAATGAAAGTAGGCGGTGTGTTCTTTGGAATCTCAGTCAACGCAACCGGTGTATCTTGGCAAGAAGACACATCTTACTTTTTGTATCCCCCAGATCTCAGAAGCTTGCAGCACATCTCAGTTGTGGCTAGAGATAATGTGCTTTCGGTTTCATCATCGTTAAGTGGAGACAAAAGGGTATTTATGAATACGATAAACACAACTAACCCCGAGAAATGGCAAGCCAGATGGATTCCCAGGCTAAAGAGGAAATTTAACTCTGGACAATCCATTTTTTACACGTTTCTTAGCAAAAGAGACAGACTAATAACGGTAATTAAAGCACCCAATCCTCTGTCTAATAAATATTTCAAAATACATGCAGATGGCATGGGAAAGTTCGATTTATTCTTCTCACCAGAATTAATGGCAATGTTAAAAAACCCAAATGTCGTAGAAAAGGGAATTTCATTGCCTTTTAGATTTAATTGGATAAGTGCCTAAAAAAAACAGAACAATTAGCACCAAAGGAATGTTCCGCTATGTGGTTTGCAGCGGTGGACAACGAAGGCACAAACGGACATGATTAAACTTGATAGCTTCATCTGTGCCGCAGACGTTATAGGTCATCGGTAACCATGACTGGAGGAATTATGGAAAATGAATACGAGATCTTCATGGGCGCTCTATTGAAGGCAACTGCTCTGATAGCACCTGAGTTTTTTGATTTGCAGGTTGCCAGCACTGACGCAACAATTTATAGAGAAAGAGTGTATTGTTACGAGTTGTATCATCAATTAAGACAAACATTGCCCATTGGCTTTCCATTTACATTACAGGGCGAGATCGATAAACGGAACCACCCGATTATTTCTAAAGCATGTGGGGCTATCAAGCCCGATCTCTTGGTACACAGACCGGGTGATATGGAAAACAGCAATCTTGTTGTCGTTGAGGTTAAGTCTGTTACGAATGTCAGCCAACTTAAAAAAGACTTCAAAACATTACGATGTATGACTTCGCTTGAAAATGGCTACTTCAGAGGGATATCAGTATTATTTGGCCAAAATAACGATGATCCGTACAATAAAGCAGCTCGACTTTATAAAAAACATTGCGCGGATGCTACAGAGAGAATCCATTTATTCTTTCACAAGCTTCCTAGGAATCCAATAGAACGATATATCGAGGAGCAGCAAACACCATAGGGTTCAAGAGGCAAAATGAGGCCGCTGACCACGCATAACAAGGAAATGAAGGTAGGGGTGGGGCCTTAACACGGGACAGTTTGCCCACAACCGCAGATAACAGAGGCCAAAAGATTTGATCCAAATGCTATCGCACTTCTTTAGCCTTAAACGTTAAACGGACTGGAGATTAGATGAACAATTTAGAGACAAAATCTAAAGCAACACCTTACAGAGGTCAAATAAATCCTTTTCAAATTTCTGCTGGGATTCAAATAGTCAAGAAAAATGCAAAGCGCCTTATGGAGGATGCAAAAATTCTTTTCGAAGCAAATAGATTTCCAACAGCGTGTTCTATCGGCATACTAGCTATTGAAGAGATTGGCAAACTTCCTATTCTGCGACGCATGGCAATTGCTGAAAATACAGAACATTGGAAAATTTGTTGGCGTGATTTTTCAGATCACCTACAAAAAAGCCAACATTGGATTATTCCTTTTCTAGTCAAGAATGCGCCATCTTTTGAAGAGTTCTCAGATCAATTCTATCAAGGTCGAGATGCTGACCTAATGAATTCACTTAAACAGCTTGGGTTTTATGCGGGATGTTACGGCCGCGCTCATTGGGCAGACCCGAAAAACATTGTTGAGAAGGAACAAGCCTCGTTGGTAATACATTCAGCAAATGTTCTTCTTGCTGGAAGTCAACCTTCAGAGTTAGATGTGCCAAGTGCTCTAAATGCTTGGGCAAATCATATGAAAGGATGTTTTTCATGCGATCCTGGAATAGCAAACAATGGAGTAGTCGAATTTCTTAAAAAAGTGAAACCAGAAAAGACAGATCGTGACGACGGTGGTATTTCTCCAAAAGTGGCATTTGAGTTTATGAGCACAGTTATTTACATAAGCAACGAGAATTTTTGAAATAGCCAGTTCGCCTAACAACGGCACAAACTTGGGCAACCTAGAAACCTCTCGGCTTCGTCTGTGCCGCACATGTCAGGTTTCATTGCAGGCAAGGTGTAAAGAAAGAGCTTTAGATTATGAAAAATGATTATGATCCAGCATTAGTTGAGAAAGCTAAAAAAGTAGCTGCCGGGCCTCTTGGCAAAGAGATGACAAAATTTCCCTTGAGATTTGCAACCTCAATACTTTTTGGTCAAAAGCCATATGGTACCTCCCCCAATTCAGATTTTAATAACGCGACTGCAACTCTTGTTGATTTTGGCCAAGGTCCAATGGCAATAACTTGTTTTCACGTTTTAGAAGCGTATAGGAAAAAACTAAGCGAAGGTAGTCAAATCATATTTCAAATTGGTAACCTAAAAATAGACCCTTTAAATAAAATCATTGATGAATGTGAAAGATTAGATCTTGTCACAATAGATTTAAAGGATGAAAATACTCAAAAGATAAGCGATGGTGGTGAGGTATCTTCATATTTCTTTTCTCCTGTTTCATGGCCGCCTCAGGGTATCAAATGCGGTGAATTTGTTGCCTTTGGAGGATTTCCTGGTCGATGGAGGCAGCACTTATCACAGAAAAAAGTAATGTTTGACTCATTTGGTAGCGGGGCATGCGCTGTTGCATCGGTAAGAGAAGATACCATTGTTTGCCAATTTGAAAGAGAATATTGGGTTTACTCATTTAATTTACATCCTGGCGAAGAGTTACATGATATTAGAGGTCTCAGCGGAGCTCCAGTTTTTATTTGGAGAGATTTGAATTTCGAACTAATCGGTATCATTTGCCAATTTTCGGAAGCATATGATTTGATGTATGTCCCACCTTCAAAGTTTATCCGCGTAAACGGAACTATCATTAAGGATTTTTAGGTGAAACACTTATTTTATGGTTGCCTGCAACAGACGCCTAACATACTGCAAAAAACTTACGTCCGAACTTTTTGGCTTTTTTTGTGTCAGAAACGTTAGCTAAAATGCCGCTTCGCGACGCTGCCTATTCATGCCACAACCTTCACATCTACTCCAATGGGTTGACGAATCGGTCGAGCATAGTATAAAATATTAAATCATATAAAGAGGTAAACGAGACTTGGAAGGTATTGCCACCATCATCCTTGCAGCAGGAAAAGGGACCCGGATGAAGTCAGAACTGGTGAAAGTCCTTCATCCGATTCTGGGACTTCCCATGCTCTCCTATCCCATTGAACTTTCCTTGAACGGGATCAAAGCCGAAAAGACAATTGTGGTCGTGGGTCACCAGGCGGACCGCATTCAGGAAATGTTTAACGACTTTAAGATTGACTTTGCCCTCCAGAAGGAACAACTGGGGACGGGTCATGCCGTCTTACAAGCCATTCCATTTCTTCAGTCATTCAGTGGTACGGTTTTGATCCTCTGTGGGGATGTGCCTTTGGTGAAGGTGGAAACCCTGCGCTCTTTTATCGATACTTATAAGGAAAATAAATCCACCCTCTCTGTATTGACGGCAGTCGTTGAGGAGCCCTTTGGGTACGGTCGTATCCTTCGAAATTCGGAAGGTTGGTTGGAAAAGATTTTGGAAGAAAAAGATGCCTCAGAAAAAGAAAGGATGATTCGTGAGATCAATACCGGGATCTTCTGTGTGAAGGCTCCCTTTTTAATGGGAGGTTTAAGAGAGATTGGAAAAGAGAATGCCCAGGGTGAATATTATCTAACCGACCTGGTCGAGATTGCAAAGAAGAAAGGTTTGAGGTGTTCGGCTCATATCGTGGCGGATCCAGTCGAAGTGATGGGGATCAATACGCGGGTGGATCTTGCCATGGCCAATGAAAAACTCAGACAGGAAAAGTTGAAAGATCTGATGCTTTCTGGTGTGACCATTGTCGACCCCAAAACCACTTATGTCGATCGAGCCGTTGAAGTGGGAGAAGACACCCTCCTC
Organism: Thermodesulfobacteriota bacterium; assembly: GCA_049513055.1. Classification (GTDB taxonomy): domain Bacteria; phylum Desulfobacterota; class BSN033; order BSN033; family UBA1163; genus UBA1163. The sequence goes on from JBEKWN010000009.1 coordinate 65,224, forward strand.
TATCCAAATTGTCATCTGCAAGGAAGGACGAAAATTGGTGAACGGTGTATCATCGAACCCAACTCAAAGGTTTCAGATTCTATTATCGGCAATGATGTGACCATTCGCTCAAACTCTGTGATTACGGAAAGCAAAATTGAAGAGGGAGCCTCCATCGGTCCCTTTGCCCATCTGAGGCCGTTGAGCGAGGTGAAGACCAAGGCAAAGATCGGAAACTTCGTGGAGGTGAAGAAGTCGGTCATCGGTAAAGGTTCAAAAGCCAACCATCTGGCCTATATTGGCGATTCCTTTCTCGGAGAAGACGTCAACATTGGCGCTGGGACCATTACATGCAACTACGATGGATTCGAGAAACACCAGACGATCATCGGCAATCGGGTCTTTGTGGGATCGAATGTGGAGTTGGTGGCTCCGGTCAAGGTGGGAAACGATTCCTCGATCGGTGCAGGCACCACGGTCACAAAAGATGTTCCTGAAGGGGCACTGGCGATCAGCCGGGTGAAGCAGAAGAACATCAAGAGGTGGAATAAAAAGATAGAGCACCGCCGTAAAAAATCGAGAGAAAAGAAGGATTGAGAAATGTGTGGCATTGTCGGATATATCGGCCCAAGAGAAACCGTAAAAGTTCTCATTGAGGGGCTCAAACGGCTCGAATATAGAGGATATGACTCCGCAGGCATCGCGGTCTTCCATCGAGGCAAGGTCGAGATCAGAAGGAAAGAAGGGAAATTAATAAAGCTGGAGGAGTTGATCGGAGGGGAGACCTTTGATGGGAAGGTAGGGATAGGTCATACTCGATGGGCGACCCATGGAAGGCCATCGGATGAAAATGCCCACCCTCATAAGGCAGGCAAGGTCGCTGTCGTCCACAATGGCATCATTGAAAACTATCTTCCCCTCAAGGAAATTCTCAAGAGCAAAGGTCATGTTTTCACCTCTGAAACCGATACAGAGATCATCTCTCATCTGATTGATGAATTCGTTCAGGAAGGATATTCCTCTCTGGAGGCAGTGAGAATCGCGTTAGATAAGATCAAAGGCTCTTATGCACTGGGAATTATTCTTGAAGGAGATGAACAGTCTTTGATCGCTGCCCGCAAGGAGAGTCCTCTGGTGATCGGCCTTGGAAAGGGAGAGAATTTTATTGCCTCGGACGTCCCACCGATCCTTCCCTACACCCGAGACTTTATTTTTATGGAGGATGGTGAAGTGGCACTTCTCTCCTCCAAGGGAGTGAAAGTCTTCAATTCCAAGGGAGACGAAGTTTCGAAGGAACCGAAACGAGTCAACTGGAATCCCTTGATGGCTGAAAAGGGTGGGTATAAACATTTTATGCTTAAGGAGATCTTCGAACAGCCCAGGGCAGTGACCGACACCATTCGTGGGCGACTCTCGGAAGAAAAAGGTGATGTTGTCCTCGAAGATGTCCACTTAGATCAACAGTTCCTGAAGAAGATTCGGAGGGTCCACCTAATTGCCTGTGGCACCTCCTACCATGCCGCCCTCGTGGGAAAGTTTCTCATCGAAGAGTTTTGCCGAATTCCAGTGGAAGCAGATATCGGCTCTGAGTTTCGATATCGAGATCCTATTATCGGAGAGAATGACTTGCTTGTGGCGATTTCCCAATCTGGGGAGACGGCCGATACCCTGGCTGCTTTGAGAGAAGCAAAACGAAAAGGGGCGATGACCTTAGCCATTTGTAATGCGGTGGAGTCGAGTTTGGCAAGAGAGGCGGACCATGTGATCTACACCCATGCAGGCCCTGAGATTGGCGTAGCTTCCACCAAGACCTTTGTCACTCAATTGGTCATCCTCTTCCTTCTTGGCCTTCGAATTGGCAGAGAGTTGGGCATCCTCTCCAACGAGACAGGGAAGACCTTGATTGAGGAATTGGTAAGGATTCCACATCTCATGGAAGAAATGCTGAAAACATCGCATCAAGTAGCGAAAATCGCCAGAAAGTACCTACATGCCAGAGATTTTCTCTATCTTGGGAGAGGGATCAACTACCCCATTGCCTTGGAAGGGGCACTGAAATTGAAGGAGATCTCTTATGTCCATGCAGAGGGCTATCCAGCTGGTGAGATGAAGCATGGACCCATCGCTTTGATTGATCGGGAGATGCCAATCGTGGTCCTCGCCACCAAGAACGATGTCTATGAGAAGGTGATCTCCAATATCGAAGAGGTAAAGGCAAGGGAAGGAAAGGTGATTGCCCTTGCTTCTCCATCTGATCGAGAGATCGTCAAAAAAGTGGACGATGTGATCTTCATCCCCGAAACGCTTCCTTCTCTCACTCCTATTCTCCTCACGATTCCTCTTCAACTCCTGGCCTACTATATGGCTGATTTCAAGGGCACGGATGTGGATCAGCCGAGGAACCTGGCCAAGAGCGTGACCGTGGAATAAATCACTTCACTAGACAGAGATGCTTCCAAATCTTTATCAAGCAGTCATTTTAAAATTTTTATGGGTAAGAGTTGTTGCCGTAAAGGGTGAGGTTGGTAAAGTGTTTTTGATCTCATGAATCAATTCGCTAAGAGGTGTCGCTATAAAGATTTGTCAGCATCCCTGTCTGTTTTTCTTTTTGGATTTTGGAATTTACAATTAAGTGATTATGTCTCTGCTCAACGATCTCAATCCCGTTCAACAGAAGGCGGTTTTGGAAACCGAGGGGCCTCTCCTCGTTTTTGCAGGTGCGGGGAGTGGGAAGACCAGAGTTCTGACCTATCGAATTGCTTATCTCATTCAAGAAAAAGGAGTGAAGCCCTGGAATATTTTTGCGGTCACCTTCACCAATAAAGCGGCCGATGAGATGCGGGAGAGAGTAGAGAAGCTTCTTGGAAAATCGGCAAAGGGGACCTGGGTCTCCACATTTCATTCAGCCTGCGCCCGCATCCTCAGACAGCATATTGAGCGTCTCGGTTTTAAAAGAAATTTTGTCATTTATGATGGGCAGGATCAGGAACGGCATCTCAAGACGATCATGAAGGAGTTAAACCTCGACTTCAAGATGTTTCCTCCACGGGCTATTCAATCCGGTCTTGAGCAACTGAAAAACGAAGGGGTCACACCGGACCAATATTCCCCAAACCCATATAATATATTCCAAAAGAGGATGGCGTTGGTTTATCAGCGCTATCAAGAGGATCTCCACAGAAACAATGCCCTCGACTTTGGAGACCTCCTCACCTTTGTAACGATTCTTTTCAGGCGCTTCCCAGAGGTCCTCAGGTTTTATCAGGAACTCTGCCGCTATGTGATGGTGGATGAATTTCAGGATACCAACCTGATCCAATACCAACTCATCAAACAGATGGTCGAGGCACATCGGAACATCTGTGTGGTCGGGGACGATGACCAATCCATCTACCGCTGGAGAGGAGCAGAGGTAGGAAATATTTTAAACTTTGAGAAGGACTTTCCAGAGACTAAAGTCATCACCCTGGAACAGAATTATCGCTCCACTCAGAACATCCTCCAGGCTGCCAATCACGTGGTACGGAAAAACCGGTACAGAAAAGAGAAGAAACTCTGGACGGAGAACCCCGAGGGGGAGCTCCTCACTTTTTATGTAGCCGAGGATGAAATGGACGAGGCACGTTTCGTTGTCCGGAAAATCATGGAACATATCTCCACAGGAGAATCGGTCAGGTCTTATCGTGACATGGCTGTCTTCTACCGGATCAATGCCCAATCTCGTGCCATGGAAGACGAGCTGGTCAAAAACAGGATTCCCTATACGGTTGTGGGAGGAATGAAGTTTTATGAACGAAAAGAGATTAAGGATGTCCTGGCCTACCTGAAGTTGATGAACAACCCCTCGGATGGTCTCAGTCTGAAAAGGATCATCAATGTTCCTTCGAGAGGGATCGGGGAGAAGACGATCGAGAAGATAGAGGCCTTCTCCAGAGAGAAAGGGCTTTCCCTTTATGAAGGGTTGAGCCAGGCGATCGGAGAAGATTGGCTGACCCCTGCTGCCAAGGTAAAGATGAAAGATTTTATCCAATCGATAGAAGAGTTCCGGAAAGATGCAGGATTCCTTACCCTCAGCCAACTTACCTTAGCCCTTCTTGCCAAGACGGAGTATCTCCAGAGGTTGAAAGAGGAAGGAACGGATGAAGCTTTTTCAAAGATGGAGAACATTGATGAACTCATCAACGTGATGATGGGACTTGAGCAGGGAGAAGAGAAGGTTTCTTTGGAAAGCTTTTTGGATAAGGTCTCATTGGTGACCGACGTAGATCTTTATGAGGATAAAGGGAACCGGGTCTCTTTGATGACCCTTCATTGCGCAAAGGGATTGGAGTTTCCCGTGGTTTCCATCGTGGGAGTAGAAGAGGGACTTCTTCCCCACTACCGGCGGGGTGAGGAGATTGAAGATATGGAGGAAGAGCGAAGGCTCTTCTATGTGGGGATGACGCGTGCGAAGCAGAGGCTTTTTCTTTCACGAGCAGAAGAACGATCCACTTTTGGCGTTGGCCGAGCCAATCTTCCCTCACGTTTTCTTGATGAACTCCCTATGGATATGATGCAATTCGAGGAAAAGAAGAGGAGAATGGAGAGTTTATTTTCGCAGGAAACTCCGTGGAGGGACGATGATCATCAGACCGAGAGTATGGTGGATGACCTGTCCCAAGAGATTCCCTTCTCAGAAGGGGGTGGAGTCGTCCTGAGTCCTGAGGGGTTCTTTCCACTCAAGGTAGGGATGCGGGTAAGGCACCCAAAATTTGGCGTGGGGAGGGTCAAATCCGTAGAAGGGATGGACGAGAATCAAAAGGCGACCATTGTTTTTGGAACTGTGGGCAGCAAACGTCTGAAAGTCTGTTCCGCTCACTTGGAAATCCTTGAGTAAAAAGATTGGGAGATAGGGTGGTAGGGTGATGGGGTGAAATAGTTTCGGTTTTAAACTTCTCCCTATCACCTCATCTCCCCATCTCCCCAATAAAGGGCGACCGAAAGGAGCAGACGAATCACGGGTCGCGTGATTTAGGGGGTATCCATGAAGACCTATTTTATCTTGTCTGCGATGGGGAAGGATCGGCCAGGGATTGTCGCCGACGTTTCTGAAGTGATTTATGAGTGTGGAGGGAATATTGAGGATTCGAGCATGAGTGCTCTTCGAAACCACTTCGCCCTTCTCCTTCTTTTTTCTACAGAAAGGGAGGAGGTGAATCAAAAACTCTCTTCCGCCCTGAAGCGACTTGAATGGGAGAAGAAATTGACCGTCTTCTATTCTCCGATCACCTTTGAACAGGCTTATCCCAAATTCAAGGAAGAGACCGACCGGTTCAAAATTACCACTTCAGGAGTGGATCATGCCGGGATCGTCTTCAAGGTCTGCCGCCTTTTGTCTGATCGTAAAGTCAATATCATTGACATGGAAACCCAGCGTGTGCTTTCTGCAGAGAGCGGGACCCCTCTTTTCGAAATGGATATCGATGTGGAGGCCCCCCGGTCAATATCTGAACAGGGATTAAGGGAGGACCTTCATCGCCTGGCTAATGAACTGATGATCGATTTGGTCCTCAAAAAGGAGATATAGAATCTAATCGGGCCTTTTTGATCCCTTAGAAAAATTGCGATAAAGGATTATAATTGATATTGGGTGAGTTCCAAGTCCACGATTCACGGAACACGGGCACGAATCACCCTGAACTACATAGAGTTTAGGGCAGTCCTGCACCCTACGTGGTGCAGGGCGTTATAGATAATGGGGGGATGGAATGAAATTTCCTGAAGGTTTGTTTTACACAGAGAGCCATGAGTGGGTGAAAGATGAAGGAAGCCAGGTGACGATCGGACTGACGGACTATGCTCAGAGCCAATTGAAGGATATCGTCTATGTGGATATTCCTGAAGTTGGATCTGAGTTTAAAAAAGGAGACAGTATAGGCGTGGTTGAATCCGTAAAGACCGTTGCTGATATTTACTCTCCAATCACCGGTAAAGTAACAGATGAAAACTTTACCCTCAAGGATCATCCTCAATTCGTCAATGAAGATCCTTATGGAAAGGGGTGGTTGGTTAAAATGGAAATTCAAGACAGAGAAGAGTTAAAAGGACTCCTTTCCTCCAAAGCCTATCAGGGGTCTTTGCCCGAGGAATTGTAAATGCGAGACTTTATTCGTTACCTCCCCCATACCGAAGAAGATATTCGAAAGATGCTCGACGCCATTGGCGTCAAAAAGCTGGAGGACCTCTTCCAGATCATTCCCAACGAATACAGGCTTTCCAACCCTTTGAACCTTCCTGAACCTTTTTCCGAAACGGATCTTCTTCGTCACTTCCAAGGGCTTCAGGTTCCTATAATGAGCAGTTTTCTCGGAGCAGGGGCTCATTATCATTTCATTCCTGCTGTCGTTTCAAGTTTGGTCTCCCGCTCCGAGTTTTACACTGCCTACACCCCTTATCAGCCTGAGATCAGCCAAGGAACGCTTCAAGCGATCTTTGAATACCAGACATTGATGTGTCAATTGACAGGGATGGAAGTTTCAAACGCCTCGCTTTATGATGGAGCCTCGAGTTTAGCAGAAGCTGTCTTGATGGCAAACCGGATCACAAGAAGGAAGAAAGTCCTTCTCTCACTGGGGATCCATCCTGAATATCGAAGGGTGATTCAGACTTACATCGACCCTGATCAACAGGAGATCGTCTTAATTCCTTATCAAAAGGATGAGGGTCGAACGGATGAGAAGATTTTGTTTGATCTCCTCAAAGAAGATGTGAGCGCAGTAGTTATTCAGAACCCCAACTTTTTTGGTGTCATTGAAGATCTCCATCCCATCGCAGAAAGAATCCACAACTGCGGAGGGTTGATGATTGTAGGGTTCAGTGAAGCAATCGCCTATGGAATTTTGCAACCTCCTGGCGCGATGGGAGCCGATATTGTTGCAGGCGAAGGCCAGAGCCTGGGCATTCCTGTTTCTTATGGTGGTCCTTACCTTGGTATTTTTACTACTCGTGAAAGATTTGTCAGAAATATGCCTGGCCGGTTGGTTGGCGAGACGATTGATTTGGATGGGAAGAGAGGTTTTGTCCTCACCCTTGCAACCAGGGAGCAGCATATTCGGAGGGAACGGGCCACCTCCAATATTTGTACGAATGAAGGACTTTGTGCCCTGATGGCAACGGTTTTTCTATCCTGCCTTGGAAAAGAAGGTTTGAAAGAATTAACCATGATGAACCTGAGCAAAACAGAATATGCAAAGAAGGTTATTTCCCGGATTCGTGGTTGCAAACTGAATTTTACTGCGCCTACTTTTAATGAATTCGTCTTGCGGATCGAAGGGAAGCCTGAAGAAGTCCTGGAAAAGTTAAAGAAGGAGAAGATTTTGGGAGGCTTTTCCTTGGCAAAATTTTATCCTGAACTCGATCATCATCTCCTCGTTACAGTGACTGAGATGAACAAAAAGGAAGAGATCGATCGTTGGGCCAATACCCTTGAAAGGGCATTGAATGGGTAGATGCTTCTGTGGATGTCATTCCCGCGCAAGCGGGAATCCAGGAAAGAATTATGGGAAGTATAGATTCCAGTTTTCACAGGAATGGCAGAAATAGAAAGGGAAAAAGAAAAACGGGACAAATTCATGACAACCATTAAAGATACTGGATTGATTCAAGACGAACCCCTGATCTTTGAGCAAGGCGGGGAAGGAAGAAAGGGATATTCCTTGCCTCGATGGGATGTTGAGGAGGTGGAGGTCAATCACTTCATCTCTTCCCATGTCTTACGGAAGGAACTGGAAGGATTTCCACAACTGAGTGAGGTCGATGTAGTTCGCCACTTCACCCGGCTTTCTCAATGGAACTATGGAGTGGATAGCGGGCTTTACCCGTTGGGTTCCTGCACAATGAAGTATAATCCAAAGGTGAATGAAGAAATCGCAAGAATGAGTGGATTTTCTAACATCCATCCCTACGCTCCTGAAGATCTTTCTCAAGGCATTCTGAGGTTGATGTATGAATTACAAAGCTTTCTTGCCGAAATCACAGGGATGGATGATGTGACTCTCCAACCCGCTGCCGGGGCTCAAGGTGAACTGGCTGGGATGATGATGGTCAGGGCATGTCTTCAGGCCCGTGGAGAGAAGAGAAAGAAGGTGTTGGTCCCGGACACGGCCCATGGAACAAACTGCTCTACTTCTACGATTGCCTCCTATCAGATGGTTGAGATTAAATCGAATGAAAAGGGGATCATCAGCCTGGAAAAAGTGGCCGAACTGATGGATGAAGAAGTAGCAGCTATCATGGTGACCAATCCCAATACCTTGGGTCTTTTCGAAGAGCACCTAAGCAAGATCGCTGAGATCGTTCATCGCCAAGGAGGGTTTGTCTATTGTGATGGAGCCAATCTCAATGCCCTGATGGGGATTGTAAAACTGGGTGATTTGGGGGTGGATGTGGTTCATATCAATCTCCATAAGACTTTTTCCACTCCTCATGGTGGAGGAGGACCCGGAGCGGGTCCTGTGGCCATAAAAAAAGAGCTTGCTCCTTATCTCCCGATTCCGGTGGTCGAAAAACGTGGAGAGATCTACCGCCTGAATGATGATCGACCGCAGAGCATTGGCAAGATGAAGGCCTTCTATGGGAACTTCGGAGTCTTGATTAGAGCTTATGCCTACATCCTCTCGATGGGAGCGGAAGGACTCAAGAGGGTGAGTGGGATGGCTGTGCTCAATGCCAACTACTTGATGAAAAGGCTAAAAGACCATTATTATCTTCCCTATGATCGGCCCTGCATGCACGAGTGTGTTTTTACAGACCGATTTCAGGAAAGGTATCATGTCAGTACGCTGGACATTGCCAAAAGGTTGATCGATTATGGCTTTCATCCTCCCACGATCTACTTCCCTTTGGTGGTTAAAGGTGCGCTGATGATGGAACCCACGGAGACGGAGAGCAAAGAAAGCATCGATCGATTTATTGAAACGATGATCGAAATTGCCAAAGAGGCAGAGGAGAATCCGGACCTCCTCCGCCAGGCACCTCAGAGGGTAAAAGTAAGAAGGCTCGACGAAGTCCTGGCGGCAAGAAAACCGAAATTGAAATGGACCGCCCCCTCACCCTTCCCCTCTCCCTGACGGGGAGAGCGATAAGGTGAGGGGGAAATCCCAAATTTCAAATCCCAAGTTCCAAATAATGACCGATTATCAAATTCCAAAAGTGAAAATTGAATATTTTTGGGTTTTGGTGCTTGGGATTTGGAATTTTAGTGCATAGAGTTAATCATGGAAAGAGGTGGCTATATCATAGATCTCGGTCTGCTCGACTACCAGAAGGCATGGGATCTTCAGCATCGACTCTGGTCGAGGCGAGTGGTAGGAGAGTTACCAGATTTGTTGCTTATCCTTGAACATCCCCATGTGATCACCCTGGGAAGGCGTGGAAATCGATCGCATCTGATCGCCTCTCCAGAAGTTCTTGAGGCAATGAAGATTCCCATACTCCACGTGGAGAGGGGCGGGGATGTCACTTACCACGGTCCTGGGCAGATGGTGGTCTACCCCATTCTTGATTTAAAGGAATATGGATACCGCCTCATCCGATACATCGGTCAACTCGAGGAGGTCATTCTCTGTGTCCTTAAAGATGCTGGAATCGAAGGAAGGAGAGACCCTTTGAACCGGGGTGTCTGGGTAGATGGAGAGAAGATTGCTTCAGTGGGTGTGGCCATCAAACGATGGGTTTCATTTCATGGTTTTTCATTAAACTATGAAACCAATCTGAAATACTTTGAACTGATCAACCCCTGCGGTCTCAAAGGGAAAAAGATGACCACCATGGCAAAGATCCTTGGAACAGAAATCTCCCGGGAACGATTGATTGAGAGGATCGTTTTCCATTTCAAACAGATCTTCGAAAGAGACTGGAAAGAGAAGGATCTGAAAGATTTGATCGCAGATGGCAGATTGAAATTAAGCACCAAGTTCCAAGCACCAAATAACAAATAAATTCCAATGACCAAAGTTCAAAATCTCAAACAAAATCGTTTTGGTGATTTGGAATTGAAATTTGGAATTTATTTGGGATTTGAAATTTGGGATTTGTAATTTAAAATTACAAAATCTGTTTAGTTATTCATCAGAGACAGGGATTAATAAATCATATGGATTCTAAAAGGGTGGTTATTATCGGAGGAGGACCGGGTGGTTATGTGGCAGCAATTCGAGCTGCTCAACTGGGAGCCAAAGTCACTCTGATAGAGAGGGATAAAATCGGAGGGACCTGTCTCAATCGGGGTTGCATTCCGACTAAGGCTCTTCTCTCCGATGCTAAAATGCTTCGCTCACTGAGAAGTTCAACAGTCTTTCAATCTCTTCTTAATGGAAGATTTAATCCCCTCGAATCAATGATGGACCGGAAGAAAAAGGTGGTTCAGGAGCTGGTGAAGGGTGTGGAGATGCTCCTCGAATCCCATCGTGTGGCTGTAAAACATGCCCATGCTGACCTATTAGGATCTAATCAGGTGGTTCTCTTACAAGATGATGGGGAAAAGGAGATCCTCGAAGCGGATGCGATCGTCCTTGCTCCTGGTTCAAAATTGAAAACCCTCTCTAATATTACATCCGATGGTAGAAAAATTATCACCAGCGATGAAGCACTGGAAATCAAAAAGATCCCTCGTGAGATGGCCATCGTTGGTGGAGGATATATTGGTGTTGAGTTCGCCACGATATTCAATGCATTAGGTTCAAAGGTGACGATTGTTGAAATTCTGGATAATATCCTGCCTGGTCTTGAAGATGAATTGGTTCGAAATCTTCGAAGATTTTTAGAAAGGGATGGTATCAAGATTTTGACAAAGTCCAAAGTCGAAGATCTCCGTCCTATGGAAGAAGGATTGAGATTGACCGTTAACACTCCGCAGGGATTTCAGGAAGTTGTGGCTGAAAAGTTGCTTTTAGCCGTTGGAAGGAGTCCCAATTTAGATCTCGATTTTCCAAAAGCAGGAGTTGAGATTTCCTCATCAGGTATTCGGGTTAACCGCCGGATGGAAACAACAACACCTCATATTTATGCAATCGGTGATGCTATTGGAGGAACTCTCCTGGCTCATGTAGCAATGGAAGAAGGGGTGGTGGCTGCAGAAAATGTGATGGGGATCGATCATGATATGAAAGATCCCCTAATTCCTCTCTGTATCTTCACTTATCCAGAAATTGCCTCCATTGGTCTTACCGAAAAAGAGGCGAGAGGGAAGGGAACAGTCAAGATAGGCCGATTCCCATTCCGCTCTAATCCCACTGCATTGATCTCCGGTGAGACCGATGGTCTCATCAAGGTAATTGTTGATCGAGAAGATGATAAAATTTTAGGAGTTCACATCATTGGCCACGATGCCAGCACTCTGATTTCTGTTGCTTCCTCCCTGATGGAAAAGAATGTAAAAGCCAGGGAATTTTCCAGACTCATTCAAGCCCATCCAACCACTCCAGAAGCTCTGAAAGAGGCGTTTCTTGATGGAGATGGTTTAGCCATTCATCTCCCCAAACCACTCCGGAGTGACGCAAAGCGCTGAGCGCATAGCGCTTCAATTTCCCCTCCCCCTTTTGATGGGGGAGGGAGAGGGTGGGGGTGGACAAGAAGATTTTATCCCCCTCCCCTTCATCCCGTTAGATAAGGTTCTCTATTCAGCCCTTTTATCCAAGGAACGTTCTATCTAACAGGGTGAATCCCCTCCCGCCAGGGGAGGGGAGAGATTTTAGTAGAGAAATTTTGGTGATGAAAGAGATGAAAGATCAGAAGAAACCTCCCTGGCTGAAGAAACGAATCCCTCCTTTTCAGGATCTCCTGAAGGTAAAGTCGATTTTAGATGAAACAGACCTTCATACGGTCTGTGAAGAAGCCCGCTGTCCCAACCTCGGAGAGTGTTTCTCCAAGGGAACGTCAACGTTTCTGATTCTTGGAAGAGTTTGTACAAGGAATTGCGGTTTTTGTGCTGTGGAACATGGAGTACCTGTTCCGACCGATGAAACGGAACTAGAAAGGGTTACCCAGGCCATTAAGAAGATGGGTCTCCAGTATGTCGTCATCACCTCCGTTACCCGAGATGATCTTCCCGATGGCGGGGCATCCCTGTTTGCCAAAACGATTCAGACCATTCGAGCATTGAATCCAAAGATAAAAGTTGAAGTATTGATTCCCGATTTTAAGGGTGACCAAACCTCTTTGAAGGCCGTTCTAAAAGAATACCCAGATGTCCTGAATCACAATATCGAAACCATCTCTCGACTTTATCCCAGAGTCCGCCCTCAGGCTGACTATCAGAGATCGCTTGATTTATTAAAAGAATCCAAGCAGCTTTATCCTCAACTTTTTACCAAGTCAGGTTTTATGCTTGGACTCGGAGAGACTCAGGAAGAGGTCTTGGAACTCCTTCGAGATCTGAGAGAGGTAGGATGTGATTTCTTAACGGTCGGCCAATACCTTCAACCCCGTCCGGATCGTTTGCCAGTGGTACGATTTATCCCGCCAGAGGAATTTGAAGAGTATAAGAGATTAGGAGAAGAGATGGGTTTTAGAGCGGTTGCCTCCGGTCCCTTTGTCCGTAGTTCTTTCCACGCTTTCGAGATGTTCAAAACAATCGTAATTCAATAGCCTTTTAACAAAATTGCCTATTTATACCTTTAATTCCTTCCCCCCTGCGGGGGAAGGTAAGGATGGGGGGAGTCGAGGTATGGTCCACCCTCACCCCCACCCTCTCCCGTCAAGGGAGAGGGGGTATTCATTGTATTTTCATTGTTCGTGGGTGACGGACCCAGCATGGTCCATTATAATGAAAATCTTGATAAAACCAGCAATAATGATATATTGCCAGTCGGGATAGCATCGAAGAGGAGGCCGATGTCTAAAATTTGCTCTTCACATAATAGAAATCTCCTCAAGAAGCAGCTGCTCGAAGAGTCCTCTATGGTGGCATATGATTCTTCGGGAGTTTTAGAAGAGTTTGAGAAACTTGAAGAAGAATTTCCCCTTAATGATTTAAGTAGGCAGAATCATGAAAAGTGAAAGAAGATGAATAACAGAAAGCATCATGCAGTGATAGCATTTAGCATTCTTGTTATTCTTGTGCTATTGAGCGCCTCGTGCACGCTCAAGGAAGTTCCACCAGTTCAACAGCCTCCACCGGTCGTTCAACCCCCGGTCCAGCCTCCCCCCAAGCCAGCCAAGATCGCTTTAGTGCTGGGGGCAGGTTCATCCAAAGGGTTTGCCCATATTGGCGTGCTCAAGATCCTCGAGTCGAATAAAATCCCGATTCACATGATCGTCGGAACCAGCGTGGGGAGTGCTGTGGGAAGCCTCTATGCCTATGGCGTTGACGCCTTCTCGCTTCAGAAGCTGGCCATTTCGGTTAACCAAGGAGATATTGTTGATCCTCTCATTATCCCCAGCAATGGGTTTATCAAAGGGGAAAAGCTTGAAGAATTTATTAATAAGTCGGTGAAAAATACCCCAATAGAAAAATTGAAGATTCCTTTTTACGCTGTGGCCACAGATTTAGAGAAAGGCCAGGAGATGGTTTTCGGAAAAGGGAATACAGGGACAGCCGTCAGGGCGAGTTGTTCCATCCCGGGCATATTCAGGCCCGTAAAAATTTCTGATAGAATTTATGTGGACGGGGGAGTCGTAAGCCCGGTGGCTGTGGATGCTGCCAGAAGATTTGGGGCTGATGTCGTCATTGCGGTTGATGTTTCTTCAGGGGCTGAACGCACCCAGCCTGAAGGAACGATTGAGACCATCCTGCAATCCATCAATATCATGTATTCGAAACTTGGTGCCATCCAGCTTGCCAAGGCAGATGTTGTCATTCGACCAAAGGTGGGCCATATTGGTTCAGCCGATTTCTCAAAGAAACACGAAGCGATTCTTGAGGGGGAAAAGGCTGCGATAGAAACTCTCCCACAGATTATGGCAATCATTACTCAACTCCGGCAGGAAGGAAGATTGGAATAAGTATAAATTCTTAAATGGGAAATGGAAAATAGGAAGTAAGAAATAACCGAGAAAGGAGTTACCCATGAAATCAAGAACAGGCTTGGTTTTATCATTGACAATTTTAAGTATCATTTTTTCTATGGGTGCCTTGCAGGCAAATGAGGTGGCTGAGAAAGCTGCCGTCGCAGCAGCTGGTGCATGGTTGTCCTTGGTGGATGGGGAAAATTACGCTGAAAGCTGGAATCAGGCAGCCGGGTTATTCAAGGCTGCTGTGACCAAAGAGCAGTGGCAGAACACGGTGAGAGCCGTGAGGGTTCCTCTCGGCAAAGTGGTGGCAAGAAAGCTTAAATCAAAGCAATACACAAAGACTTTGCCCGGTCTTCCAGATGGGGAATACGTTGTCATTCAGTATGAAACAATGTTTGAAAAAAAACAGTCAGCCATCGAAACGGTTACCCCATTGTTAGATAAGGATGGAAAATGGAGAGTTTCAGGTTACTACATCAAATAGAGAAAACTCATTGCTCGATCAGAAGGAAAGGCCGATGAAGAGCTATCGAAAAGAATTGTGGTTTGAGGTGCCGACTCGAAGAGCCCTGATCAATATCACTCCAGAGGTGGAAACGTGTCTTAAAGAGAGCGGCATCAAAGAAGGACTGGTTCTGGTCAATGCCATGCATATCACTGCCTCGGTTTTTATCAACGATGATGAATCCGGACTTCATCATGATTTTGAGGTCTGGCTCGAAAAACTTGCTCCTCATGAGCCCGTTAAACAGTATCGTCACAATATCGGAGAGAATAATGCTGATGCCCATTTGAAGCGGCAGGTGATGGGGAGAGAAGTTGTTGTGGCAGTCACAGAGGGGAGGCTTGATTTCGGCCCATGGGAACAGATTTTTTATGGCGAGTTTGACGGCAGGCGAAGAAAGAGGGTTCTTGTCAAGATCATCGGGGAATAATGTTTACTTTTTAAGTATATTGTAAAAGTAAAAAGGGACGCTTGTATTTTATCTCATAGCTCTTGTTCTGCAATGGGATGAAGTGAAAAAATCAATAAATACAACCTTTACTCCTATTTTATGGATGGGGCTAAGGTATTCCAATGAATGCAAGTAATAGTGTGCTCTATTCACCTCGATGTTTATTTTTTCTTTTTTGCTGTAAAAAATGTAGGTTTATCTTCCTTTTCCACGGAAAATTTGATTTCTTGGTTCTCTAACGAGAAGATACCGAATCCCTTAAATTCTGAGATTGCTTGGGTGAGAAAGGTTTCACTTTGAGATGATATTTCTATCGAATATCTTATTCCACGATTCGTTATTGTTCCGGTAAACAGAATTTTTTTTATCTTTTTTTCAGGCTCTGCTCTACCTCCAGGTAAAGCTAAAGCAGCTAAAAGCCCTCCGGTAGTCAAAATTTCCTCTTTGTGTTCTCCTGAAAGTCTATTAGGTACATCAAACTGTATTCTAAATTCTTTTAATTGGCCATAATCCGTTAACCATAATCCATTGATCTCGGCATATGTATCAAATGGGATTGAAATGGCCTTAGCAAATTCAAGGGCAAAATCTTTATACTCCCTTGCCTCCTCCAAAAATTGTTTTTCTTTCTCCTCCTCCCCTTCGTTTGAGGCCTTTAGATCATTTAGATAATATTCAACATTTCTATGGTGATCTTTCTTTTCAAGAGCCTTTATTAATGTATTCTCTGCCTCACCGTAAAATCCCTTTTCGATAAACATTCTTGATAGATTTGCACTGGCCAAAGTGTTGTCCAAACTTTCTGACCTCTTTAACGCTGAAACACTTTTACCCAAGAGTCCCACTTTCTCATATTCAATTCCTAAATTATTCAACGCACCCGACCCCTCTTCTGTATTTAGATAGGTTTTGTAGTGATAGACCGCTAACGCATATTTTTTTATCTCTCCATATCCGAGAGCTAATGTAAATCTGAGGTTTGAATCAGTGGGGTTGTAACTCAGACTCAATTCATATAAAAAACAGGCAATATGTTGTTCGCCCTGCTCTTTAAAAATGTCGCCAAGGGCCTGATAAATAAGATAATTTTGATGATCGGAATTAGATCCCAGGGTTTTTAGAATTTCCAATAGCCTTTCCTTTGCACGTCCATAGTTTTTCAGTTTAAGCTCCAGCCTGGAAAGAACAATTGACATTTTGACCTTAAAATCAAAGTCTTTCGCGGCTACTGCAAAAGGTTCTATCGCTCTTATGGCCTGTTCGTGTTGATCATAGGGTTCATAACAGTCTACTAAAGCATTCATGATGAACAGGTTGGTAGGATTCTTGTTGGCAATTTCCTTTAATTGATCAAGAGCCTCAGGTTCACCAGCTAAGTAAAGTTTTTTGTAAAAATAAGTTTTAGCCCAAAGCTCGAGCTCTGGATTACCTTTAACCTTATCTGTTTGAAGTAATAAAGCGAACTTTTCCTTGGCAGATGGAAACTCCTTATTGTCAATCGCCTCCATTGTGGTTTTAAAAAGTAGGTGGTCTTCTTCAACGACTTCTACCGCTTCCTGCTTCTCAATCTCTGATTTCTGAACGGGAATTAATTCAGTACCTTTTGCAACTACCTGTTCCTTTAAGAACTCAATCTTTGTTGCAAGTTCATTTGCAATTATCTGGTTGACCTTTAAGAAAGTGTCCGAAAGGTTATTTCTGTTTAAAGGAATGTACTCGAAATCTGAGTTTAATCCTCCTGGTATCTCCAAGCCCGTTTCTATTAAAAATATGACCTTTTTCCCATTACCGATTGCATAGCCACTTTCTTGGATTATCCAATAAGATGCCAACCAATTAAGTATCTTTCTCATCAAAATGTATTTTGAAGTTGAACACCCAGAAATAATTGCATCCCCTTTTGTTAGTATCCCAATAAAAAGATCGTTCCTTTCAATCTTCTCCTTCACTTTATCTGAAATAGGCTTAGCCTGTGCTTCTTCGGCGTCTTCCCATGAGAAGCCTATTGGTTTTAGAGAATCAAGACATTTGCTTATTTTTGCCCAAAGAAGCTCCTCCTTCTGATCGAAACTCCGGCCTACAAAAGCTGAAATTATAGCCATATTAGACTCCTGGAAATTTGTGAGGTTTCAAGGAATTCTATAAGAATGCGATGCGGTAGTCAATACGGAAAAAACAACGAAAGTAAAACGTTTATTAGGTTGCACTTTATGAAAAAGTTAACGTTCAAAACGAATGGAAAGGTAATCTTCCTCATTGAAGAGTTTTAATGGCTAATGAAGTAAATCCGATAGAGATATGCCTTGATGAAACCCCCCTTTTCTTCTACTTAGATTAGAGATAGACTCCTCTTTCACCTTAATAAGAGCGATTTTTATATATTAGAGGAGAATATTTTAATTAAGGATTTAATCATCCAAATATTCCACAAATCAATTGACTTCTGAAATTTCTTCGATGCGCGGGAGGAAAGGATTGGGCTGTCGAAATAGTTATCCAAATCTTATTTAAAATGTGTTAAAAGGATAAAGAATATCGTGTAAGAAAACAATAGGAGTCGAAACATGCCAAAAGATTTAAGACGGACTCCCCTCTATTCATGGCATAAGGAGCATGGCGGGCAGATGATTGAGTTTGCTGGCTGGGAGATGCCTGTCGCCTATGAACGGGGAATTCTTGAGGAACACTTAGGCACGAGGAAATTTGGAGGTCTCTTTGATATCTCCCACATGGGACGATTTTTGATTCGCGGAATGGAAGCCATTCCTTTTATGCAACATGTTTTAACGAACAATGTGATGGCCCTTGATCCTGGTGTGGCCCAGTACACTTTGATTCAGAATGAGGGAGGAGGTGCGATGGATGATGCCTATCTCTATCGATTGGAAGAAGGGGATCCCTCTCTGGAAACAAATTATCTCCTTGTTGTGAATGCGGCGAATAAAGAGAAAGTTTGGAATTGGTTCTTCGATCATAAAAGACGGTTCAAGAATATGGTGATTGAGGATAAAACCGATGAGATCGGTATGATCGCATTGCAAGGCCCTCACACCAAAAGGGTTTTAGAAAAGATTCTCTTAGAGGATTATACCAAACTTCCTGATCCATGGAGAAACCGTTTAAAGGTTTGTGAGTTAGAGGGAGAGCACGTTCAGGTAACGATCTCAAGAACGGGATATACAGGGGAACCCATTTGTTTCGAATTATTTTTACCCGCTGAGAAGCTGAGGCTCATCTGGGAAAGGATCCTTGCCGTTGGAGAGGAAGAGGGGATTGTTCCGGTAGGCTTAGGAGCGAGGGACACCCTAAGACTGGAAGCGGGACTTCCTCTTTACGGTCATGAATTGGGGTTCGACCCACAGGGAATAGAAATCCCCATTTATGCAGTCCCTTCGGCAGCAAGATTGGCAATGAGTTTTTCCCGTTTAAAAGGGGAATTCATCGGAAAGGATATTCTGAAAAGGCAATTTGAAGAGGTGACAGCAAGGGAGAGTGGGAAACCTTTGCCTCCTAAAGAGAGGCAGTTGGTTCCAAAAAGAATATTCCCAATCACCATCACCGGCCAGGGAATTGCGAGACAGGGATACGAAGTTTTTGTAAAGGAAGAGCTGGTAGGTCACGTGACGAGCGGAACCATGGTTCCCTATTGGGTTTTTTCCGATCGGGGAATCCTTTCAGAGCCTACCGATGAAAAAAAGATGAGGTCCATCGCATTGGGGTATATCGATGTAGATTTTAAAGAAGGGCAGAGAATAGAAATTCTTCACCGGGGAAAGAAATTTGAAGGTGTGATCGTGGAAAGGCATCTTTCAAGTGAAGCTCCGCCTTATGCCCATCCTATCCTGATTGAAGAACCGAAGAAAAAACCTGTGGTGGCAGGAAATTTAAAGGAGTTAACTGAGAATCTGGTCAATCGTGTTGTTGAGAACACCCGTTGGAGGCAGAGAGAGACCTTCAATCTTATCCCTTCCGAAACGACTCCCTCTCTTCTCGTTAGGCTTCTCACTATTTCTGATCCATCGAGCCGATATGCTGAACACAGGTTGATGAAAGCCTTCAGGGAGAGCGATGTCTTCTATTATCAAGGAACAAAGTTAATCGGAGAAGTTGAGGTCCTTGTCGCAGATGAGCTTCGGCGCTTCATAGGGTGTTCAGAGGTTGAAGCGAGGGTGATCAGCGGTCAGATGGCCAATACCGCTGTCTTCAGCGGGATCGTGGATTACCTCAATCGTTTGGACCGGAGAAGCGAGCCTCGCCGAATCAGAAAGGTGATGAACCATCATATCGGGAGGGGGGGTCATCTGAGCGCCCAGCCCATGGGGGCTTTGAGAGACTTTGTTGCTCATGATCCGATGACCGAGAGGCCGGCGGCCATTCCTTTTCCAGTGGTAAAAGAAGATCCCTATCGGATTGATCTTAAGAAGACAAAAGAACTTTTGGAAGAACACAAGCCTGAATTAATCGTTCTGGGCAAGAGCATGGTGATCTATAAAGAGCCTTTGAGAGAAATTGCTGAAATGACCGCAAACATGAATCCAAAGCCGATCCTGCTTTATGATATGGCTCATGTCCTGGGATTGATCGGACCTCATTTTCAAGAGCCCTTTAAAGAAGGCGCGGATATTGTCACGGGCTCTACCCATAAGACTTTCTTCGGGCCTCAGAGAGGGCTCATTTCAAGCAACATGTCAGAGGGGACGGAATATGAGGAGCTCTGGGAGGCGATTGTTCGCCGAGTTTTTCCCGGAAGTGTGAGCAACCATCATTTGGGAACACTGGTAGGCCTTTTGCTTGCCGCCTATGAAATGAATGCCTATAAATCCGATTATCAGAAGGCCGTGATCGCAAATGCTAAGGCCTTTGCTCGATTCTTAAAAGAAAGAGGATTAACGGTAGAAGGAGACCCCAACATTGGGTATACAGAGACCCACCAGGTCATTGTTAGGGTCGGTTACGGGAAAGGGCCATTGATCGCCGAACGATTGGAAGAAAATAATATCATTGTCAATTATCAGGGCGCACCGGATGATGAGGCCTTTACGACGGCGAGTTGCCTCAGGATGGGAGTTCAGGAGATGACGCGTTTCGGGATGAAGGAAGATGATTTTGGCCAGCTGGCTGAGTATATGAGTCAGGTGATCCTTCATGACCGGCCCGTGGCTAAGGAGATTTCTCAATTCAGGAAAAAATTTACTGAAATGAAATACTGTCTACCTGAAGCAGACTCTCGATCCTTGGTAGAAAAATTATTGGAAGTGATTCGGTAATTTTTCCCCTTCCCTCAATCGAGGGGAAATTGGACTCGACTTTTTCTTGACATTTAAAGATTAACGTCTTACAATGTGGGACATGAAAACAGGGTCATTAACAATCCGATTGGATAAGGATCTCGACAAGTTGCTGACCAGGGCCAGCAAGCGCTTGGGGAAGAATAAGAGTGAAATTGCTCGCGAGGCTTTACGTCGACAGCTAAGGCTCGAACAGTTCGAGGAATTGAGGAAAAGGATTATGCCTTTCGCAGAAGCCCGCGGGATACTAACTGATGAAGATGTCTTCTCCCAGATCTCATGAGGGTTTTTCTTGACACCAATGTCCTGGTCAGTGCAGTCGCCACACGAGGGCTCTGTGCAGATGTGTTGAGGGAAGTCCTTCGTCACCATCATCTCATTATATCTCCCGAACTTTTAACAGAATTGGAAAGCGTGTTTCGAAAAACACTGGGCCTTCCGCAAAATATTATTTTTGAATTCATCGAAGTCATTAAGCAAGATTCACAACTTTCAGTTTCCTCTCCGTTGCTCAATGTCAATATACGAGACAAGGACGATTTGTTAATGCTATCCTCCGCATTGAATGGCGGAGCTGATCTCTTTATCACTGGCGATAAGGAACTGCTCGGATTGCAAAGCATAAAGAATATGGGCATTGTTTCACCCAGGATGTTCTGGGAGAGGCTGAAGGCTTAATGTCGTTTTTTCATGTTTCGATACCATGCTCTGGTCCTGTGCACCAAGCAGTTTATTATAAAAGAAGGAGGGATTAAAATGACCGCGCAAAGAAAATTTAGTTGTTGGAAGTTAATAATTTTTGCATGCTTGGTTATCGTTTTTGGTTGCGCAAGTCCCCCCAAAACTCTTGATCCTTCTGTTACTGGACCACAGGTGATTGTGAATCCGGAATGCATTCGTCTTGGAGTGGTTAAGATGAGGGATACGAATATCGTTTTTGAGGGATCTGGGTTTCAAGCTAAACCCGGAGATTCTGTGTTAATCACTCTCACAGGACCGAGTGAAACTCAGGTGATCGCGGCCGAGGCTCCGATTCAAAAGGATGGGACTTTCAAGGCAACGGTGCCTCCCTTAACAAAGATCATGGAGTTTTTGAGGGCGGATGTGACGTTTAATGAAAAGTTTGAAAATGACAGCAGAAACGAAGCTAACCGTGAAAGGGAAAACCGTCATCGATAGTCTGAAGGATTGGATTGGGAAGTTAAAAGGAAAGATCCAATATAAAGAGTCTAAATAGAAAATAAAAGGGACACTTTCTAAAATATGGGAAGTGTCCCTCTTCGCCTCACTTCAAAAAACCTACAGAAAAAGCCAATAGGAATTGTCCGGCGTAATAGAGTGGCAAGCCGAGGAGCCGATTTCGATATTCCTCTTTTATGAATTTGTCCCGGGCGACAAACAGGTCAGAGAAGTAAAAACAAAGGGACCCGGCGAAGATGAATGCCCTACCGGAAATGGGAAAAAAGGATTTTGAAAAAACCGCCCAGGCCCCGGATGCCATGACGGTTATCACCAGGATATATAGCAAGACGGGAATAAGCATGGACTTTAAATGGGGACGAAGCCAGAGAAAAATAAGAGCACTCAACCCAAAGATGATGAAGAGCCCTGCTGAGATCCAGTGATCGATTTGAGTAAGAGATGAAAAACTAAAGATGTAAAAAATATGCCCGATCAAAAAAGCGACCAGCCCTCCCATAAACGCCTTTTCCTGAGGTAAAGCTAGACACACATCTCCGACGAGGCAAAAAATCAAACCAACGAGGAGATAGTGATAATAGGCTGGAACCGGATGAGGCTGCAAAAGCGCGGTCGTGACAAAGAGCAATGAAAGGATGGACTTCACGATCAATAGAGGTAATCTGTATTTCTTCTTCTCATAATAAAGTAGTCCCGATAGTAAAATGATACCCAAAATGATCATTAAACCATTCATCATGCTCCCTCCTCTGCTCAGGGGATCGGAAAAAATCCTAAACTAGAATCCTCCCGGGTTAAAAATAACGAAGGCCCTTATATGATGAGAGTCTATAAGACACTTGTGGTCTCGTCAACAAGAATTGGAAGATCATTTATTCGGGTTGAGGTTGAGAAGAAATAAAAACCCTCAACCATAAGGCGGTTGAGGGCTTGAATAAGTTACTTTAGGAGTCAAAGAAGAAAAATTTGGATTAGCCGACTCTTGGGGGCTGGCGGCGTTTTCTCTCCGCCACCTTCAGTCTGGCTATAGAACGACGCAGGGCGGCCTCAGCGACAGCCGCATCGATGGTAAGTGGTGCCACCTTCAACGTTTCTTGAGCACGCTTCTTTGCTTCCTCAGCACGAGCGATATCAATTTCATCAACACGTTCACAGGCATCGGCCAAAATAATCACTTTGTCAGGACGGACTTCCAGAAAGCCGCCACTGATGGCGAGGTATTCTTCTCCTTTATCTTTTCTGATCATTAAATCCCCAGGCTGAAGCATCGTCATCAAAGGGGCATGGTGGGGAAGAATGCCCAATTGCCCCTCCACACCCCAGGCAATTAACGCGCTCACCTCATCAGAAAAAACCATTCTTTCTGCAGTCACAATCTCTAACTTAAATGTTGCCATACTCTCATCCGCTTACTTGAGGCTAACCGAATCCAAATTTCAAATGAATGTCAAAATGATTCTATGTCAAAACTCTTTCCTTTTCTTAATTTTGTCATTTGAGCTTTGGATTTCATTTGAGCTTTGAGTTTTGACATTTGGCATTCTCTCATCTCTTTCAGATTATCCTCTAATCTTTTTAGCCTTTTCCACTGCTTCGTCAATAGTGCCTACCAGGTAGAACGCCGCTTCAGGAAGATCATCGTGTTTTCCTTCTAAGATTTCCTTATAACCTCTCACGGTCTCTTTGATGGGGACATATCTGCCCGGGGTCCCGGTAAATTGTTCAGCGACATGAAATGGCTGGGAGCAGAACCTCTGAATTCCTGCAATTCTTTATATCTCTGCAAGGTTGTCTGCACCCCTCGAGCGACTCGATAGTGGTCTTCACCGACAATGGCAGGATCAAGTATGCGAGAGGTGGAAGTCAGGGGATCAACAGCCGGGTAAATTCCCAGCTCAGCGATGGAACGCTCTAAAGCCACCACAGCGTCAAGATGACCGTAAGTCGCTACAATGCCTGGATCGCTGTAATCATCAGCAGGAACATAGATCGCCTGGAAAGAGGTGATGGAGCCTTTCTTCGTGGTGGTAATCCTTTCTTCTAACTCTCCAACGTCCGTACCCAAAGTCGGCTGATAACCCACGGCTGAAGGCATGCGTCCGAGAAGGGCGGATAGCTCCATATTCGCCAGAACATAGCGATAGATATTATCGATGAACAGGAGCACATCTTGGCCTTCAATATCACGGAAATATTCTGCTACGGTGACACCGGTAAGGGCGACACGGGAGCGGACACCTGGGGTTTCATTCATCTGACCAAAGACCATCACGGTCTTATCCATAACACCGGAACGTTTCATCTCTAACCATAGGTCATTGCCTTCTCGGGATCTTTCACCTACACCCGCAAAGACGGAAAATCCTCCGTGCTCAGCAGCAATATTGCGAATGAGTTCCATGATGATGACGGTCTTACCGACTCCAGCCCCACCATAAGCACCGATCTTGCCACCTCTTGTAAAGGGAGTGACGAGATCCATCACTTTCAATCCTGTCTCAAGTATTTGAGGAACGGTCTCTTGCTCCGTAAGGGGGGGAGGCGGACGGTGAATCGGCCATTTCTCGTCCGTTTTTACCTCACCCAATCCATCGATGGCTTCGCCAAAGACATTAAATAACCTCCCTAACGTAGCTCGTCCTACAGGTACTGAAATGGGAGTTCCCATATCAATGGCTTCGGCTCCTCTTGCCAAACCATCCGTGGGGGTCAAGGAGACACCACGTACCCAATTGTTGCCAATATGAGCTTGTGCCTCCACGATCACTTTTGTGCCATTCATGGGAATGACGATGCCATTATAGATGGCCGGCAGCTCACCCTGAGGAAATTCCATGTCCACCACGGTTCCTATGACTTGTACGACTTTCCCTTTTGCCATCTCCTTAGCTCCTTATTCTTTGTCCCGGCGGATGAATCCGTCCCGACATTCGTCGGGAGATGTCGCCCCACATGGGCGTTAAGTTAGGTGTCCCACCGAAGGCGGGACTTGGCCCGTGGGGCTACACTTATATCGTTAAAGCCTCAGCCCCTCCGCTAATATCACAGATCTCCTTTGTGATCATCTCTTGTCTCGCTTTATTCAAAGATAAGCTTAAATCTTTGATCAGGTCTTCCGCATTGTCACCCGCATTGCGCATGGCGACCATCCGTGCGGATTGCTCACTGGCAATGAGCTCAAGGACAGCATGGTACACTTCCATCTCAACAAA
Source organism: Thermodesulfobacteriota bacterium (assembly GCA_049513055.1). Lineage (GTDB taxonomy): Bacteria > Desulfobacterota > BSN033 > BSN033 > UBA1163 > UBA1163. The sequence goes on from JBEKWN010000009.1 coordinate 89,848, forward strand.
TCTTGGTAGCAATTCATTTAAAACAGTGAAAGGATCAGGCTCATAAATATATTCCGCCACCTGTCCTGGAGGAAGCGTTGCCGGCTCAATAGGAAGCAAAACTTCTATGGTCGGTTTCTGTACCACGGTACTGATAAAACGAGGGTAGGCAAGATAGACCAAATCAGCCTCACCATGACTATAGTCATCCATCACCACTCTTGAGATCGGCATGGTTTCCTGCATGGTCGCTCGATCGCTGATACCAGTGAATTCAGCACGTACATCCAGTTTGGCAATACGAGCAAAGGCCCTTGCCTTACGACCTACCGTAATGACGGTCACAGGGGCTTTCTGTCCCAGAATGAACTCAGCCACAAGCCGATTCAAGTTCGTATTCAATCCACCACATAATCCTCGGTCGGTACCAATGTGGATGAGGGCAATTTTTTTCACTTCTCGTTTCTCAAGGAGGGGAAGGATTTTCCCCTTGATGCCAGGTTCGATGGCGATGTTAGCAATCACCTGGCGTATTTTTTCAGTATAAGGTCGTCCCGCCAGTGCCTGTTGTTGCGTTCTCCTCATTTTAGCGGTGGCCACCATCTCCATCGCGCGGACAATCTTTGTGGTGCCCTGGATACTACGTATGCGGCGGCGTAAGACTTGAATGCTAGCCATTTAGAAAGTACTTCCTTGTTTGAACTCTGTGATGGCTGTCTTTAAAAGATTTTCAGTTTCAGGTTTTATCTCATACTCTGTATTGATTTTTTTCTCTATCTCAGGATGATTCGTCTCCATGAATCGGTGGAAATTTTCTTCCCAGGGAATCACTTTTTCCACGGGAACGTCATCCAGATAGCCATTGGTGACGGCATAAAGAATACTTGACTGCTTTCCAAGGGACATGGGGGTTTGCATGGGTTGCTTCAATATCTCAGTAATGCGGCGACCTCGCTCAAGCTGGTCCCGGGTTGCCTTATCTAATTCTTCACTCCCAAACTTCGCAAAGGCTTCCAACTCACGAAATTGGGCGAGCTCCAATCTTAGCCTTCCGGCTACTTGTCTCATGGCTTTCCTTTGAGCCGAACCACCTACCCGGGAGACGGATAACCCCACATTGATCGCCGGACGAATTCCGGCATTGAATAAATCTGGCTCAAGATAAATCTGCCCATCTGTGATGGAAATGACATTGGTAGGGATGTAAGCTGAGATATCTCCAAGTTGAGTCTCAATGATAGGCAAAGCCGTGAGCGAGCCCCCGCCTTGTTCTTTAGACAGCTTGGCAGCTCTCTCCAGAAGGCGGCTATGGAGGTAAAAAATATCTCCGGGATAAGCCTCTCTTCCCGGCGGACGGCGTAATAATAAGGAAAGTTGGCGATAAGCCCAGGCATGCTTATAAAGATCGTCGTAGAGAATCAAGGCATCTTTCCCTTGTTCCATGAACTCCTCACCGATCGCACAGCCTGCATAAGGGGCAATATATTGGAGTGGAGCTGGGTCAGAGGAATCTGCTGCCACTATTATTGTATATTCCATCGCTCCGAACTTCTCCAATGTAGCGATGGCCTGAGCTACCTTGGATGTTTTTTGTCCAATGGCGACATAGATGCAGATCAAATTTTGACCTTTCTGAGCAATGATACTATCCAGGACAATGGCAGACTTGCCGGTAAAACGGTCACCAATAATCAGCTCACGTTGCCCTCGGCCAATAGGAATCATACTGTCTATTGCCTTAATGCCGGTCAACACGGGTGTATCGACCGGGCTTCTCTTTGTTACGTCTGGCGCCACTCTCTCTACTGGACGGGTCTTCCCGGCCTTAATGGGTCCCTTCCCATCAAGGGGACGGCCCAGAGGGTCAACTACCCTTCCTATCAGAGCGTCTCCCACAGGAACCTCAATGACTCTACCTGTCGCTTTTACCTCATCCCCCTCTTTGATCTTGCTACAATCGCCGAGGATAACCGCTCCAACATTATCCTCCTCCAGGTTTAAAGCCAGACCCGTAATGTCATGGGGGAATTGGAGTAATTCGTTGTAAGCGGCCTCCCCTAATCCATGGATGTGAGCGATGCCATCGCCTACTTCGATCACTGTCCCCACGTTCGTGACAGTTACCGCAGCACCAAAACGCTCAATTTGTTCTTTAATTACAGCAACAATATCTTGGTCTCGGGTTGCCATCTTACCCCCTCTCTAAGTTAGAAAATATGGATTTGGTCCAACGGCAACGGTAAAGATGCTCGTTTCGTCAAAGAGATATGTCGTTGGTCTTTAACTTTTTTAACCGTAACCCTTTGACTCTAAACCAAACGGGCTTCGTAACCTTTACCCACAAACCATGCGAAGTTACTACCTACCCACTTCAACCAAAGTTCTTTTCAAGGTTTCCAATTTTTGATGGATGCTGCCGTCAATAAGCATGTCACCGATTCGGGCTATGAATCCTCCGATGACGGATGGGTCTACCTGAGCGTCAACAACAACCTTGCGCTCAACAATTTCTCCAAGACGGTGAGAAATTGCATCCCTCTCTTTGTCACCCAAAGACAATGCAGTCGTCACTTTAGCACGTTCGATACCACGATGAGCATCCAGCAACTCGTTATATGTTTGTGATATATCGCCGCTGAGCCTTAATATACCTTTACTGACCAAGAGAAGAGCCAGGTTAAAGGCCAAGGGATTAGTCTCCCCCAATCGCTCTTGCAGAAGACTTTTCTTGGCAGCGAAAGATAGACTAGGGTTTTCCAACAAAGCCATGAGTTTGTTATCTGTCGTCAAGTCGGCTATTTTTTTCAAGCCTTCTTGCCAGCTCTCAAACTCATTTCTTTCTAAGGCTATCTCGAAAACAGCCTGGGCATATCGTTTCGCAGAACTTATTCTACGCATCTATTCCGTCAATTCTTCTTGAGCGTGACACTCTCCTGAAGTGTCTCCTCAATCAGCTTACGATGTTTTTCCCTATCCAGGGTCTCTTTGATCACTTTTTCAGCAGCCGCTATGGAAATATCTACAAACTCCCGGCGCAAATCCCCAACGATTTTATCGCGCTCTGTTTCTAATTCAGATCGCGTACGGTCAATCATCACCTGCGCCTGCTTGGCTGCCTCCTGCTTCGATTCTTCCTTTAGCCTCTCCCCTACTTGCATCGCCTGGGTAATAATGGCCTGTGCTTCTTGGCGCCCCTTCTCAATCTGTTTTTGTACCTCTCCTTTAGCCTGCTCATATTCTTTCTTGATAGCCTCGGCCAGTTCCATTGCGTCCTTGGTCCTTTGCGCCCTCTCGTCAAGCACCTTCATCACCGGTTTGTATAAGAAGAGGCGTAATAGAACAAGCAAGATAATGAAATTGACGATGAAAACCACCAACAGTGGTAAATTAATACCTAAACTTGCGAAGCCTCCCATGGTGCCCCCTTCAAGTATTTGCTAACGGCAAACTAGTTCGCTTTCATATTCATAGCGATATAGGTAATCAATCCGGCAAGAGAAAATACCGCTATGGCGACGACAATAAACAATGCCACCGCTGCTCCGATAAGCATACCCGGTAAGCTTGTGGATGACTCTTCCTGTCCCATACTTACACCTCCTTAACGGACTCCCATCGCGAGAATAATAATTGCCATCAGGATATGAATCCTTATCGTCTCGACCAGATGACCCATCAAAACTTGACGACCATGGCGAGAATGATGCATACGATCAGGACATAAATCCCAATCGCTTCGGCGAGTGCACCGATCAAAATCATGTTGGTGAGAATAGCGCCCCTGGCTTCTGGGTTGCGTCCGAGGGATTGCATGGCTGAATAACCGATCAACCCCAACGCTAATGCCGGACCAAAGAACCCCAACCCCGCAGTTAAACCGACCGTTAACATTTTCATTACTTCTGGTGACATGGATTAACTCCTCCTTTCATCTTTTTATTCTGTTTCTTCATGTGGAGATACAGCGATCGTGCCGAATACAAGGGTTAAACCGGAAAAGATAAGAGCTTGGATCAGACCAATCAGTAATTCCAACCCATAGAAGGGGATGGTGAATACGAGGGGAATAAGAAAACTGGAAACTAAAATCAATATCTCCCCGGCAGTCATATTGCCGAAGAGACGGAAGGTGAAACTCAACATACGGGTCAGGTGGCTGAATATCTCCAAGACACCAACGAATAAATTAATAAACCCGAAAACGATGTCCATCACTCCCTGGCCCATCTTCCCCTTCAATAGTTGTTTGAGCCCTTCTACCATCTGACGGAAATTGATGAATTCGCTGAGGTAGTGTGACACTCCCAATGACCTCATTCCCCAGGATTCAACGAAGATGAAAGACATAATGGCGATGGAAAGGGGCACGTTGACATCTGTGTTCGCTGCACGGAATAAAGGTGCAAATTTGCCATCATGTTCAATGACCCCTATGGAGCCAAAAAAGGGGAAGAGGGCAAGGTAAGCATTCGATATGACGTAGAGGAAAATAGTCGCTACTCCAGTAAAGAGAATCCTGGCATGTTTTTTACCGGCTACACTTTCAACAAAATTCAACAACCCTTCTACGATTGCCTCTGCCATGGCTTGGCGCTTGCCGGGAATAAGTTTCATCTTACGAGTAAGGATAAAAGATAAGACGACCAACACAATGATCGTAAACCAGGAGGCAATGAGAGTGTTCGTCACAGAGAAATGACCAATATGAAATACTGCCTCCGCAGGAAGCTCGACAGTGGGTTTAGGGACTTGGAAGATACCTGGGGGTTTCGTACCCAAAAAACTGGATCCGAGGGGGCCAAACACAAAACCCACGCCAAAGAGGATTAAAACAGGAATAAAGAAAAATAGTAAAACTTTGAGGCGACCACTGCCCTTCATGATTGGCTCTGTTTCATTTATTATTATTATTATTTTTTCTTAGTTTTTCTTGCTCAGCCTGATAACGGACGAGCATTTTAAATAAGCCAAAAAAGGCTACGAATGTCCCAACCCCAAGACCGATTAAAATAAATAAAGGACGCTTATTAAACATCTTAGGTTGATCAAGCCAGTAACCAATCAGTACTGGAATGATCAAGCTCAAAGCCACATACCATCCTATTGTTAGTAAGAATTGAAGCGGTCTTATCCACTCTTTCAAATAAGCCTCCAAGAGCGGTTAAGAAGGTAAAGTTTTGCTCCTTTTGGTCGCTTATCAAACTAAGTTGATTAGATAAGGGAGCAAAAATTGTGAATTAGTTAACATATAACCAAAAAGTTGTCAATCATTTTTTTGTTCACTGATTTCAAACAGTTAAAGGATGGTCTGCCTTTGGGGAGAGGAGGTCGAGATTATCCTCTTTCTTATCAAGTACCCCCTCCATTTTGCAATGGCCTTCGAAGATTCCACCCTCATTAATGGTAAGAATTGGGGTGAACAGTTTTCCATAGACTTTACCTGTGGAGTGGATTTCCACACGTGCTTTGGCATATACCTCACCCTCGACCAGACCATTGATGATGATCGTATTGATCCCGATCTTCCCTTTGACGATTGCTGTTTCACCAACGATTAATGTTCCGCTATCGAAGATTTCTCCCTCAAATTTCCCATCGAGACGAAATACGCCTTCAAAGGTCATCTTTCCTTCAAAGAAAGTCTCCTTCCCTAGAAAAGCGCTAATTTCCTCAGAGGCAGGTGGGGGGGTGGAACTGCTCTTAGAAAAAAGGGGTTTTCCTCCTGACATGATTTGCTCCTTTCTTAAGGAGAAATTCAAAGCCCTAAACCTAAAAGTGTTGCACTTGCTTATTGAACTTGGGAAACAAAAAATTAATATAAAGTTTTGGAAATTGGGTCATCCGAATTTTGTTATTGTCTCGGATTTCGATATTCGGGTTTCGTATTTTTCATTTTCCAAGGATCGCTTCTACAATCCTTTCCAAATCTTCATGGGAATAGTATTCGATCTCTATCTTTCCTTTTTTACCTTTTTGTGTGATATGGACTTTTGTGCCCAAGTATTTTCTCAAAGAATCCTGAAGGCTGCTGAGCTGGCTCTCCAAGTCACCTCTTCTCTTGACCGGAGTGATTGATTTTTTGGGTTTCTCTGACCATCGCTTCGCTAAGGCTTCGGCCTCTCTCACCGAAAGGCCCTTTTTAATAATTAAGGCACAGAGCTCTTTCTGTTTTTCTTTACTTTCAAGGCTGAGGATGGCTCTGGCATGTCCAGAAGTGATGCGATTTTGTAGGAGTTGATTTCTTACTTCCAATGGGAGCTTTAAAAGGCGAAGGGTATTGGTGATGGTCGTCCGATCCTTGCCAATCCGTTTACTCAAGTCTTCTTGGCTGATGTTGAATTCTTCTATCAGATGCTTGAAAGCCTCGGCTGCCTCAATAGGGTTGAGGTCCTCCCTCTGCAGGTTTTCAATGAGAGAGATTTCCAAAGCCTCTCTTCCTTCGGCCTCTTTTACCACTACGGGAACTTCTTTCAGCCCCGCCTTTTGAGCCGCTCGCCAGCGACGCTCTCCTACAATCAGTTCATAACCCTGATCGGTCCTTCGGACGATGAGAGGTTCCAGAATCCCTTTCTCTTTGATGGACTCTGCCAATTCCTGAAGTTTCGATTCGTCAAAATACTTTCGGGGCTGAGATCGATTGGGGATGATCTCTTCAATGCCACAATAGAGGAGTGCCTTCGATTCCGCTTGTCCAAATTCAGGGAGAAGCGCTCCCAGACCCTTTCCTAAAGCCATTCTTTTAGTTGCCATCGATCTTTCCATCCATCATGATTTCTCTGGCCAAGTTCAAATAACTTTCTGCGCCCTTCGAATGAATGTCGTATAAGAGAACAGGTTTCCCATGGCTGGGCGCTTCGCTCAGTCGAATGTTTCTTGGGATGATCGTCCTGAATACCTTGTCTTTGAAATGTTTTCTCACTTCATTCGCTACCTGATGAGAGAGGTTATTCCGGCCGTCGAACATGGTGAGCAGAATCCCTTCGATCTCCAATTTTGGATTGAGAGACTGTTTAATCAGGCGTATCGTCTTAAGAAGTTGGCCCAGCCCTTCCAGGGCATAGTATTCGCACTGGAGAGGAATGATCACGGAGTGGGCGGCTGTCAATGAGTTAATCGTCAGCAGACCTAGGGAGGGAGGGCAATCAATAAAAATATAATCGTAGTCAGTCTCGACTTCTTTAATCAATCGATCCAACTTCTTCTCGCGATCTTTTTCCTGGATCAGTTCCACTTCTGCACCGATCAAATCGGTATTGGAAATCACCACATCCAAAAAGGCAAGAGCGGTCTTCTGGATCATTTCTTTCAGTCCTGAACCACGAAGCAGGGCTTGGTAAATCGTTCCATTGGACCCTTCTTTGTTTAAACCCACACCACTCGTTGAATTTCCCTGTGGATCAATGTCAATGAGAAGAACTTTTTTCTCTGCCGCAGCGATGGAGGCGGAAAGATTGACTGCCGTTGTGGTTTTCCCCACCCCTCCTTTTTGATTGGCAATACAGATGATTCTTGCCATGAAGATTCCTATGGAATTGTAGAATATTGGAATAAAGTAGTATTATTTTTTAATCTTTAAAACCCATTATTCCACCACTCCATTATTCCAGTATTCCAAGTTAAGCTTTTTATAGCACAAATAGGGGAATGATGGAAAGACAAAAGTCATATCTTTTCAAACAGGAGAATTGTTCTTTTGAAAGAACTGGAAGGAAGGATCAGGGGAACGGTTTTTTGCAACCGGTACCGGGTTCTCTCTATTTCAGTGAGAAATCGAATCTCTTTGTTGTCCACCTCACCTTTCATGGCTATGACCTTTCCTTCTTCTTTCAAAAAAGGGAAACTCAGGACGAGAAGGGTTCGAAGATCGGAGAAAGCTCTTGAGAGGGTAATATCAAATCGTCTCCCAAAACTCTGGAGGATTCCCTTATCTTGCACACGGCCATGGATCGCTTCCGTTCCTTTTAAACCGAGCATTCGGATGATATGTCTTTGGAAATCGACTTTTTTACGAACAGAGTCAATCAAGGTCATCTCAAGGGTGGGTTGAATGATTTTTAAGGGAATGCCGGGGAAACCTGCCCCTGACCCAATGTCCAGGATGGAGGAATGTTTAGGGAGATAAGGGTAGACAGAGAGGGAATCAAGAAAATGTTTTAGAACAATTCCTTTCTCTGATCGGATGGCAGTGAGATTGATCTTTTGATTCCATTTGAGGAGTTCTTTGAGATAAAGCTCGAAGACTTCAATGGTTTTTCCTCCTAAATAAATCCCAAAGGTTTTTGCCCCTTCAACGAGGAGGAATTTATTTTCAGTCTCCATGTTTAAAACACATATCATAAAATAGCCTCTTTGGCTATAAGCCGAGTCTCTAAATTTTGCGAATTCTTTCTTATTGATTTGTGAGTCAAAATTTATTAGAGTTTTATTATTAAATATAGTCAGCCTCAATGGATGAGGGGGAGAAAGGAGTGACATTATGATTGGTCGAATACTGATAGTGAGCATGGTTATCTTGTTCACCGCATTACCCGCATCAGCTCAATTGGACCGCGTCTTCAAAGGTCTGGGAGGCGGTGAAAAGAGCGGACTGAGCGATGTAAAGATTGGTTCAGGTTTGAAAGAGGCATTGCAGATAGGGACTGAAAACGCCGTCAGTTTCACCGGAAAGACAGACGGATACTTTATGAACCTAGCAATAAAAATCCTGATGCCTGAAAAACTGAGGACTTTTGAAAAAGGTTTGAGGGCAGTAGGCTATGGTCCCCAGGTGGATGAGTTTGTTCTGAGCATGAATCGGGCAGCCGAGAAAGCAGCTCCATTTGCCAAACAGATCTTCTGGGATGCCATCGGAGAGATGACATTTGACGATGTGAGAAAAATCCTTTCAGGACATGAAACAGCAGCGACAGATTATTTCAAAGGAAAAACCACGGACAAGCTTACGGTTGTTTTTAAGCCCCCTGTTTCCAATGCCATGAATGAAGTTGGCGTGACCCGACAATACAAGGAACTGGTTGGACGCTATGAGACCATCCCATTTGTCAAGAAAGAGACGTTTGATCTTGACCAATTCAGGGCGGGGGTTTCCTCGCCCTTTTTGTTTGTGGTCCATTTCTTTTTTGACCTCAAAAGTGTTTTTCTGTTAAAATGCCTCCAAATTTAGATGATCCCCTCACTCTCACCACAAGGAGACTGTGTCACGATGTCATTCTGAGGCGTTAGCCGAAGAATCTCTGCGATCCAACCTTTTGATTCAATGAGATTCTTCACAGAGTTTATCCTGAACCAAGATTGAGACCCTTCGTTTCACTCAGGGTGACAGTTGGTGAAGGATTCAGAATGACAAACACAGTATTCTCGTTATTTCGACACAGTCTCAAGGGGAGTGGTGAGAGGGACAGATCATATCTTATGACCAAAGCCAAAACACATTTTGTATGTCAGGCCTGCGGATACCAGGCTCCAAAATGGTTGGGAAGGTGCCCGGGATGTCAGGAATGGAATACTTTCGTTGAAGAGCGAGTGAT
>JBEKWN010000010.1:0-48354 GCA_049513055.1 Thermodesulfobacteriota bacterium
GATGGTGTGGTATACGAAAAGGATCTGGGTAAAGATATTGAGAAAATTGCAACGGCCATGAAGAAATTCGATCCAGACAAAACCTGGAAGAAGGTGAAATAATTCTTTCAGAGGGTATTGTCTGCAATGCGGCGATTTTTAAACTTAGAATGGGGAAGGGTTTCCCCATTTTTTTATCCATTCATCCTCAAGAATTTTTTTCTACCAATGGTCATAGAAAAGGATAATCTAAAATTACACCTTATCTTTTCAATGACTTAGACGCCACAAATTCCAATAACCGCCAATCATTCAAGAGGTTTAATTTTTTTACAATTCAATATGTTGGGCTTAGGGAAATCGGAAAATTTGTAATCAGCGGGTTGGCGGTTCAAATCCGTCCGTGGGCTCCAGGAAAAATCAAGGGGCTGATCCGATTGGATAAGCCCCTTTCTCATTAAAATAAAGAGTAATAAATTTTGGGGATATAGGGTATCAATCTTTGGAAAGTGTATTTTGTATGTTTGACCCCAAAATTCACTCTATTCCGAAAGACTTCTCAAAAAACTCTTTAGCTTGCCCAAATCCTCCGTGGAAATTTCAACAAACCTCAGGGAACGCTGGCCTAATAAGACGATTTTTCAACTTCCCGTTTCTCCCTCCCTAAAAATCCTTAGTTTGCCATCCTTGTCAATATCGAAAAAATAGACATTTCTTGCCTGGGGTCTCAACTCAACCACTTGTTCGAAGGGTTGTTCGGTATCTGTTTTCAATAGATATCGTCCATCCTCAACCATCAAAGAGACGCCTATCTTCCCCTTTGCCACCAGTTGATCTTTTTTGCTGCGTTCCATCGTGTAAAGGCCATAGGTTAGGGACATCATCTCAGCGTCCATAAATGCATTCAATAGTTCAAGAGAGGTGACCGCCTCTAGATAAACACTCCCGCTCTGGGTGGCGAGTTTTTGATAAAAGTTCCTGATGCTTTGACTCTCTTTTTCGCGTACTGATTTGTCACCCATGGAGCCCCCGAGGCCATAAATGATAGGGCTGAAATGGATTTTGTCTTCCACCAGCTTTTTGATGGATTCAAAGGCTGAAATCGTGATCTCATCATAATTTGCATATTTCTTTCGCAGTCTCTCTTCCCACGCCTTATCTTTCGAGATGCTCTGTGCCAGAAGGGAGCCCGTCTCTTCCCCGTCTGTGATCAATATGACTTTAGCATTTGGGGTTCCTCTTAAAATTTGATGGGCTTTCAGGACACTATAGCCTATTGGCGTGTCACCGATGTAGGGATGCTCCGAACCAAGAAACTTTATTGTCGCCAAAAAATCTTTCTGATTAAATCCCTCCCGTTGAGAACTGTAAACCAACTCGACATCACTGGATGCTTCTACGGCTCTGACATAATCCTTTCTGAGAATGATGCCTTCGTTCGTGATACCGGATGGTTTCTTGCTACCGAATACAAGGAGTCTAACATTGTCACTGGGTTGGAAGAGCGTGCCTATCTGTTTTAAACCTTCATAGGCTGCTTCAAACTTTCTGGTTCCGCTTTCTCCAATTTTCTCTCTCATACTGCCCGAGGCATCGTAAATGATCACGATGTTACTTTTACTGCTTAAACTCTTAAGGGCACGATATACAGCCTTCTTCTTTTCCAAAACCTCTTCAAGATTTACGGTTTTGCTGGTTTGAGATTTTGAAGCCATCAATAAAAATTCAGTCTTCGTTTTTGGAGGCGGTGATCGATGAACACAACTTAATAAGATTAACAAAACAGAGAGAAATACGGGTAAAAACCTCTTAGCCATTTCTACCTCCTTCATTCAGGTCTTAGACTCCCCAATTCAATACTAAGAAAAGTGTATAAAATTAAAATCAGAGTGTCAATGGGAATTGGAACGAGTGTTTAGAGCCAATACCCTTCAGATGTCTTCATGGACCTTCCCTTTTTCCCTGCTCCAGGAAGGTGGAAAAATAAATGGAGATACAATATAATAGCTTTGGCTTGAGAGGCATAGAAATACTTTCCCTTCAGAGGTCAGTACCATGGCAAACTTTATTGTTATTGGAACGTGGAACACAAAATATGAAGAACTCGAATTCATCTGTAAGGAAATTAAGAAAAGGTCCCATCATCCTATTAGATTGGACTTATCTTCGAAAAAGATGGCAGGTGCAAGGGATGTCGCAATCAGTCATAAAATTTTACTTGCGAAGACAAGATTAAAGCAAATGGTCAAAAAAGGACACCTCTCCGGTGCAATATCCATCGGTGGAGGAACAAATCTTTTCATGGCAACAAAAATAATGGAAGATATCCCTCTATTTGTCCCAAAGGTCATTATCTCAACGATGATTGTCAACAGCATCCATAGCTTCAGGACTTACAAAGACATCGTCTATATCCAATCCCCTTTTGACTTTGGTATTTTCAACCCATTGACAGAATCCGTCCTGACAAATGGTGTGACCATCTTAACCTCGATGAGCGAGGGTCTACCCAATTTCGATAACCCATCCATTGCCATCACTGGTTTTGGCATATCAGATGGGTACTTTGAGGTAGCTAAAAATTTTTGGAGGAAGAAGGGATACCATCTTGTTCCTTTCCATTCCGTTGGAGAGAGTACAATGGCGATGGCAGAACTTATCCAGAAGGGTCTTTTTAAAGGAATATTAGATCTCACCTTACACGATGTGATGGATCATATAGCTCGAGGAGCTTTTGGGAAGATAGATGAAAGGAGACTTGCCTCTTATCTTTCAAAGGACATTCCGGCAGTGATCGCCCCTGGGGGTTTGGATACCATCGCCTATATTCCCAATGATCGTCGATCGGACCTCTCCTTCAGAAAAAGGAAGATATACTATCACGATTTTAGATGGGGTATAAAAGCTGAGAAAGAGGAAATAATAAGGGCTGCAAAGTGGATAGGAAATATTCTAAAAAAGACAAATCCTAAGAAATGTATCTTTCTAATACCCCTTCGGGGTTGGTCTTATCCTGGGGAAAAGGGGAAGGAATTCTACGACCAAGAACTCATCGGCTTATTTGAAAGATGGATAAAAAAATTATTCAATGAAGACTCTGTGATCGAGGTTGATTTACCAATCAATGACCCTCAATTTGGGAAGATTGCCTTCGAACATCTATACAATCTGATGGGAAGTCAGGGATAATGCTGCTTCTCAAAAATCTTAACTACCGAAGTAATGGCTATCCTTATATTCATGATGACTAGAAGAATAGGGCCATAAGAATGGGCCTAGGCTTTGCTTTTTAATATTTTAGAATATATAGATTAAAGGCCCGATCCTTTATTTTATACATAAAGAGTCACAACTCAGGTGACAATTTGTGTCTGTATGAGTATTCCAGTTAATAAGGAAATTCCTCAAATATAATTAATTTCAATGTATTAGAACAATATAAATATGATGGCACGGGAGTTGCAGAATTTATTTAGGGTTTTCTTTAATGTGAACACTATTTTGGTATCGTCTCAATGAATAAAAGAGCAAGGGACAAATGGTAAAATGGAAATTTCTTTTAATGGTGGCCCTTTACATTATTCTTGGCGTTATAGCGTTCTTTAATTTTGGTTTTCACCATCTTATGGTTGAGAGATTTGGGGGGAAAAGCACAATGAATGAAATGACTATAAAAAAATTAGAAGAAAGCATATCTAATACCCAGACAGAAGTTCCACAAGAACTCCATGACTCATTACTAGATCAAGAAGTGAATCATTAAGATAAACAATTATTTAATTATCAAAGAATAAGGGCAGAGCCAGATAGGGTTCTGCCTTTTTGTTTTTTTATATCTCCAAAAATATAAATTTCTCCATTATATTCATTCAGCGGGTTGGCGGTTCAAATCCTTCCGTGGTCTCCATGAAAGGTAGAGGGGACTAATTCAATTGCATTGGTCCCCAATTAAAGCATAGAAAATACGGGAAGTGTTCTTCTGGGTACCAAATTAATCGTCAAGATGCGTTTAAACAAAAGCTTTCATACTCGTCTGCCCAGATATAAATGTTTATATTTTAATTAGAAAAAGTAATGTCACCCAAGGAAGGTGAACAGGATGGCAAAAGATCTTATTTGCGGTGCGAGCTTAGATGGGCAGAAAAGAGGGGTGAGTTACGATTATCAGGGATATACCTATTATTTCTGCTCGTCAGCATGTAGAGATAAATTTGCTGAAGCCACATTAGCAGGGAGAAATCCCTAAGTAATTAATGTGAATTCCCCTCAACCCTCTGTGTTAATTAATAGATGGGGTTAAGGCATTGATATTGGAAACTAATTGATTTTCGAAAGTTTGACCTTCAGTCCCTGAGACCTAGCCCACTCATTTTTATCTTTAACCTTGAATTTTTAAGTTTAGTTATTATCTTTAAATAAGATAGGAGGTGTTAATGATGAATAAGAATGCTAAAAAGGGAAAGACGAAAAAGACAAAAACAACAACGCCTACTTTGTATGATTGTTGTTGGTATGACGCATCCTGCTATGATCTTTGCTGCGGCGGGGTTTGCTGCTGCTAATAGGGGTTGCGAATAGATTTTAGAATTAATAAAAAAGGGAACGACCGTATTGGTTCTCCTTTTTTATAGTTTTATTCCATTATGCTCCCTTTTCTTAATCACAATTTCACCTCCCCATGGGTAGTGATAACAATCTATTTTAAAGGTTAGCCTCTTCCACCTTTAATTCTGACGTTGGACCTGTCGAATTTTTCACATTCCTTGACTTTTGGAAAAAGGATAAGGACTCTTGTATAGGAAGTTTGTAGTTTGCGTGGTTTAGTCAGTCAAAGGAAAAGTATGTCATTCCTCTTTTATTGAAAGGAGAAAAAAGATGAAAAAAATGGAAGCAAAAAGCTTGAACACCCCAGAAGAGGTGAGGACATTTGATAAAGGAAAGTTGGAACTTATAAAAATTGGAGGAGCAGTCATTGGACGGGCAACCTTCCAGCCTGGATGGAAGTGGTCTGAATCTGTCAAACCTTTGGTAAAGACCAAAAGCTGTGAAGCTCCTCATTTTCAGTATCATGTATCCGGAACTCTAAGAATTAGAATGGATGATGGCACAGAAGTAGAATGTAAGGCAGGGGATGTATCATTTTTGCCAATGGGACATGACGCCTGGGTTGTTGGAAAGGAACCTGTGGTGGTTGTCGATTTTCAAGGGATGGTTGATTATGCAAAAAAATTAGCAAAAAAATAATAGAAATGACATCGTACCATCCTAAATAATCACAATCTGAACATCTTGATATTTTTGAAATACCAAGATTAAAGATATGATTTTTTATCTTGTCGGAGGATCCACCCTATTGGGCCTGTTCCTATTACAATTTTTCCATTTCAAAACTATATTGAGATGGATACTCTAAGATCCAGACAAAAGGTACGATTAGGAAAATCCCTCCTATGAGAGCGGGAACTGATAGCTTTTCCCGCCTTATGAGGCCATTGAAGTCTTTGTAACCCTCCTTTTTTAAAGTCACTGTTTTCACTGTCCCGGCCGCTGCTTCATCCGTATAGAAATGAGGCGTTTCTCCCACAACCTGTCCGTCCACTTGTAACTTAGCCCCGGGTGGATTGGATTTTATTAAGGTGGTACTCGCACATCCAAGAAGGAAAAATAAAACCATCGATAATGCAATGAGTTTTTTCATAGTAAACCTCCTTAAATATTATCTATTCCCATCCCTTTCCCGGGGCTAAAGTAATTTTCCTCCCGGATAGCCTAAAAGGGGACCTCCTTTTTTACCAAAAGATAACTTGATTTGAATGGGTGGGTCAATATGAATTTGAAGCGTGTCGTATTGTTTCATCTATTTTACCGTGAGGTTTTGGACGGCAATCCTGCAAGCCTCTTTCACCCCTTCTGCTCCCATATAATTTATTTCTACTAATGAACGCCCCATGACTTCACCCGTTTCAACATCAATAATTTGAACTTGCAACAGCCAGCGGAGGATACTTGGATAATAGACATTCCCTATGATGAGGGCTTGGACACCGAAGACTTCGCCAATCTTTCTTCTGGTTGATTCGCTAAGCTGGTCAGGATATAAGTCTTGCTCTTCGAAGGTCCCCGAAAGCTGTTTTCGCTCAACCAGCGCTATCTGTTGAAATTTTTCATTGAAGCTCTGGGTAAAAGCATCAGAGGCTTCACCTTTTGTATCATCCTTGAAGGGCAGGACGGCAACCTTTTTATATTCTAAGAATTCTTTTCTGATAAAACCGCTTCCACTCCATTGGGGCACCCAGCCTGTAGAAGAACAACCGGTGGTAATGATTGAAGAACAAAACAACCCAAGGAAAACAAAACGGGAAAACCGCAATTTTTTCATGTTCATCGCTCACCTCTAAAGAAAATTTAATCTTTTTGTGTAAATATCAGAGAGGAAAAAAAGGCCTCATTTCCTGCAAGGGAAACGAGGCCTCTCATCGTTCTCTCTATCCTACTCCAATCTAATTTATTTTAGCTTGATAGAGTTACTTTCCTTTCAATTTTGTAATCGTTTTAGCTAAGGCCTCGCCATTTCTTTCCATGGCGTAGTCCACTGAATCCTGAGAACCTGTAGAGGAAGTCCTCAGATCGGTTTCATAAATAACCTTACCGCTTTCCTTATCGATGAACTTATAGCGGGCAGCAAAAGTAGCCGTGCCAGTATACTCACCCCCTGGTATAAAGGAGCGCCCTATACGCCTCCCCACAGTGGGAGGTGCATACTCTTTAACTTCCCCTTTTATAATGAGCACTTTTTTCCCAGAAGGGATCTCTTTACTCGCCTTCCCTCCTTCTTTAACAATTGTGTCAAAGAGGCTATATTTTTCATTATACCTTTTGATCTGGTAAACCGCCTTCTCAGCCATTTGCATACCTGCTGATTCGGGAGCTGGCGACCCAGAGGGAACTTCAAGATCCTGAACGATCACTGCATTATAATCTCTGAGATTGACCTCTGCCGCCATAACCAGGCTATGGGTTCCTAAAGCCACACCTAACACCAAAAAGATCGCGAAGAAACTTTTCATCTTCATAAATCTTCCTCCTTTGAATGAATTATTTCTTATTCTAATCCTTCTTTTTTAGCTCCGTCAATAGAATTATTAATTCTTATTTATAATATTTCGCTGATTGATTTTCAACCCACTCACTGTTCTTTAAGAAAATTTTGAATAGAAACCTTCTTGTTTTTTTCTCAGAGATGGAGTAATTTTAATTTAGAGTATAGAATTGAGAATTGAAAAGTTGGAGGTTCATTGAATGGAGAAAGACCTTATAGCGGTATTAGGTGGAGGGAATGGTGGTCATGCCATAGCTGCAAATCTCTCCCTCGCCGGATTTAAAGTCAACTTCTTCGAACTCCCCCGGTTTGCCGAATCTTTTGAAAAAGTCTTACGGACGAAAGAGATTCAGATCCAGGGGATATCGATTGATGGAGTGGCTAAATTGAACCTTGCCACGACCGATATTCAACAAGCTATAAAAGATGCCGAGGTCATCTTTGTAATCACCCCAGCATTCGGGCATAAAGCCATGGCTGAAGTCTGTGCCCCTTTTGTTCAAGATGGACAAACCATTGTGCTCATGCCTGGTTCAGGAGGGAGCCTCGAATTTATAAACATCTTCAAGCAGAAAAAAGTGAAGCGAGAAGTTACCTTCGCTGAAAGTTGCACCCTTCCCTATGGTGCCCGGCTCAAAGGTCCTGGCCATGTCTCAGTACTCATCAATGCAATGATTCTCCCCACAGGCGTCTTTCCATCAAAAAAGACAGAAGAGGTAATTCCCAAACTGAAACAATTTTATTCGATGATTATCCCTACCAAGGATGTTTTGGAGGCAGCCATCAATAACCCAAATCCCATTGTCCATCCGGTGGCTACCTTGCTCAGCGCCACACGAATTGAACATTCAAAAGGTGAATTTTACCTCTATGCCGAAGGAATGACCCCTGCTGTGGCGAGAACCTATGAATCCCTCAATCAGGAAAGGCTCTCTATTTGCAAAGCTCTGGGTTACAAACTTTACCATTGGGACAATCTGGAATTTAAGGATTACAATCTAGGCGAAACCGAAGAGGAATGTCGTTACCGGATCCTCAATACTAGCATGGATGCCGCCTTTGGAAAAGATGGGATTTATGCAGGGATCAAGATGAAAGGTCCCGAGCATTTAAAAGATCGCTATGTGACCGAAGATGTTCCTTACGGAATGGTCCTCCTCTCCACATTGGGAGACCTCATGGAAGTTCCCACCCCTACTCACGACGCCGCGATCCAACTGGCCTCTGTCATCAACCGGACCGATTACTGGAAAACCGGCAGGGGGATGAAACAATTAGGCCTTTCCACATTGGACAAAAAAGGGTTGAAAAAATTTCTTCTTGAGGGAAAGTAAATCCGATTTTGTCCTTCCATGAAAAACGAATGCTTCCCTTGAGCCTCCTTTTTAAAAGGTTTCTAAAACTGGGAGCCACAGCCTATGGCGGTCCTGCCATGACTGGACAAATCAAGCAGGTGGTCGTAGCCGATTATGGCTGGATCAAAGAACAAGAGTTTCTGCAAGGAGTTGCCCTCTGCCAACTGATTCCAGGCGCCTCTATGGTCCAGTTGGTGACTTACATCGGATATCGGCTCAGAGGAATTTGGGGAGCCCTTTTTTCTGCAGTGGCTTTTATCCTTCCGGCTTTTCTCATCCTCGTTATTCTTTCAGCCATTTATTTCAAAATGCAGGCCCTCTGGTTTATCGAAGCCCTTTTTAAAGGATTGGGAGCAATCGTTGTAGCCATTGTGCTTAATGCCTGCATCACTCTGGGTCGATCCATCCTCAGAGATTGGAAAGTGATTATGATCTCATTTCTATCATTCTTCGGATTTTTTTCCCGATGGAATGTCATTCTGATCTTTATTCTGGCTGCAGGGGTTGCTCTACTCCTTCATCCAAAAGGGAGTAAGATCGAGCCCCCTTCCTATCATGAAGAGCCAAAATTAACAACAAAAAAAGGAGAAGGCTACTTCATCCTCGGAATGTTAATTATTTTAGTTTACCTTGGACTTGTTCTCTGTTATGTGATCAATCCCCAACTTACTTATATTTCTCTCACTCTATCCAAGATTGGAGCGCTTGCCTTCGGAGGTGGATTCACGATGATCCCTCTGATTCAGTATGAGGTGGTGGATCATTTTCATTGGCTCACCACAAAAGAATTTTTAGATGGCATTGCCCTGGGCCAGATCACCCCCGGTCCCATTATGATCACAGCCACTTTTATCGGATACAAACTCTTTGGATTTTTTGGAGCTTTGATCGCAACGATCGGAATCTTTTCTTCCTCTTTTTTCATTCTCGTTCTTCTCATTCCTCATTACGATCGACTGAGGCGAGTGGAAATCGTAAAGACCATGGAACGAGGAATTCTTGGGTCATTTATTGGAATGCTTGGTCTGGTACTCTACAATTTTGGAAGAGCAGCCTTTGTGGATATTCCGAGTATCATTTTTGCAGCAGCGGCTTTCATTGCTCTCCTTAAAAAGATCGACCTCCTTTATATTCTCCTCTCCGGCGCAATACTTTCCATTATCATCTTTGGACTTCTTAATTAATCACTACTGAAAAGGATTTATCTAATATAGATTCATCTGCAACTTTCGAAAAAATGACCAATTCGATTGATGAGGAGATCGAATTTTAACTTTAAGGTATTTCACTAATAAATACAGTGGATTAGGAGACAAAACATCTAAAAGCTAAATTTTTATAATTAATCCGATTTTAACTGCATTTAGTAACCATTTTTATGAGCCTTTATGATTAATCGTGGACGATTAAAAAATTTAATAATTTCAAAGAGTTTATTTATATTTAAATCTTTTCTCAAATTGTAAAAAATTTCCCTTGACAAAAAAAACCTATTATTTTAGTATCCCATTCGAGATTGTGACTGTTATCACATAGAAAACATTTTTTAAAATCTATTTTAAAAACACCATAAATCACTTTCGAACATCATTTGAAAAGAAAGGGGGGATTCTGAAACTAAAAAGCAAAAATTGTCTTATATTTGAATGATTAGCTGTTTTTTGCAGGAAAATTAAAACCAAATTAACCGAAAAAGAAAGGGGGAGTAGAAAATATGTCTAAAATTTCCAAAAAATATATGGAGGCTGATCCAAGAAAATTAGCAGATTGGCAGGTTGCAGACATAGCAGAAGAAAATATACCTACGGTTGATCAAGCCCAGGAGATGCTGGGACTTAAAAAGGAAGAAATCATTCCAATGGGAAGGCTGTGTAGACTTGATTTTATGAAAATTATGGAACGTCTGAAAAGCAAAACGGAAGGGAAGTACATCGAGGTTACAGCCATTACCCCTACTCCTTTAGGAGAAGGAAAAACAACGACTGCTATGGGTTTGCTGGAGGGATTAGGCAAGAGAGGAAAGAATGCTGGGGGTTGTATTCGCCAGCCTTCAGGTGGCCCTACGATGAATATCAAGGGCACGGCTGCAGGAGGAGGTAAAGCCCTCCTCATTCCAATGACAGAATTCTCTTTAGGCCTTTCTGGTGATATCAACGATATTACCAATGCCCATAACTTGGCAATGGTTGCTCTGAATGCTCGGATGCAACACGAACGAAACTATGACGATGCTGAACTGGCTAAGCGAAAACTCAAACGGCTCGATATTGATCCCGCCAACATCGAGATGGGCTGGGTCATGGATTTTTGCGCCCAGGGTTTGCGGAACATTGTCATGGGTCTGGGGGGCAAGATGGATGGATTTCTCATGCAATCCAAATTCGGCATTACGGTTAGTTCAGAGCTCATGGCTACCCTCTCCATCGTCCGAGATTTAAAAGACCTCAGGGAGAGGCTGGGCAAAATTATCGTGGCCTATGATAAGAAGGGCAAACCTGTTACCACTACGGACCTTGAAGTAGCAGGAGCCATGTGCGCCTGGATGCGCAATACCATCAATCCAACATTGATGTGGACGACTGAATATCAACCCTGTATGGTCCACGCTGGCCCCTTTGCTAACATTGCCGTTGGCCAGTCCTCCATCATCGCTGACCGCATTGGTTTAAAAATGTTCGACTACCATGTCACGGAGAGTGGTTTTGCTGCGGATATTGGTTTTGAGAAGTTCTGGAATGTGAAATGTCGGCTGAGCGGTTTAGTCCCCAATGTTTCGATTCTGACCTCAACCATCCGAGCTTTGAAGATGCATGGCGGCGGACCAAAAGTTGTAGCAGGACTTCCCCTTCCTGCTGAGTATACGAAAGAAAATTTGCAACTTCTTGAGAAAGGGATCGAAAATATGACCCACCTCATTGGTGTGATCAGGAAATCAGGAATCAACCCGGTCGTCTGCATCAATTCCTTCCACACCGACACCAAGGACGAAATTGCAATGGTCCGCAAGTATGCCGAGAAAGCAGGGGCCCGTTGTGCCCTTTCTGAACACTGGCTCAAAGGCGGGGATGGAGCTCTTGAGCTAGCCGATGTTGTCATGGAAGCCTGCAAAGATAAAGTCAACCTAAAATTCCTCTATCCCCTTGAAATGCCACTTCGGCAGCGAGTAGAGACGGTTGCTAAAGAGGTGTATGGTGCGGCTGGTGTCTCCTGGACACCCGAAGCTGAAGCTAAGGCAAAACGGTTTGAAGCCGATCCTAATTTGAAGGATTTTAATACCATGATGGTCAAGACGCATTTGAGCCTGACGCATGATCCAACCCTCAAGGGGGTGCCCAAAGGTTGGATACTTCCGGTTCGGGACGTCTTGATCTTTGCCGGTGCAAAATTCCTCTGCCCGATGACAGGGGCCATCAGCTTGATGCCAGGAACCAGTTCTGATCCTGCGTATCGAAGGGTTGATGTTGATGTGAATACTGGCAAAGTAACGGGGCTTTTCTAATAGAAGAGATACCATTCCTGATCATATCGTTTAGTACAATTTCCCAGTCCCGCTTCTATCGAAATCGAGGCGGGACTGGGTTATAATTAAATCATTCATGCCGAAGCATAATGTAACTTTCCTACCCAGTGAAAGAAAAATTTTGGTGGATGAGGAGGAAAACCTCCTCCAAGCCGCCATGGAAGCAGGAATTCATATTAATGCTTCCTGCGGTGGAAGTGCAACCTGTGGAAAGTGTAAGGTTAAAATCCTAAAAGGAGTCGTTGATTCTCCAAAACATCCAAAACTCACCCAGTGGGAATACGACCAAGGATTTCGTCTTGCCTGCCTGACACCGATTCGGGATGATATCGATGTCGAGATCCCCATTGAATCACAGGTTGATAAATCTGTCCTTGCCCTCAAGGGTGACCGAGGGGCTCACAAATACCTCCTCTCTCCTCAAGATATCTACCAACTGGTTAAAGGCTGGGATGTAGACCCGGCAGTATTCAAAAGATATGTCGAGCTCGAACCTCCCACTCTTAAGGATAATGTGAGCGACCTCACCCGTTTGATTAATGCGCTGGATCGACAGCACGGCATTGAAGGGATTTCTGCTGACTTCCGTGTGATCATGAAGTTGAGTCGCATCCTCCGTGAATCGGATTGGAAGGCAACGGCCACACTGGTTCTGACAAAAAAAGGTTATAAACTGGTCAATGTAGAGCCTGGGGACAACACTCACCAGAACTACTCGATTGTTATAGACATCGGAACGACAACCATCTTTGGCCAACTCCTCGACCTCAATGGATGCGTGGTTTATGCCTGTCCAGGTGGCATTTGTGATGGATCCACCCTCTTCGCCTTAGCTGAAGCCTCGGATTACAATCCACAGATCAGTTATGGAGAGGATGTCATCACCCGGATTGTCTATTCCCAGAGACCTGGAGGACTGAAAAAATTACAGGAAGGTGTTGTCTCCACCATCAACAAAATTATCCAAGAATTGCTCCAAATGAGCAAGATTGATCGATCCCTGATCTCCCATCTGGTCATTGCTGGTAATACTACAATGACCCAACTCCTTTTAGGACTTGATCCAAAATATATTCGAGAAACTCCTTATGTCCCAACAGCCAATTTCATTCCTCCGGTGAGGGCCGTCCACTTGGGAATCAATATCGGCGATCATGTCCATGTTTATATCTTTCCAATGGTGGCAAGCTATGTGGGAGGAGATATTGTGGCGGGTATCTTGGGCTCTGGAGTTTTTCAAAGGGAGACCCTCACCCTTTACATGGACATCGGCACTAATGGAGAGATTGTTCTCGGAAATAAGGATTGGCTAGCCAGCGTCTCCTGCTCTGCTGGTCCTGCCTTTGAAGGCGCAGGGATTAAATTCGGGATGAGGGCCACACGTGGAGCTATTGAAGAGGTCAGCATCAACAATCGAACTTATGAACCGATGATCCTCACTATTGGTAGGTCAAAACCCATCGGTATCTGCGGGTCGGGCCTGATTGATGCCGTAGCAGAGTTTTTGGAAACAGGGATGATTGATCAGAATGGAAAATTCCGAAGAGACCTCCCCACGGATCGCGTTCGAATAGGACCAGACGGTTACGAATATGTCCTGGCACAAAAAGAGGAAACTCTCATCCATGAGGACATTGTTCTGACCGAGATCGATATCGAAAATCTGATCCGCACCAAAGCGGCCATCTATGCCGGCTGTAAAGTGTTATTGAGTAGCGTCGGATTGGATTTTAAGGACCTTGAGCAGGTAATCATTGCTGGTGGATTTGGTCGCCATCTCGATTTAGAAAAGGCGATTTTCATTGGTCTCCTCCCAGAGTTGGATATCGAAAAATTTATTTTTGTCGGAAATGGCTCCTTGCTGGGGGCAAGGCTTCTCTCCTTCTCTAAGAACCTCCTGAAGGAGGCAGAGCGAATCGCCCTGATGATGACGAACCTCGAATTGAGCAACCACCCCACTTTTATGAGTGAATTCATCGCGGCGATGTTTCTCCCCCACACCGATGTCTCTGCCTTCCCCCAAGTGATGAAAAGGGTCTATCGGATGAAAGGAGAAATTCGATCGGAGAGGATGGTTGAAGGACGGCCTTGAGCTTTACGATTGCAGTTTCAGGAAAAGGAGGAACGGGCAAAACCACCCTGGCTGGAATGATCATTCGCTTTCTTTTGGATAAAAGGAAGGGCCCGATTCTGGCGGTGGATGCGGATTCTAATTCGAACCTCAACGAGGTCTTGGGCGTGAAAGTAAGGTCCAGCATTGGAGATGCCCGTGAGATGATGAAGAAGGATGTTCCTGTTGGAATGACCAAAGATATCTGGTTTGAATTAAAGGTTCAGGAGTCTCTGACTGAAGCCAAAGGATTTGACCTCATCGCAATGGGTCGCCCAGAGGGACCAGGTTGTTATTGTGCGGCGAATACCTTAGCAAGAAAATGTTTGGATCTTCTAACTGGGAATTATCAATATATCGTGATCGATAATGAAGCAGGAATGGAACATTTCAGCCGACTGACAACTCGAGATGTGGATCTTCTCTTCATCGTCTCGGATTCCAGCCAACGGGGTATCTTAACCGCTTCGCGGATTCGAGACCTGATCCATGAACTGGATCTCCGCATCGTTCGTGAGGTATTGGTCATCAATCGGGTTCAAGGTAACCCTGATCCTCAAATCTACGAGGAAGTGAAAAAACAAAATCTTGAATTGGGAGGAATCCTTCCTGTCGATGAAGAAGTCTACCGATACGATTCCGAAGGCAAACCGACCATTCAGCTGCCTCTGGAGTCTAAGGCGGTTCAAGCCGCCAGAAAAATTTTTGAGAAATATATACAATGACGAATTATACGTTATAAGTTATAAGTTAGAACAAATTTAAAATTTTGGAAGGGGGAGGTAAAAAGATGACGGCAAAATTAATTAATGGTAATGAAATCGCTCAACAGATTCGAGAGGAGTTAAAACGAGAAACGGCCCGATTAAAAGAGAAACACAATGTCGTCCCGGGTTTGGTCACCATTCTCGTGGGCGAAAACCCTGCTTCGGTGAGCTATGTGACGGCAAAACAGAAGACCTCCAAGGATTTGGGATTTTATTCAATTCAGGATAACCAACCTGCAACCATTACGGAAGAGGAACTGCTCAAATTGATCGATAAATATAATAAGGATCCTAAGATCCACGGTATCCTGGTTCAGCTTCCGCTGCCCAAACATATCAATGAGACCAAAGTCCTTTATGCCATCGATCCGAAAAAGGATGTGGATGGGTTCCATCCGGTCAATGTAGGAAAATTGATGATCGGTGAGGCGGATTATCTTCCCTGCACCCCCGCTGGAATCCAGCAACTTCTAATTCGGTCCGGTACGAAGATTGATGGGGCAGAGGTCGTCGTTGTGGGGAGATCGAACATTGTTGGAAAACCCATTGCCAACATCCTTCTGCAAAAGCAGAAAGGGGCGAATGCAACGGTGACGATTTGCCACACCGGTACTAAAGATATGACTTTCCATACCAAGAGGGCGGACATCCTCATCGTGGCCGCTGGAAAGCCTAAAGCGGTCACTGCAGATATGGTGAAGGAAGGTGCAGTGGTCATTGATGTGGGTGTTAATCGAATTGGGATGACTCCTGAGGGAAAGGCGAAACTCTGCGGGGATGTTGACTTTGATGGGGTAAAAGAGAAAGCAAGTGCCATCACCCCTGTCCCCGGCGGAGTGGGGCCGATGACCATTACGATGTTGATGATGAATACAGTAAAGGCTGCCAAAGCGGCGGCTGGGATTACAAATTAAGAATTAAGAGTTATTAGTTTTTAGTTTATAAAAATTACTCATAGAAAGGAGGGTTCCTCGTGTCTGATCAAATGGAAGAAAAGGTAACTTTCGATGGAAAAAAGGTAAAAGTATTAGGCCCCACTTTTGAGGAGGGAAAACCCGAGACCCCCATCAACTGGAGGCAGAAGATGAGGAATCGGGATGAAATGCTCGCCTATCTCAAAACCGGGGAGCGCTATTGGTTCAGTGAGGAATGGTTCGGCAGTGAAAAACGAAAAACCAAAGCCTAAAAGGATAACCAGAGGGAGGTGAGTATCGTGGCATTTGAAATACAAAAAGTTACTTATACAGGAAAGATCAAAGAAGTCACATTGGGAAAAGGACCAAAGGCGGTGACCGTGGGCGGTGAAACATCTTATCCCTTTCATCTCTTCGAGGGAGTGATGCCCCATCCTCCTCGGATTGCTATGGAGGTTTATGATACGCCTCCAGAAGAATGGCCTGAAACGGCTTTGGAGCCCTTTAAGGATGTGGTCAATGATCCCGCGGCCTGGGCTAAAAAATGTGTTGAAAAATACGGGGCTGAGTTGATCGCTCTGCAACTCGTCAGCACAGATCCCAACGGTCTCAATCGTTCCAGTGATGAAGCAGCTCAGACAGCCAAAAAGGTGGCAAGTGCTGTGGATGTCCCGGTGATCGTATGGGGAAGCGGGAATGCCGAAAAGGATACAGATGTTCTTCGAAAGGTTGCTGAAGCATGTGATGGGATGAATCTTGTCATCGGGCCAGTGGTGGAAGGGAACTATAAACAGGTGGGCGCAGGAGCGATTGGATACAAACATACGGTGATTGCCTCCACTCCCATCGATATCAACCTGGCGAAACAGCTCAATATCCTCCTGGGAAATCTGGGTGTCCCGGACGGGCAGATCATTGTCGATCCGACCACAGGTGGATTAGGGTATGGCATTGAATATACCTATTCAGTCATGGAAAGAGATCGAATGGCTGCCCTTACCCAACAGGATGAGAGGCTTCAATTCCCCATTCTTTGCAATATGGCCAAAGAGGTCTGGAAGACCAAGGAGGCCAAGACAAAAACTGTAGATGCCCCCACATTAGGCGATGCCAAAAAGAGAGGGATCCTCATGGAGGCTGTTACCGCGACTGTCCTTCTATTAGCAGGGGCTGATGTTTTAGTGATGAGACATCCTGAGGCCATCAAACTGGTCCGGGAGATGATTGCCGATTTTACGGCTAAATAAATAAGGGGGAGAAAAATATAAGGAGGATAAAATGTCAGACTTAGAAAAGAAGAGTATTGATCCAACGACGATTCAAATGTTGAAGAAAGCTAAGGCCGATGGGTGCGAAACGATCTTCGATCGGGCTGATACCATGAAGCCCTGCCCCATCGGAGCAGAGGGAAGTTGTTGTAAGAATTGTGCGATGGGACCGTGCCGCGTTCCCGCTCCGAAAAAGAAAGGGGAGACCGCGACAGAAAAGGCGAAACGGATGGGCCTTTGCGGCGCAACAGCAGAGACGATTTCGGCACGCAATTTCGCCCGGATGGTGGCTGCTGGAACGGCGGCCCACTCAGACCATGCTCGCGGTGTAACTGAGGTTTTTCTTGCTACGGCCAAAGGCGAGGTCCCGGGATTTGAGATCAAGGACGAACAGAAACTCTACCAGATCGCCATGGACTTCGGTGTTGAGATC
Organism: Thermodesulfobacteriota bacterium; assembly: GCA_049513055.1. Lineage (GTDB taxonomy): Bacteria > Desulfobacterota > BSN033 > BSN033 > UBA1163 > UBA1163. The sequence goes on from JBEKWN010000010.1 coordinate 17,446, forward strand.
GGTGATCGCTCGGTCAAAGAGATCGCCATTGATGTAGGGCATAAGGCGTTGGCTGAGTTCGGACGTCAGGAAGGAGAACTCCTCTTTGTGAAGAGAGCTCCCCTTAAAAGACAGGAGATATGGAGAAACATGGGGGTAACTCCCCGAGGAATTGACCGTGAGGTTGTGGAGTTGATGCATCGAACCCATATGGGAGTGGACCAGGATTATCGAGACATCTTGATCGCCGCTACCCGATGTGCCCTGGCCGATGGATGGGGAGGCTCGATGATCTCCACTGAGCTCCAGGATGTACTTTTTGGAAACCCAGTCCCAGTAATGGGCCGAATGAATCTTGGCGTTCTCAAAAAGGATGAAGTCAATGTGCTCGTTCATGGCCACGAGCCCCTTCTCCCGGAGATGCTGGTGTATGTCGTGAATGACGCCGATGTCCAGCAGGCGGCCAAATCGGTTGGAGCGAAAGGGATCAATCTCGCTGGAATGTGCTGTTCGGCCAATGAAGTCCTGATGCGTCATGGTATCCCCGTGGCTGGAAACTTTCTCCAGCAGGAACTGGCTATTGTCACCGGAGCAGTAGATGCCATGGTCGTCGATGTCCAGTGCGAGATGCAGTCTCTGGCCCAGGTGGCCAAGTGTTACCATACCAAACTGATCACCACAACACCCAAGGCCAAAATCGAAGGAGCCATGCATATCGAATTTGATGAACACAACGGCCCTGGCGTGGCAAAGAAAATTTTGATGGAGGCCATCCAGAATTTCAAGAATCGAAAATCCAATATAGAAATTCCTTCTGAAACCCAAGACACGATCGTGGGATTCAGTCATGAGACGATCAACTATCTGTTGGGCGGAGTTTTCCGTGCTTCCTATCGTCCACTCAATGACAACATTATCAATGGTCGTATTCGAGGTATTGCGGGTGTCGTAGGCTGTAACAATGCCCGCGTGACCCATGACGACCCAAACCTCATCTTGATGAAAGAACTGATTAAGAACGATGTGATCGTTCTCTCCACGGGCTGTGCCGCCATGACGGCCGGCAAATTTGGTCTTCTCGCCCCCGAGGCAACTGACATCTACGCAGGGCAAGGTCTTGCATCGGTAGGAAGAGTCGTGGGTATTCCTCCTGTTCTCCACATGGGTGCTTGTGTGGATAATAGCCGAATTCTGATGGCGGCTACTGCAGTGGTGAAGGATGGAGGGTTAGGAGACGATATCAGCGATCTTCCAGCAGCCGGTGCTGCCATGGAGTGGATGAGCGAGAAGGCGATTGCGATTGGCCACTATTTTGTGGCCTCAGGTGTTTTCACAGTATTCGGCACAACGTGGCCTACCACAGGAAGCGAGGAAGTGACAAAGCTTCTTTTCGAGGAGTTTGAAAACACATTCAAAGGGAAATGGGGCTTTGAACCCGATCCATACAAGGCTGCAAAACTGATGATCGAACATATTGACAAGAAGAGGAAAGCCCTGGGCATCGACAAAACCAGAGAGCGCGTCCTCTTCGATATGGCCAAACGTCGTGAATTGGATGCTGCTTAATTAAATAAAAAAATACGTGACATCGTGGCTCGTGGCCCGTGTTTTATCGAATCACGAGTCACGCCACACGAATCACGAATAACGGAAGGAGGAATATAACGTGTCAAAAATCATTGCATCTGCAGCGATAAGAGGAGCTCATAAGATTGTCGAAAAAGCTGAAAAGAAATATGAGGAGGCGATTAAAAAGTGGGGACCCAATCAGGATGTGGGATTCCCAAATACTGCTTACTACCTACCCATCATCTACGCCATTCTGGGGGTTCCCATCCAAAAATTGGGTGATATGAAGCCAGCTCTCGATAGGGCCCGATCCCTGTTACCTCCGTTGGTGAAAGAAAAGGTGAATCTTCCCTATTTAGGGCCTACCCTCGATGCAGGGATGGCAACCTTTTTTGCCGAGGAGATCACTGAAGCGATCCGCTACTTAGAGGATCCCAATTTCTATACGAAGCAGGAAGATCCTTTACCCAATAACATCTGGCTGGGAGCCGCTGACGATGTCATCTTCCGGAAGAGAGGAATTGAGTTTGTGGATGGAACAGCACCCGGATTTGCTGCGATTGCAGGGGCTGCACCCAGTCCGGAAATTGCCAAAAAGATCGCCATCGAGCTTCAGGAGAAAAACCTCTATATCTTTATGTGTGCGGAGTTTGAAGGAAAACGTTTCTCTGAACAATTGGTGGAGGCAGGTGTTCAGATCGGCTGGCCGACCCGTCTGGTTTCCTTTGGACCTGACATCTCTGCAGCCGTCTTCGCCATCGGTTTTGCCTGTCGAGTAGCCATGGCTTTTGGAGGGATTAAACCAGGAGATTTTCGTAAAAATCTCATCTATAACAAAGACCGTACCTTTGCCTTTGTCATGCCCCTGGGGTATGTAAACGATGAATGGTATGCCAATGCCGCCGGCGCCATCAACTGGGGATTTCCCACGATCGCCGACACACCCATTCCTGAGATTTTACCCACTGGGGTATGCACCTATGAACATGTGGTCTCCAATGTGCCTCATGATCAGATTGTTCAGAGATCAGTGGAGGTGAGGGGATTAAAGGTCACGGTCGCCGAAGTTCCCATTCCTGTCTCTTATGGTCCTGCCTTCGAAGGGGAGCGGGTCAGGGGTGAGGATATCTATTTGGAGTGTGGTGGAGGAAGAACCCATGCCGTAGAATGGGTCACCTCCAAGAACATGGATGAGGTGGAGGACGGAAAGGTAGATGTCATTGGTCCTGACCTGGATAAGATACAGCCACCAGGTCAGCTTCCCCTGGCCATTGTTGCGGAAGTAGCTGGGCGACAGATGCAAGAGGATTTCGAGCCGATCTTGGAACGCCAGATCCACCACCTGATCAACTATGCGCAAGGGATCATGCATATTGGTCAAAGAGATATTGCCTGGGTGCGAGTTGGTAAAGGAGCCGTGGATAAGGGATTTCGCCTCTCCCATCTTGGCAAGATCCTCCATGCAAAGTTCCATCAGGACTTTGGAGCCATCTTCGATAAGGTCCAAGTCAAAGTTTATACGGAGTCTAAAACGGTTGATGAAATGCTTGCCAAAGCAAGGGAAGTTTATAAAAAAAGGGATGCCCGTATTGAGGGAATGACCGATGAAACCACGGACATCTTCTACTCCTGCACCCTTTGCCAATCCTTTGCACCCAACCATGTCTGCGTCATCAGTCCAGAAAGGACAGGGCTCTGCGGCGCTTACAACTGGATGGATTGCAAGGCCTCGTTCGAGATCAATCCCACCGGACCGAACCAACCCGTTCAGAAGGGTGAGATGATCGATACGAAATTTGGCCAGTGGAAAGGTGTCAATGAATTTGTATTTAAGGCCTCTCGTCAGAAGATCGACCATTACAACTTCTACAGCCTGGTCTATGATCCAATGACCACCTGCGGTTGTTGTGAATGCATCGCTGCCGTTCTTCCGATGTGTAACGGCGTGATGACTGTCGGTCGGGATTACACGGGAATGACTCCCTGTGGAATGAAGTTCACCACCCTGGCAGGTTCTGTGGGGGGCGGTGCGGTCACACCGGGTTTTGTGGGCCACAGCAAGTATAATATCACCCAGAGAAAGTGGCTGGTCGGAGATGGAGGAATCAAGCGATTGGTTTGGATGCCCAAGATGCTCAAGGAAGAGATTGGAGAGCGGTTAAAGAAACGAGCTGAAGAATTTGGCATTCCAAACCTCCTTGATATGATTGCAGATGAGACCATTGGGCTGACGGAGGATGAGATTCTTCCCTTCCTGACGGAAAAGAATCATCCCGCCCTCTCAATGGATCCAATTCTTGGATAACGATGACTCCGCAGAGCAAGGCCCATAGTAGGTTGATGTTTGATGCTATGCGCTCTGCGCTTTGCGCTTAGCGACATTTTGGAAAGGAGAGGATATCATGGGACTGACAGGAATCCAGATCTTCAAGATGTTACCAAAAACGAACTGCGGAGAGTGTGGCGTTCCAACCTGCCTCGCTTTTGCCATGAACTTAGCGGCTGGAAAAGCGGAATTGGCCTCCTGTCCCTATGTGTCTGAGGAGGCAAAAGCCATGCTCTCTGAAGCGGCGGCTCCGCCCATTCGACCTCTTGCCATTGGCTCGGGTGAAAATGTGGTCAAGGTTGGCGGAGAAACGGTTTTATTCCGCCATGAAAAGACCTTCGTCAACAAACCCGGTCTTGCCATTCTGATCAGTGACACCATGCCAGAGGCTGAGGTGAATGGACGCTTGAAACGATTCAAGGAATTGAAATATGAAAGAGTCGGGCTCACCTTACGGCCAGAGTTGGTCGCCGTCAAGAACGAGTCAGGCGATTCTGGAAAATTTGAAGCCTTGATTAAAAAGGTGAAGGGGGAAACCGACGCTGCCCTCATCCTGATAAGCGACAAGGTGGACGCCTTGACCGCAGGAGTAAAGGCCTGCGCTGATCGTGTTCCATTGATTTACGCGGCAACCGATGGCAACAGCGATGCCTTAGCCAATCTGGCCAAGGAGAACAAATGCCCATTGGCGGTCAAAGCCGATAATCTCGATACCCTTATCAGACTTTGCGACAAACTGGCCACAGCAGGTTTAAAAGATCTTGTCATTGATTCTGGGGCGAGGACGCTTCGCAAAGCCTTTGAAGATCAAATTTATATCCGCCGAGCTGCCCTCATCCAAAAAAACCGCTCCCTTGGATTTCCAACGATCACCTTCCCCTGTGAAATGACGAAAGATCCGCTGAAGGAGGCCTTGATTGCGGCAACCTTTGTGTCGAAATATGCAGGCATCATCGTTCTCTCGGACTTCCAGGGCGAAAGCATCTTTCCCCTCCTCGTGGAACGGCTGAATATATATACTGACCCCCAACGACCCATGATGATGCAGCAAGGAATCTACCCCATTGGTAACCCAACAGAGGACTCTCCGGTTCTAATCACCACCAACTTCTCCCTGACTTACTTTATTGTCTCCGGTGAGGTTGAATCGAGTCGAGTAGCAAGCTGGCTGCTGGTGATGGATACAGAAGGCCTCTCTGTTCTGACCGCCTGGGCAGCAGGGAAATTTGTAGGCGATGCGATCGGTGCCTTCATCAAAAAGAGTGGCATCACAGAAAAAGTCAAACATCGCCGGGTGGTCATCCCTGGGGCCGTTGCAGCCGTGAGCGGAGACCTCGAAGAAGAACTGGGGTCGGGATGGGAGGTTAAGATCGGACCAAGAGAAGCCGCTCACATACCAGCCTTTCTTAAAATGGGAGCTTAATTTTAATAAAAAGATTGAAATCGGAGGCATTTACGCCTCCGATTTTGTGAAAAGTTTTTTTGAAAGGAGAGTGGTTATGTTACGTGTTGGAGAAAATCTTAATGTGATGGTCAAGAAGATTGGAACCGCAATGAAGGATAGAGATCCTAAACCCATTCAGGAGTTGGCCATTGTTGAAGCCAAAGCAGGCATTGATTTCATTGACATCAATCTTGGACCTGCCCGCAAGGGTGGAGGAGAATTGATGGAGTGGGTGGTCAAGACCGTCCAAGAGGTGGTCGATACTCCTCTTTACCTCGACACGATCAATGCAGAAGCCATTGAGGCTGGGCTCAAGGTTTACAAAAACAAAAAGGGAAAGGCTGTGATCAATTCGATCATGGCCCGTCCTGAAAGCATGGATGCCAAATTCCCTATCGCACAAAAATATAACGCAGGAATCGTGGCTCTTCTCTGGGGCCCCTCCGGTCTTCCTCGAGATGCAGACGAAAGAGGAGTGCTGGCTGCAGAATTGATGCAAAAGGCCCTGGAATTTGGGATTCCAGGTGAGGATATCTGGATGGATCCCATTGTCACCCCAGTGACCAGCCCCCAAAGCCAGGTTCAGGTCCCCAGTTGTATCGAATTTATGAAGATGTTCAAAGACCTTCAAGAAGTGCTCCCGGGAATGAGATCAACCTGCGGTCTTTCCAATGTATCCAATGGAGCCCCGGAACACCTGAGGCCCATCCTCAACCAGACCTATATGATGATGCTCGAAAGATATGGCATGGCTTCTGCCATTGTGGATGCTTTTGACGAGGATCTCAAAAAATTTGCATCGGGGGGACGAGCAGATCTCCGAAAACTGGTCTACCGTGTCATGGATGGGGAGGAGATTGATCTCAAATCCTTGAGTAAAGAAGAAGCTGATTATGTGAAGACCACCAGAGTCTTGATAGCCAAAACCCTTTACTCTGATTCATGGCTGGAACTTTAAAGACTGGAATAGTGGAATACTGGAATATTGGGCTTACAAAAAAACGCCTGGACTGCTTTGCAGCCCATCATTCCATTATTCCAACATTCCATCATTCCACGAACGATTGTTTAAATAATAATAAGGAGTGTGCAATTGGAAGAAAAGGATGTCCTGATCATCGGTGGAGGAATTTCTGGAATGACGGTTGCCTTGGAGTTGGCCCAGTCAGGAATTCCTTCTACACTTATCGAAAGAGACCCTTCCTTGGGAGGGCTCTCTGCCTCCTTCTGCTGTAAGGCTTCGGAGTCCTGCAATAAGTGTTTTGCTTGCGTGGTGGATAAAAGAATTTCTGAGATTCAGCAACGCCAGGACATTTCGATTCTTACCCAAACCGAAGTGGTCGACGTGAAGGGGAATGGGGGGAACCATCAGGTATCTTTAAAAAAGGGGAAGGAGAGGATTGATTTAAAAGTTTCCGCCATTGTGATTGCTGCGGGAATCAACCCTTTTGATGCCTCTCAAAAAGTGGAATACGGATATGGCCGGTTCAAAAATGTGATCACTGCCAAAGATCTTGATGAAATGCTTCGATATCGTGGAGCCCTTTCCCGCCCTTCTGATGGAAAACTCCCAAAAACCGTTGCCTTCTTTCAATGTGTGGGGAGCCGTGATGAGTCCATTGGAAATCTTTATTGCTCTCAGGTCTGTTGCGCCTATGCGCTCCGCTTGATCAAAGCCATTCGTTACCAATACCCTGAGGTGAAAGCAACTTTTCTCTATATGGATATTCAGCCTGCCGGAGCATCCTTTCAGCAGTTCCTCGATTCTTGTCGAGAGGACAAAGGAACCCGTCTCATCCGAAGTCTTCCCTCTAAAGTTTACCACTCTCCCCTTTCTGATACACTGAGGGTTAGATTTATAGATCCTGAGAGGGGAGAAGTCGTGGAAGATTTCTTCGATCTCATTGTTCTCTCCGTTGGGATGGTGTTGAACAAGGAGGCCAAACGCCTCACAGAGCTCTTCAGACTGAGCCTGACAGAGGATGGCTTCATCGCCTCCCCTCCACACCAAACCGGCGTCTTTGTCACGGGGGCTTGCAGTGGGCCCAAGGACATCGACCGTTCGATTCTTCATGCCAAATCAGCTGCCTTTCTCGTCCAGCAACATCTGAGAGGGAGGTCTTAAATGTCTCGAATCGGGATTTTCATCGACGCCCTGCAGGGATCGCTCCCTGTTTCTTTCCGAAAGAAACTATCTGACTATGTGCAGAAACTTCCAGAAACTGCCTTTTGCCTTGAGGAGGAAAACCTTGCCTCACCCGATGCTTTGAACAGAATGGGGAAGCGTCTCGAAGCAGGAGGGGTAGAGGGGGTTGTCATTATTGGAGGGAGCCCAAAACTTTATGAGACTTCGTTCCAGAAATTAAGATATCCCCTACCCTTCAATCCTTATCTCTTCGCCGTGGCCAATATTCGTGAACAGGCCCTCTGGATGATGGTAGAGGAAGAGGCGGTTCTGGAGAGAGCAAAAACGATCATTTCCAAAACCATTCGCGCTGTCTCCAATTCCAAACCCATTGAGATCCAATCCCTCCCATTGAAACCTGAGGTGTTGATTCTTGGAGGGGGTGTCACTGGAATTTCAATCGCCCAGGAATTGGCCAAATCAGGCATTCATGTCTTCCTTTTGGAAAAGGGAAACCAACTGGGCGGAAAGACTTTAGAACTACATAAATTTTATAACCGTCCTTTAGAAGTTCAAAAGTGGATGGATGAAAAGATTTCCGAGGTGAAGGATCATCCTAAAATTACCCTTTTCACCCAAACAGAATTAAAACACCTAGATGGACATCTGGGTAGATTCCAAGCCAAAATTCAGGGCCTCGATCGAACGGAAACTGTTCTCTCCATCTCAGCCATTGTCGTCGCCACAGGATATGCAGCGAAGCGGGAAACAAAAGGGATCTATAGTCACAGAAGGGTCATCGTTTTTCCGGAAATGGAAAAACTCTTGTCTGAGACAACAGGCCCCTCTCTTCTTTGGGATGGGAAGAAAATTGAGATGGTAACCTACCTCCTCGATGGAGTAAACGAGGATATCAAAGTCGATTCAATCAATGCAGTCAAAGAAGCACTCCTCCTTCAAGAAGCTTTTCAGTGCCAGGTAGCCATCCTCTGTAAAGACATAAAGGTTGCCGCAGATGGAATGGAGCGCCTCTATCGAAAGGCAAGAGAAAAGGGTGTGCTCTTCTTCAAATACGAAGAACCTCCCAGGTTTTCCATTGTCAACGGTCAGATTCAGGTCAATGTCAGGGATACCGCAGCCATTCAAAAAAAGGAGCAATGGCCAGTCTCCATCCTCTCTGATCTCGTTGTCGTCAGTGAAGCCTTCATCCCTACACCAGAGACTGAAAGTCTCTCAGGACTTCTCAAAATCCATCTGGGGAACCGGGGTTTTCTCATGGAGGATAATCCTCAACTTCTTCGTGTTCGATCAAACCGAAGAGGGATCTTTGTGGCAGGAGCATGTCGATTCCCTCAGGAAGTTTCAGAATCACTGATCGAGGCCAGAGCCGTGGCCCAAGAAGTAATAGCCCTCCTTTCGAAAGGGACCTATACCTACGATCTCGCCGTGGCAGAGGTGGACCCTAAAAAATGTGCAGTCTGCTATACCTGCCCGAGACTTTGTCCCCATTCTGCCATCACTGTGGAAAAATATGGAGAGAGAAACGTCTATATTATCTCTGGAACAGGTCAAGAGACGAAATGGGGGGCGGCTAAAGTCGATCCTGCCTCCTGCTATGGATGTGGTATCTGTGTGGCCGAATGTCCGGCAAAGGCCATCACCCTTCAGCATTTAACCGATGCACAGATCTATGCTCAGATGGGCCTTTCAGATTGATGGGGAGATAGGGAGATAAGGAGAAATTCCAAATACTAAAAAACAAACAAACTCCAATGACCAAAATTCAAATGTTCAAAACAAAAGATTTAGAATTTAGAACATTGGAATTTGGGAATTATTTGGGATTTGGGATTTGTAATTTGGAATTTCAATCTCAGTCGATTATCGAAAAATGTTGAGCGGATCGTTGGAGAGGCAGATATGATGAATTTCGAGCCGAAGATCGTCGCCTTTTGTTGCGATCAATCTGGATATCCTGCTGCGGACATGGCAGGGACCTTGAAACTGAAACTTCCAAAAAATGTTGAGATTGTCCGCGTTCCTTGTGCAGGTCGCATCGAGACGATCTATCTCTTAAAAGCTCTGGAGAAGGGCGCGGATGGTGTTCTACTCTTCGCCTGCTATGAAGAAAACTGTCAGTTCCTCAGAGGGAATCTCCGTGCGAAAGGCCGGCTGTCCTATGCCCACCGGATGTTAGAGAAGATCGGTTTGGAAAAGGAAAGGATTGAAATCTGCTACCTCGCCACAAACAGCGGTGCAAAATTGGCGGAGACCCTTCGTCGAAAATCAGAGCAGTTGAAAAAAATGGGGCCAAACCTGGGAAAAATATAGCGGATTGCAGATTGCAGATTGAAAATTCTCAAATGCAATTAGTGTCACCCTGAACAAAGTGAAGGGTCTCAGCTCTTGGAAGACCAAGATTCTTCGCTCTGCTCAGAATGACAAATTATTCAGAAAGGATACTAAGAATGATCAAAGCTGAACAGAAACCTATCGATGAAATCCTGAAATACCTCGATCCCTATAATAAGATTTTGCTCTCGGGTTGTGGGGCCTGCGTTACGGTTTGCCATACTGGAGGTGAGAAGGAAGTGGGACTGCTCGCTTCTGGTCTCAGAATGGCAAGACAGAAAATCGGGAAAAAGATAGAGGTCCTGGAGATAACGCCTACCCGCCAGTGTGAACCGGAGTTCGCATTAGAGTTGTCCGAAACGATCGAGAAGGTGGAGGCAGTCCTTTCCATCGCCTGTGGAGTGGGTGTCCAGACATTAGTACGCCATTTCCCAAAAATTCCTATCTTCCCAGGCGTCAATACCAGCTTCTTAGGCGAAACCATCACACAAGGAGTTTGGGAGGAGCGGTGTCAGGCTTGTGGAAATTGTGTCCTCGAAAAGACAGGAGGTATCTGTCCCATTTCGCGTTGTGCCAAACAATTATTAAATGGACCTTGTGGGGGGTCCTCCAAAGGTAAATGCGAAATCAAAAAGGAGGCCGATTGCGCTTGGCAGCTCATCTACGATCGGCTTAAGACTCTCAACCAACTTTACAAAATGGAAGAAATCATCCCGGCAAAGCGATGGGGAGTGGAATCGAGAGATAGCGGACTGAGAAGGATTGTGAGGGAGGATCTTAAGGTATGAAAGCAGGGAGTAATCTAGAAAAGGTTTTAGAGAAGAGACTATTTGCGGTCACCGGTGAATTAGGTCCTCCGAAGGGCAACGACGTCAGTGTTATCAAACGAAAGGTAGAGCTTTTGAAAGGATATGTCGATGCGGTCAATGTCACGGACAACCAGACGGCTATCGTCCGGATGTCAAGCATTGCCACTTCAAGCCTACTCATTCAGATGGGGTTGGAGCCTGTGATGCAGATGACCACCCGGGACCGGAATCGCATTGCCATTCAAAGCGACATCTTCGGAGCCACGGCGTTAGGCATCAAGAACATGCTCTGCCTGACTGGAGACCACCACACTTTTGGAAACCAGGTGGATGCCAAGAACGTCCACGATTTGGATTCCATCCAATTGATCGATTGCGTCCGAACGATGCGGGATCAGGGAAAACTCCTCGGTGGAGAAGAAAAGATCGAGGGGGAGATCAAACTTTTTATCGGGGCTGCAGAGAATCCTTTTGGCGATCCTTTTGAATTCCGGGCCATCCGATTGGGCAAAAAGGTGGCCGCAGGGGTAAACTTCATCCAGACCCAGTGCATCTATGATATGAACCGATTCAAGGAGTGGATGAAGATGGTCCGGGACCGAGGGCTCCACGAGAAGTGCCACATCCTGGCTGGGGTCACCCCTCTCAAATCTGGAGGTATGGCCCGATACATGGCGAAGAACGTCTCCGGCATCATCATCCCAGACGAGATCATCGATCGAGTCGTCAAAGCAAAAAAACCGGCTGAGGAAGGGATCAAGATCTGTGTGGAACAGATCCAAGAACTAAGAGAACTCGAAGGGGTTCATGGGGTTCACATCATGGCCATCGAATGGGAGCAGATGGTCAGTAAGATCACTGAGATGGCCGGGTTGTTACCTCGTCCCAAGGTAGAATAGCACAAAACAGAGGAGAAAACCCATGTCATTCAAGGAGCAGTTGGAATCAGGGAAGTTTGTTGTCGTCGCTGAACTCCAGCCCCCCAAGGGAAACGATCTCATTGAGCTTTACGAATATGCAGAACTCCTCAAGGGGCGTGTGGATGCGATCAATGTACCAGACCTTCAGAATGCCATCATGAGGCTGGGATCCCTTTCGGTATGCACCCTGCTGAAGGCAAAGGGGATGGAGGCGATCTACAATCTATCCTGTAGCGACCGAAACCGATTGGCACTCCAATCCGAACTCTTGAACGCTTCAGCCTTGGGTTTGAAGAACGTCTTACTCCTCCAGGGCGACCATCCATCCATCGGAGATCACTTCGAAGCCCAAGCGGTCTTTGACCTCGATGTGATGGGCTTGCTCGGTGTAGCCAAGCGCCTCCAAGAGGGCTACGACCTCATGGGGAATGACCTTCAAGGAAAACCCCACTTTTGTGTAGGCACCCAAATCAATGCAGCCGTCAAGGGTCACGTCCTCGATTTAGAGATCATGGATATGGAAAAGAAGATACGCATGGGGGTCGATTTCTTCTTGACCAATTCGATCTACGATGTGAGCCTCTTCGAGCCCTTCGTCAAAAAAGTAGCGCACTTCAAGGTACCCATTATCGCAGGCATCACCCTGCTTAAATCAGTCGGGATGGCCCGATATGTGAACAAGCATGTAGAAGGAGCTTCTATTCCGGATTCGATCATCGACCAATTGATGAAGGCTTCAGATAAACAGAAAGCCAGCATTGAAATCGCAGGGGGTCTGATCAAGGCGTTGAAACCACTTTGCCAAGGAGTCCAGATCATTCCCATCGGATGGGAAAAGCAGATCCCCGCTCTCCTGGATCATGTAGGGCTGTAACCTGTCTCCCCTGCCAACCCCCCCCTACCGGCAGGCAGGAGGAGGCTCAGGCAGAATGGGTGGGTTCAAATTAAATCATCACGCTTAGCGTGGATGTCTGAAACCATGAAACAGTCAGGTTTTCTTGTCAACCCTGGGGAGATATGTTACTTTTTGGGAGGTATGTCCCCCAAAAAACCAACTCCACCAACGAAAAGAAAAAAACCTGCCAAACCACTTACCCTTGTTAAAAAAAAGGGGGTGGAGTCGGAGATGTTTCAGTCCATTGCCGGGTTGGGAAATGACGGCATTCTTGTCTTTGATAAGGATCATCGAACCGAATTCGCAAATCGGATGGCTTCCGAGATCACCGGATATTCGAACAAAGAGTTGTTGAAAATGTCGGTCCTTTCCCTCTTAGGCAAACCCTATCAATCTTTTATCGAAGACCTTTTCATCCATCCTGAACGTTATGGCGAAAAAACTTGTTCTGAGGTTCAACTGCTCACCTCCACCGGTGAGGTCAAAGAGGCTGAAATTTGCATCGCCTTAACGAAAACCCCTCTTGGAGTTCGCAAGGGTTACGCCTATCTCCGGGATATTACGGAATCGAAAAGAATGGAACGAAGGATCCGGGAAGCCACCCAGCAGTTTGAGAAGATTGCGGAGATGGGTGACGATGGGATCGTGGTTTTCGATCAAGCCTTTAAGATCATTTTTGCCAATCAGATGGCCTCTGAAATCACCGGGATCCCCAAGGAAGATTTGATCGGAAGAAATTTTTTCTCTGTGATTGGTAAAGAAGACAAAGAATTTCTGGAGGGGACTGTCACCCGCGGTGTGGGAATAGGCGAGAAGCTCTGTACTGAAATGAATATCCTGACCTCTCAGGGCCACGTCAAGGATGCGGAGGTTTGTATCGCCTTGGCCAAGTCGGATACCGGAGAGGTCAAGACCTATGCCTATATCCGTGACATCACGGAACGGAAAAAATTCGAAAGGGACCTCAGGGACTCCGAAGAAAAGCTGAGAAACCTTTTCGAAAGGGTTCGGCACGGCCTCTTCATCAGCTCGAAGGAGGGAAAGTTTTTAGATTGTAACCAAGCCCTTCTCGATATGCTGGAATACCCTACCAAGGAGGAATTTCTTAAAATTGATATCGCCCAAGACCTCTATGTGAACTCTGAAGACCGGAAGGCCCTTCAGGAAAGGATCAAAAGAGATAGCTTTGTCAAAGACATGGAAGTGGAATTCAAGAAGAAGAATGGTGACAAGATTACCGTCTTGTTGACCGGCCATCCTATTAAGAATGAAAAGGGTGAGGTCGTTGGTTACCAAGGTATTAACTTAGATATCTCCGAGAGAAAACGGATTGAAAACGAACTTCGTGAGGCGAACGAATTCTTCATGAACCTAATCGAGAGTTCCGTGGATGGGATTATTGCTGCAGACATGAAAGGGAATATCTTTATCTTTAACAGAGGGGCGGAAGCACTGATCGGATATAATGCCGAAGAGGTGATTGGCAAACTCCATATTACAAAGATCTATCCTGAGGGCGTGGCCAAAGAGATTATGAAGAAACTACGAAGCCCGGAATATGGCGGCGCAGGGAAATTCATTCCTTCCCAGTTGAACGTTGTCAATAAGTTTGGAGAAGAAATACACGTCCAGCTTTCTGCCGCCCTCATTTACAATGGAAAAGGCCAGGAAATTGCCAGTGTCGGTATCTTCACGGATTTGAGACCTCGCCTAAATATGGAGAAGAAACTTCAAGAGACTCACCTTCAACTGGTCGGTTCAGAGAAGATGGCTTCTCTTGGAAAACTGGCCGCCGGCATTGCCCATGAGATCAACAATCCTTTGGGTGGAATTCTTATCTACTCCAGTCTGATGATGGAGGATCTTTCCGAAGAGGATTCCCGGCGAGGGGATTTGGCTCGAATCGTTCAGGAGGCCGGTCGCTGTAAGGAGATTGTGAAGAGCCTCCTTGAATTCGCCCGTCAGACGGAACCGAAGATGGAACCCACGGATATCAATCGAGCCATTAATGATGGCCTCTTCTTCTTAGTCAATCAGGCCCTGTTCCACAATATCCAAATTGTTAAGAAACTTGATCCTTTCCTGCCTTTCGTCCAGGGAAACGCCAGCCAATTGAAACAAGTCCTCATGAATATCATTGTGAATGCAGCAGAGGCGATGCATGACAGTGGGACGCTTACCATTACGACCTCCCCTGCCCCGGATCGGAAGACGGTCTTCGTAGAATTTACAGATACTGGTGAGGGCATTCCCGAAGAGAACCTCACCCGAATCTTTGATCCCTTCTTCACCACGAAGGAAGTGGGAAAGGGAACCGGATTAGGCCTCGCTACTTCTTACGGAATTATTGAGGATCACGGAGGAAAGATCAGCGTAAAGAGTAAAGTGGGTGAAGGAACTACCTTTACGATCGAACTTCCCATTCATCAAGGAACTCAGGCTATCCTGGAAAGTCCTCCCATCCAGGGTCAAGGGGTAAAATGATGGATCTAAACGTACAGGGAAACCAGAAGGAGAATCCTTTCCTGTTTGAAGTCGTTCAGGCCAGCGGGGAAAAAATCCAGGCCTGTTTTCAATGCCAGAAATGTTCGGCGGGATGTCCCATCGCTTATGCGATGGATATCCTCCCCAATCAGATGCTCCGCCATATCCAGTACGGGCACCGAGAAAAGGTCCTCACTTCGAAGACGATCTGGATCTGTGCTTCCTGCTATACTTGTAGTGTTCGATGCCCAAACAATATCGATATCGCCAAAATTATGGATACCTTGAGAAATTTAGCAATCCGTTCTGGGATCAAACCAGGGGAAAAGGACATTCCCATTTTCCACTCTGTCTTCTTGGATACCATCAAATCGAAAGGCCGGATCCATGAACTAAGCCTCATCATACAATTAAAATCGAAGACCAAAGATTTTTTCAAAGACGCCGGATTGGGGTGGAAGATGTTTCGCAAAGGGAAGATCAAACTCCTTCCTTCAAGGTTTGGAGGAGGAAAAGAGATTCAGGAGATCTTCAACGAATTTGAGAAAGGGGCGAGAAGGTGAAAGAAATTTCTTATTACCCTGGATGCTCCCTTCATGGAACTGCCAGAGAGTATGACGATTCGATCCGAGGCGTATCTAAACTCCTCGATATCCAACTCCACGAGTTAGAGGATTGGACCTGTTGCGGTGCGAGTTCGGCACACTGCACGGATGAAGAGCTGGCCATTGAACTGGCTGCTCGAAATCTTGCCATCGCCGAAAAGAGCGACCGCGAGTTGTTGGTCCCTTGCGTGGCCTGCTACAGCCGATTCAAAGCAGTGGAAAAAGAGGTCAAGGAACACTCCAGAAAAGTCCATTTCCCTTATCAAGGAAATGTCCCCATTCGGTATGCCTTGGATCTTTTCTGTGGTGAAGCGATCTTAGAAGAGGTGAAGAAAAAGCGCACAAAGCCTCTCTCAGGGCTTAAGGTGGCTTGCTACTATGGGTGCCTCACTGTTCGACCCCCCAAAGTGACAGGCATACGGGAATATGAGAATCCTCAACATATGGACCGACTGATGAAATTACTGGGTGCCGATCCCGTTCCTTGGTCTTATAAGACCGATTGTTGTGGAGCCAGCCTCGTGATGACGCGGACAGATATCGTAAGGAAATTGAACGAGCGACTTCTCTCCATGGCGATGGAAGCAGAGGCTGACTGTCTGGTCACGGGTTGCCCGATGTGTCAGGCCAATCTGGATACCCGCCAGGAAGAATTGGAGAAGGAAACGGGGAAGAAATACGATCTCCCCATTCTTTACTTTACAGAATTGATGGGATTAGCCCTGAGGCATCGCGATGCCAAGAAATGGTTTAGCCGGCACATCACAGATCCGATCAAGGTATTGAGTGCCAGGGGATTGATGTAGCCACCACCCATTAGCTGATAGTTTATAGCTGATGGCCACGAAGAAAATCTTTATTGAGAGGATTAGGTATGGCCGATAAAGTTGGAGCTGTAATGGTGGTAGGGGGCGGGATCGCTGGGATCCAAGCATCCCTTGACCTCGCCGAATCTGGCTACTATGTTTATCTTGTGGAGTCATCACCTGCGATTGGTGGAGTGATGGCCCAATTGGATAAAACCTTCCCCACCAACGATTGCTCGATGTGCATCATCTCTCCCAAACTGGTGGAGGCAGGCCGTCATCTCAACATTGGCATCCTGACGGCCACCGATGTCGAAGGTCTCTCAGGCGAACCAGGCAATTTCACTGTCCGCCTTCGTAAGCATGCCCGCTTCGTAGATACAGCCAAATGTACGGGTTGCGGCGACTGTGCAACAGCCTGTCCCATCATCCGCCCAGACGAGTTCAATGCCTTGCTCTCCACGCGCAAGGCTATCTATAAGAGATATCCACAAGCCATCCCGAATGCTTTCGCCATCGAAAAACGTGGTGAAGCTCCCTGTCGTAATGCCTGTCCCATTGAACAGCGTGCAATGGGCTATGTGGCACTTATCCGTGAGAAACGCTTTGCCGATGCTTACCGCACCATCAAAGAAGATAATCCTTTCCCCTCAGTATGTGGCCGTGTATGCAACCACCGATGCGAGGAAGCTTGTACCCGAACCGAGGTCGGGAGTGAACCCGTCAATATCATGCACTTCAAACGTTTTGTGAGCGACTGGGCGTTCGCGCATCCTGAAGAGATCCAGAAGGTGTATGCGTTAGGTGTCCAAAAAGCCCCGGATACCAGTGGAGCGGGAAAGAAAGTAGCCATTGTCGGTGCCGGTCCAGCAGGATTGACTGCGGCCAATGACCTGATCCGTAAAAGTTACTCCGTCACTGTCTTCGAGGCATTACCTGCACCAGGCGGAATGATGCGTGTGGGTATTCCAGAGTACCGCATGCCTTATAACTTGCTCCAGCGCGAGATAGATGAAATCATCTCAAGAGGGGTTGAGCTGAAACTGAACCATCGTGTGCAAGATGTGACAGGGTTGCTCAAAGATTTTGATGCTGTCTTTGTCGCTGCAGGCGCTCATATTGGCATTAAGCTGCCTATCCCTGGAAATGACCTGCCAGAGGCTCACATCACAACAGACTTCTTGCGGGAAGTCAGCCTTACAGGAACATCAAACATCCAATCAAAAATTGCCAACAAGCGCGTCTTAGTCCTCGGTGGTGGGAATGTAGCAATTGATGCGGCCATGTCGTCAGTACGGATGGGTGCAAGCTGGGTGGGCATGTCTTGCTTGGAGAGTCGAGAAAAAATGCCTGCCCATGATTGGGAAGTCCGCGACGCTAAGGACGAAGGCATCGATGTCTATCCTGGCCGTACATTTAAGGAAGTGACGAACAAAGACGGTCATGTGACAGGCGTTCGAACCGTGGATGTGAATTTCCGAGGGTTTATCGATGGGCGGCCTGACTTTGACGAGATCCCTGGTACAGAGACCGTTATTCCCTGCGATGTGGTCATCTTTGCCATCGGTCAAAGGCCTGACCTTACCTTATTGAGCAACAAGGTAGAGACGGTGCGTGGCCGGACAGTAGCCGTAGACAAAGACACACTGGCCACCAATGTACCCGGGATTTTCGCCGGCGGCGATGTGGTCACAGGTACAACTTTTGTCGTGGATGCCATTTCCGCAGGACATAAGGCGACGCGCTCGATTGAAGCCTATTTAAACCAGGGAGAGAAAGAAACGAGGGCATGGCCGCCGGTATTGGAGGTGATCGAAAGGTTACCGGAAGCTAAACTCGATCCAGCTCAGGCGAAGCAATTAATGGAGGTCAAGTCACAAGCCCCGCGACCAGTGCCTGAAAAACGCGAAGCGGGCGAGCGCAAACGTGATTTTTTAGAAGTGGAGTCAACGCTTACTGAGGAGGAAGTGATCGAGACAGCCAAGAGGTGCCTGGAGTGCGGCATCTGCTCCGAGTGTCTGCAGTGCATCTTCGCTTGCCGTGCAGGAGCCATCAATCACGATGACCGCGAGAAAATGGTTGACCTCCAAGTTGGTGCAGTCATTCTCACTCCGGGCTTTAAAACCGTGGAAGGGAATATTCGACCCGAATTCGGTTACGGTGTCTTTCCGAATGTCGTCACAAGCATCGAGTTCGAGCGAATGCTCAGTGCCAGTGGTCCCTATGCCGGTGTGGTACAGCGTCCTTCTGATGCAGGACACCCACGGAAAATCGCTTTCATCCAGTGTGTGGGGAGCCGCGATATCTCTTGTGGACAGGATTACTGTTCATCGGTGTGCTGCATGTACGCGACGAAAGAAGCCATCATTGCCAAAGAACATGCTAACTTTGTTGAGCCCACTATCTTTTATATGGATATCCGGGCTTATGGAAAAGGGTTCGATGCCTATTATGAAAGGGCTAAGTCCGAATACGGCGTCCGGTTCATCAGGTGCATGGTCTCTAGAGTAAGGGAGCATTTTAAAACAAAGAATCTCTTAGTGACCTACTTGGATGAAGAGGGAAAGATTGTTGAAGAGGAATTCGATTTGGTGGTTCTCTCTGTGGGGATGGTCCCATCCAAAGAAGCGGTTGAAATGGCAAAAAGGATGGGTATTGAAGTAGATACTCATGGATTCTGCAAGACAAAACCTTTCGAACCCACTTCCACATCAAAGCCAGGCGTTTATGTCTGTGGTGTGTTTCAGGGACCGAAAGACATTCCAGAAACTGTCTCTCAGGCAAGCGGTGCGGTGGCCGATGCCACAGGACTGATCGCTTCAGCACGGGGGACTATGGTTACCAAAAAAGAATATCCTCCCGAGGCGGATGTGACAGCGGAAGAACCTCGTATCGGGGTCTTCGTCTGCAACTGTGGCATCAACATCGGAGGCGTGGTGAATGTGCCTGAAGTGAGGGAGTATGCGAGGACACTGAAAAACGTCGTCCATGTTGAGGATAACCTTTATACCTGTTCCCAGGACACCCAGGAAAAAATTAAGAATGCGATCAAAGAAAATAATCTAAATCGTGTCATTGTGGCCTCCTGTTCTCCAAGAACCCATGAACCGATGTTTAGAGAAACCTGTCGGGAGGCAGGATTAAATAAATACCTCTTCGAGATGGCGAATATCCGTGACCAATGTTCCTGGGTCCATATGCGGCAGAAGGAAGAAGCGACCCATAAAGCCAAGGACCTTGTCCGGATGGCCGTGGCCAATGCCCGATTGATTCGACCCCTCAGCGAATTGGGATTGCCGGTGACCCATAAGGGATTGGTCATCGGAGGAGGTGTGGCTGGAATGACCTCTGCCCTCAAACTCGCCGAACAGGGGTTTGAGATTTTTCTTCTCGAAAAGGAGGCTCAGCTTGGGGGAAATGTTAGAAATCTTTACTATACACTCGAAGGCCAAGATGTCCAGGCCTTTTTAAAAGATCTGATCAATCGAGTGACGAACCATCCTTCCATCCATGTCATCACCAATGCCCTGGTGGTTGATTTCAGCGGTTCCAAAGGAAACTTCTCCACTGGGGTGATGGTGGCGCCTACCATGTATTACCGGAAGATTGAACATGGCATAACGATCTTGGCCACTGGCGCTCAAGAATGGAAACCAAATGAATATCTCTATGGCGAAGACCCACACATTGTCACACAGCTTGAGTTGGAAGGCCGGATTGTCAATCAACCTGACGAGGTGGCTCGAGCCAATCACATTGTGATGATTCAATGTGTAGGATCAAGGAACAAGGAGCGCCCCAACTGTAGCCGGACTTGCTGTGCCACAGCTGTGAAGAACGCTCTCAAGCTCAAGGAACTGAATCCCAATGCCAATATCTCTATCCTCTATCGGGATATGCGGACTTATGGCCTTGCAGAATCTTACTATGCCAAAGCCCGAGATCAAGGGATTATGTTCATCCGATACGAATTAGAAGAAAAACCTGAAGTCAAAAAGAATGGACAAGATCTCACCGTCTCTTTTCTGGATCGAATCTTAAAGGAAAGAATGGAGATAAAACCTGATCTTCTAGTTCTTTCTGCGGCTACCATTTCGAGAGAGAATGAGGAATTAGCAACTATGCTGAAGGTTCCTCGAACTATGGAAGGCTTCTTCTTGGAAGCCCATATGAAGTTGAGGCCAGTTGATTTTGCAACGGATGGCATGTATCTCGCTGGTGGCGCCCACGGACCGAAATTGATTAGCGAAACGATCACTCAGGCAAGTGCAGCAGCTTCTCGAGCCTGCACCATCTTATCTAAAGAGAAGATGTTGGTGGGTGGTGTTGTGGCCATGGTGGAGGGTGAGCGGTGTGCGGCTTGTCTGACGTGTGTGAGAGTGTGTCCGTATGAGGTGCCAGTGATCAATATAAAAGGTGAGGCGGAGATTGACATGGCGAAGTGCAAAGGGTGTGGCAGTTGCGCTGCCGAGTGCCCGGCCAGGGCCATTGAGCTGATGCACTTCAGGGATCCTCAATTGTGGGCGAAGTGCCAAGCTTTGGTGATGGATATCGCAGCGTAGGAGTTTCAAGTTACAAGTGGCAAGTTAGAAACTTGAAACTTGTAACTGAAATAAGTGAGGTGATTATGGCAGAGGCAGTTCAGCAGAAGTTACGAGACACGAGTCCCGAATCACGAGCCACGTCATTTGAGCCTGAGGTATTGGCTTTTTGTTGTGAGCATTGAGCCTATAGTGCAGCGGACCTGGCAGGTTCGATGAGGCTCAACTACCCTACGAATGTGAAGATTGTGAAGGTTCCCTGTACGGGGAGAGTGGACAATCTTCTGATCCTTCGTGCCTTTGAATCGGGAGTGGATGGGGTTTACTTGGCAGGGTGCTTGGAGGGGGAGTGTCACTTCCTGAGAGGGAACTTAAGAGCGAAGAAGAGAGTCCAGTATGTGAAGGGGTTATTGGATGAGGTGGGCTTAGGAGGGGCTCGCTTGGAGATGTACAACATGAGCTCGGCCCAGGGTCAGCGTTTTGCCGAGATAGCCCGTGAGATGACAGAGAAGATCAGGGCATTGGGGCCCTCCCCTGCCAAAAAGAATGTAAGGCGTGAATCGTGATGAGTGAATCGTACTAAAAAACGAAACACGAGTCACGAATCACCCGTCACGTATTTTGGAGGAAACAATGATTGTAGCGAATCGTAAGACGTTGGAAGAAATTCTGGGGATGCTTAAGCCCTACAAGAAGGTATTGTTATTGGGGTGTAATGAATGTGTAACGGTGTGTGCCGCTGGGGGAGAGAGGGAAGTGGGTGTATTGGCCTCAGAATTGAGGTTAGCTCGTGCCAAGGATGGTCAGGAGATCGAGATCAAAGAGCAGACCCTGGAGCGACAGTGTGATCATGAATATATTGATCAGGTTCGACCTTTTGTGGGGGACTATGAGGTGATTCTTTCAATGGCTTGTGGGGCAGGGATTCAGTATGTGGCAGAGAAGTATCGGACCAAGCCAGTCCTTCCTGGTGTGAATACCACCTTTTTGGGGGTGACTCTTGAGCAGGGGGTATGGAGTGAGCGGTGTCAGGGGTGTGGGAGTTGTATTTTGGATCAGACGGGGGGGATCTGTCCGATAGCACGGTGTGCGAAGAGCTTGCTCAATGGGCCTTGTGGGGGGTCTTCCAATGGGAAGTGTGAGGTGGACAAGGAAGTGGATTGTGGTTGGCAGTTGATCATTGACAGGTTAAAGGAGCTTGGGCAGCTGGATCGATATGAGGAGATCATCCCGGTGAAGGATTGGACAACCTCTCGGGATGGGGGTCCGCGTAAGAGGATCAGAGAAGATTTGAAGTTATGAAAGAAAAGGTTGAGGGTTAGACTCAGGTTAAGAAAAGAAACCCTCAACCTTACCCTTAACATTTAGAAGGGGATAGCAGAAAATGAAGACTAGGTCGAATATCGAGCGAATCTTAGAGAGTGGTGGGTTTGTGGTGACCTCGGAGTGTGGGCCTCCGAGGGGTGCGGATTCGGAGGTGATTCGGAAGAAGGGGAACCTGCTTAAGGGGATTGTGGATGCAGTAAACGTGACCGACAATCAGACCTCGGTGGTGAGGATGTCCTCTTTTTCTGCTTGTATCATCCTCAAGGAGATGGGCTTTGATCCCATCTTGCAGATGGTCTGTCGGGATCGGAACCGGATAGCGATACAGAGTGACATCTTGGGGGCAGGAGCATTGGGGATCAATAATATACTTTGTCTTTCAGGGGATCATCAGAAATTTGGGGATCATCCCAGGGCAAAAAATGTATTTGATATTGACTCCATACAACTCATCAATACGGTCAAGACCCTGAGAGATGACGGGAAGTTTTTGGGGGGTGAGGAAGTAAAGGGGAAGCCCGTGTTATTTATCGGGGCGGCAGAGAATCCGTTTGCGGATCCTTTTGAGATTCGGGCAGCGAGGTTAGGGAAGAAGGTCAAGGCGGGGTGTGAATTTATCCAGACTCAGTGTATCTACAACATTGAGAGGTTTGCGAAGTGGATGGAGATGGTGAGGGAGAGAGGGCTTCACGAAAGATGTGCCATCCTTGGCGGGGTGACACCGTTTAAGTCGGTGGGGATGGCGAAGTACATGAAGAATTCGGTGCCTGGGATGGATGTGCCGGATGAGATGATTGAGAGGATGAGGGGGGTGCCGAAGGAGAAGCAGTCGGAGGAGGGGATAAAAATTTGTGTGGAGACGATTCAGAAAGTGAGGGAGATTCCAGGGGTACGGGGGATTCATATTATGGCGATAGAGTGGGAGGAGAAGGTGGCAGAGATTGCTAAAGCTGCAGGACTCCTACCCAGGCCGCAATTGACGTAACTCGTACCTCGCCACTCGTGGATCGTAAGGAAAAGACGAATCACGAACCTCGAGTCACGAAACACGAAAAAAGGAGGAGGAAGATGGCAAAGAAGATTTTAATCGTTGACGATGATCCGGATTTAGTGGAAGCGGTGACCATGATTTTGGAATCTAAAAATTATGCGGTAGCCGCTGCTTACGGCGGAATCGAGGGTCTGCAAAAGGCCAAGACTGAAAAACCGGATCTTATAGTCCTTGATGTAATGATGCCGGACAAGGATGGGTATGCGGTTTGTAAGGAATTGAAATCCGATCCTAAACTGAGTAAGATTCCGATCCTTCTTCTGACGGCAGTGGTCTCCAAGATTTCAACGACCCGCTACACACAACAGGCGGGGCTTGAAACCGAAGCGGACGATTACATTGATAAGCCCGTAGAACCGGAAGTATTGGTGAAACGGATCGAGAACCTCTTGGCCAAATGATAAGTCGCAAAGCGCAAAGCGCATAGAGTAGAAAGTATAAATTTCGCTATGCGTTATGGACTATGCGGTTTATAGGAGTTTAAATGCCAGGTCAGACAAACATCCTTGTCATTGACGATGAGCAGATCATGAGGGATGGCTGTTCACGCATTCTTTCAAAAGATGGGTGGTCTGTCATCTGCGCTGAGAACGGGGGACAAGGATTGGAGGAGATTAAAGGCAGTCCGGAGAATATCGATGTGATCCTCCTCGATCTAATGATGCCTGGCATGAGTGGGATGGAAGTGTTAGATCACATCCGAACTTTCGATCCGAATCTTCTTGTTATCGTCATCACGGGTTATGCAACGGTGGAGTCAGCCGTGGAGGCAATGAAAAAGGGGGCCTATGATTTCATCCCCAAACCCTTCACTCCAGACCAACTCCGCATCGTTGTCAGAAGGGCGTTGGAGAGAAGATCCCTCCAGAAAGAAGCGGAGTTTCTGCGAAGGGAACGGGAGAGATCTCTTCGGGATATTGCCACCGAGAAGTCTAAGATCAAAACCATCATCAATTGCATGGGCGACGGCGTCTTGGTATGCGATGGGGACGGTTGTATGGTCCTCACCAATCCAGCGGCGAGCCGGATGCTCAAGATTCCCGAAACCTCCCTCTTGGGAAATTTCCTCTCTCAATGTAACCTCCCCTCTGAATTGTCTAAGACCATGGAAGAAAACCTGCAGGCAAAAGACATAGGTTACACTTCTGTTTCCCAAGAGCTGAGCTTCGGGGAATCTGGTGAAATCTTTCTCCGTGCCCATACTGCCCCTGTACGAAACGATATTGGTGAGACCATGGGTTCTGTCACCGTTCTCCAGGATATCAGTCATCTGAAGGAACTCGACAAGATGAAATCGGAGTTCATCGCTATGGTTACCCATGAACTTCGGGCACCTATTGCCGCTGTCGAACAGCAATTGACTGTCATCCTGAATAAAATGGCAGGGGAGGTTACAGAAAAACAGGAAAAACTCCTTTCCCGTGCCAAAGAAAGGACGAGAGGGCTTCTCAACCTGATCAAAGACCTCCTTGACCTTTCCAAAATCGAAGCGGGAAAGATGGTTCAATACAAAGAACTTCTCCCTCTTCAAGAGGTGATTCAAAGGGTGGTGGATTTGATGAAGGTCGAGGCCGAGAACAAAAAGATCGATCTTCAATTCTCCGCCCCTTCTAAAGTTTCATTGATTCTTGCAGACCAGAATAGTATGGAAGGAATCTTCACCAATCTCATTTCTAATTCAATCAAATATACACCCGAAGGAGGAAAAGTTTGGGTCAATCTCGGTGAAGAGGGTGGGTTTGTGAAGGCCACCATTTCTGACACAGGCATCGGGATTAAAAAAGAAGATCTCCCTCGAATCTTTGATAAATTCTATCGGGTGAAGACCACAGAGACTCGTCAGATCGTCGGGACAGGTCTCGGACTTTCTATTGTCAAAAGCATTGTGGACGCCCATTTGGGCTCTATCTCCGTCGAAAGTGAAGAAGGAGGAGGAACTACTTTTACTGTCTTTTTCCCAAAAGAGTCCAATCCAACCGTCTGTAGAGAGGAAAGACTATGAGCGTCGTTTTTTCAAAGGAAAATTTGAAACTCAGCCGTGACCTTCAAGCCTTGACAGGAGAGAATGTCATGCTCTGCTACCAGTGCAAAAAATGTACATTGGGCTGCCCCTCTGCTTACGCCATGAGGATGAAGCCCCACGAACTGATGCGAGCGCTCCAACTGGGTCTGGCTGAGGAAGTATATTGGTCAGGCACCATTTGGATATGTCTTTCTTGTGAAACCTGTAATACTCGTTGTCCTCAGGATATCAATATCCTCCGGGTCATTGATGGATTGAGGGAGATGTCCAAGGAGTTTGAATACTATAACCCATACCCTGCCATCCCTGCATTGCATCGAATCTTTATGGCATTGGTGGAACGCTTTGGAAAGGTGTATGAACTGGGCCTTGCCCTTCTTATCAATTTAAGGATGCTTACACCCTTTAAAGATATCGATATGGCTTCTCCCATGCTATGGAAGGGAAAGCTCAAACCCCTCCCCCACATGAGCCATGGGGCAAAAGAATTGCGGCAAGTGATGGCGAGAATTCGAAAGTTAGAAGGAGCAAAATGATGCGCTATGCCTATTTCCCAGGATGTTCTCTCAGTTCCTCTGGATACGATTATCATCTCTCCTTGAAATTGGTTGCCAAGGCATTGGGAATTGACCTCGTAGAAGTGAAGGATTGGGTTTGCTGCGGAGCCTCATCCGCCCATGCGACTTCTCATCTTTTATCCATCGCCCTTCCGGTTCTCAACCTCTCCCATGCAGAAAAGGATGGATTTGATAAATTGATCGCTCCCTGTCTGGCATGCCTTTCCAGATTTAAGGCAGCCAATGTGGAGCTGGAGCATGATGCCGATTTGAAGAAAAAGATTCACGAGGTTTTTGATTATAAGTATCAGGGGAAGGTGAAAGTTTATCATCCCTTAGAAGTTTTTCTTGAAATGGGCATCGAGAAAATCCGCGAGAGGATTCGAAAGAAACTGACAGGTTTGAAGGTGGCCTGTTATTATGGATGTGTCCTCACCCGTCCTCCTAAAATTTGTCAGTTTGATAATGTGGAAGACCCTCAAAGCATGGATTCCATTGTCAGAGCCTTGGGCGCAGAAACGATTGATTGGTCCTTTAAAACAGAGTGCTGTGGTGTGTCGATGACCCTCACCCGATCGGATATGGTCCTCAAACTTTCAAACGATGTCCTCCGTGAGGCAAAGGAGACCGGAGCCAACGCCATTGCTGTGGCCTGTCCTCTTTGCCAAGCGAACCTTGATGGCCGTCAAAGGCAGATTGAGGAGGCCTATAAAACCCGCTATGGAATTCCCATCCTTTATTTCACCCAGTTGATGGGCCTCGCCTTTGGTGCCTATCCCAAAGAGGTAGGTATCCAAAAATTGATCACCAGCCCTCGTGAGGTGTTGGGATCCGTTGGCCTCATGTAAAAGAGAGAAATTCTACCCTTTATTTTATAACCCCTTTCCACCCGGAGATTCGAAAAAGATTGAGAAGACTCTTGTTTTTAGAGCCTGAATTCGTTATTTCAATTGATAGAGGAGAAGATGAGCGACGAAGAGGTAGAGATCAAAGAAAAAGTGAGAGCCCTATTAAAAGGGATAGGAAGTAAAAGAGAAAACCTCATACCCATTTTGCAAAAAATCCAGGAAGAGTTGGGATATCTTCCTCCGGATGCCATGCTCGAGGTTGCCCGGTTTCTCAATATACCAGAGATTGATGTCTACAGCGTAGCCACCTTCTATAACCAATTCCGCCTCACCCCTCCTGGCAAGCATTCGATAAGGGTTTGCATGGGGACTGCCTGTCATGTAAAGGGTGGCCACATCACTCTGGCAGCGTGGCAAAGAAGATTGAAAATAGGAGTGGGTGAAACCTCCCCTGACCGCGAGTTTGACCTTGATACAGTGGCCTGTGTTGGCTGCTGTGCCATGGCACCGGTGACAGTTGTGGATAAAAAAGTTCAAGCCAAAGCTGATCCCACAAGGGTAGATGGAATCCTCCTCTCCTATCAGCTCCAAAAAGAGCAAGAAGAAAAGGAAAAGAATTGAAATTCGAGGAAATAAAAAAACAGGCGCAATCCCGCTGGAGGAAGATATGGAATGACCAAACGCCAGTGATTCTGGTCGGCACTGCTACCTGCGGTAGAGCCGCTGGCGCGCTCGAAGTCCTTCAAGCGATAAAGGACACGGTAAAAAAACAGAATCTCAACTGCCACATCTACGAAGTGGGTTGCATGGGGCACTGCTACGCTGAACCTCTGGTCATACTCCGAAAGCCAGGATTTCCTTCCATCTGCTATGGGCATGTCAATCCAGTTTTAGCCGAGAATTTGATCAATCACTTCATCTTAAATGATGATCCCTGCCTGGAATTTGTTCTTGGTGCCCTCGAAGAGAATGACCTTATCCCCAGCTTTTTTGATTTTCCTCGGTCAAAATATGAAAAGCGAATTCTTTTAAAAAATTGCGGCCATATCAACCCGGAAGAGATAGAGCATTATATTGCGAATGGTGGATATGAAAGTCTGTCAAAAGCACTCCAGATGAAACCAGAGGAGATTGTATCAGAGGTCAAGCGGTCTAAGTTGCGGGGTTTGGGCGGTGCAGGCTTCCCAGCCGGAGAGAAGTGGGATGTCTGCCGTCACTCAGAAGGAGAGCCAAAATATCTGATCTGTAATGGCGATGAAGGTGACCCGGGCGCTTTTATGGACAGAGCGATTTTGGAGAGTGATCCCCACTCTGTATTAGAAGGAATGGTCATTGCGGGCTATGCCATCGGTGCCCGCCATGGATATATTTATGTCCGAGCCGAATATCCTCTGGCTGTGCAAAGGGTTCAGAATGCGATTCATCAGGCAGAAGAGTACAAGTTTCTGGGAGAAAATATTCTTGGGAGTAACTTCAACTTTGACATCAAACTCTTTCAAGGTTCAGGGGCCTTTGTCTGCGGTGAGGCAACAGCTCTTATTGCTTCCATAGAGGGAAAACCAGGAATGCCCCGCCATCGGCCTCCCCGCGTGGCTGTCCAAGGTCTCTTTGGAAAACCAACTGTCCTCAATAATGTGAAGACGCTGGCTTATGTACCACACATCATCAAAAACGGGGCGGATTGGTTTTTGCAAACTGGCACTGAAAAAAGCAAGGGAACAGCAGTCTTCGCCCTCGCAGGCAAGGTCGTTAATACAGGTCTGGTAGAAGTTCCCATGGGCACCACACTTCGCCAGCTCATCTTTCAAGTAGGGGGTGGCATCACTAAAGGTAAACGTTTCAAAGCAGTTCAAATCGGTGGCCCATCCGGTGGGTGCCTTCCTGAATCAGCGCTCGACCTTCCCATTGATTTCGATTCACTGCAGGAAAGCGGGGCCATGATGGGCTCCGGAGGAATGGTCGTTCTCGATGAGGACGACTGTATGGTTGAAGTCGCCCGCTATTTTCTCGATTTTACTCAGAAGGAATCCTGCGGTAAGTGTACTCTATGCCGCTTGGGAACAAAGCAAATGTTAGACATTCTTGAGGACATCACAAAGGGCCGTGGGAAAATGGAAGATCTTGAGACACTCCAGGAATTGGCAGAGGATATTAAAGCAGGATCACTCTGTGGTCTGGGCAGAACCGCACCCAATCCTGTGCTGACAACTCTGCAATATTTCCGAGAGGAATATGAGGTTCACATTAAGGAAGGACGCTGTCCGGCATTGATGTGTCAGACCCTCATCGCTTACTACATCCTCCCCGAGAAATGTGCACGTGGATGCGATGCCTGCGTTGGTACTTGTACCGTTGAGGCTATTTCTACTGACAAGAAGAGGAGAATAAAGGTCATTGACCAGGAAAAATGTGTTAAGTGCAATACTTGCGTTGCGGCATGTCCTCCTCAATATGATGCTGTCATCAAACTTTCTCCACCTGATCGGGTGCCCCGTTTCAAAATAACCTCGTCAGGTGCAGAAAATAATGTCTCAAAGAGCAGTTAGGTATGCTGAATAATCTTCAACAAACGGAGTTATGAAAGGTTAAGGTCAAGGTTTAGGTTTAGGAATCTCAACCTTAACCTCAGCCTCAACCTTCAACTAATAGGTTGAAAAGTGAGAGACGTATCTTTAACCATTGATGGTAAAAAAATAAAAGCCAAAGAGGGGGAAAAAATCCTCTGGGCAGCGTTAGAGAGCAACATCTATATCCCCAACCTCTGTGCCATACGAGAAAAGATTAAACCCTCTGCCTCGTGTCGCCTTTGCTTTGTGGAGGTTGAAGGTGAGAACGAACCTGTCATCGCCTGCACCGAACCAATTAAGGAAGGCATGGTGGTTAACACACGTGGCAAAAATGCTCTGAGGCTTGCCCGCACGGCAGCCGAGCTCATTTTTGCGAGCCACCCCGTTGATTGCGGGCATTGTTTAAAAAACCGATCCTGTGAACTTCAGAAAATTGCCAAACATCTTGGTATCAAACTAAAGACGAAACGATTTAGAAAAATCGAAAGAAACCTCCCCGTTGATGAAAGCAGTCCCCTCTTTATCTATGATCCCAACAAATGTGTCCTCTGCGGCAAATGCGTTTGGGTATGCCAGGAGAAGTTGGGTATCGGAACCATTGGATTCACCCGAAGGGGTTTTAAACGAATGGTCTCCACCTTTCAAGACAAACCCATTGGCGAATCAGGGTGTGATCAGTGTGCTGAGTGTGTTAAGGTATGCCCAGTCGGTTCCTTGGTCTTCAAGAATGATAAACGGGTGGAATAAATTTTCTCTTCTGGCAAGAAATGGAGCATCTACAACTGTCCCTTTTTGACTTTTTCCTTCATGATTCTTATCGCATTTTATGGTTGACCACTTTTGCTAATTCAATTATCCTATGATAGAATTCTTTTGCTTAAAGTGAATCTCTCTATCAAACCAGAATCTCAGTATTTTTGATGGCTGGAGAAAATGGTAATTACAAATTTTTCTCAAGATGGCGCACATGAAAAAAAGTCAGCTGCAATGAGTTCTGTCATTGCGGCTGTGGGATTGACTGGTTTTAAGATTATCGTAGGGCTTTCCACAGGAAGTCTGGGCATTCTTGCCGAAGCTGCCCATTCTGGACTCGATCTCATGGCTGCGGTGATGACTTTCCTGGCAGTCCGAATTTCTGGCAAACCAGCGGATAAAAATCACCTTTATGGCCACGGCAAGGTGGAAAACCTCTCTGCACTTTTTGAGACCCTGCTTCTTCTGGTGACCTGTTTTTGGATCATTTACGAGGCCACCCACCGTCTTTTATATCATACTGCTGATTTAGAAGTTAATTATTGGTCTTTCACTGTCATGATTACATCAATTGTAGTAGATGTCTCCCGTTCTCGTATCCTTTATCGGGCAGCCAGAAAGTACAATAGCCAGGCCCTTGAAGCAGATGCACTTCACTTCAGTACTGATATCTGGAGCTCCGGGGTCGTCATTTTGGGACTGTTTTCCGTGAAGCTCAGCGAGTGGGTACCGGGTTTAGCCTTCATGCGTCAAGCGGATTCCGTGGCAGCCATGATGGTGGGATTAATTGTGGTTTACGTCAGCGTAAAACTTGGTATTCGCACAATCCAGGCACTGCTGGACGTTGCCCCATCAGGCATAGAGAAAAAAATTATATCTGCGGTAGAAGTTCTGCCAGGCGTAACCGGTTGTCACAATGTAAGGGTGCG
>JBEKWN010000011.1:0-166681 GCA_049513055.1 Thermodesulfobacteriota bacterium
GGGACGTTCTGCTATTGGACAGACCGTGGTACAGCCTTTTGGGATGAGAAAGGCAATCCATTTAAAATGATCGGGGCTTGTGAGGACATCACCGAACGCAAGCGGGCGGAGGAAGAAAATACAGTCCTTCAGGAGCAGCTTCGCCAATCCCAGAAGATGGAAGCCGTCGGTCGCCTGGGAGGTGGCATCGCCCATGATTTTAATAACCTCCTGACCATCGTCAAAGGCTACAGTCAACTTTCCCTCCTTGACCTTAAAGAAAGCGATCCCCTGTGGGGAAACATTCAAGAGATTCAAAAAGCCACTCAACGGGCGACAGACCTAACCCGTCAACTTCTGGCCTTCAGCCGTCGTCAGATCTTAGACCTCAAAGTGCTCGATCTAAATATCCTCCTGAGAGAACTGGACAAGATGTTACGCCGGATCATTGGTGAGGATATTGAATTGGTTACTCTATTGGCCGGGGATTTAGGGAGGGTGAAGATAGATCCTGGGCAGATCGAACAAGTGATCCTTAATTTAGCCGTGAACTCCAGGGATGCAATGCCTTCTGGAGGAAAACTCACCATCGAGACGGCTAATGTAGTGTTGGATGAAGAATACGCTCATGCGCACGTGGCTGTGATCCCAGGTCATTATGTGAGGCTATCAATCAGCGACACAGGGGTTGGGATGCCACGGGAGTTAAAGGAAAAAGTCTTTGAACCTTTCTTTACGACTAAAGAAAAGGGGAAAGGTACTGGATTGGGGCTCTCTATGGTCTATGGAATTGTAAAGCAGATTGGTGGGAATATCTGGGTTTATAGTGAACCAGGACATGGGACAACCTTTAAAATTTACCTACCAAGGGTTGAAGAACAGTTAGATACTTTCCACGCGCTAGATGAAACCGATTCCTTCCCCAGAGGAGGCGAGACAGTCCTCTTGGTGGAGGATGATCCATCGGTACGAGATCTGGCGCTTCGCCTTTTACGCCAACAAGGTTATACAGTATTGGAAGCAGCCAATGGTGTAGAGGCGTTGCATGTCGCCCAGGAACATGGTGGAGAAAAAATCCATCTCCTTTTGACCGACGTCGTGATGCCCCAGATGGGTGGAAAAGAGTTGGCCGATCAACTTAAAATCTTCCGGCCCGACGTCAAGGTACTCTATACCTCGGGTCATACAGACGATGCGATCGTCCACCATGGTGTGCTTGAACCCGGCACACACTTCTTGCAAAAACCTTTCTCACTCAAGACTCTATCACACAAGGTTCGAGAAGTACTGGATAGATAAATCGAGATGAGGAGATAGGGAGATAAGGAGATTGGAAGATTAAAAGAATGGAAAAGAAACTTTTTTGGACACATCGAGACTTAGAAGTAAATATACCGAAGAACATGATTGGAGTGAATCTATGAAAGAGATTATGACACCCCGTGAGGCAGCAGAGTATTTAAGTGTCCATGTTCGAACCATCTACCGCCTGGCTAAAAATGGGGATATCCCCGGCCGCAAGGTGGGTGGGAGTTGGAGATTCAAAAAGAACGCTTTGGATGAATGGCTTTCGTGGAGAGAAAACCCCTCCTCTAATGAAAAAGGATAAAAAGAAAGGATTCAAGGGGTCTAGGATTCAAGGAGGCAAGTGAAATGCTTAAAAATTATAAAGAATTAAGAGTGTGGCAGAAAGCATACGAACTTTGCTTAAAAATATACAAGACGACAAAAACTATTCCGAAAGAAGAAAGATACGGATTAACGTCTCAAGTAAGAAGAGCTGCAGTTTCAATTCCATCCAATATAGCAGAGGGATATGGAAGGAGAACAACAGGGGAATACATCCAAGCCTTATATGTGGCTTATGGCTCTCAATGCGAGATAGAGACCCAGATCCTTTTGGCTGGGGATTTAGATTTCATAAAAGCTGACGATCTCGAGACGCTTAATAAGGATGTGGGAGATGTGGAAAGAATGCTGAAGGGACTTATCAGGTCCTTGGAAAAGAAACCTTGAACCCGTGAACCCTTGAATCCTTGGACCCTAGAATTCTTTTTGCGAAGGACTTCGTATGGAAAACAGAATTTTAGTCGTGGATGACGAAAAAGAAATCAGGGATTTTCTTTACAAGGCCCTCACCCGCTTAGGTAGATTTCATGTGGAAGTTGCAGAAACGTCTGAGGAAGCCCTTCATAAAATAGAGAAAGAACCCTTCGATCTCGTTATGACAGACCTGAAAATGCCGAAGATGGATGGACTCCAATTAATGGCAGAGATTGCCAAGTCAAAACCTGAAATTCTTACCATTATGATGACTGGCCATGGAACAATTGATTCGGCCCTGGAGGCGATGAAAAGAGGAGCGAGCGATTATCTCATGAAACCCCTCAACCTCGATGAGTTAATTATTCGCATCCAAAAGGTTCTGGAAGAAAGACAACGCTTTGTCAGACTCAAAGATTTCGCCGACAAATTGGAAAGGGCCAATCAGGAGTTAAGAAAGATCGATGCTATGAAGTCCGAATTTGTTTCGGTAGCTTCCCATGAGTTGAGGACCCCACTCGCTGCCATTAAAAATTCGGTCCAATTGATGCTGAGTGGGAAAACCGGAGAGATCAACGAAAACCAGGCAAAGTTTCTTTCCATGGCAGAAAGAAATATTAATCGACTTACCAATATTCTCAACGATCTTCTTAACCTCTCAAGGATTGAGTCGGGAAAGATTGAGTTGAAGTTTGAGAATTTAGAATTGAGACAACTCATCGAATTAACGGCATCTTCTCTTAGACCTCAAGCCGATGGTAAGTCTATCCAGATCGAAGTGGAAGTCCCTGAACAAATTCCAGCAGTCATACGGTCGCTGTCTCTATAAAAGACACAGGGATTGGAATTCCATTGGAGCATTTAGAATCCATCTTCGAAAAATTTCATCAGGTGGAAGGCTCACTCCACCGATCAGTGAGCGGAACAGGATTAGGCCTTGCTATCACAAAAGGATTGGTGGAAGCCCATCAAGGAAAAATCTGGGCAGAGAGCGAGGTGGAAAAAGGGAGCACATTTACATTTACCTTGCCCGTTTCAGCAGGCGAGAGAAGGGAACCTCATTTCCGTTTCATCCTCGACAAGGAGTTTCAGCGAGCCCAGGAAAATGATTCCCCCCTCACCCTCTTTCTGATTCAGGTGCTAGATGAAAGGGGTGGGATCGAAAAGGCTTTGTTAGACAAATTGGAAGAAAAAATCAAGCAATGTCTTTGTAGAAAGGCAGATATTTTATTGAGGCGGGAGAAAGAAAAAATATTGGCGGCCCTATGTGAGGCAAATCTCAAAGGAGTTCAGGTGATTCGTCAACGGATTGAGGAGGAAATTCAAAAACATCCACTTGAAGGCCAAGAGGCACCCCTACTCATCAAAGTGGGGACGGCCACCTACCCTGAAGAAGCCCTTTCAAAGGCAGAACTCTTCAGGTTGGCAAAAGAAAGATTGGGAGGTTGAGAAATGAAGCCAAAGAAGATTTTAGTTGTTGATGACGAAGTCGATTTAGTGGAAACCGTCCGTTTCCCTTTGGAGATGGAAGGATTCGATGTTCTGGTCTCTTATAACGGAGAGGATGCCTTAAATCAAGCCAGAAAAGAGAGTCCGGATCTCATCATCCTCGATTTGATGTTGCCGAAATTGGATGGCTATAAAGTGTGCCGGTTATTGAAGTTCGACGAGAAATACAAACATATTCCCATCTTGATGCTGACAGCGAAGACTCAGGAAAAGGATAAAACTCTTGGAATGGAGACGGGAGCGAATGAGTATATCACAAAACCCTTTGAGATGGATTATTTGATGGAAAAGGTAAAGGCGTATCTCAGCAAATAAAGTTTAGAGTTCGGAAATTTACAATCAGATAATCCGAACTTTAAAGGGTTAAACCATGCCGATTTTCAAATATCGAGTGAGGGATAGAGCAGGGAAAGCGATGGCCGGAACGATCAATGCTCCGACGATCGAGATGGCAGGGAATTATCTTTATCAGACAGGATACTTTCCTATTGCCATTGAAGAGAAATCAGCTTCGGCCTCGCTCAACCTATCAGACCTTTGGAAAAAATTTCAAAAGGTGAAGTTGGAAGAACTTATTGTCTTTAGTCAGCAGTTCTCCACTTTGTACAAAGCAGGATTGCCTTTGCTCACGGGGTTAAGGAGTTTGAAGGAACAGACATCGAATCAAAAGTTTAAAGAGATACTGGAAGAGATCGGTCTCCAGATTGAAGGAGGAAATACACTTTTCGGAGCCATGTCCAAATATCCAGATGTTTTCCCTGTTGTTTATGTCAATATGATCCGAGCCGGGGAGACCTCAGGAAAGCTTGGGGAATCACTCGATCGCTTTGTCACGCTTGCAGACCGGGAATTGAGAACCCGGCAGAGAGTGAAAGAGACAACCCGTTATCCCAAGATCGTCATCTTCTCTGTGGTCATCGCATTTGTCGTTCTCCTCGCTTTTGTCATTCCAAGGTTTGCTCAGATCTTTGCTCAATTCAAGACCACCCTACCCTTGCCAACCCGAATGATGATCGGGATCAACAACCTCTTTCAAAATTATTGGTATCTTGTACTGCCAGCGTTTGTGTTCATACCGATCCTGTTAACACGCTATATCCGGACAGAAAATGGAAGGATCTTCTGGGATAGACTTAAAATAAGAATCCCTGTATTCGGCCGCCTATTCTTAATCGCTGCCTTGTCTCGATTTACCCATACTTTTGTCATGTTAAACAAGAGTGGAATTCCTATTCTTCAGATCCTCGAGATTACCTCCACAACTGTCAACAATGTTATTCTCTCTCAATCTATCGAAGAAATCGGCAGAAAGGTAAGGGAAGGAGGAAGTTTGGCGGATGCAATGAGGGAAAGTGGAAAGTTCACTCCTCTCGTCATTCAGATGGTGGCCGTGGGAGAATCTTCGGGGACATTTGATGAGATGTTGGTAAGAATAACGGAATATTATGATATTGAACTGGAAAATTCGATTAAAAAAATGACTACCTATATCGAACCTGCTTTAACACTCTTTATGGGAGTCGTTGTTCTGTTTCTGGCATTGGCAGTGTTTCTGCCGTGGTGGAACATGGCCTCCCTGTTCAAATAAGCGGCGGGGGGATGATGGTTTTTGGAAAATATAAAATAGATGAATTTTTAGGATTCGATGGAGAAGTTAATTGTGGATTGCGGAATGCGGAATGCGGAATGAAAACTCCGAACTTCAAAGGAATGACCTTAATCGAAGTCATCGTGGTCATGATCATCATCGGGATTGTGGCGGCAATTGTGTTGCCCAAAATTGATTTCGGCGGGACTTCTTCCAGGGCCTCAGTGGACGGTGCAGCTAATATGATCGCTTCTGATATTCGATATGCCCAGGAATTCGCCATGGCCACACGAGCCTCAAAAACCATCACGTTCTCTGTGGGAGGAAATTCTTACTCATTTAACCCCACAAACAATTTAGATCCTACTGGCCGACTCCCCTATGGGGTGACCACTACAGCTCTGACATTAACATTTAACTCCCTCGGTGAACCAACGGTGGGGGGAGGAAGTTCCGTGACTGTTTCTGGAGGCGGACAAACAAGAACAATCAGTGTAGTGAATTATACAGGAAAGGTCAATATTTCATAAAGGTAATCTCTCATGATGCACGGACACGAGACACGGACACGGTCACGTTATTTTATGGGTAACAAGGGTTTCACACTTATGGAAATTATCATCCTAATCGTTATGGCGGGTATTATCATTCCCGCTATTGTCGTTCCTTTTGTAACGGGTGTAAAAGGAAGCGGAAAACCGGAAATGGTAACCACAGCCATGTACCTCGCCCATCAGAAGATGGAGGAATTGATGAAATTTAATTATTGCCAGGCACCCAATTTAACTCCTGGTACATATACACTGCCGGCGCCACCTATTGCCGGCTACACGTGGCAATGGGTGATTTCCTATGTGACTAATACTTTCGCTGCCTCAGGGTCAGATGTTGGCTATAAGATGATCACGGTTACTGTAACAGACCCACAAGGCAGTACTTATAATGTCTATTCGGTTGTTACAAGATTTTAATAACGAGGGAAGAAACGACAAGACATGTCTAATTATTCCGAAATCCAAAATCAGAAATCCCCCCAATCCTCTCCCTCCCCCTCCAGGGGGGAGGGTTGGGAAGGGGATAGAGGTTTCACTTTGATTGAAATTATTGTTGTGATTGTCATTTTGTCCATTGTCGCGGCTATTAGCATCAACTTCCTGGTTAGCAGTCTGAGAGTCTATACAATGACCGTGAATCAGAAGACTCTATTTGATGAAGGGAAATTGGCGTTGGAGAGAATGTGTAGAGATATCCGGGATGCACGAAGTATTACAGGCACCACAGCCAGTTCTGTTACTTTTGTAAGG
Source organism: Thermodesulfobacteriota bacterium (assembly GCA_049513055.1). Classification (GTDB taxonomy): domain Bacteria; phylum Desulfobacterota; class BSN033; order BSN033; family UBA1163; genus UBA1163. The sequence goes on from JBEKWN010000011.1 coordinate 6,424, forward strand.
GACGATGCGACGGCCCAAGACATTGCCGGTGAAACGATCATTTTTCAACGAAACGCCGCCGCAAACACTCTTGAAAAGGTCAAAGCTTCACCTGTCGCTACCAGTACAATGGCCAGCAATGTCACTACATTTACCGTGGCAAACGCGACAAATGAGATCCAGCTTACATCAACACTCAGTCTAACAAGCGGAGAGAATGTGACCCTACAGACAAGGGTTTATCCCAAAAACCTTGTAAAGAATCTAAATTATAAGAACTTCTACTCAAACTGGATGGAGGCATATCAATAAGTGAAGATGACTAGCCTCAACAACTCGAAAGGAATTTCGGTCATTTTCCTGATCATGGCCCTGCTGCTGATGGTCATTATCGGGTACATCTTCTCTTACTTGATCCCAACAAAACAGAAATCCGTGGTCTTCCCTATCCAGTCCACCCAGGCTTTCTTCATCGCTCAATCCGGAGTCGAATTCGCTGTTCGCTATGCCAAGGATCAAGGTTGGACAACGGCGACTTTGCTTAACAATTTTAATATCGCTCCCAATAACACAAGAAGTCTTGGAGCCGGGAGGTTCACATTAACCTACACCAATGTTGCTCCCAATCTTGATACCCTGACCTCTGTCGGCGAAGTTCCCATTGGCACTGCAAGAAGGAGCATTAAGGTTTCCAATTTTACCAGTTTCTTGTACTACTTTGTCTACCATAAGACAATTACGGTAAACTCGGTGCCGCCGCAGGTAAGTAATGGCCCCCTTACTAATTTCCCCATGCTTGTAAGTGTAACAGACCCTAATCTCGAAACCGTCGCAAACGGTGGACATGTCGCCAGCTACAATGCTGGAACCAACGATCCTTGGGACATTGTCTTCCTCGCTCTGGACGACACCACTTGCGGGGGGGCCGGGACCTCGCCCTGTAAGTTAAACCATGAAATTGAAGCCTATGTTCAAACGACAGGGCAACTCGTTGCATGGGTAAAAGTTCCTTCTATCAATAACGGCACAGTCATTTACATGTATTACGGAAATAGCTGCATCTCTTCCTCGACCCAGAACAAGACCGGCGTCTGGGACAGCAACTACGTAGGCGTGTGGCATTATAATCAGACGGGTGCAAATCCGCAGATAATGGATTCAACCAGCAACGCCAATAACAGCGCTTCGAATGCTTCCACGCCGACTGCCTCAGGAAAACTAGATGGCGCGGCGACTTTCGACGGAAACGCAAATATCACAACTTTTGATTCTGCCAAAGTATTCTGGGACTATACAAATGCCTCGGGAAATACCTATGAATGCTGGGTAAATATCAGTGATTATAGCGGTGGTAATGATTACATGCCGACCCTTGCGGAATTGGCGGCCGATGCCGCACACAATACCCACACGTTTGGAATATACATAGCAAATTACGCTGGCTACAATGGTTTAAATATTTCTTGTAACAATACTATGGATTATGGTAACGGCAGTCTTGCGAGCACGAGCACAGGCACATGGCATCATGTTGTTGTGGTATTCGCGGGAGGCACTTACAACGATATCACAAATTATACGGTGTATCTGGACGGCAGCGTTCAAACAATGAATAGTCACGGCGGGTGGTATTCTTACGCTGGTAATGTTAATTATTTTGGGACAGATGGGGGAGCAGGCGACTATTTGAATGGCATTCTTGATGAGGTGCGCATCTCCAAAATCGCCCGTTCCGCCGGCTGGATCGCGACCGAATACCGCAATCAGAGCGCTCCCGGTACTTTTTATTCAGTAGGAGCCGAGCAAAATAATTGAGGAGGGGCTCCTTAAGGAGTTAACTATGACAGAAACAATCGGTTTAGACATTGGTTCTCATTCTATTAAGTTGGTCAGTCTTAAAATGACTTCCAAGGGGCCTTTCCTCACCTGCATGGGAATGAAGGAAATCCCTCCTGGGACAGATAAAGAGGACGTGGATAAACTTTCTCAAATCCTTAATGCCCTCTTCAAAGAAGTTGGACTGAAAACCAAAAAGGTGAGGATGACTGTCTCAGGTTCGGGAGTTCAGATCAAGCGAATCTCGATTCCTTCCCTCCCCAAGGCTGAATTGAAAGAGGCTGTTCGTTGGGAAATTAAGGACCACCTCCCATTCCCTGTTGAAACAGCCCAAATTGATTTTCATATCTTGAATGAGTATGTGGAAGATAATGTCAAGAAGCTTGACCTGATTGTGGTGGCGTGTCCAAGAAACCTCATTGACAGAACTCTCTCCATTGCCGAGAGGGCTGGGCTTCAACCGATTCATCTTGATGTGGCCTCTTTTGCCCTCTGGAACACTTTGTCGGCCTGGGATCGGATTAAAAAAGAAGAAACTGTTGCTTTGATTGACATGGGAGCTGAAAAAACAGGAATTTACATTTTCAAAGATGGTATCTTGCAATTCAGTCGAGAGGTAACTCCTGGTGGAGCAGACATTACAAGAGCTCTTATGGAGGGAATCGGGTCTGCGGGAGAAGCTCAACTCATCTATGAACGGTCTGAGAAAATAAAACAAGAGATTGGAATCCCATCGGAGCCTTCTCAGGAAGGGATGAGCGATAAATCCGCGTCTTTATCGAAGTTATCTTTCCTCGTCAGACCTGTGTTGGAGAGACTGGCAGCAGAAATAGGACGCTCTCTGGACTATTATAGAAGCCAATTTAATGAGGAACGAATTGACAGGATCCTTCTGACGGGAGGGGGCGCCAATTTAAAAAATATTGTCTCCTATCTTGCAAATGATCTTCGATTGCCTGTAGAACATTTTAACCCGTTAAAAAAGATTTTTTTTGATTCAAAGAAGATCGATGCTCAGCTCCTTGATCAGGTGGGTTCAGCCTTCACCATCGCGGTTGGATTGGGGTTCACAGAACCCAAACGAATCGAACTGCTACCTGCCGAAGAACCATTTTTATCTAAAGTCCAGATATGGAGGTTGTTTCCTGTCCTGGCTCCCCTGATTGCACTCCTCATCTTTTTAGGAATTATCTGGGATATGAACGGGCAGGTGACCGCCATCCAGAAAGAACGGGATGTGAAGATGGCGAAAGTGGCAAGTGTTGATACGCTTCAGGCAAAACTGAAATGGTTAAAGGAAAAGGACCTCCAGATCAAGCAGAAGCTTTCTCAATTTCCGTCCCCCATGATCGTCTCTGTTCCCTATCGAGATATATTGAGAGAGTTCAATGACATTCTGCCAGATAATGTCACCTTGGCACTTCTTTCAGTTCAAAGCAAAGGGAAACCTTTGAAAAAGGGAGCTCCATCCTCAAGGCCCCAGGAAGGAGAATCTCAAAGGGACGAAGACAGGGAACTTTATATCACAGGCGTTGCTTTCGGCAACGATGTTCGGTGTCTCACAGCATTGGCCCAGATCATTGAGCGTCTCGAGCGATCTCCCTTATTTAAAAATGTGAAACTGGTTTCAGCCGATGAGAACAAACTCTATACTCAGCCAGGAGCAGGATTTGAAATCGCCTGCGACATCAATCTTGATAATCCCCCCTCTCCCCCTGTTACTAAAGAAAGGTTGGAGGGATTAAGAAAGGAAAACCCATAAACCATGGCGCTAAAAAGTAGAGAAAAGATATTGATTGTTTTGGCCATCATTGGCGGGGCTGTTTGGGCCTTCGATAGTTTTTATTACACCCCCCAGATTCACCAAATGAAGAAGCTCAAGGCAGAGGTCATGGCAGCTGATCTAAGATTGGACGAATCCCTCCTAGTAGGGAAAGGAGTGGAAACGTTGGAGGCTGAGGTTCTCCGCCAGGAGGAAGAACTGAAGAGGTTAAGCGAGCGAACCCTGAGAGGCGAAGAATTCAGAACCTTCTTGAAGCATTTGGCCAGAGAGAGCGACTCCCTTCAGATGAAGGTGATTTCTCTGACTCCCCAGGAAGAAAAACTTCCTCCTCCTGAGGGGAAAAAGGAAACCCCTGCTTCCAAATATAGGAGGGTCTCTGTCCAGATGGTTCTCCATTCTACCTATCCTAAACTGGGAACTTATTTAAAGGGGATTGAGGAACTTCCATTTCTCATCCATGTGGACAGCATTCAGATAGAGAAGAACGAAGAGGTTCAACCCCTTTTAAAGGTCACCATGGGGTTAAGTATGTACATTACGTCGTTATAAGAATCTTGAAGGAGGAAATTTAATGGGACGATATCAAAAAATAATTTTGCCTATGACCTTCATCACCATTTTTATTTTAGCAGGAATCACCTTGATGGATCCGATCGCGGCGAACGGACAATCGAAAGGAAGAATAGTTCTGTCTCAAGAAAGCGGAAGGGATCCATTCCTCCTTCCTTCAGGAGTCCGTCTCCTCTCCAAGATGGATACGGCTTCTGGAGCAAAGGGGATTCCTTCAAAAACAGAAGGCAACCCCAACGATATTCTTCCTTCCCCCCTGAAGGTTAAGACTATTTTAATCAGTGACCATGTTCGATTGGCATTAATCGATCGCCATATTGTAAAAGTTGGAGACTCGATTCATGATGAAAAGGTTTTAGAAATTAAAACAGACCGAGTGATTTTAGGGAAAGGAGATCAAAAGAGGACCCTTCTTTTGTCTCAGAGTCCTGTTCTATTAACCGTCGAGGAAAGAAAAGGAGAAAAAAAATGAAAATAAAAATCTTCTTCACCATTTTTCTTATTCTATTATGGGTCATAGGGTGCGCCACTGCCCCGAGGAAGGAACGAGTGAAGTTACCTCCCCAGAAGACGGAGGACACCAGACCTCAGCCTCCGCCTGAAGAGAAATTAAAGGAAATAGTGGTTCCCCAAATGGAGGAGGTGAAAAAGGTACCCGACAAACTCTTCTCCATCTACGCCAGGGATTCAAACATCCAGGATGTGCTTCTGGCCTTCTCAAAGGAGAGCGAACTCAATATTGTTATCGATCCTGAGCTGAATGGGAAGGTGACCGTTGATTTAAAACGGGTGACTTTGAAAGAGGCCCTGGATGTCATTCTTACTCCAATGGGTTGGACCTATCGAATCGATGGAAAATTTATCAAGATATCAAGACCCCAGATGGAAACCCGTCTCTTTACACTGAATTATATCGCCACAAAACGGACAGGAAAAAGAGAGGTTTATGCCAGCACCAGTACAGGCGGAGGCTTACAGACCAGTGCCCTTCCAGGGCAGCAGACCGCTCTCAGTCCAGGGGGTGTCAGGACAGGATATACTGACCTCGTCAGTGTTGATGAAGTAGACTTTTGGAAGGAAATTCAAAAGGGATTAGAGGCTCTCATTTTTGGATCCGTCGAGGAGAAGGAAACTCCTTCTGAGAAAGAAAAAGCGGCCTGGACAAAAGTGGATGAGAAAGGGAAAAAATTGGTGATCAATAAATCCACGGGTGTGATTCTTGTCACTGATTACCCTGTCCATCTGAATAAGGTTGCCTTCTACCTTGAGACCGTTGAGGGAAGTTCCCAGAGACAGGTTAGCATCCAGGTAAAGATCATGGAGGTGATCCTCTCCGATAACCACCAAGAAGGGATTAACTGGCAGGTGATCGAAGGGCTTCCTCGCTCCGTCAACTTATCATGGGGGCTGACCGACAAAACAGGAAAAACCGGATTCCCTGGAGGGTCCACCACTACTTCCACCGTGACTGCCTTGGGGACAGCTACCGCAGGGACGGTTCCGACCCCGGGAATTTTCAAAATCGCACCTTATTCGGGCATTTTTTCGCTGGGTGCCGCAGGAACAGAGGTGGCCCTTTCAGATATCATGCAGGCAATCCAACAACAAGGGGATGTAAAGATTCTCTCCAGTCCAACCATCTCCACCCTCAATAATCAAAAGGCAGTTATCCGGGTCGGGAGTCAGGATGTCTTCTTCATCACCGGTGCGATTGCCACACAGTACACGGTATCCCAGATTATCCAGCCCATGACCATCGATATTGGGATCATCTTGGATGTGACTCCCCAAATCGCTGAAGATGGCACCATTATCATGAATATTCATCCCAGTATCACCGATAAGACAGGGGAGAAAACGACTCCAGATGGAAAGTCGACTTTTCCTCTTCTGAGCGTGAGGGAGACGGATACTACAGTGAGGGTCAGAGACGGCCAGACGATCATCATCGCTGGTCTGATGCAGGAGAGGATTGAGGAGAATTATACCGGTGTCCCTGTTCTGCAATCAGTTCCCCTGATGGGCAATATTTTCCGATACAAGACCGAAACGAAAAGAAATTCAGAACTGGTGATCATGATCACCCCTACCCTTCAAGTGGGTAAAAAGGTGGAGGACTTTACAAATAAATAATTTTCATGGTCGGATCGCTTTGAGCCCTGAACATTGAGAGAGAGGAAACCATGTATCGAGAATATTATGGCCTAAGAGAAAAACCCTTTGTCTTAACCCCTGACCCCCAATTTCTCTATCTGAGTGACAGCCACCGGACGGCAATCGATTCTCTCTACTACGGAATCGAACAGAGGGAAGGATTTATCGTCATTACCGGAGATATCGGAACCGGGAAGACGACCATCTGCCGAGCTTTTTTAGAGAAATTGAATAAAAATGTGAAGACAGCGGTCATCTTCAATTCTTTCCTCACCGAAGAAGAATTGTTAGAATCGATCCTTCTCGATTTCGGATTTACCTCAAAGGGAAGAACGAAGAAAGAGCGGATCGACGCCTTAAACAAATTACTCATTTACTTATTGTCTCACAGAAAGAATGCCGTTTTGATCATCGATGAGGCCCAGAATTTATCCATCCCTGTTCTGGAACAGATTCGCATGCTCTCCAATTTAGAGACGGAAAAGGAGAAACTGCTTCAGATCATATTGCTTGGTCAATTAGAACTGGACCAAAAACTCCAATCCCCGGAATTGAAACAGTTAAGTCAACGAGTTGCCATTCGCCATCGCCTCCTGCCACTCACTCGAATGGAAACAGAGTCATATATCTACCAACGTCTCATGGTAGCAGGTTCCCAGGGAAGCATTACCTTTTCAAAATCTGCTCTCAACGAAATTCATAAATTTTCGAAAGGGACTCCCAGACTGATCAATCTCCTCTGTGACCGGGCCTTATTGGGCGGTTTCGTCGAACAAACCTACCATATCGACAAGGGAATCCTCAAGAAGGCAAAGGATAGTCTCTTGGGAGAGGAGGAGAGTCCAAAACCATTTTATTCCTTCTCTCTAACAAAGAACTTACCTTCATTTCGCATTGTTCTCTTGAGCATCTTTGTCTTCTTATTGGCTGGTATGCTTCTAACAAACCAGGGCTATTTCGCTTCGTTTCAAAACGTGAAAAACTTTATTTGGGGAAGAATTCAAGACATCTATTTTCAGATTTCCGGTACCACTCCTCTCTCTGCCTCGACCCTCCCATTGGATGAGGAACGGATCCAGGATTCTGCAAAAAATGAACCCGTAAAGGATTCAGAAAGGGCTTCCCAGGAGGTTTCAAAATGAGCCTGATCATCGATGCCCTCAAAAAGGCACAACAGCTTCGATTGAAAGGATCTGAAGGGTCTCCCATCTTAAAGTATCCACACCCAAATAAGAAGAGGGGAAGTGGTTCCAAAAAACAATGGATCCTTATTGGTGCTGGTCTCATCAGCCTCTGCATCATTCTATCGATTCTTTTAAGACCTGCTTCTTCACCCTTAGCCACCCAAACCAATCGAGCCATGGTTCCCATGGAGAGGAAACCTTCCATGCCTGTGGCAGAGAAAATATCTCAAGAACCTCCGAAGGAAGTGGTGAGTTTAGCGAAGGATCAGCCAACCCTTCCCCAAGGAGAAAAAGTATCACCTGAAACCAAACCATCTTTCAATGAAAAGAGACGAGAATCATTGATCAAACAGGGGAATGAAGAAGAGAAAGTAAAACCCTCAAAAAATATTGTGGCCCAAAAGGGTTTACCTCCTCTTCCCCCAGCGACTCAGAAAGAAGAGGTATCTTCCAAGTCTATCGAAGTAGAACAGGAAGGTGAAAAGGATCGCACATTGACTTCAGATGTCCTCAACCATTTCAATTCGGGGGTTACATTCTATAATCAGAAAGAATTTTCAAAAGCAATTGAGGCCTACCAGAAGGTCATTGAGCTGGATCCGACTTATGTCGAGGCCTATAACAATATGGGAATTATCTATCAAATGTTGGGGAATGCGGACAGGGCCTTTGGAGCCTATCAGAAGGCAACCGAAATCAACCCAAGGTATGAGAAAGGGTATAACAATCTCGGAATCCTCCTTCTACTTAAAGGCCGTTATGAAGAAGCGCTGGAGGCTTTCGAAAAAGCCCTGGCTATCAATTCCAATAACATTGAAAGTCATATCAACCTCGGGATCCTTTATAAGAAAAAAGGCCAGTGGGAGAAGGCGATCGAATCTTATCAGAAAGCTCTTGCCATCGATCCGCTTCACAAAGAAACTCATTACAATATTGCACTGCTTTATGAACAATTGGAAAATTTGGAATTGGCGATCAGCCATTATCAGCAATTTATCCAGCTATCCTCAAAATCCCATCCAGAATTGGTCTTGAGGGTGCAAAGGCATTTAAATGAACTGATGAAAACAAAAAATAAGTAGCCCCCTCATTGACTGGGGGCGAAAAGAATTACGTCGGCAATAAATGCCGCCGCTACCATGTCTATTGGTAATTGGTGTTTGGAGGTCATATGGTTGAGGAGAAAAAAAGTTTTGGCGATTTTCTGGTCGGATTGGGGATCATTACCACCGATCAATTTAAGAAAGCCTCCCAAGAACAGAAACAGAGAGGGGAGCGTTTGGAACAGGCTATCGTCCGACTGGGTTACGCCAAGGAAGAACTGATCCTTCAATGCTTGGCCGATTACTTTAATCTCCCATTTGTCGATCTGGACACCTATCTGATTGATGAGAAGGTCGTAAAAACCGTTCCGGAAGAAATGGCGCGGCGTCACACATTAATCCCTCTTTTTAAAATTGGAAACGCCTTGACGGTCGCCATGACCAATCCCCTCAATCTCCTTGCATTGGATGAGGTGAGGAACAAGGTGAAGACCGATGTGGAGATAGCCATCAGTACCGAAAAGAAGATTAAAAAGGCCATCGAGCAACATTATGGAGCCACAGCTTCAGCACTTGAAAACACTCTCCAGCGATTTATGAAAGGGAATATAGCGGGAACGCTCCAGGAACATTCAGACTATCAAAAGACCTATGACCTTGCCGTGAAAGACCTTCCCCCTGGCCCTATGGAAGATGCCACGGCTGCCCGGATGCTCGATTTGGTCATGATTCAAGCCATCCGAGATCGTGCCAGTGATATCCACTTCGAACCTGATGAAAAGGCTTTGGGGGTTCGATTCCGAATTGATGGGTTTTTATATGAATCCCTCACCCTTCCCAAGCAAATTCATCCTGCCCTCACCTCAAGAGTTAAGATCTTGGCTGAGATGGATATTGCGGAAAGCAGACTTCCCCAAGATGGAAACTTCAATGTCAAACTGGAGAAACGGGGCTTTGAAATCAGGGTTTCTACTTTTCCCACAATCTATGGTGAAAATGTGGTCCTTCGAATTCTTGACCAGACCAGTCCCCTTTTCAAGTTAGATAGCTTAGGATTTTCTGAAGAAGTATTAAACCATTTCAAACAATTGGTCCGAAAATCGAGTGGGATCATCCTGGTCACGGGTCCCACAGGAAGTGGAAAAACAACCACTCTCTATGCCCTTTTAAATATGATTAATTCGAAGGAGAAAAACATTATCACCATTGAAGATCCTGTGGAGTATCGGTTGGCTTTTATCAGACAGACACAGATCAACCCCAAAGCAGGAATTAACTTTGCTACAGGGTTGAGGTCTATTCTCCGACAGGACCCTGACATCATCATGATCGGAGAGATCAGGGATTTGGAGACCTCAGAAATTGCCATGCAGTCATCCCTGACAGGCCACCTGGTATTAAGTACTTTACATACGAACGATGCCCCAGAGGCTATTTCCAGACTAATGGATATCGGTGTAGAATCCTACCTCATCTCTTCCTCTGTCATTGGGGTCCTGGCCCAACGACTTGTTCGAACCATCTGTACGGATTGTAAAGTCCCTTATCAGGCTGACCCAAAGGTCATGGGTGATCTCGGTGAGGATGTTTCGAATCCAAAAGAATCCTTAACACTCTATCGGGGAAAAGGTTGTAAAAATTGTAAACAGTCGGGATACAGGGGAAGGACGGGAATCTTCGAACTTCTTTTAGTCAATGAGGAAATTAAAAAACTCATTTCTGAAAGGGCTTCAACCCAGGTGATTCGTGAGGTAGCGAAGAAAACAGCAGGGATGGTCTCCTTGAGAGTGGATGGGCTGAGAAAGGTTCTGAAAGGAATCACTACACTCGATGAGGTGGATCGAGTGGCTTACTAAACTCTACTCTTGCGTCGAGCAACCCATCCCATCCCAATGCAACCTAAGATTCCCAAAAGGGTCACTCCGGCGCCCAACTTAAAGCTCATGGGATCATAAACAAATTCTAAACGGTGTGTCCCAGTATTTAAGGGTATTGCTCTGAACGTATAATCAGCCCTATATATCTTTGTTCTTTTACCATCCACAAAGGCTTGCCAGCCCGGGAAATAGGTGTCGTTCAATACTAAGAAGGCTTTTTCTTGGGCCTCAACGGTGAGCAGCAGTCGATTATTGGTCTCAGAGATAAATTCCACACTGCTTTTTGGTAAACCCTTTGATTCCTTAGTCCGTGGGGGGGTAAAGGATTGCTCTTCCCACCTCGGTTCCTCTTCAAGTAGCACCTCTTTGTTGGGATTGAAATCTTTGCTGGTTATTCTTGATAGTACTGCTTCGGAATCCATGACCTTAAAATCTTTGATTAACCATCCCCTCAGGATGGGGCTCCGATTCTTGTATAACTTAATAGTATTTTCTTTAAGAAGATCCTTTCTTTTCCCTTGGAGTCCTTCAAGCCTTGCATAAATAAGTTCAAATTGATGGTTCTCTTCAAGAGAAGTAACCGAGACGATGTATTTAACACCGTAGAGGTTGATGAACTGAGTGGCATAGATCGACGGGGTACTAGTGAAGGCCTTATAAAGGTCATCCACTCTTTTCAATCGGATCACATCGACCCCCCAGACATCATGCAACGAGTAAAGCAGGTTCATGGAAGGGTGATGTTTTTCCTTAAGGATAGTGAGGGGATTTGTATCGGCAATCAAAATAGGAGTATCCGCTGCAATGGTCTTCCCTGTTGAGACAGTTCTGAAATTGCCTTTATCTGAAGAGATCATTTCCAATATTCTGGTCTTTTGGAAGTACTTGGAAGTTTCCTCTTTTCCGTAAAAGCCCATATTCCCGAAGAGGTCTGCTGTGAGAAAGAAGATCAATAAAACCTTTGTCCAAACTTTCCATTTCACCTCATGACCGACTCTTATCAAGAGAAAGAAAAGAGCAAGATAGAAAAAAAATCTTTTGGCATTAAAGAGGTTCACAGTGAGATGATTGACTTGTGGAAAATCAAATTCCCTTAATTTCAAGAAATGTTCAATCTCTTTATGCCCTAAAACGAGAAATAAAAGGATAAAACCAGAGATGAGGGAGAAAACGATAAGAAGATTTTTAAATCTTTTTTTCTCGCTGTCTTTTGAAAGGTCGGTCAACCTCTGAAATCCAAGACCCGCTGTGATGGAAAGGACAAGAATAAAAATATAAAGAAATTTGGCAGGATAACGTATCCCATTAAAAAACGGAATGTATTTAAAAATAAAGGGATAGAGGGGATTGTAACGGCCCAAAGATAAAAAGACAGAAAAAAACATCAGGACGAGAAAAAGTCTTCGTTCTTTCCCAAAGCCACTCATCTCATCTCTTTCCCCAGAAGGAGAGAAGGGCCGCTCCTTAACTCCCTCTACCCTTTGCGGGAGGGGGGAAGGGTGAGGGGCGATGAAAAAGGTCAGACTTAAGATAATGGGAAGGCCTCCTGTATAGAGTGTTTTGAACCAACATTGGGTCACCCAGTATTTTTTCATATCTAAAAAATATCCATAGGCATCGGGGAGAAAGAATAAGAGAACATCTTTAGGCGCAAAGCTCCATATCGTCGCTTCCTGATAAGAAATTCCATTTCCCCTTATGGAGTGATGAAATAATTCAAGAAAAGGGAATAACTGAATAGCAGAGAGAAATAAAAACAGGATGCAAACAATAACGAGGCTTCTTATCCGTCCCCAGTAAATGGGATGGCTACAAAGGAATTTGTAGCGTCGGGGTTTATCCCCGACAAATTCGATATATGGGAACGGTGAGAAAACCACTATTATTAAGAGAACAAAAAAATTACCATAGACAATTTCTATTCCTCCGCCCAAAAAAGAAATTGTGATCAAAATGGCAGTTATTATTTCATTTTTAAAACCCGGCCTTTGGATCGCTCTTCTAAAAAACATCATGACCAAAGGCGTCCAGACACTGGAAAGAAAAATGGTCAATAGGCTGTGAACAGACAGGAGATAGCCACTGAGCATAAATATCAGGCCGGAAATCAAAGCTCCTGTTGAGCTCGCCTTTAAATCCTTAAGAAAAAGGTAGGTGAATAAACCCCCCAGGAAGAAATGGAGAATAATAACGGAATTAAATGCCACATCGAAAGGGAGAAGAAAAAATAGACCATTAAAGGGATAAAGGGTGGCATGTTGAGGGTTTGCAAAAAAGGGATAACCTGAGAATTGATAGGGATTCCATAAAGGGAAACTGCCATGTTTAATGCCCTCTACCCAGAAGAATCTCGGTGGGATAAAATAAGGGGCGAGATCTCTCTCGGTAAAAAGAAATCTCCCTTTGAAAATATCGTAAAAAAAGAGGACGGCAGAAAAGAAAAGGGTCAGGACAGCCAAAATATCGGTTGTTCTGACCCATCTTTTTTTCCCTTTTACGTTATCTATCACAGAGAGTTAAGAAAAGACCTCCTCACCTACCACTTGAGCTAAGCGGATCCACGCTCTTAATAATCCCCGTTACCATGTTGCGTATGTACCACCTCCCGAGGCAGTAATTGAGCCTAATATACCTGGCACATTAGGTGTTGGGGTCAGACTAAAGGTATAAACGTACCCCCCTGCCGTCATTGTAAAAATACTAGCATCGGCACCTACAAACTGGACACCTTGAATCTGTGACGAATTAACGATAACACCCATGGTGTAAATCCCAGGAGTACTCCCTATGATACGAGAAGCAAATACAAGGGAATTTGCGCTCCTGAGACCACCCAGTATCCCCTTCGCCGTACCATCAGCAGCGCTCCTTGTCAAGTCAATGTACTTAGGAATCGCCACTGCTGCCAGAATTCCGATGATCACAATGATCACGATCAACTCAATCAGTGTAAAGCCCTTTTGGTTTCTCAGCATTTTCCTCCTCCTTTTAAGATCTTGTCTGAATTTACAAAATTTATTAGCAAATTGAAAATTTTTTGTCAAGTAAATTTAATTATCAGCAATATCTATGCCAATAAAGTAAAGATATTAAAAATCACTACATCAAAAAAACTAATAAATTCAGTTAGTTAATCGATGATGTGTATATTATTTACAATTCTAAAAAATCAAAATCTTAAAAATGAACAATTTTTGTCCAATATTTGAAAAAATTGTCCATTTTGATTTGTGTCTGGAAGAACAAAGCAAACTTCTACCATTAATTAAATCCAAGGAGATTAAACCTTTTCCATTTTTTCACTCATAACCCGTTTGAAGGCTTCGACAACTTCAGGATCAAACTGCTTGCCTGCGTTCTTCTGAACCTCTTCGAGGGCTTCCCAGGGAGGCATTCCCCTGCGGTAAGGGCGATCGGTTGTCATCGCATCAAAGGCATCTGCGACAGCAACGATTCGGGCACCCAGGGGAACCTTAACAAGTTCCTTTCCCTCTGGTTCGTCAGTTGCCTTCATGAAATAGTTGTGGTGGGAGACGACAATTGGAACGACTTCCTTTAAAACCGATCCCACGGAGGAGAGAAGGTAGGCGCCTTTCACCGCGTGTTCATCAAGTAACTCCTTTTCTTCCGAACTCAATGCCGCGGCCTTGCGAAGGATCTCCCCCTCACCTCGCGACAATACCATTGCAATAGCAATTTCCATGGCTAGTTCCGAAACCCTCACGGAATGCCCTTTTGTGTAACGATCGGTCGATTCCAGATATTTTGAAAGAATTTCCAGAACGCCAATATAGGCGTTTTTTAACTCCTGCAGACGGAGCTCCTTTTGTTCGTACAATGTACCCACAGCAATACTCGCTAAGATGAGAAACCCACCCCAGGAGGAAAGCTTTGCAAGGCTGCTGAACAATTCCCGCTCTTTCAGGTATGCCTGGGGGAAAAATAAAGTGGAGATCACCACTGCCAGAATGGAGAAGATAGCAGTGAGAATACCCATGCGGCGCCCCAAAAAGTAGCCCGCTAAGAGTACGGGGAGATAATAGAAGTTGAGGACAACAGACTTCTCTTCGACGAAGTATGTACCCGCGAATGCTGCCACCAGAATTACAACTACCAGAATCCTTTCAAAATTATGGAGGATGACCTGTTTGAATCGATCCATTTAATTTAATCCCTTGGGTCGGTTGCTATGCTTCAACAAATGAAGAAGCGATTAAATTATTTGCAATTATCGTACCGCATGGGCTAAGTAACATAACTATTTGTTATTGTAGCTCTTTCAAGAGATCAAGTCATTTCTATGAATTTATAGTGGTAAAATTTTTACCAGCATCATTAATAAATTGTACTCCATCCCGGATTAAATGCAACCTCGTCAAAACACCTATTGACCATTGATAAAAGAACCCGCTGAATACTCTTTTGGCTTAGGAAATAATCGAATGGATATACATGCTCGAGTTGTCACGTAATACTGAGGTGAGAAACTTTGGATTTGGATGCTACCTCTCTTTGAATAACCACTACTAACTGGGCAAAAATTTCGAGGAGATGCCTGGAAGCCAAGCACTGCCTGGAAAATTCTTTAACTTTAAGACCTTCTAACTCTTCGTTAGGGCTACCTCTAACTCCTTCATAAGGTCTCGCACATCCTCGTCTACATTTTTTTCGCCTTTCAATCTCCTCAAAGCTTCGGAGTCATTAATCATCTTGTGTAACCGAATGGCAAACTCCTCAAGAGAGAATGGCTTCTTTATAAATTCTCGAGCTCCAGCAGAAATCGCTATCCCTGCCGAATATTCTTCGTCAAATGCTGTCATTACCATTATGGGAAGCCCAGGGTATTGTATTGAAATCTCACTTGTAAGAGTAATTCCATCCATATTGGGCATTTTTATATCTGTTATTACAACATCGATTTTATTTTCCTTCATCTTATCCAGAGCATCAACTCCGTCAACGGCTGTTAAACACGAATGTCCCAGTTTGGATAAAAAGGTAACTGCTAAATTTCTTATTAATTCTTCATCATCAACCACAAGAATAGTATGTTTGGAAGGTTCCATTCTTAGATTTCCTACCATGAGAGGGCGCTCCATCCTAATTCTTGAGATAATTTTAATCTACCCTGAGTGACGAAGTCAATAACCGTTTAAGGACGATTGAATTTCAAATTTTGTATTTGGGGTTGCCATTAATAAAAAGTAGGGATACAAGCTTCGGGAAAGGATTTTATGAGGATTACCATTCGCAATATTGTATCAGGCAGCAAATTTGGGAAACCGTTCTTTCCATGAAGGCAGAATTCGCGGGGGAACATTTTACTGTTACTGCCGACCAGTTAGTCAGTCTCCCGGAAGATTTGCCTCACTAACTGGATATGCCTGTCTGACATCTTGATGAATCGGATGCCCATGCCCCGGTTTATGACCTTTTCATCCGGGACATTAGCATTCGACCAAACCACTTGCGCAGTAGCTTTCAGGGGCTCGCTATCGGGACCCATCATGGTCAGGTTAAAGAACTTCTCTAGGGGCAACGGGTTCTTGCAGCAGATAAACGCCCCCCCAAGACTGATATTTCTTACCTTGAGTTCTATAATTCCAGCGGCGCTCTCCATCCAGGCAGACCAATCAATATCGGCTCTGGGGTGCTTGCGTTTCTCCTCTCCAACGTTTCGAGGCAATTTCATGGATGTATGGGAATCAAGGTCAGACCGATTATGCAATCTCCAAAAGTAATAGACCAAAAAAACAACTACAACCCCCAAAAAGCAGACAATCAACCCGTAGATAAGTATCACGCTGGTGTACATTTCAACCCCAATTGGCTATCAAATTTAATAGAAACTCGCTCTCTGATACGCTACCATACTGGAAACGCCATTGTATGTCAAGGCAATGTCCACTTATATGAGACAAATGCGAGATTTCGTTATCCGTCTATTTCTTTTTAGATTCATCGCAATTCACTTATAGGGTATATGGAGAAAATCTCGCTTTTTCTCACATGCGTTATCTTACTACTTCCCGCCAGTAAAGCGGTTGGTTTTGAGAGGGAGGGGAGGATACCCGCGAAGAGTAGAATTTTCCGCTTGTTGTACCGATATAAATGGTGGCTTTTGCTTGCGAGTTGATTGAGATAACAGGTGCGGAAGGAACCCCACTCCCAATGTCAATCGAACGAGAGGTCGGCGTTTGGTTTGGGTCGATAACAAAAAAATCTCCCAGGTTTAATGCGCCTCCACCCGACTGATATCCAAGACCATAGAGCTTTCCAGTACCTTGAATGGAACAGGGATCAGGAAAATCGATATAGGTATAGGTTGTGAAGTAAACCACCTGGTTAAAGATATTTGGTTTTGCAAGGACCATTTCATAGTCTTGTTCTCCCGTGATGGGATTTGATGAATTTTGCAATTTTATGTACCACCCTTTTTTGGTAACGGGAGGCGAATAGCTGTTATTTGACGTTACGTCGGCAAGATCTGATTCTGTCCGCGGATAATTACCATCGCCGTCGTCCTTCACGGCATAAAGCCTCTCCTGCTGACTTGAGACATTCATCGGATCTTCCCGGTTCCCTGTCCCAAAATAAATCCATATATTCTGATGTCGATCAACCGTGACCGCGGGCTGATAGTATATGGGGTGTTTTTCATTGCTTCCGACCGGTGCCGTAAAAAGTCTTGTACCGGTCCACAAACTGTTGCTCTTTTTTGTTACTGCATTGAATGACACATCAAAGCTCCACATCTGTCCGCCCACATCACCAATATAAACCTTATCTACAAATCCGTCCGAATTTGTATCCACAGCCGACGGAGGCGCTGCAAGAGGGTAACTCATATTCGGATCTGTCTGGCCATTGGGGGGATATTGCCACAGGAGACTGCCTGTCTTGATGTCAACAACCAGAAAAGTATTACCGCTTGAACCACTCGCATCATACCCTCCGCCCATGAAAGCCACCCAGCGTTCATAGAGGTCGCCATTCAATTCAATTTTCACCCTCCCGATCGCCGGCTCGGACCAACTTTGACCGACCTTGCTCAGGATCCCAGGATCTGTTGGGAACTCCCAGAGATATTGCGGATTGAGGGTATCGGTGATGTCCAGGGCGAAATAGGTCTTTCCCCCTTTCCTCAGGCCGCAGACCAAGACCGTCTTCCACTGGTCCTTTGTCTTAGTCTGATCCGTCGCATCGCTGTAGAGCCATGCATCTGCCACCTTTGGAGATGAATCCACATAGTACGTGTGAATCGAAAGCGTCATATTAGCGGCCTCCTCCAATAATTGGAGATTCTTCAATACGCCGTTTGGGATAAACGCCCATGCCTCCAAACCCGTGTCTGCGTTAAAGGCATGGAGCATGCCGTCATTGGCCCCCGCGATAACGACCTTGGTCCGGTTTTTATTGGTTTCATAAAAGTTGCCAGGGCCATTGAATCCCTGATCTTCAAAGAAGCTCGATGGAGATCCTACAATTACGGAATTCGAGTGATAGATGTCCCCGAGGTGCTGATTCCTAACGAAAGTAATCAGGGCATCCCGGTCCGCATTGCTTCCCACTCCCAAATCGGCGGCAGTCAAATTAGCGCTTGTAAAATCCTTCAAAACCCCACCCGTAACTGTCTTGATGACCCGATTAGCAGGGTCCGGGAGGGAGGCCTCCCAAAGAGGAGGGTTCAGTGGATTTCCATTTGCATTGACAGCCAAGGTTCCATCTGGCTGTAATTGATAGGCCTTCAGATTACCCGGCCAGAAAGTATTATCACTAGGAGTAAAGGTGGAAATATAAATAATGTCTTTATCCACCACCCGAATTGAAGGGACTGTCGGCGAAGTAAAGGAGTAGGCCTGCTCGATAATTTTATTAAAAATGCCATTTAGGGCATCCGCCAACTGTTGCGGATCGTTTGCGTAATAGGCGTGGCCATTGAGAGCCGTGCCGCCATGAATGGCCATTTGGTCGAGATCCTGCGTTGCCTCATTGCCAACCCCAAGAACAAAAGTTTTGATGTCAAAGTTATAAGGTTGCCCTGATACTTGTTTTGTAACGTTTCTCAAGCTGTCGAGCTTGCTGAGGACCGCAGGCATTAACTGATCCACACTTCCGGGCTTCCCGCTCTCATCGGTGCTCGGCATTCCATCTGTCACAAAGACGACAAAATTCTTCTGGCACCAGGCCGTAATGGGGCTGGTGTAACCTGATCCTCCAGTAAAATAGTTAATCGCTGTCTGAAAGGTTCCGGCTGTTGGGGTCAAACCGGCATTAATGATATAGGAACAATTGTTTTTGTCCCCCTGGTTGCAGCTCATGTATCCTGCCTCATCATTTTCTTTGGGATCCAGTTTGTTCCATAGATTGGTATAAGTCGTTGTCGTATTATTGTTTGTATCGACTAGATTTCCTGCCGGCACCTGGAGGCTCCCCCCGCCGGGAGAGCTATTCGAAAACCAGGTCCTGCCCACATAATACCAGGCGATTCTTCTGCCAAAATTATCGTAGCCCTGGGCATAATCTGAATCTGTTGGCCCGAACTGGCTGCTAAACCAAAGATTAGTAGGATAACCGCTGTTTCCGTCAGCGGTTCCTTGCTTACTTGTATAACAATTATAACTATAAGTAGAGTAGGTATTTACCGGAATTGCGTTTGTATCATAGGAAGGTGCGTAACAGAAGGCTGTCCCATAGTTTCCAGGAGCATACATGGGGTAAGCACCTTTAAAATAGATATAATTGGACGGATCGGTCGGGTTGACCATCCTTTGCGTCTTTGGATAGACTAAATTGCCGTACTGATTCCCCCTTGGGGTTATAATTTCATCAAAGTAATCCACATTAAACAAAGGATTACTCGCTTGACACGCAGATCGGCAAATAGACCTGGCACCTAAATCCCCAGTTTGGGCATATGTCACACACTCAGGAGGAGGATTCGAACAATAGGATTCTGGATCATAAGAGGCAAAATAGGGAGAGTTATGGATATAATAGTATGAAACTCCTGAAACGTTGAAGGTCATCAAACCAAACCGCATCTTATATTTTAGCTGATCGATGACGGCTCTAAGGGCTTTCTTGCCTTGCACTGCCTTACTTTGTGAGGCAAAAGACCCTACCCCTTGACCCAGAAAATCCTCGTCCATGCTGTTAGAATTGTCAAGGATGATCAGTATATTTGGCAACGCTCGCGTCGTAAAGAGCTCCGTATCGTCCGCAAACGAGGATTTCGCCAATACACCTAAGAGAACGCATAATAAACATAAAGGGATGAATAGAGTCAATTTGAATAGTTTCATATTTTCCTCTGATTACCAATCACGCGGAGCCTCTTCTATTAAGGCTGTTTAGTAGTTATTTTCATTTGGGCAACACATTCCTCTTTGATGTCCTTACAATGATCTTGGTCGCCTCAACCTTCTGATTGCTCAGGTAACGGAGAGCCTCAACGACAATCTGGGCGTTTGGCTTAATATCGTCAAGACTTAAGCGCTTCCCTTCCTCGTTGACGATGAGGGTATTAGACGATAGAACAATTTTTTCTCCATTCAGGATAACGACTTTCTGCTCTTTATCGATCCTTTCTACAGCTCCGGAAAGAGAAATAGATTCCATCTTCTCTGCACGAAAGCCTGGAAGGAATATTAATAGAATCAACCAGGACATAATGAGTAAAACAACAAGTGTCTTTTGGCTTTTCATTGATTTCTCCTTTTTCGTTCTCAGTTGTTATATTGTGTTCCGGCAGGATAAGGCCCCTCTTTCACCTGCATCTCCACTTCTTTTCTAGCCCCAAAGGATACCCCGGTGACATTGACCTGATATCGCTTATAATCCCACATGGTCACCTCGTCCCCTTTATTCTGTATAGTCCCCTTATATGCCAACGGCTGAGGTCCCGAATCGGTCATTCTTCCGCTCCGATAGTTCTCGTCACTTCCAATGCTACCCTTATAAGAGGCCGTGTTTGGTAAATTGCTGATGCCAACCTCCACTCCTCCAACCGCTGCGTAAAACGCTGCGTTCCCAAACCTTTCGTTGCCTGCGATTTTTGCCTCATAGACCGTCGTAGTTATTGAACTCAGCCCGATCAGTGTCATAACAATTAGCATCATGAGGGCAAGGACTAAAGCAACCCCTCTTTGACTTCCGAGCACCTGTTTCTTTTTCATACACCCCCCTGTTGCTGATCCAGAACCATATCCTTCAACTGGACGAAGGTAGAAATATTTCTCCTGCGGTACCCGTCCCCTCCCTTAAGATCAGGGTCAGATTGAGCGGTTCTTGCTATCAAAAAGATTCCGACCGTCCTAGCGTCGAGGACATTGGTGGTCAAATTCCCCGCGGCATCATAATATCCAAATTGAACGCTTTCAACATTATCTGCCATGACTTGACCTCCTTCCCCTGTATTTTCGTCTCTTGTTAAGAGTGGTTCTCCATTTTGACGCACCACCTGATATGTGATCACCCTTACCGCAAAGACAGGGGTGCCGACTTCATGACGATAAAGAAGTTTGTCCTTCAGGGTTATAGTGTTTGTTTTGGAGTCGATCGAAGTGATTTCATGACATTCCAGGCCATCGATCGATACGTATTTCTTTACATTGCTATCAAAGAGGGCATTTCCCAGACCATCCGTCAGGGTCGAAACAGTGATCTGATTATCAGGGCGGGCAGCGAGGGAATTAAGCTGGGTAGCCTCATTTCCAGCCTCCACAATGGTCAGTGCACCAAGAACCGGTGTATCAAGGTTTATGCTATTGTTGAGAGTAACGGTTCCGCCCGGGAATTGAATGGGCAAAACGGTTGCGACCGCGCCAAACCCAGCCATCCTGATTTCTCGTGTCATTTGAATAACAGCTAATCTAGCATTTTGCTGCATATCAACGACATTCTGTTGGACGGCATAGATTTTTTGTTGGGAGATAAAAACTCGGTATATCGCCCCAATGAGGATGGCGCAAATAACCATCGCCACCAACAATTCAATGAGAGTCATGCCACCTTGTTTTTTTAATGTTGCCCGCATATCTACCATGATCATTGGAACCGATACGTGGAAAACGAAATAGTGCGATCCATACCGTCATTCCAGGTGATCGTATAGTTAATTGTCGTGAGATTCCCGTTCATTGTTATGGTGTAGGAACGGTTAAATGTAAGGTCATTCGTCTTCACCGGTGTATCATTGTGTTTCCCAGGCTGCAATGCAGCGGAAGCGATGTCCATAGCGAATAGACATTCCAACCCAGCTTGTCCGGAACAAGTAGCCTGTGTAATATTTTTGCTGAAAAAGTTTCCGCGGGTTGCACTGACTTGTAGCCCGGTAAGGCCCAAAAGACCAACTGATAGAATAACCATACCGATTAAGACTTCGATCAATGTAAACCCTTTCTCATTCATTCGCTTTCTCCGCTCCTTTTGGCGATAAGCATATTGAAGCAATTTCCTTGCCAAATAACCCTATCCTCCCTCAATCAATGAGAAACCTTGGGGCCTTATTTTCTCTCTGTGATAATCTAGTGAACTCATCTTATCTACCTGTTCGCAATTCATAATTTCTTGACTAAACAAAAACCGGATTTCCGCTTTCGTCATGCCACGGTAATCCGGCCCTTTGGTTCAATTTCGGCAACCCGGCTTTCCCGATGGGATCCGTGGCTTTCCGTCCCACAATTACTCGTGGTTTGGCTTTGTCGCAGTTTTTTTATGAACAACTTACTTTAAAGAATGCAATTGTGATGCCAAGACACGTTGGATAGGAAACCTATTGATTTTAAATTGCTATTTTGATACTGGGAGCTTGTGAAGAACAGGCAAAAGCCCTTTTTTGTCACAGTGTGGACTTTTTTTCAACAGATCTAATTAATATTAACTCTGCCAGTCGCGGTACTGAGAGTGATTCGCCTTTCGGTTCCTTTGGGATTCTGTAATGTTATACTTCCGCCAGAAGACACAAAATGGGGATCAAATTGGGCTTTGTTATCAGGGAAGGTAATCGAAGAGATCAAAATTCCATAAGGAAGTGCCTGACGGTTTCCCACATTAAACCATCTTCCTCTGAGGTACGCTTAAGAACGTAGCCACTTGCAGCGGGCTTGAATGAAAACCTGGTAATCCATTAATGTGATTTCTTTATTCAATATCGATGAATCATCAAACGACTTCGTCTCATTGGAGAATTGATGGAGATGTTTTTCTTTCTTATCAATGTACTTTGGAAGAGTATAAATCTTTTCTGCCATCACTCTTTTTTTTGTACTATCCATGACACCTTCGATATAGACCCACGTTTTGGCCCTTAATCTGTCAACCGTAATCGGAGACCCCTTTTCATTATTGAACTTTGTATTCTGATCCAAATCAAAAGTCTTCTCGTCAACGATCATTATGTTTTTCTGTAAATCCACAATCGTTATCAGGGCTTCAATCCTAAATACACCTTCTTCTTGGGCAAAAGTCAAAGCCGAAGCCATAATCAGAAAAACTGTGGTTAGGGTCATCACTTTGCCAAATAGACTTTTCCTCACGGTTAACCTCGAAACATCTAAGATGATTAAGGCAATTAGCCCCCTAACTAGTGAAAAACCTCTTCATCTTATGGAATGATTCATGCTTTCAACCTCCACTTTATCCATGGTGAAGAAATGAACAAAACTTATACTAAAAGGAATTAATGAAGGGGTTGGATCAATTAATTTTGAAAGGATACAAAACAAGAAAGATGCTAAGCGGAATAAGTGTCACCAATGCGATAGACAAGAAGTATGTAAATAATTCAAGAACATGGACAAGATGTCAATTTAATGGAAAATTGCAAAAGGGGTAAAATACAACTTGATACAAAGAAGCAAAGAAGAAAGATCAGAAAGGCTCTCCTCTTACTTTAATCAATTCTGCTACAATGCTGACGGCGATCTCTTCAGGGGTTTCGGAGTTGATATCAATTCCAATGGGCGCATGGACTCGATCCAAGATCTCTTTGGCCATTCCCTTTTTCATTAAATTATCATAAAGAGTCCGAATCTTCTTCTTCGAACCGATCATCCCAATATAACGGGCTTTAGATTTGACTGCCTGTTCCAGTACAAAACCATCATAGAGATGACCTCGGGTGACGATGACAATATAAGAGGAATCATCAATGTTGAGTTGGTCGAAACACTTCTCAAATTCTGAAACGATGACTTCGTCCACCTCTGGAAAACGCTCTCTATTAGCAAACATCTCCCGATCATCGATGACCACCACCTTGAAATGGACCTTCTTTGCAAGGGGAGCCAACTGCTCAGAAACATGTCCTCCCCCAAAGATATAAACAGTCGGTTCAGAAAAAACAGGTTCCAAAAGTATTTCCATCCTTCTATCTTTATGACTGAAAACCAATACCTTTTGTTTTTTCTCTCTTAATATTACCTCGCCTTCACTCAAAATCTTCTTCTCCAATTCCACTCCACCCAATAAAGAACCGACCTTTTCTCCAGAGGTCTTCATCAATACCTTTGAACCTTCCCCTTTGGGAAAATCACCATCCATCGAGACCAGGGTGGCGAGGATGGCTGCCCCCCCTTTCTGTCTAATTCTCGCAGCTTCCTTATAGACATTTAAAAGTTCTTCTCTAAGGGGCTCTAAAAAGATATCAATATTCCCTCCACAGATGAGCCCACCTTCTGCCAATTGCTCAGACGTCAGTTCGAAATGGAGAATTCCTCCCTTTCCTTTCTCCATTACTTTTTGAGCCTCTTGCCAAACCTCTGCCTCAACGCATCCTCCTCCAATGGAGCCCGAAGAGGTGCCGTCTCCTTTTACCAAATATTTCGCACCCACTGCCCTGGGAGCAGAACCCACACGGGTGATCAGCGTGGCTAATGCCAGCTTCTCCTTCTTCTCAAGGGCTTTTACAATTTCAGAATAGATATCTTCCATAATGATGTTTCTCACTCCCTCAAATTGAATTTTGAATAATGAATTCTAAATTTTCAAGTATCATGGTCTCTTCTCTTTGGGCCCCGGCTTCTTCTCCTTCTGGGGTGCCTTGGTCTCACCATCCTTTGAACGGGCAAGAGGGAGGAGGTAAAGTTTATAAAAAACTGGATCAGCCCATAATTCCATTTCAGGCGCCAAGTCTCCCACTAAAGCGGAGAATGAAGGCAGATTGTTATAGGCATTAAAATTCTCTGAGAGGTCTTCCAAAGATTTATAAAGTTTGATCGAGGCGACGAGATAGCTTGGTTTCCCTCTCAACAATTTAATTTGTTGAATTCCCGTTTCGATTGATTCCTGATCCTTCTCCAGTTTGGCCATCCAAAATTTCCCTTCCTGATATCGAACATCTGTCTCCCCTATTTGAAGGGCCTGTATTAATTCTTTGCGAATTCTTTGAGCCTGCTTCAAGAGGCCATCTAATTGATTGAATAATTCAGTTTTTTCTTTCTTAGAAAGTTCAATCGTCTTGGACGAGGCCTTTGATAAAAAGTACTGTAAAGTATAATCTTCTGCCTGTCCAAACGAGGCCAACCCCAAGAATAAAATGAGCCCTCCTAAAAAAATCTTTGGATATCCCATTCGTCATCTCCTCTTCTAATCTCCCCAACCCCCCTTTAGAAAAGGGGGAAGAGGAGGATCTCTTTCGTAGATGGCAAACCAATCGTGGCCAATTATGGAAAAATTACTTCTGCCACAGGTGGTTCATTTTTTAACTGTCCCAAAACGATCCTTTCGATCTGGCGATGTTTTTTCTCAAAGATTTTTTGCCCAATGCTCTTTGCCTTTACCACTCCGTTCGGAATATCGACCTTATTGAGAAAGGCAATGACCCTCGACGAAGATGGGGTTCCTTTAAAGATGCCTTCGGGATGGGTCATCAAGATAGCCATCGCCTCATCCGTCAGCCTCTCTCCAATAGGAATTCCTGTTATATTTGAAACCCTTTCTGGCTGAAAAACGTTTTCCTCATTTAACTCCATCTCCATCCCATCCACCCCCAAAATGGCCACAACTAAAGTTGTGCTTGTTGGGATGACAGGTTCATTCTCTCTCGGTGCTTTAACCGGCCGGCCTGCTGCACCATCCGCCTCTATAATGATCGTGTCAATTCCATGTGAACTCCAAAGTCCATTTACCAGGTTTGGAGAAACCCCTTTTAACTTCCCTGATCCAAGTCTCTCCAAGGCAACGGTGATATGATGATATTGATCGAGATGGCGCCATACAAAATCTTTGATCTTCTCCTCATCTGGATCAATAAAAAGAGAGTTCGTTTCTCCTGGTGTGGGCTCTAATATCTTCGTGGTGGTCGTCGTCACCACCTTCTTCCCGTTGAGAAACAACTCTTTGGCAAGGCAAAACATCAATGTAGTCTTTCCCCCTGCCCCGACCAAACTGATCACTTCCCTTGCCTTGATGCCTAAGGCTTCGGTCAGAAAACCAGATGGACTATCCTCTTTTTGGGTTTCCTTCACAAATTTCTCGATGATTGAATAAATGGCCTTTTGATCCAGATCCATTTTTAGGTCATCTTATATGAAAGGGGTTGATTTTTCAATAAATTCTTACCGTAAAATTACCGATCTCTAATTTTGAAAATGGATAATCTTGGATGGTTAAATTGGGGGAAAATAGTTATTGATTAAACCGATATAAAATGGCTTCCAGCACTCCTCCTCCAATGGCCCTGGCTTTATCTGAGATGGTAAAACAGGACTCCTTTTTGCCCCTCGGATCAATATCGCCGACCTTCATCCCTTTCTTCACTTCTACCCCTTCTCGGAGAAGCCCTCTCACCACGCCACTGATTTTTGCGATGACCGGAAAATCGTCTACCACAGCCACCACTGACCCTTTATTCACTCTATCGCCAATTGATTTTTGTGGATGAAAGATCCCCTTCTTCATCGTCCGAAGAAGCCTCTCAATCGTATATCCACCGATCTCACCAGGAATGCCTGTATCAGGTTCAACTGTTCCATTCAAAATCATCCTGCCCAGATTATGTCCTCGATTCGTTTCGATCACAATATGGACATCCTTCCCTGCTGTAAAACCTGGGCCAAGACCGATGACCAAGGGAGCATCATTGACCTGAGTCCCCAAATTCTTTTTTGCCATGATGGCATCCACCAAGATATCGAGTTTTAAAAAATTTCTTGTCTTCTTTCCATCGGGATCGGCAAGAATCGGAATATGGCCTTGTTTCCATACCCATTCAATTTCCTCTGGCTTGGAAATGAGTTTTGCCCGAACTCCCTCCACTTCTTTCTCGCCTTCATAGATCGCTTCGCTGAAGGTCACCTCTCTTCTTACGGCAAGAGGATGGGGAATCTCTATCATACAGATCTTGAAATGGGACTGGTGGAGTCGATGGGTAACTCCACTGGCCATCTCCCCCGCCCCTCGGATTAAAACGACTAATTCATCCATACTTTTTTTCGACTTCATCTGAATCCCCTTCTTCATCCCCCCTTATTGCTTACCTCTTCTTTCTGATCCTCTATTATAATCTTGCCATGTATCGATATCCATTACAACACCTTCTGACTTTAAATGAACGACTCGTACATCTTCAGGATGTCTCTCAATAATGGATCTCCCTCCCACATCCCCTTTCAAACTCCACAACTCCTTTTTGTATCTTTTATGAAAAATAACAGGGTGCCCCCTTCTTCCCCGAAAAGAAGGAACGATGATCCCCCCTTTTCCCCGATCAAAGGCATGGATCAAGGCATTGACTGTCCTGGTTTTGAGAAAAGGCTGATCCCCCAGAGCAATAAGAATCCCATGACAACTGGGATGGATTGCCTGAAGACCTCTCCGGATAGAAATACCCATGCCCATTTTGGGATGAAGATTTATGACAATTTTTACTCTTCTTCCCCGAAATAGATTTTTTACCCCCTTATTTCGAAACCCGAGGACGACAATTACCTCCTGCACTTCGGATCGCAAAAGAGTTTCGAAACAACGCTCTAAAATGGTTTTCCTTCCCCAAGGAAGCGATAATTTATCCACCCCCATTCTTTTTGATTCACCTGCTCCGAGGAGAACTGCAGAAATTTTTAACATCTTTCCTTCTTGATGAAACTCTGCTAAATTTAATCTGTATTCTCAATTTCTGTCAAGGTTATCGTTGAAGCCTTGAGAAAATAAGCATTCCAAAAGTGATTGGAATCAACCATTGGATCGTTATTGTGATGGTGTGGGTGGTTTTGTTCCTTGCGCTGGCAGTTATTGAGAAAAAGAAACTCTAAAGATTTTTTTTAAAATTAAATTCCCTTCCCCCTTTTTAAAGGGGGAAAGGGGATTTTTAAATTTGATAACCATCAGGACAAGAGGCTTTCTTAGCCTACCAGGGTGGCGAGGTAAGCAGTGCCAAGCTTGTCAATATGGTCTTTCACATTTTCAAAATAGTTCAAATGATCCTCTTCTTCTTTGAGGAGCTCTTCAAACAACTCTTTCGAAATCTGGTCCTTTTCACCAGCACAGACCATGGCGGCTTCGTTATACAATTTTATGGCAGATGACTCAAGGGCCATATTCGTAGTCAGCATCTGTGGTATCTGCTGGCCTTTCTTCACCAGCGCATCCGGTTTAGAAGTGGGTTCTCCATTTAAGAATAAAATCCTCTCTGCTAATTTTTCAGCATGCTTCATCTCAGTAATGGCAATCTCCTTGAACTTGGATGCTAATTTCCCGAAATCGGTATCCTCCAATTCATAATGCTGCGACATGTACTGAGAGATGGCTGTCAACTCTCTGGATCGGGCCTTGTTTAATAGATCGATGACCTTCTGGCTCATAGGTTCTCCTTTCTAAGGGTTTTTAAAAATCATATATACAAAAGCCTGAATAGTCAAGAACAAAGAAAATGAGAACTTGTAAAAGAATCTTTGAAATGTTAGAAAAAAATCACTAAAGAAAAGGAGTTCGCGATGATTGTTAAGACCTATTGCGCCAGGATGGATCATGGGGGATGCGGTATTTTGGCCCATATAGAGAGCGGAAAAATTACGAAAATCGAGGGAGACCCTGATTCTCCCCTGAGCAGAGGGACTATCTGTGCAAAAGGACTTGCTCAAATAGAGAGGCTCAACCACCCTGACCGCCTCATTTACCCAATGAAAAGAATGGGTGAAAAAGGAGAAGGAAAGTGGAAGCGTATCTCCTGGGATGAGGCTTTGGATACGATTGCTGGAAAAATTCAAGAAATGATTAAGCAAGAAGGCCCAAAAACCATTTCTTTTGCCCAAGGGACGCCAAAAGGTCTGGAAATCTATCTAATGATCCGACTGGCGAATATTCTCAATATCCCGAATATTACCACACCCGGGAATATCTGCCATATGCCAAGGGAAACGGCTTCCAATCTCACCTGCGGGTTTTTTCCCATCCCGGATTACAGTGGCCATCCTGCTTGCGTGATCGTCTGGGGGAGTAACCTCTTTCAGACCAACGAAGAAGGAATTATTGGCTCCCAATTGAGAGGAGCTATCGATCAAGGGGCAAAACTGATTGTCATCGACCCGAGAAAAACAGGAATTGCTTCCAGGGCAGACCTCTGGCTTCAGCCAAGGCCTGGAAGTGATTTGGCTCTCGCCTTGGGAATGTTAAGGGTGATGGTGGATGAAGGCCTTTATGAAAAGACTTTCGTAGAAAATTGGACCAAGGGTTTTCCCGAATTGGTTGATACTCTTCAACAATACCCTCTCGATCGAGTTTCAGAGATCACTTGGGTTCCAAGAGAACAGATTGTCAAAGCCACTCACCTCTTTTCTCAGACAAAACCAGCCTGCATCCAATGGGGAAATGCCTTGGAACATAATCTTAATAGTGTTCAGTGCGCAAGGGCATTATTGATTCTGATGGCTCTCGCTGGAAACTTAGAGGTGCCAGGAGGGAATGTAAATCGGCCGGGTCCGCCCATCATGAGGCCAGGGGAGTTGGCTCAGATTAAGAAGTTTCCCGACAAAAAAGAAAAAATCCTGAGCCCTGAATTTCGCCTTGCCACCATGATGGGCTTTGTTCCTTCTCAAATGATTGTGAAGACCATCCTCACTGGAAAACCTTATCCCATTCGAATGATGTACATCCAGGGTGGGAATCCTCTCCTCAGTTATGCCAATGCTAAGGAGACTTTTGAGGCAATGAAAAAGCTCGACTTCTTCGCTGTCTCCGAAATATTTTTAACCCCCACAGCTCAGTTAGCAGATATCCTCCTCCCGGCTGCTACGAACTTTGAATTTGACGATATCGGACATTTTGGGCTTCCCCATGGGTTCATCCTCGCCCGGCCAAAAATTGTTGAACCACAGGGTGAATGCTGGCCCGATTCAAAAATCTTAAATGAATTAGGCAAACGCCTGGGTTTTACACAATACTTCTGGATGGATATAGGGGAGTGCCTTGATGAAATCCTTAAGCCAGCCGGGATGACTTATGATGATTTTAAAAACATAGGTATGTTGAAGGGGAGGTGGGAATATAAAAGTTACGAGAAGAAAGGCTTCAACACGCCCTCTGGAAAGGTGGAGATCTTTTCTCAACAGCTAAAGGAATGGGGATACGATCCCCTCCCCCACTATCAGGAACTCCCTGAATCTCCTTACAGCACACCCGAACTTTTCAAAGAATATCCTCTGATCTTTACCTCAGCCAAAGATCCCTTTTACTTCCATTCCTCTAACCGAAACATCCCATCTCTTCGTAAACTCTCTTCTGACCCTATTGTCCTCGTTCATCCTGAGACCGCTTCTCATTTGGGAATTGACGAAGGAGATTGGGTCTCCATCGAGACAAAACGGGGAGCCATTCAACAGAGGGCAAAACTGACTTCAGAAATTGATCCCCGGGTCATCATCCTCAGTTTTGGGTGGTGGTTTCCCGAACGGAAAGACCTCGAACTCTCTGGGTGGAAAGAATCAAACCTCAACATCCTCACAGACAATGGCCCTCCTTATGAGCCGGCGATTGGCTCCATTCCACTTCGAGCCGTGCTCTGTCGGGTTCATAAAGCTAAGGATTGAGGTGTGAGGATCGCTTCGCTCGAGGCAAATTTTTATTCATCTAACTTAAAATATTTTACTATAATCATATCTTCTATTGCCTTTAACCTTAATTCTTCAACCTCCGATCTTTAAGATCGGATTGACATATTGAATTGGTTGTGATATCGCTAACTCAAAAATGGGAACTAAATTTTTAAAAATTATTTCCCTATCCTTCTTCGGAGTCTCCATCTTTCTTTTACAACCCTTTATGGTTCTGGGTGCCATGATTACGGATGTAAGGATCTGGTCTGCTCCGGATCACACCCGAATTGTTGTCGATCTCACCGAACCCATTCAATATGAGAGTTCCTCACAGGAAAGCCCGCCACAATTCCATTTGGAATTGAAAGGAGTTTCTCTCCAAACACTTAAGAAAGAGATGGAGGTGAAAGATCCATTTCTCACCAAAATTACCCTGGCTGAACTGGGGAAGGACAAAGTGAAACTGGTTCTCCATCAAAAAAAATCCTTAAATGCCAACGTCTTCACTCTGAAGCCTTACCAAGATAAACCCCATCGCCTCGTCATTGATTTGGTTGATCTGGTGCAGGAGAAAAAGGAACTAGAGGAGAGGCAAAAGCAGAAAGAGATTAGACCAAGGGGTACCAAGATTGTTGTAGTTGATCCTGGTCACGGTGGGGAAGATCCAGGAGCCATTGGTCCGAAAAAGACAATGGAGAAGGATATTGTATTAAAGGTGGGAGAGAAAGTAGTTCATCTCCTCAATCAAAATAAGGAAATTCAGGCCTTTCTCACCCGAAAAGGAGATTATTTTATCCCTCTTGAAGAAAGAATCAAGATAGCAAGGGAGTACGGTGCAGAGCTTTTTATTAGCCTCCACACCGATGGAAGTTTCAATCCGCAGGCCAGAGGTTCCTCTATTTATTGCCTTTCCCTCTCCGGAGCAACGGATGAGGCAGCCAAAATCTTAGCCGATAAGGAGAATATGTCAAACATTTTAGGTGGGGCTTTCCTAAGGCCTGCTGCCTTTGCCAAAGATCCCAATCTGAACCAAATCCTATTGGACCTCATGCAAAATAATTCGATGAAGGAGAGTTTCCGATTCGCTGAAACTCTTCTCGAAGACGTCAAAGCTGTCAATCCATTAAAATACGCTTCCTATCGGCAGGCTAATTTCATTGTATTAAAAGCCCCGGACATTCCCTGTGTCCTGTTGGAGATGGCTTTCATTACCAATAAGGAAGATGAACGCTTGCTCAATCGTGACGAATTTCAGGAAAAGATGGCAAAAATCCTCAACGTCTCCATTAAAAAATATTTCAGGCCCTAATGGGTTAACATAACTGTTGACAAATCAGATCCTTTCTGTTTAAATCACAATTAGCCAAGAAGGTGAAGCCCCTACGGAAGGTATGGCCATAAGGGGCTTTTTTTATTGGATAGGGTGAGCATGGAAAAGAGAAAAAAGTCCATTGCAGTGATCGACGGTCAGGGTGGAGGAATTGGAAGTGCCATTATTAAGCGCCTACGGGAAAACCTTGCTGAAGAGGTGGAAATCATTGCTTTGGGGACAAACGCCATGGCCACAGGGGCCATGTTGAAGGCCGGAGCCAATAAAGGCGCATCTGGAGAGAATGCCATTGTTCAAACCGTAAAGAATGTCGATATCATCATTGGGGCAACAGGCATTGTGTTAGCTAATTCAATGATGGGGGAACTGACCCCTAAAATGGCAGAGGCCATTGCTTCGTCGCCTGCAACGAAATGCCTCCTCCCTTTAAAAATACCCGAGGTGGAAATTATTGGAGCCCCTAAAGAACCCCTTCCACATTTAGTCGATCAGTTGATTAAACGGATCCAGGAAATTATTATGACATAAAATTTAACAGATTATGGACACGTGACATGCCTGCCTGCCGAAGACAGGGAAACGGGCACGTTAATTTAGGAGGAAACCATGTGTGAGGCCAATGCATATTTAGTAAAAGAAGGAAAGGAAGAATTAGTTTTGGAGGACATCTCCATTCTCCGGCCAGAAAAAGGCGAACTCTACCTCCAAAATATCTTTGGAGAACAAAAACGGATTAAGGCTCGAATTAAGGAGATGAACCTTATCGACCACCGCATTGTTTTGGAAGAATAAATTTTAGTCATTTTTGACACTTTAGTCACTTCAAGTAATGAGGCCACGGAGGTCTTCATTCCGACAGAAGTTGGAGAAGTCTTCGTGGCTTTTTTATTCCCAAAAACTCAGCCACTGGACAGAAAGGAGAATATATGCATATACCGGATGGATTTTTAAGCCACGGCATCAATGCAGCCACCTTTGTTATTTCTGCGGGAGCTTGTGCCTATGGAGTGAAACGGGTGAACCGTAACTTTGGAGAACGAGAAGTTCCCCTGATGGGTGTGACGGCTGCCTTTATCTTTGCTGCCCAGATGATCAATTTCCCTGTCGCAGGAGGAACAAGTGGTCACTTTCTGGGAGCAGTGTTTTCTTCGGTCCTCTTGGGCCCCTGGGCAAGCCTCATCATCATGACCATTGTCCTTGTTGTTCAATGCCTTGGATTTGCCGATGGAGGATTGACTGCCATTGGGTCCAATATCTTCAATATGGGTGTGATTGGCGCATTGGGAGGATATGTTGTTTTTATCTTTCTCTACGCCTTGTTCCAGAAAAGTCGAAAGGGCTTCTTCATTGCCTTGGCCATTTCATCATGGCTCTCTATTGTGATGGGGTCCTCTGCCGCAGCGATCGAATTAGCGATCTCAGGAACCTCTCCCCTAAAGGTAGCTCTGCCTGCCATGGCAGGTATTCACGCCATCATTGGCATCGGTGAGGCCATCATCACCACGACTGCCGTCTCTCTGATTTTAAAAACCAGGCCAGATCTGGTGACCAGTTATATCAAGAAAGGAGCCCCGTATGAAAAGACGGCTTGATGGATTTGTATGGATCGGATTTGGAATTGCCCTCCTCCTGGCTCTTTTCCTTTCGCCTTTTGCCTCCACTTCTCCTGATGGTCTTGAAAAAGTGGCAGAAACAAAAGGATTTTCAGAAAAGGGAGAAAGTTGGAAATTCTGGAAACACGCACCTCTCCTAGACTATAACATCCCATGGATCAAGAATAAAAAAGTGTCAACAGCCCTTTCCGGCCTGATCGGAACACTTGCCATATTTTTTATTGCTTTGGGGATTGGGAAATTGATTAAGAAAACTTCAACGAAGAAGGTTATCCTTTTCATATTTCTTTCTTCTGTTATTTCTTTCTCCTCTACTTACACCTACGCTGCCCGGCCTCTTACGACAGACGATGCCGGAACTGTGGAGAAAGGTTAGTCCTGCATCTTAATCTGGGATATACCTTTATTGGTGAAAAACATGTGAATAATGAATTGAATTATTCCATGGCGGTACAATTTATTCTTACAGAGAGATGGGCTTTAGTGGGAGAAGTCGTGGGGGTCAACAATCTCAATGGGCGGCACGGAGATGACCCCATTTCAGGCCTTCTTGGCACCTATTACCTCATTACAGATAAGATTGTCTGGGATGCTGGATTGGAAATCGGTATGATTAGGGCAGCTCCAGATTTTCGATTTACCACAGGACTAACCTTGCTTTTTAAACCCTGATCGGCCATTTATTTAAAATTTTTCTCACCGGCTCGAATTTCGATATCCAGCATATTCTCTCGCGGGGGAAGAACACAGACAAATTTTTCGTTATATGCACAAGAGGGATTGTAAGCCATATTGAAGTCCAAGACCATCTTATAATCTGGCAGGATCTCGGCATCGATATACTTTCCACCTTCATAAGTCTCTTTTTCGTTTGTCTTATCTTTAAAAGGAATAAAAAGATAATCACTCAAAATGGATTTATAAATTTCGAGTATATATTCCTTCCCCTCCAATGTGAAATGAAACTTCCCATACCGTATGTAACGCTTGTTAATATTTTTGTTGGTTAAAAAAATGGCATAATATTTGGGGTTATTGATGTGGAAAATGAAGCGCTCAATCTGACCTGAAAATACATTTTTTGGTTCAAAAGGATAGTATTTTAACCCTTTAAAATGTTTCTTATCTTGGGGAAGAAGGGGGGAGCGCTGATGGTTCTTGAAAAAGGCATCCCGTTCTTTTCTCCATTCCAGAACTCGTTGCTCTTCGAGTTTCATTTCCTCCTGGCCCCCTCCTTCTGCAGGAATAGGAACTCCCTGGACCAGTAATAAAATGGCAATGACGAATATGACAAAAATGATTCCTCTTGCCCTCATCATCATTCTCCAACGCTGCCATTATTTTAACAAATAGAACATCTTGACGCAAATCATCAATGTTCTTGACAGATTCAAAAAGATTCATTATAGTGGCGTTATCCTCAGTGGAGAATAACGACTGTAAGGGAAACCCATGCGTATCGGCTATAAGGTCTGGTTGGATAACAATGGGAAAGCGTTTGGAGATGGTCCTTATAAACTTCTCAGAAGGGTTGAAAAAATGGGGTCCCTCCACCAGGCAGCCAAACAGATGGGCATGTCTTACAGCAAGGCATGGCGGTTAATCCGGACCCTGGAAGAAAGGCTTGGTTTTACTCTCTTAGAACGGAAAGTCGGGGGCCTATCCGGGGGAGGCTCCCGGGTGACCCCCAAGGGAAAAGATCTTATGAACCATTATGAGCGATTTAGGAGAAACGTGGAAAAGGGTTTAGAGAAAATCTATCAAAAATATTTTCCTCCTGCGAAAAGAAAGAGATGGAAATAAAGAAGATCCCTTTTTTAATATCAATCTTTTTAGCATTCATCTTTATTCAAAATGCCCAATCTGCGTCAAAGAGAATTTTGGTCTTTGCTGGCGCTGCAAGCAAACCTGCCACAGAAGAAGAAGTGAGAATTTTCAGGGAGAGATTTAGAATACCTGTCGACGTGGTCTTTGGGGGTTCTGGATTTGTCCTTTCCCAGATGAAACTGACAAAAAAAGCAGATCTCTACTTTCCAGGATCTTCCGACTTCATGGAGATGGCTAAAAAGGAGGGCTTAGTATTTCCTGAATCAGAAAAAATTATTGTTTATCTTGTCCCTGCGATCAATGTGCAAAAAGGGAATCCCAAGAAGATCTATGCTCTCAAAGACCTGACAAAAGATGGCATACGGGTGGCCATCGCCAATCCAGAAATGGTCTGTGTTGGGACCTATGCCGTGGAAATCATCGAAAAGAATCTCGCTCCCGTTGAAAAAGAAAAGTTTAAAAAAAATTTAGTTAATTATACGGAGAGTTGTGAGAAAACAGCCAATGTCATATCGCTCAAGGCCGTGGATGCTGTTTTGGGCTGGGAGGTTTTTCAGTATTGGGATCCCGAACGGATCGAGACGATCTATTTGAGGCCGGAAGAGATCCCCAGGGTCGGGTATATTCCAATTGCCATTTCAAAATTCACCCAGGACAAAGCTCTGGCCCAAAAATTCATCGACTTCCTCCTCTCCTCAGATGGAAAGGCCATTTTCAGAAAATATCACTATCTGATGGATCTTGAAGAGACACGACAATTTACCAGAGCAGATACAACAGTTGGAGGGGAGTATCTTCTTCCTCATAAATGGAGGACCATGAAGAAATGAGTTTTCGTTATACCATGATCGGTGCGGCAGTAGGTATCTTCATCTTCTATTTGGGACTCATCCTCTCCCTTTTCTATTTTGTGGGTGGGAAGGGATTTTGGGAGGCCTTGTCACACCCCAACACTCTATTTTCTATAAGATTGAGTCTGATCGCTGCCACTATAGCAACCTTTTTTGCTGTGCTTATCGGGCTTCCATCAGCCTATGCCTTATCTCGCTTCAAATTTGTGGGCAAGGGAATTTTGGATACATTTTTAGAAATTCCGATGATCATTTCACCCATCGCTCTTGGCGCCGCTTTCCTCGTCTTTTTCAATACTCCCTTAGGGGAACTAATCCAAACAAAAGGCATTTTTTTTGTTTTTGAAGTCCCAGGTATTATCTTAGCCCAATTTGCTACGATTGCGGGTCTGACAACACGATTGATGAAGGCCTCTCTGGATGAAATCTCACCGAGGTACGAAGCCGTAGCTCGATCCCTCGGATCCTCCCCATGGCAGACCTTCTATCGGGTCACCCTTCCCCTTTCATTTCGGGGACTTCTCGCTTCTGTCATCCTCTCCTGGGCAAAGGCCTTTGGAGAATTTGGAGCCACTGTCACTCTTGCAGGAGCAATGCCAGGAAAGACGGAAACGATGCCCATTGCCATTTTTACTGCTTTAGCCTCTGCCAATATTAACAAGGCTATTGTCCTGATACTCATCTTAGTGGTCTTTGGCCTCTTAATTCTTTATAGTGTCAGATTGACCGGGAAAAGATACCGATATGATTAAGATTGAAGACCTCACCATCCTTTTTGATTCATTTAAGATAGTGGACCTCAATATCCAAATTGAGGAGGGGGGATTTCATTTTCTCCTTGGCCCGACAGGGAGTGGAAAAACCCTGATCCTTGAATCCATCATGGGACTCCATAAGCCCAAGACGGGCAGGATCTGGATTGGTGACAGGGAAGTTCAAGGTCTACCGCCAGAGCGTAGAGGGATCTCTTATGTCCCGCAAGATCTGGCCCTCTTTCCCCATCTAAAGGTAAAAGAGAACATCCTTTTTGGAATCAAGGCAAGAGATCTGGACATGAAGATCTATGAAGAATATGTCCATGCTCTCGTCGAAGTGATGAAGATCGAACACCTTCTCGAACGATACCCTGCCCATCTCAGCGGAGGGGAAAAGAAACGGGTGGCCCTCCTCAGAGCCCTGGCACCCAAACCGAAACTCCTTCTCCTCGACGAGCCCCTCTCTGGCCTCGATCCGTCCATCAAAGCCGATGTTCAACATCTTCTAAAAAATCTCCATACCTCCTTTCATACAACCACCCTCTGTGTCACCCATGACTTCGAAGAGGCATACTTTTTAGGCGATGGGATAACCATCTTTATTGATGGGAAGGTAGAACAGGTCGGAAAACGAGACGATGTCTTTTTAAAGCCTAAGTCAAAAAAGGTGGCTCAATTTTTGGGTGCAAAAAATCTTTACCGGGCAAAGGTCCTCCGGAATGAGGAATCGTATCAACGATTAACCCTCGGAATCAATGGCCTCCAATTTTCAATTCCAACGAGTTTGGTTCGAGATAAGATGGAGGTGGGGAAAGAGGTCGAACTCTTCATCCGGCCTGAAGAAGTGATGATCATCCGCGAGGGAAAACCTGTCAAGGATTCCTTAAAACAAAATATTTTTGAAGGGAAAATACTCGATATTACCGATAAAAGGAGATATCACCTGGTTACCTTTCAAACGTTGGAGGGGAAAATCCCCTTTGAAATCTCCATCCCGAATTATACCTTCCGAAATCTAAATCTCTCCATTGGGAAGATCGCCAAAGTGGCACTCCGAGATGAATCCCTCTGGGTGATGATTTAAAAGGCCTTCACTCTTCAATAAGAATTTCGAGGCGCTGAGGGGTTTCGCATCCTTTCAGGGAG
Source organism: Thermodesulfobacteriota bacterium (assembly GCA_049513055.1). GTDB lineage: Bacteria > Desulfobacterota > BSN033 > BSN033 > UBA1163 > UBA1163. The sequence continues at coordinate 44,405 of JBEKWN010000011.1, forward strand.
GTGATCATTCCTTTGATTGTCTTTGACAAAAACCTCTTAACAAAAGGGGACAATGGGATCGCCTTCCCATCCACTTTTAGGGATGTCTCCCCTCTTCTTTTGGGTGTGAGAAATTTTTTTTCAATGAAATCGGCAAGCCCTTTCTTATCCTCTAAATCGAACCAGGGAACACCGACATTGAATTTTTGGTTCGAAACAATAGCGACGAGGTTATCCTTCTTTGTGCAGAGAAGTTTTTTATGCTTTTCCTTCCGAAAGACCTCGATCTTAGGCTGGATATCCTTTTTATATCCTTCTGAAAGGATGAGGTCCACATCCTGAATCAATTTCTCCCGAATCTCATCCAAAGTTAAGTCCTTCTCCACATCTCGAATTAAGGCAACCTTATTGGGCGACGAAATAACGACCGTATGAGCACCTGCCTGTTTATGTCGCCAGCTATCCTTCCCTTCCCGGTCCACTTCAAATCCATGAATATCATGCTTGACCGTAGCAACCCGATAGCCTTGTCGGGTCAACTCGGGAACCAATTTTTCGATCAGGGTGGTCTTTCCACTATCCGATTTTCCAACAATAGAGATGATTGGGATCAACTGAAAACCTCGCTAATTGCGGATTGCAGATTGCGGACTGCGGAATTAAATTCCGAAATCCGCATTCCGAAATCCAAATTTGACTAAAAGTTCCGATCCAGTAATTGAACCTTTACTTTCTCCCCTGCCCTCACAATCTCCTGATCTTCAGGAATGACGATCAAGCCATTTGCCCTTACCATGGATCTTAAAATTCCAGACCCCTGCTCTCCGGTGGTGGTGACAAAGTATTGATCCTTCTTAAAAGAGACAGACCCTCTGATGAAATAACGTCTTCCAGGGATCTTCTTAATCTCCTCCTTCAAAATGGCCTGAATGACAGGTCGAAAAAGTTGACGACGGCCCATCATCTTCAAAAGGGAGGGCCTCACAAATTGCTCAAAAGAAATCATGGATGAGACGGGATTCCCTGGAAGGCCAAACACTGGCTTTTCTCCAATCGTCCCAAAGGCCAAAGGCTGTCCTGGTCTCATGGCCACTTTCCAAAAGACCATCTCCAAGCCCAAATTTTTCATGACATCTTTAACGAAATCATAATCACCCACGGAAATCCCTGCGGAGGAGATGAGGACATCCGCCCGGATTCCTTGACGTAGTCTCTCTTCAATCTCTTCTTTTCGATCCTTGGCAATGCCCAATTGAAGAGGGATTGCCCCACAATCCTTCACCTGGGCGGCTAAGGTGTAGGAATTACTTGAGATGATTTTTACCTCATTCAAATCCCCATCCACATCGACTAATTCATCTCCGGTGCAGAGGATGGCTACCAACGGTCTCTGATAAACAGAGACAAAAGAACGTCCTACGGAAGCAAGCATTCCCACCTCTGCCTGACGGATAGTATCCCCTTTGGAGATTACACGATCTCCTTTTTTCACATCCTCCCCAGACCTCCGGATGTTTTCAGCAAGAGCAGCAGCTTTAAAAATCAATACAAATCCATCTTCCTTCTTTGTCTCTTCAACAGGGATAACCGTATCGGCCCCTTTCGGAATGGGAGCGCCGGTCATGATGCGGATGGCCTTTCCTTTCTCGATTTCCTTTGTCGAGATAAAACCTGCAGGGAGGTCTTCGATCACTTCTAAACGAATAGGATGATTTTGAGAAGCCTTCTGGACATCCTCAGATCTCAGGGCATACCCATCCATGGCTGAATTATCCAAAGGTGGGATATTCCTCTTGGCGAAAATGTCCTCTCTAATCACCCTTCCCAAACTTTCCAGAAGGGAAACCTTTTCAAGTCCTAAAGGTTGGATATGAGAAAGAATTTTATCTAAGGCTTCATCTACTGTAATCATAACTAAACTATAACATAAAATTGATTTCATGAAAATGCAGAGGCTCAAGAAGGATTTCTCAGATGCTTCAGAGCTGTTTTTAGGCTTTCAATTTAAAATAATCTTATGCTATATGGTTATAAGGAGAGACTTATGAGAATAACAATCATCTGTGAAAACACAGTGGGCCGGAGGATCGGTTTAGGAGAACATGGATTTTCTGCTTTGATTGAGACGGATCAAGGAAATTATCTCTTCGATACTGGCAGTGGCCATTCGGTCGTAAAAAACTCCCTGGAATTGAACAAAGACTTACGGACCATCAAAAAAATCTTCTTGAGCCATGGGCATTATGATCATAGTGGAGGGTTGCCCGAAGTTCTTAAGCTGAGAGGAAAGGTCGATGTCCACGCCCATCCTCATATCTTTCTCGATCGGGTTCACGTGATCAAAGAAGATGGAAAAGAAACAAGACGATTTGTTGGCCTCCCGTTTAAAAGGAGTTACTTAGAATTACTGGGAGCAAACTTTATTCTGAATAAAGATTTTATTGAGATAGAAAAAGGAATTTTTTTAACCGGGGAAGTACCAAGAAAAACATCCTTTGAGAAACCCGATCCGACTCTCTTCAGTGAGAAAGAAGGAAAAACCGATCAGGATTTATTTTGGGATGACCAATCCCTCGTTCTCGATACGGATAATGGACTAATCCTTATTCTTGGGTGCGCCCACTCAGGAATGATAAACATTATTAATTATGTCATCCATAAGACAGGAAAAGAAAAATTTTATGCCATCCTCGGCGGAACCCACTTAGATTTTCTGACACTAGAGCAATTGGAAGAATCCATCAAGGTATTAAAAAAGATGAATATCGAAAAAATAGGTGCCTGCCATTGCACAGGAATGAGAGCCGCCTTTAGACTCCACCAGGAATTTGGGGGGCGATTCTTTTATGGACATGTGGGAAACACGTTAGAGATATAGGATCAGATTATAAAAGCTAAGATTTGGTTACAGACCGTGCGAGAACAAAACTCAATTGGCGCTTCCACCTAATGTTCACACTAAGATTGCTCTTGAAGGTGACGATTCCTATTAGAAATATACGTAAGAAAGGCAGAGCCTTTCCCCAAACTCCACCACTCTCTTTTCGTGGCAAGAGGGACAGAAATGTCGGCGCTACAAAACTTATCCGTAACTTTAAAACAACGCCCAAGGAGCGCTTTTCCTCTTGACAGGAGCATTATAGTCTTGTTATATTTAAAACAAACGCATGTGAAAATATGAACAACCTGCGCAGCGGAAGGCTATGCCTGCGGAGAGGGGCTAAAAAATGAGGTACGCAGAGACAGGGTTTAATTTAGAAATTGATCTAACCCGAGGAAGCATTGAGAGGGTAGAAACTGACCCAAGATTAACCGAACTTCATCTTGGGGGTCTAGGTACTAACACCAAGATATTATGGGATAGGGTTCCCCCTGAAACCGAACCCTTTTCTTCTGATAATCTACTAATATTTGCCACTGGTCTTTTATGTGGCACACCTGCTCCTGGTGCTAATCGTACCATTGTTACTACTTATTCTCCTCAGACTTTGTTAATGGCCTATTCAATGATGGGGGGATTTTGGGCACCAGAATTGAAGTATGCCGGTTATGACAAAGTGATCTTTCGCGGCAAGTCCCCCAATCTGGTTTATTTGTGGATAAACAATGACAAAGTAGAAATACGTGATGCCTCTCATTTGCATGGTAAAGGCGCAGATGAAACTGCAGAACTTATTCGACAGGAGTTAAAGGAGCCGAAAGCCCAGGTGGCTGCTATCGGCCTGGCCGGTGAAAATAGGGTCTATATGGCTTCCATCGAGCAGGGGAGGTCCAGTGCCAGCCGACTAGGAATAGGCGCCGTTATGGGAGACAAAGGGATAAAGGCGATAGCTGTTCGTGGAACAAAGGACATCAATATTGCCCGACCGGCTGAACTCATAAAGCTTTGCAACGAAGTGCTGCAATATATAAAAGTCCGAGAACAAAAGCCAGTTCCGGGGGTAATGCCCATTTTAGCCGGGCTTGGGTCACCGGCAGAGATGAAACTCGTTGATGAGGAGTGGCACACCCAGAATTTCATGTGGGGGAATGCCCGCGAACGGAAAAAAGATTATTGGAACAAGGAAATCGAAAAGAAGTGGAAGGAGACTCAAGAAAATGTGCGGACGCGGTTAATAAGTTGCTATAACTGTCCGATGAAATGCGGGGCATTAATTTCCGTCCCAGGAATTTCAACCTACATGATGAAATGCTTCTCGAAACTTACTTATACAATGGCGGCCTTTTCAGACCTGGATTTTGGTTTTAGAATCGCTCAACGTGCTACGGAGTATGGAGTGGACGCATTCTCAACCCCGCAAGTTATGGCCTTTGGCCTTGAGCTTTACGAAGCCGGCATTTTGACTGACCAGGACATGGCAGGAATGCCGTCCGATAACGAGGGGAGATTTTACTGGTTACTTGACAGAATTGTTCGGCGAGAAGGGATTGGAGATATTTTGGCCAATGGCACTTATTGGGCGGCCCAACAGATCGGTAAGGGCGCAGAAGCATATGCTCATAATAACATTAAGAAACATGAGCAGCTGCCTCTCAAGCTGGGAATGCTGAATCCCGTTTATTTCCTTATGTATTCTACCGGCGAGAAGATAAACATTACCCAAATTGAAGGGCAGTTCCCCCAGGCGCCTTTTCCTACGATGGAGGAGAGAGAAGATTTTGTAAAGGATTGGATCCAGGTTCCTGATGAAAAGTTTAAGAAATATCTTCTGGACTGGGAACTACGCGGAGAACGCTCAAATCCATATTACCCAACTGTTGACATGTCCGTTGACATTGTTGACTGGCAAGAAATGATGCACTACATTGATGACGCCCTCGGGGTGTGCGCCGGTTTGTCATCATTTCCCCTGAAGCCCCCCTATCATATACACAATTACCCGGCTTTTATCTCATCAGCGACCGGGATCGATATTGATGAAGCCGGACTAAAGCAAGTATATAAGAGGAACCGAACTTTACTGAGAGCCGTTAATGTAAGAAGAGGTTTGAGGAGAGCTGATGAGAAGCCGCCTGAGGACCATTGGAAGAAAAGATTTCCCGAGCTTGAAGCTAAGCTCTTAGATACGTATTACAAATTTAAGGGGTGGGATAATCAGGGTATTCCTACGAAAGAGTCTTTACATGAATTAGGTATGGACTACGTTGCCGAAGACTTAGAACAGAGAGGGATAATAAAAAATGAGCAAAGTTAAGAAGAAAGTCAAGGTAATCAAGATCGATGTTGATAAATGCAATGGTTGCCGGGCATGTGAGATGATCTGCTCCGCCTTTCACGCTAACCCAAAATATAGCAGCAATAATCCGGCGAGGTCTCGTATTCGGATGATTCGTGATCCACTAAGAGACGTATATCTTCCTGTATACGCGGGTGAGTATGCTAAAGCCGAATGTATGGGTAGAGACAAATATGTGATTGACGGAAAGGAGTTGGACGAGTGCGGCTTCTGCAGGGCTTCCTGCCCATCCCGGGACGTTTTCAAAGAACCCGATTCCGGTCTTCCTCTAAAATGCGATATGTGTGAAGACGATCCGCCACAAGAAAAACCCTTGTGTGTTCAGTGGTGCATTAATGATGCCCTGACTTACGAAGAAAGGGAAGAGGAAGTAGAAGAAGAAGTGAAGATGGAGGACGTGGAGATAGGATTGGAATCAATGGTAGACAAATATGGATTGCAGAAGGTAATGGATACCGTTGCCCGAATGGCAAAGAAGGACTAAGAGAGCTCGGAAAAACTTATTTTCACTCTCTGATTACGCAGATTTCAAAAAATGATTCCACAGATTTTTCTTTAGTTTCAATGTCTTTTAATCTGTGTAATCGGTTCATAATCGGTGTAATCAGAGATTTAAAAGAAGAGGATTGAAAAAGATAATGGAGACCTTACCCCTAGCCCCCTTCAAAGTGGTAATAGATGGCATAAAAGAGGCAGGTGGAGACGCCGATAAATTCTGCTATCAATGCGGAAAATGCGATACGGTGTGCCCATGGAATCGTGTAAGAAGATTTTTTGTTCGCAGAATTATCAATCAGGCAAAATTAGGCGTTGTTCCTTTCGAATCCGAAGACATCTGGCTATGTGCCACCTGCGGTAGATGCCCTCAGCGGTGCCCCAGAGGCGTAGAAATAATCGACGTGATGAGAGCTATGCGCAGGCTGTTGGTGCCGGACGGTGTCGTTCCTGCCAGTATCCCCAGTCTTCGGAGTGTCATGACAAGCTTTGCCAGTGTAGGTAATCCCTGGGGACAAGAACCGAAGGACAGGGCAAATTGGGCTAAAGATCTGGGGGTAAAGGAGTTCGGCGAGGACACTGAGCTACTCTATTTCCCCTGCTGCTATCCCAGCTATGACCCAAGATTAAGGAAGGTAGCTCAAGCCACGGTCAATATCCTGAACAGGGCAGGGGTAGATTTTGGGATACTGGGTCCCAAGGAGAATTGCTGTGGTGAGAGTATACGCAAGGCGGGCAATGAGGCATTATTCAAACGCTTAGCCAGGGAAAACATCAAGACTTTTATCGAAAATGGGGTAAAGAAAATCCTTTTTTCTTCCCCTCATTGCTACCACACCTTCAAGAACGAGTATCCCGAATTTAAGGTCAACTTCGAGGTGGTTCATATCTCCCAATATTTATTTCAGCTTATTAACGAGGGAAAGCTTAAACTCACTAAGGAGTATGGGAAGAAAGTTACTTATCATGACCCATGTTACCTGGGTCGACATAATGGCATATATGACGAACCTCGAGAGGTCTTGAAGAAGATACCAAGTTTAGAACTGATTGAGATGGCTGATTCGCGGGAAGATAGTCTTTGTTGCGGAATGGGGGGAGGCAGGATTTGGATGGAAACTGCAAAGGGTGAAAGATTCTCTGACCTCAGACTGCAACAAGCTATCGGAGTTGGGGCTGAGGTGCTGGTAACTTCCTGCCCCTATTGCATCACCCAATTCGAGGATAGCAGGTTAACCCTGAAGGATAGTGAGGTCCTACAGATTATGGACATCACGGAGATTCTCCAGGAAGTCATTTAGAGAAGCGAAGAAACCTGATGAGGACATAGAGAAGTGGAAAAAGAACAAATTGAACAGCTTTGTAAAAGTTTCGCAGAGAGTAATTTTGGAGACGTAATGGTTGTCGGTGGAGGGGTCAGCGGTGTTCAAGCCTCTCTCGATCTTGCCACTGCTGGTTTTAAGGTTTACCTGGTCGACAAGGCACCTGCCATTGGCGGCCATATGGCCCAGCTTGACAAGACCTTTCCCACCAATGACTGCTCCATCTGAATACTCGCGCCCAAACTGGTCGAGGTCGGCCGGCATCCCAATATAGAGATCCTGACCTATACTGAAGTTGACAGTGTAGAGGGGGAAACAGGAAACTTCAAGGTAACCCTGATTAAAAAGCCCAGATATATTCTGGAGGACAAGTGCACGGGTTGTACGACCTGTGTAGAATATTGCCCGGTCAAATACCCTGATCAATTTAATCAGGAAATATCGAAGAATAAAGCCGTCCATATCTATTTCGCTCAAGCCATTCCCCTTATCACTTATATTGATGAAAGCTGTCTTTACCTTAAAGAGAAGAAATGTGGTATTTGCGAATCTGTCTGTAAGAATAAGGCCATCGATTTGAATCAAACGGCCGAGAAGGTAGAAGTAAAAGTAGGAGCAATAGTCCTGTCTCCTGGTATTGAGGCGTTCGATCCTAAGGTGGGGAATGAATATGGCTACGGAAAGCTGCAGAACGTGGTAACCAGTATGGACTATGAACGGCTGATGTGCGCCACCGGGCCATACGAAGGTGAGATACTGCGTGCTTCCGACAAGAAGCATCCCCATAAAATAGCCTGGATTCAATGCGTCGGTTCCAGACAGGTTAACCCCCCGGGTGGTAACAGCTATTGTTCAGCCGTATGCTGCATGTATACCCAGAAACAGGTAATTTTGACAAAAGATCATGACGCAGGGGCAGAGTGTACGATATTCCATAACGATATTCGTTCTTATGGGAAGGATTTTGAGCGATTCTATCAAAGGACAGAGGGACTTCCCGGGATTCGGTTTATAAGAAGCTACACATCCATAGTAAAAGAGAACCCGGAAACCAAGAATGTAACCATACGGTATTCTACACCCGACGATGGAGTAAAAGAGGAAGAATTCGATATGGTGGTGTTATCCGTTGGATTGAACCCTCCTGCTGATGCGAAGGGCCTGGCAAATAAGTTCGGCATCGAGCTCAATTCTCACGGATTCTGCAAGACCGATCCTGTTAATCCTATGGAGACCTCTCGCCCTGGAATTTTTATAAGCGGAGCCTTCCAGGGTCCCACGGATATTCCCGAGTCGGTTTTTACCGCCAGCGGGGCTGGCTCCCAATGTGGTGAACTCCTTGACTACCGGCGGGGGAAGCTGACCGAGGAAAAGATATATCCGCCGGAAAGGGATGTCTCCAAAGAGGAGCCAAAGATAGGAGTCTTTGTGTGTCATTGTGGGGCTAATATCGGAAGGGTAGTCAGTGTTCCTTCCGCAGTTGAATATGCCTTAACCTTACCCAATGTTGTCCACGCTCAGGAACAGCTATTTTCATGTGCTGCTAATTGTATCAAAGAAATAACAGACATGACAAAGGAAAAGGGGCTCAATCGAGTGGTTGTCGCTGCCTGCAGCCCCAGGACCCTTGAACCGTTATTTCGGGAGACCCTTCGAGAGGCGGGGATTAATCAGTATTACTACGAAATGGCTAATATTAGGGAGCATAACTCCTGGGTCCACTCTAAAGAAAAGGAAGAAGCCACACATAAGGCAAAGGATATCATCCGGATGTCGGTAGCACGAGCCTGCTATTTGGAGCCATTACAGGAATTTGATCTTCCAGTCAACAAGACAGCGTTAGTGGTTGGTGGAGGTATAGCCGGCATGACTTGTGCTCTCTCCATAGCTAACCAGGGACATGAGGTTCACCTGGTGGAAAAGGAAAAAGACTTAGGGGGGACGGCAAGAAGAATCCATTCTACCCTGGAAGGACTGGATGTTCAGGCGTATTTGCGTGATCTTAGAGGAAAGGTATATCAACACCCTTTAGTCCATGTATATACGGATGCGACGATCACAGAGGCTACCGGTTATGTTGGGAATTTCGTAACCAGGGTGAAGTCTGAAAGAGGGGTCACAGAAATAAAACATGGCGCAACCGTCATCGCTGTGGGTGCTAATGTCTATCAACCTACCGAATACCTTTATGGAGAAGATGACAGGGTCATGACCCACCTGGAGTTGGAGGAGCAGATCGCCAAGGGAGACGAGAAGGTCATTAACGCAGAAAGTCTCGTGATGATCCAATGCGTAGGTTGCAGAAATGAAGACAGAAATTACTGCAGCCGGATATGTTGTAGCGAGTCTGTAAAGAATGCATTGAAACTAAAAGAGATAAACCCCAAGATGGATATCTACATTCTCTTTCGGGATATGAGAACGTATGGGTTTAGTGAGGATTATTATAGGGAAGCGGCAGATAAAGAGGTAAAGTTTATCCGCTATGAACCTCAGGATAAACCTCAGGTGGAAGCCGGTGAATCGGAGGAGGGTCGACCCGTTCTAAAGGTTACTGCGACGGATTATATTTTAGGGAACAAGCTTGAAATTGATGCCGATATCGTTGCTTTGGCTGCTGCCATTATTCCCTCCGCAGGAAGCAAGGAAGTATCCCAACACTTCACGCTACCTTTGGGCCAGGATGGTTTCTTCCAGGAAGCCCATGTCAAATTAAGACCTGTTGAGTTTGCCGCGGATGGCGTTTATCTTTGTGGAATGGCTCACTATCCTAAGCATATAACGGAAGCGATTAACCAGGCTTATGGAGCTGCAGGCCGGGCCTTAACCCTTCTCTCACATGATACAGTCGTCGCCTCCGGCTCTGTTTGCGAGGTGGATGAGAAGAAGTGTATGGGCTGTGGGGCATGTATCTCAGCCTGCACGTATGGTGCCATAGAGTTTCGTGAGACCCGACAGGGCAAGAAGGCTGTAGTGAATCCTGTTCTCTGTAAAGGAGACGGTCTCTGTAACGCAAAGTGTCCCACAGGGGCTATTCGACTAAAGCACTTTACCGATGAAGAGCTGTTAGCCGAAATTGATGCGGCGGCGGGAGACGCGTAGTCTACTGTGATTCAGACAGTGAGACTATAGACGTCAGACCTCAGACTAAAGAGCGGGAAGACCGAAGAAGGTTTGAGAACACTTCAAGGGGTAATTTCTTATACAGAAAAGTCTGGGGTCTAAAGTCTGAAGTCTTTAGCGTCTGAATTGCAGAGAAGTCTACTAGTGAAGAATGCAGGGATTACTGACAAAGGGAGTTAGATAAGAATGAGCGCAGGACTTAAATTTAAACCAAGAATATTAGGTTTTGTTTGCCATTGGTGAGCATACGGCGCTGCTGACATGGCTGGAGTTTCCAGACTGCAATATACAACTGAAGTCAGGCTGATACGCGTCATGTGTTCCGGTAGAGTCGACCTGGAATTTGTACTCCGGGCTTTCTCAAATGGAATGGATGGGGTGTTTATTGGGGGCTGCCGTTTAAATGAATGTAATTATATTACTCATGGAAATTACCATGCACTCAACATGGTGCTTCTATGTAGAAAAATAATGGAACACATCGGGCTGAACCCAGATAGGTTAAGGATCGAATTTATGTCTTCGGCTGAAGGAATCCTTTTTGCCGAAGTGATGAGTGAGTTTGGCAACAAGGTGAAGGAGTTAGGACCGCTTGGCAAAGGTGAAGGAATAGACCAGAATGAATTAAAGTCCAAACTTGCAGAAATTACAAAGTTAGTCCCATACATTAAGGTGGTGAAAAATGAGAAGCTGGCGTCACGTCTTGTGAACCCGGAACAATATGACAAACTTTTCACCAAAGACGAAATAGACAGGTTATTCAGCGAAGTCATCTCGTACTATATCGACCCGGAAAAGTGTCAGGCCTGTATGACTTGCGCCAAGAGATGCCCTGTAGATGCTATTTTAAGTGGCAAAAACCTGATCCATATTATTGACCAGGAGAAATGTATAAAATGCGGAACATGTTTTGAAGTTTGCCCCCCTAAATTTAGTGCGGTGACGAAGATTTCTGGCGAGCCTGTTCCGCCTCCTCTTCCTGAAGAAAAAAGAACGATAGTCAGAAAGACAAAGAAAGAAAAAGGAGAAAGGGATAAGGAGTAAGGGGTTATTATGCATTTGTAATATAATAGGAAAAATATCAATCCAGGAGGATTAAAATTACGAAGATAAATCCGGATCTTATTTCTCCTTGTGGTCTTTATTGCGGAGTCTGTGCCATTTATATCGCGCACCGTGATAATAATCAAAAACTCAAGGAGCGGTTAGTGAATCTTTACAAGGGAGGAATTTCCGGCAAAGGAATTCTTCCTAATAGTGAAAACCTTTCGATAGAAGATATTAAATGCCATGGCTGCTTATCTGATGAACAGTTTATGCACTGCCGACAGTGTGAGATCAGGAAATGCACAAGAGAGAAAGGTTACACCGGATGTCATCAATGCGATGAATTTCCTTGTCAGTATATTGAAAATTTTCCCATGGCTGTAGGCAAAAAGGTTATTTTACGGGCTATTCCGTATTGGCGAGAAGTGGGTACTGAAAAATGGATTCAAGATGAAGAAGCCCGCTATATTTGTCCTGAATGCGGCAATAAAGTTTTCCGGGGCGCTGTTAAATGTAATCAGTGTAAAGTGAATTTGGATCTGGACTAATTTTTTATTTTTTAACGGAAGGGGATAATGTATGAATTATGAACAAATTAAGGCTTCGTTGGGCCCCTGCGGACTAAGCTGTGAAAAATGCTTTGCCCATGTGGATGGAGATATTCGCCGGTACAGTCTGAAACTCAAAGAAAAACTCGGGAATTTCGAGCCCTATGCTAAACGATATGAAACCCTGCTGGGTGAACCGGTTTTTAAAAAATATCCTGATTTCAAGGAAATGCTGGATTACTTTGCTTCGGAAAACTGCAAGGGATGCCGTAACGAGCAGTGTAAGATTTTTAAAAACTGTGGGGTGCGCCCCTGTCACCAGAAAAAACAGGTTGATTTCTGCTTCCAGTGTGACGAATTCCCGTGTAACAGAACCAACTTTGACGAAAACCTGTATAAGGCTTGGGTGCGGATCAACGAGATAATAAAAAAAGAAGGCATAGAGAAATATTATGAAGGAACTTTAAACCGCCCCAGGTATATTTGAAAAAACCAGTTTAGGTATTTACGCTATGCGCTATGCTCCATGCCTGCCTGCCGGCATGGCAGGCGCTATGCTATTTTCTAATTACGGGTAGGAGGTAATCGTGTCGCCGGTTAGCGCAACCTATTGGGGCATACCGGGCTATGTCATTTTCTGGATCTTGTTCGCCATCGCCTTCGGCTTATTTGCTCAGAGGTTTTATTTCCTTTTTCGTCTCATGCGTCTGGGGAAGCCAGAGAACCGCTTCGACAGAATCGGGGAGAGAATCAAGACGATGCTGGTCGAGGTTGTCCCTCAGTGGTGCACCCTGAAAACCGTCACTCGAAAGGACCTGGCTGGAATCGGACATGCTCTGCTATTCTGGTGCTTCAGCCTGTTCTTCATCAGTTATATCATCTTTATCGGTCTGGCCGGAGGCTTTGGACTTTCCCCGGTGATTGAGCATACCCCCTTTGAGACTGTCTATTTTTCCATCCTGGATATTGCCGCAGTGCTGGTCACCCTGACTTTAATCGTAGCAGCTTTCAGACGTTATGTCATAAGAGTGCAGAGACTGGAGCCAAGTGCTGAAGCTGGCATCATTTTGATGATGGTTTTTTCCCTCATGGTGCTCCATGTTTTCGGCGTAGGCTTTGACCATGCTAGCCGTGGGGTTCACACCTCCTTACCCCCTCTTGGGGCAACTCTAGCAGGTTTCCTTAGCGGGACCGGCCTTGCACAAGGCACACTGGAGGAAGTTTCCCGGGGAGTGTGGTGGCTGCATTACCTGGTAATCCTCAGCTTCATGGTCTATATTCCCCGCTCCAAACACCTGCACATTCTTGCCTCGCTCGCCAATGCCTTCTTCAAATCACTGGGGCCAAAAGTGGTGCTTGAACCCATCCCTCTTGAAGAGACGGAGACCTTTGGTGTATCGAAGATTCAGGACTTTACCTGGAAGGACTTACTTGACTTTTATGCCTGTGCCGTGTGCGGTCGGTGCCATGTTAATTGTCCCGCCCAGTTGAGTGGCAAGACCCTCTCGCCGAGAGAGGTCATTCATAACTTGAAAGAGCATTTGCTGGAGGCGGGCCCTGAATTGCTTGCCAATAGGGCTGAGGCATCTTCCGAAACCCCGGCCAAGACCCCGACAAAGAATATGATCGGTGATGTGGTCACCGAGGAGGAGATCTGGGCCTGCACCACCTGTGGCGCCTGCCAAGAGGTATGCCCGGTCAATATAGAACACATACGCAAGATCATCGACCTCAGGCGAAATCTGGTGCTGACGCAAAGCAAGATGCCGGAAAGTGCCCAACTGATGCTCAGAAATATGCAGTCAAGAGGACACCCATGGGCTGGAGTCCAGTCGATGAGGTTGAGGGGCGACTGGACAAGTGGTCTGGAACTCAAAATCTTGGCTGAAGGTGATAATGCGAATACCCTATTCTGGGTGGGTTGCACCGGGGCTCTTGTTGAGCGCAATGTCAAAGCGACTCTATCCATGACGAGGGTGCTGAAAGCGGCCGGAGTCGATTTCGGGGTATTAGGGGAAGCAGAGACCTGCTGTGGTGACCCTGCACGAAGAGCAGGGTATGAGTTCCAGTTCCAGATGATGGCGGAGCAAAATATTGAAATTTTCAAAAGCCACAACATTAAGGAGATTATCACCACCTGTCCCCACTGCTATAATACCATTAAGCATGAGTACCCTCGGTACGGCGGCGATTTCAAGGTGGTTCACTATACCCAGCTCATTGCTGATTTGATCAGGCAGGGCAAATTGAAACTTACCAACGAGCTGAACTCCACTCTCACTTATCATGACCCCTGCTATTTAGGCCGTTATAACAGCGTGTATATGGAGCCACGCCGGATACTGCAGGCTATCCCCAAGGCAAAGCTTGAGGAAATGGAACGCTCGCGAGACACGGGCTTTTGCTGCGGCGGCGGCGGCGGGCTCATGTGGATAGAAGAACAGCCTGGCACAACAAAGATTAATCAAATGCGTCTTGAAGACGTTCTCAAGACCAAGGCCGAGACGGTCGTGACCGCCTGCCCTTATTGTCTACAGATGTTTGAGGATGGTATCGAACATAAAGAAATTAAGGACTCGTTGAAGGCAAGAGACCTTGTTGAGCTCGTTGAAGCATCAATGAAGCAGTCCTAACTTAGTTAGAAAATAAAGTTCTCGTTTAACGGTCACGGCAACGATGCCCGTATCGTCATTCGGTTAGGTCCTTCGGTTTAAGAAGTTCACGTAACCCTCTACCCCTAAACGAAACGGGCTTCTTAACCGTAACCATAACCCGAATACCCGGAGTATTTTCATGGGTCGCAGGCGCACTCCGGGCATGGGGCATTAATTAGGAGAGGAGTAGTGTTATGCATACGATCGTCTGTGTTAAACAGGTACTTGACCCAGAGATACCACCGGCCAAATTCAAGATTGACCCAGCGGCGAAACAGGTTATTCCTCCCGCCGGAGTGCCGCCTGTGATTAGTGTGTATGATGAACGGGCCGTTGAGGCGGCATGTCGGCTCAAAGATAAGCACAAAGGCAAAATAACAGTGATCAGCATGGGGTCGGCGAAAGCTGCTGACGTGATAAAGCACGCCATATCGATGGGGGCCGACGATGGATTTGTTCTCCAGGATCCAGCCTTCGAAAACCTGGATAGCTTTGGTACGGCGTATGTCTTGGCGAAAGCGATCCAGAAAATTGGCGGGTATGACCTGGTTCTGTGCGGCCGACAGGCCGCGGACTGGGGCGCTGGTCAGGTTGGCTCGATTCTGGCCGAAATACTTGGCCTCCCTGTGGTTACCCTCGCCTGTGCTATCGAGGCAGTGGACAAGAAGCTTAGGGTAAAGAGGATGGTGAAGGATGGCTTTGAAGTACTGGAAGCTCCTATGCCAAGCGTGGTGACCGTCAGCAGTGAGATTGGTCTCCCTCGTCTTCCCGGTGGAATGGGCCTCATGCTTGCTCGCAAAAAGCAGATTCCGGTCTGGAAGGCGCAGGATATTGGGGCTGAGTCCTCGCAGTTGGACAAGGCTAACGCCCATACCGAGGTCACCAGTCTCTCCGTGCCGACCCGAAAGACCGAGTGTGAGATCATTGCTGGGAATACTCCTGGTGAAGCTGGAGTCAATCTGGCCTTAAAGCTTGCTAAGCTTCTATAGATATAGAAGAAATGGAGGATATTCCATGGATAGTCATAAAGGTATTCTGGTTTGTGGTGAGATCGCTGAAGGGAAATTAGCGCCAGTCACGATAGAACTCCTTGGAGTCGGAAGAAAGCTCGCCAATGAACTGGGTGAGGACTTAAGTACCCTATTGATGGGCAGCAAAACAGGCGCCTTGGGTCAGGAGGCAATCGCCTATGGAGCTGACAATGTCTATGTTGCTGAAGACAGTCTCCTGGACCAGTATAACTCCGACGCCTACACTCAGGTAACGGCTAACCTTTGCCGGAAAGTGCTTCCTTCTGTTATGCTTCTTGGCCATACGGATATCGGTTGTGATTTAGCTCCGCGACTCAATGGTCGCTTAGGGGGCGGGCTCGCTATGGATTGCCTGGCGTTATCCGTTGACCCGGCAACCAAGCTCCTGGTCTCGACAAGGCCTGTCTTTGGTGGTAACGCCCACGCCACAATGGTATCAAAGTCTGCCCGGCCTCAGATGGGTACTGTAAGACCGAAAACAATGCCGCCAGCAGAGCGCAATGACTCTCGGCAAGGTAAGGTTATTCCTGTAGAAGGCAAGATCGACCCTTCGGCGCTTAAAGTCAAGGTTGTCGATCGGATAAAAGAGGAAGTGGAAGGGGTGAAGCTGGAAGACGCTGAGGTAGTGGTTAGCGGTGGCCGTGGCATAGGCAGTGCTCAAAACTTCGAGATGGTCCGGGAGCTCGCTCGCGTTCTGGGCGGCGCTGTTGGTGCTACGAGGCCTGCCTGTGACGAGGGTTGGACGCCGGTGACGCTCCAGGTTGGCCAAAGCGGAAAGGTGGTCAGCCCTAAACTATACATAGCCGTAGCTCTCTCTGGCGCCATGTCGCATATCACTGGCTGTTTGGGATCAAAATACATTGTGGCTATCAATAAGGATAAAGAGGCGAATATCTTCAACGTAGCCCACTTCGGTATCGTCGGGGATTATAAAGAAGTCTTGCCTGCTCTGACCACGAAACTCAAGGAGCTAAAATCAAAATAAGCCGCGGATTTGTTAATGTAGTGATTCAGAATTCTCTTTCCTTTATTTGTCATTCCGGACTTGATAAGCCTGCCCCGTACTTGATACGGGGGAATCTAGTGTTTTCAGCCCGGGTGTCGTCTGTTCAAGAAGCCCTGACCATGCCAAAATCCGGTTCGACATCTGGGACGCACGAAGTGCCAGGATATGACGTGCTTGTTCGATGGGCCAGGCGCGACGCCACCGGCAGATCTCGCGCTGCATATCGGCTAACTCCGCTAATGCTAAATCTCCACTCCATTCCATAAGCCATGCAATCTCTCGCATCAGATCAACGATCGCCTCATCCTTATGCCTCATTAGAATCCATTTGTTAAGGCGCAGCAAGTCAGATGCCAGATTGCCCAAACGCACGGAGCTTCCATCCCGGATAAATCGTTCATGCATTCTTTTCAGATCTCTCATGAATTAACCTGTAATAAAGCTCTTGTAATCGTCTCGATTCTATCTCGCAGCTTCGGGTCTTCAATTTCCATCGATCGGTTTCCCTGATGTGGACGAATATTGATCAGCGCCCCGAATTCCACTTTCCGATGCTCGGGATACCAGTCTGCACCCCAGATGTCCTCCTGACGGCTCCCATCTTCTAACAGGACTTCCTCACAATCGGCGTGATATTCACCCCCTCCGGCGAGGATGTTCCGCTCTACATCAACTGCCAGTTTGATATACGTCTCAAGTCCCTCAAGCATTTCCCGGATCTGTTCTTGGGAAACGCGATTCCGTATGATAAGAATTTTCATGGACCTTTACCCCGTTAGAAAGCCCCGCTGCTGGCAGCGGTGATGATGGCTTTTCCTTTTTCAGCGAACACAGGGTTTAATGCCCCGTGTGAGCCTTCCCGTTAGAAAATAGAAGACTTTCTAACGGGGTTTACTCTTTAACCTATTCGAAAACTCGATGATTAATCATACGATTCAGCGAGAGAATGTCAAGCGGTTTGTAAACCTCAACCATCCTGATGGTGTGAAAAAGGTCTTTTCAATCCTCCTAAAAGACACCGCTTAGTGGTCTGGTACTGGTCCCGTAAGGCTCATAATAATTATGTTGGCCGGAACGTGCCCCGTCCCGCCAAAGCGGGATAGGCGGGGTTAAGGGGCACAATATGAACGACATTTCCTTCCCGGGAAGCCCCGCCATGCCTGTCCCGTCCTGACGGGGTGGGCGGGGAGCTTCACATTTCGGATTGACATTCCGAATTTTCCTCCGTTAGTGATTGAGCGGAATAAGGGAACGTGGCTTCTAAAACATTTAAGGTATATCCCCATTTGCCGCTTCTTTAAAAATGACCAACCGGATGTTAGGTTGTCTTAGAACCTACGTCCCCTCATCTTTTCTTTAAACTTCATTCTCTAGCTATGGGTACTGAAGGTGTAAACTCGGGTTTCTTCCAAGTGCTTTTACTATTTTCACGCAGAGTTTATGAAAGTTGGTGATTGACCTTCTATCAATTGAGTTCAGAATATTCATATGGCCCAATAAATTACGGGGTAACCTTATCCTATTAAGGCCGATTATAAGCTTATCTATCTCAGGCAATAGGGGTGCCAAGAAACCTTTGTTATCGAATATTATCTTTTCCAGATTAGGTAAATAGGTGCAATAAATGTCGTGACTTCCAGGGCTTCGTGGAGGCATTTGGTTTAAGTATCGGTTTCTTATCCTCCTTGCATCATTCTGAATTTTTCGGTGAACAGCCAATGTCCACCAATTCTGGCCAATTTGTATGAGTAGTATAGAGTGAATTATGACACGTATAATATTCTCAGATACATAGATTTTCCAATAGTAATCTTTGGCAATTTCCCTTCCGTATGATGTTAGTAATCCGACACTCCAGCTGGAATTTCTGTAATCCACCATTTTCTTGTTTCATTTCTTAAAACTATTTGGACTATCCCTTCCTTCTGCGTGATTCAGAGCGCCTAACAGCAACGACAGCCGCCTTAGTCTCAAGAAAATCAGCTATCTCAGCATTTGTGAATCCCGCTATACTGAGACGCCGGATCTTCTCAGATTGGCTAGTGCCCTTCATCAGTTCTATCAAGATTAGCGATAAGAGTTTTTCAATTCTTTCAGATCTGTTTTCCATCACTATTTTCCCCTTTTTGTTTTGTATTGAGATGCCAGCACTCTCACGGTTTGGGCCCTTGTTTCCAGAATCTCTGCAATTGTTTTATAGTCCAATCCAGCAGTTCTTAGGAGATGTACACGTTCCCCTGCACTCTTATCGTCTCCTAGCTGAATAGCAAGCACTTTTAGTATCTGATCGAGTTTCTCCAAAATTTTTTCTTCATTTGAAAGTGCCATATTATTCCTCCTCAAGTTTCGCTATTAGCATGGGTAATTGCTTCTGCCAATCCCGGCAAATGACCTTCACTCGCTCAATATCATCATTTGAGAGAGGATTACAATGAGCAATTACATTCCTTGATGGATATAATTCCTTAATCTTTATTTTTAGCCATTCAATATCTTTGGGTAATCCCTTAAAATAGGGTGTCAAAGTTTCTGCATTCCTTGAAATAACTTTTTCAACCTCATCTAGGTCAACATAATCAAGCATATTACTAGATCTAGTACCATGCCAAAGGTTCTTGCCTTCTTCATCCTTGCGTGAGTTTGCCTTACGAAATGGGTCAACCGTAATTCTTTTTTCATTCCACCATCCGTCAGGGAATGCCTTATTCATTGCCTTGCGAATAAAATTCCGAACAGAATTCTCAAAAATATAAATCAGGGGATAAATCTCTGCCATTCTCTTGGCGTCCATAATAACCCTTTGTGATAAAAGTTGATCATCAATTTGAGTTTCCTTAATCTTCAGTATCCTAATTATTCTTGACTTGCCCTTTACTTTTTTTACTATCTTATTCTCACTCGCGGTCTTCTGAACTGATGAGATGAGTCCACGCACATGACTCCGAAATTCGGCATTATCCTTCAGGTAGTTGTAAATATCAATGCCCAATTCGGAAGCGTAAATGTAAGATGCCTCCTCTTTTGAAATTGAATTTCCGAATCTCTTCCTGACTTTATGAATTCCTGAATAAATTGCCTGTGGAGAAAGATTTTGTTTAGTCTTTATGGCAGCAAATAGTTCTTGATCTATCATTCCGCTTCGACCATTTCCTTGCTTTTCTATTTATACCTGTAGGACGGCCATCAACAACTTCTTCGGTACGACTGATTAAGTGACAATTCATTATCTTCTTGACTTGTTTCTTATGTGGCTCAAGGAAACCCGCACAGTATTCCCGGTTGTTCCTAATATATCTGCGATTTCTTTGGGCTTGAACCCTGAATTACTCAAAAATTCTATTTGTTCATTTTGCTTTTTATCTAACGTAATACTTATTGCCAGTAAGCGTATTACCTTGTCTAATCTGTTAATTATTTCTTCCAACGACGCGTTCTCTTCCATATATCTATTTCCCTCTCTTTATTCTTGAAAGGTTAGAAGTTATATAACCAGATTCTTTTCCGAGGATTCTGCCTATGTCTCCCGACGAAAGTCCAATTTCATGCAATATACTTATTTGCTCTTTGACCGAAGACTTTAATTTCTTATCTATGCATAACTTCGTCAGTAGACTTATCATCACATTTAGCCGCATAATTATCGCTTTTTCGACTTCGCCTGTCATAATCCTCCCCCTTTCAAACTCTTTATAAAGGTTCACAACTCAAATCATTTTTTTCTAAGCTCTATTTAAGCCTACCCTTTTTCCTAAGTCTGGTAAGCAGAATCCGAACGGCATTCGCGCTCTTTGCGAGTAAAGGTGCCATTTGGGCTGGAGTCAAGTTGAGTGAAGCTAGGAAGAGTGTTTGGTCTTCCTCTGAAACATTATTTTCCTTTTGTCGTTTTTCAAGCAGTAGTTTTACTAAAATATCCAGCTTCTTATTTATTTCTATTATGTCCTTTTCGCTCATCTCTTACCTCCTTTTCAAAATCAAAATTATTATATCAAAAAAACAAAATAATGAAAGACAAAAATACAACACGATATTAATGAGATCATATGTTTCTTATCTAAAAACAATCAGCTCCATAGTGGGACTAACTAAATGATTTGAAAGGCATGACATTATTTATTTATAATGTAATTGCAACTAGTTAGCCTATGTACTTAATAAGGGTCGTTTTAATAAAATACGTTTATTTAATCTCAGGAGTCACATGATTAATGAAATGCATGAATGATAGTATTAGGTTCAGGTTGTAAATAGTTACACATATTTACCTCTGGAGTAGGGAAAATAGAGACGGTCATGCAGGGCGTGCCTAAGATTGATAAGGATGGTAAGTGAATTAGTTTTAGATAAAGGCGGTACTTGTATTTAAAGGAGGATCTGAGGTCGAATCTTTATCCTTCACGAAAATTCTACTACCTATTCATAATCTCGCCATTTGTTGTCTCAGATGGATGGGCAACCGGCCTCGACTTCGTCAGACGAAGAAATATCTTCGTCTCCACCTTGTGGATTACTGATTGGAATATATCTATTTTATGAAAATTGGTCAACCGAAACTTTCAGAAACAGTCAAACAAATGGGCTGTTTGTTCCACCTACTAATGTTCATTCTTTGTATGTCTATAGAATTAATGATTACCATGAGAAAGTAAGCATAATGGATTGCAGATAAAAAAGCAGAGGGTGAAGGTGTTTTTGTAGCATCGGTTCCTTCCCTCCGTAGAAGAGGACGAAGGTGAGCGGAAAGGTTCTTGCTATTTTCAATTAAAAAGAGGGAACCCAAGACCGGTTCAGTTCGTCTTGAAGGAAAGAACAGCTTTTAGCCTTTCCAGAGAGATGTTCCCCCCTGATAAGATCAAAACAACTTTTTTGCCCTTGAGCCGTTCTTTGATTTTCAGGGCGGCCGCCAGGGGTGCGGCGCCAGCCTCTTCGGCGAGATTCCGGACGAGTTCGAGGTAGGTCAGGATTGCGTGCGCCATCTCCTCCTCGGAAACGAGGATAAAGTCTGAAAGATCATCCCAGAGGATCTCCTGCGTAAGCTCGTATCCCACTTGTGTTGCCAGACCTTCCGCCGCCGTCTCCACCCGGTCCGTCACGATTCTTCTCATTTTCCAAGAAAGATAGGCGGCCGGCGCCTTTTCGGCCTGGACGGCGATCACTTGGACGGAGGGACAGACAGCTTTCTTGACCAGGCAGCACCCTGAAGCGCCGCTTCCTCCTCCCAAAGGAACGATGATCACGTCCAGATCGGGCACCTCCTCGAAAATCTCCAGAGCATAAGTGGCAACGCCGGCGATGAGATAGGGCTCATTGGCCGGATGCACGAAACGGGCGCCGCGTTCGGAGGCCAATTGTTCGGCATAAGCGCGGGACTCGTCGAAAATCTTTCCATGAAAAACGATATCCGCGCCGAAGCCTCTCACAGCTTTAACTTTGACGGGATTTGCTCCCTCTGGCATGATGATCGTCGCCGGCACGCCATAAAGAGCACAAGCGTAGGCGATGGATTGGGCGTGGTTCCCGGTCGAGGCGGTTACCACTCCCTTCTTCTTCTCCTCAAAGGTGAGATGCGAGATGAGGTTGATTCCGCCACGAACCTTAAACGCTCCGGTGGGCATGTGGTTTTCGTGCTTGACGTAGACTTTAGCGTCGAGGAGTTGGTCGAGCTGAGGATATGTATAAAGAGGCGTTTGCGGAAGGTACCGGCAAATGATGTTCCTCGCCTCTAAAATATCCTTGAAGGTTGGCCGTTCCAAATTCATTATTTTTCTCCTTCCCTTCACAAACAAGACTAAAAGCCAGGGAGATTCTCACGGTAAAAGGTGCTTGGGGGTCGAATCTTTATTCTTGACTTTGCCTATATTTCACAAAAGTTTCCTATAGCGACGATGAAGCAGATTATTGGAATAAGGAGTGCAGCAATAACTGTGATGATCCAAAGCGATTTCTTGACCCATTCGACGGCGCCAAGCCCGCCTTTTAAGGCAGGGTGAAGAAGCGCCGCTCAAATCTTTCTCTCCATGTCTTTGGCAACACATTCCCCACAGTTTTCCAGTGACGGACATCAGAAGGCGCCCACATCACGACCATCGCAAGGAACATCATTGGAAGATCAAGGAAGATGGTTACAGAGGCCAATGTGTCTCCGAACGCTCCAAAACAACCGCAATCAACGCTACGCCCATGTAAAAACACGATGGTCTTGGCAATGAAAAAAGATAAGCTCAGCAGGCCAATCCCCAAAGCCGATAATCGGGTTAACACTCCGAAAAGTAAACCTAATCCACACAGCAGTTCAATGAAAGGCAAGGCCAGTCCAAAAGGACGAGCTAAAAACATGGGCAGGATAACAAAGAAATAAACGGCTTGCACCGAGAAACGCTCAATATCAACCAGTTTTCCAAAGGCAGCTGTAAGAAATGAAACTGCCAATATCAAGCGAGAGCAGAGAACAACAGTTTTTGAGGCTTTCTTACGTGAATTTTCAATCATATTCATCTCCCCCATTTTTTCTCGCTATGGGAATATCTTGGAGGCGGTTCTTATATTCTGATTCCATTTTTGTCCCATGAAATCGATTATCAGGGCCGAAACGAAGCTTCCATTCCTCCTTAAAATCAGCTTTCAGTCTTAGGGGCTTTCGGTTTCTTGACTCAACAGGTGACAACCTATTTTTCAAAGTTCAAGATATTCTTTTAGGCTTATTATTTTTACGCCTTTGTATTCTCGTAGTTGAAGGATCTTTTTATCGCCGGTTACTAAGAGATTGGCTTTGCCATATATTGCACATTCCAGTATCCTGTTGTCCGGTTCATCCTTAAAAAGTTTGACCCGCCTGGCTGGCTTCACCAATTCAGCAAGCTCCCAAAGAGTGACAGCCACATGGCTAAGTCCTTCTCTGTCACGGCCAAACTTTGAGGAGAGAACCGATAGAACCTCATCGATGATATCCGTTGATATCAACAAAGAATCCTCTTCCTCGATGATCTTGAGTATTGCCTTCTCAGCCAGACTTCCTGGAATGACAAACGCCGAGATAAAGATATTTGTGTCAAAAACCACTCTCACGCTTTTAAATACCTTTTCAGATCTTTCTCGGTAAGAATCCCTTTCTCTTTTGCCTTGCGACTCCAATAATCCTGAATCTGATAGAATTCCTTTTTGATTCTTTCCTTTCTCGCAAGTCGAAGGGCATCCTGAATCACCGCGCTTAGAGGTTTTCCTTCCTCACGGGATATGTCTTCAACCTCTTTTGCGAGTTTTGGGGGAAGAGAAATTGTTTTTTTGACTGCAGTTCCCATCTCATTACCTCCTCGCATCTTGGTATGAATAAATACTACCAGATTCTATCCTACAAGTCAATCCGTTGACCTCTCCTTCGGATTCCTGACCCCCTCCGTGACGTTATTGATCATTGAAAGTTATTCTCAATTTAGCTACCATTAATCCTGCCGATTCCAAACAAGGGATGGGCATATGATGAGAGATGAACCAAACCCCATTCTTAAATGAATGCGGTTTTTTGTTTCAATAGCAAAAGAGCGGCACTTCCCTTTACGCTCAGACTTGTCTGGAGAAGGATGAAAGAGTCGTTTGATATGGGATAGGATAGCCTCATGGGTACATAATATGAGGAGGGATATAAAATGGAAAAGCCTTGTTATAGAAGACCATCGGATATTCTGGTCTTTAGATTATTAACCCTTATATTCCTCCTCTGCTTCATGCCCGCATGTTCGGAGCGACGTAATACCAACCCCCCCGATTATCTTAAAAATCTTGCAGCCTATAAAGAGGGAGACGGTTTAATAATTTATTTCATATTGGCCGACAGAAATGGGCAGATGACAACCTGTGATGGAGAAGCCACTATTGAAATCAGGCACATTCCAACTGATTGGGATGAAATCGAGAATGCTTTGGCAAAAATGGGTTTACCGGTGATGACCTTTGAAGGAAATATGGCGGATGAGAGGGAATTTGACGAAGTTCGAACCGCTCGAATGATCGATCTCTTCGTGACGGAAACCTTAGGCCTTAAAAAAGTAGCTTAAAGGTTATGAAAGGAGGTCAATGATGATAGTCGCAGGAATAGACGTAGGTGGTAAGAATGTTCATATTGTCATCAAAAAAGATGGCCAGATACTCGGTAAAATAACAGGCCCTACGGGGATAAAAAAGGCAGAGGCAGTGGAGCAGCTTTACGATGAAGTCCTCAAAAAGGTTGGCATTACCCGGAAAGATGTGGAGCGAGTGCTCGCCACAGGGAGTGCAGCTAAAAGAGTGGCCTTTGCAAATGGTGCCATTCCCGATGTGGCTGCCGATGCTCGAGGCGTTATTAAACTGATCCCAACGGCAAGAACCATTATTGATGTAGGGGCAGAAGAAGGCCGGTCGATCAAAATCAGCGCTGATGGGAAGGTTTTAGACTTCGCTATTAACGAGAAGTGTGCGGCCGGAACAGGCACCTTTATTGAGGCCATGTCCAGGGCTCTTGAAGTCTCTGTGGATGAGATGTCGAAGATCACTCTTCAATCCACCCAGACCCTTTCGACGAATACACAGTGTGCAGTCTTTGGGGAATCCGAAGTGGTCTCCCTCATTCATCAAAAAACCCCAAAACCGGACATCGCCCGTGCTGTCATGAATGCCATTGCAGGAAGGATTGCTTCGGTCGCTCGTATCGTCGGATTGGAAAAGGATGTTGTGATGGTCGGAGGGATGGCGAAAAACGCAGGGTTTGTCGACTCTCTTAAAAAGAATATCGAAATGGATGTCGCTGTGCCAGAAGACCCAGACTATATGGGTGCTCTGGGAGCTGCTGAAGCGGCCGCCGCTGGAGCTTATACGGAGGAAGTCAAGGCAAAAGTAGTGGAAAGGGAAACCGTTTCAGAAGGGAAAGGTTAATAGCACAACATCATTCAATACCCTCAATAAGGAAGGAGGAGAAAATGGCTGAGGAAGTAAAAACCCAAGAATTTTGGAGATGGCCTGAAACCAATTGGGTCAACCCGGATATAGATTGGAAAAAAGGGAAGGTAATCACGGCTGGAGTGGATGTTGGATCCGTTAGCACGCAAGCCGTCATTATGGTAGATGGTGAATTTTACGCTTATGGTAACACGCGGACCGGTTCAGACAGTCCAAACAGTGCTAGAAAAGGTATGGGCTTTGCCTTAGAAAAGTCCGATATGAAAATCGAGAATATCGATTACTGTATCGGCACGGGGTATGGACGAGTGAACGCACCCATGGCTCAACAGTCTATCACCGAGATCTCCTGTCATGCTCGAGGGGCCAACTTCATGTACGGACCAGAAGTCAGGACAGTCATGGATATGGGTGGCCAGGACTGTAAGGCCATCAATGTCGATGACAGAGGGAAGGTTCTCAATTTTATGATGAATGATAAGTGTGCTGCTGGGACGGGGCGCGGAATGGAAGTCTTTGCTGACCTGATCCGGGTTCCTGTCTGGGAGATTGGACCACGTTCCTTTCAGATCCAGAAAGAGCCTCCCATGATCAGCAGCACCTGTGTCGTATTCGCCAAGAGCGAGGTCGTTGGCCTCCTGGAGTCAGGAATGCCTGAAAACGATGTCATGGCCGCTTATTGCTCCGCCATGGCGCACCGGATCATGGAACTTCTCAATCGTTTGGGCATAAAGGAAAAGTTTGTCATCACCGGGGGCATCGCCAAAAATGAAGGCGTGGTGAAAAGGCTGGAGAAGGAATTAGGGATTAAAACGGCTGAACGTGTCTGGTACAAGAAAGAGTATATCGATCGCAAATATCCCTTTGATACTCAGCTCGCCGGTGGCATTGGAGCAGCATTGTTCGGACAAGCTTTGTTGAAGATGGGAAAGGCAAAGAGCGCAAGAAAAACCTAATCCCTTTATTCCCCTCTCCCCTGGCGGGAGAGGGATGGGGTGAGGGGGAAAAGAAAGACAAATGACATGATTGCCAATTATGGTTTTAAGGATGGCTCTGGCGACTGGTATGTCACCATCGATACGGACAAATGCAATGGGTGCGGGAAGTGCCCAGAGGTTTGCCCGGCTAAAATCCTTGAAGTAGGGCCGGATGAGATTGATATCTTCCGTGAAGAACCGGTGGCTTTTGTAAAACATGAGGAGCGCAAAAAAGTAAGGTATAGTTGCGCCCCATGCCGGCCTGGTTATGGTGAAGGACCACTGCCCTGTGCCAGCGTCTGTGAACCAAAGGCCTTTTCTTTTTCAGACGGATGGATACGCTTATACGGTCATAAATAATTTTTTTCTTT
This sequence comes from Thermodesulfobacteriota bacterium, assembly GCA_049513055.1. Lineage (GTDB taxonomy): Bacteria > Desulfobacterota > BSN033 > BSN033 > UBA1163 > UBA1163. The sequence goes on from JBEKWN010000011.1 coordinate 71,120, forward strand.
CCGCAGGATGATACAAACATACTGCTCTATTCCCGGAGTGTGAAAATTACTTTTGAAGTAGAGCGGTAATTTTGTATGAGTTGAAATTTTTGAAATTTGTAATTTACATTTTACAATTAGTTGAGATTCTATTGATTAATGTCTGACCCGATTAAAGAGGCGACGCTCAATGTCATCGCAAGAGAAGAAAGCCGAGTTTGAGCCGAAGATAGTTGCTTTTCTCTGCAACTGGTGCTCTTATCGAGGCGCAGACTTGGCCGGGACCTCGCGTTTCAAATACCCTACGAATATCCGAGTCATTCGGGTCATGTGCAGCGATTCCATTGATCCCGTTTATAAAACCCATTCTGCCGCCGAGGAAGAGGTTATGGGTTGAATTTAATCAGGAGAACGTCGCTGCGGTCCCTGAAAAGGAAGGGGTTTTTCAACTTCTGGATAAGCAGGAGACGGTTATCTACATCAAGGGAGCGATGAACTTGAAGCAAGAGCTTACGGATCAATTGGAACTCAATCAAGAGGCCAAGTTTTTCATGTATATTGAGGACCAGATGTTTTCGAAGAGGGAAAGCGAAATGCTTCAGCATTACATCACTGAGCATGGAAAGATGCCGAAAACCAATCAGGAGATGGAAGACCTGTTTTGAATCAATGATCAATGGGCAATTAGCAATTGGGAATTAGCAATTATCAATTACGAATTACCAGTTACCAATTACCAGTGACTAATGAGTAGAGAAGAGGACCTGAAAGTCCTTCTCGAACCTGTGGACACCTCCTCTGAAGAATGTACGACTTGCATTACCGCTTCCCATGATCGTTACAAGACCATCTACACCCGCCAAAGAAGTTAATTCCTATGCCTTTATTTGGAACCCAACATCCCTGACCATGGTCAGATCATCCTCTGCATTCCGACCAGGGGTTGTAAGATAATTCCCTACAATCAGACCATTTGCACCTGCAAGGAGGGCAAGGGATTGCAAATCTCTCAGATTGGCCTCTCTCCCGCCTGCAATCTTGATCGTCCCTTTCGGGAGAACGAGACGAAATAGAGAAATGGTCTTGATGATCTCCATAGGAGGAATAGATTCGGAATGCTCCAACGGCGTTCCTGGTCTTGGGTTAAGAATATTGAAAGGAATGCAGTCGATCCCGAGTTGCCTAAGGGAAAAGGCAAGTTCCAATCGTTGTTCAGGTGATTCTCCCAGACCAATGATTCCGCCACAACAGATAGAAAATCCCAGTTCTTTCAAAACTTCTATGGTCTTAACGCGATCCCTGAAGGAGTGGGTCGAACATATTTTGTGAAAATGGCTCTCCGCCGTTTCCACATTATGGTTATATCGGGTGACTCCAACCTTTTTTAAAGACTCTGCCCTTTCCTCACTCAACGTTCCCAAAGAGCAATCGAGGTCAAGGGTTGTTTCTTTCCGTATTCGATCGAGGGCCCCCAGAATAGTCTCAAACTCTTTATCGTTTAGCTCCCGGCCGCTTGTGATGAGACAGAAACGGCCTGTCCCTTTCCTCTGAGCCTCCCTCGCCTCTTCCACTATTCGATTCATATCCATCAGGGGATAAACCGGGGCCTCAGTTTTGTGATGAGCCGACTGGGCGCAGAAAGCACAATCCTCAGGACATCTTCCTGATTTGGCATTGAGGAGCAAACAGAGATCGATCTTGTTCCCGTTGAACTCCTCTCTCACACGATTGGCCACTGCAGCAAGATCTAAGATGTCAGGCCCCTTTGCCCCTAAAAGGGGAAGCACATCCTTCATGCTGACGTTCTTTCCTCCAAGGGCTTTATCTCCAATCTTTCGAATCGCTTTTTTCATCGTCGTTCCTTTAGCCTTTTCAGTATTTTCTCATGTCTTGGACAAAATTCATATTGACCATTCAACTGTGACCGGAGGACCTCTTCCTGCCAATGGCTATTAAAGAGGCGACAGTCCCGATCTTCACAGAAAGGGTCTCCCGTGACATGAAATAAAAAAGCCTGCATTGCGTACCCTTTCAGGACTTCTGTCGTCCTCGAGTCCCCGTGGTCAAGAAACCTTCCTTGATATTCTTCTATTAACCACTCTACTGGTGTGCCCATCTGCTTTTTTATGTAGAATTCTTTTGGCTTTGCAGGCGCTTCCACAAGCCCAGGAAGGGAAATGAGGCTGGGAAAACCATAAAGGCTGACTCGGGCATGATATCTGTTGTCATCCCGATCCCACGTTCCAAAGAGTTGATTGGTGAAAAGGATGATGCAATGTTTAAAATCCAGCCCCCCTTTGATGCCCAGGTCTGAAATAATTTTCTGATAGAGAACTCCCTCATACAGAATGCCAAATATCTTCCAACGGGGATCGCTGATCCTCCGTTCTTCGTAATCGACTTCACCTTGAAGAGAAGGAACTCCCGAAACAAATCTTGTCCCAGGATCTTTGAGTTTAATCCTGGCTAATTCTTTTGATACTTCCTCTATTCTTTTCTTGGAAAATCTTTTGTAGATATTCCCTCGGATACGGAAAGGGATGTGAATTTTTTCTTCGAGGTATTGACCCAATTCATTGATATTCAGGCCATTCAAATCCCCTTCTTCATATAGATCGACGGCTGAAGGAATTGGACGAATAAATTCGTTCACTTCTTCTTCATCTTCTGAAGAATGACCTGAGCCCCTTTTCGTCCCGAGAGCAACATCGCTCCAAAGGTAGGTCCCATCCTCGGCAAACCATAGGTCGTTGCCACAGCCATCCCGGTTACAATCAGACCAGGATGAGCCTCTCCGGTATGTTCCACCACCAAATCCTCGGACTGTTCTACCCACATTGCACCGAAGCCAATGGTTTTTATAATTCCTCTCTCTTCCAGTTTCTTTACCACACAGGCATCATGACCAGTGGAGTCCACTACAAATTTAGCTTCTAAAGCAACGGGGTCCACACAAGTAATCTCGCGAGGAAGAGCATTGACAGGCGTCCAGTTCACCACAGCACCACAGACCCGATTTCCTTCCCTCATTACCACATCATCAAAAATGGTCATATTGGCAAACTTCACACCTGCATCACAAGCCGCTGCGATTAGTTTTGAGCAGGCATGAGGACCATCCGCCACATAAAGACCTTTCACTGCCTTCTCATAGGGAATGCCCAATTCTTCTAATATCTTTTGTCCTGGTTCTCGGATGGTCACCTTATTCATCAGATAGCCTCCGATCCAGAAGCCTCCTCCGATGTAGTTATTCCGTTCCACAATCAGGGTTTTCACCCCTTTCAAGGCAATGTCCCTTCCAACCATCAATCCACTGGGTCCTCCTCCGATGATGAGGCAATCGCTCTCCACATATTCAATGAACTGCCGAGCAAAGGCATCGACAATGGCCCGGGTAACCTCTTTTTCACTCACTGGTGTAAAGATCTGTTTCTTCTGTGCCATATTCATCCTCCTATCGATCTGACTTTTTAATCCCCCTTTCATCCCCCTTTACAAAAGGGGGAAGGGGGGGATTTATTCATTGATCATCAATCTCTCAACTTCTCCTCTCGAAATAGGTAAAACAGAAAGAGACCGATGGTGATCTTCATCAACTTCTTTATAGGTTACCTCTATATTCCCTAAATCCTTTGCCTTGCTATAATGAGCTGTGATGGCAGCTGCTCTCTCAATATTTTCTTGATCAAGCTTCCCCCTTAGTAGAGAAAGGGGTCCGGGGAAATTAGAAACCTTTAATAAAATGTCCTCCCCCTGAGCGAAGGTCTGGATTTTCTGATTCTCTTCCTCATTCCTTCCAACCACCAATTTGACTCCAGGGGAAAGCCGAAAATGCCTTCCCATCTTAAGAAGGTGAACATCGTTTAGGGAAAAATTGGGAACATGGACCATCAAGTCTTTCATACGTTTTGCAAATCCAGGATCTGTAAGAAGACAACCTCCTGCAGGACATGGATAGTCATGAATGCCATAATGTTCTGCCAATTCGATCTGAGGCTTTCTCGATCGCCCATGAAACTTTAGCAGTTTCACTCGATCCACCCATCCTTCTTTCTCTGGGATCGTGGTTGGAAGCACTTTGGCAGAAAGGGGCCGCAAGATAAAACCTTCAAGCCCTGCCTCCTTTTCAATCAAATGTATTGCATCTTTTCGTTGAGACATGGGCCTCTGTCCCAGCACTTCACCCGTAACGATGAAAGCGGCTCCTGACTCTTCCATATAAGCCTTTGCCTTCATCAGCATGAAGATCCGGCAATCGATGCATGGATTCATATTGCTTCCATAGCCATGTTTGGGGTGCTTCACCACACTGAGGTACTCTTCAGAAACATTGAATACCTTTAAAGGTATGCCCAGAGTCTCTACCGCCTTTTGAGAAGCCAAACAGGTTGCTCCCCGGTTTGTGCAGGTGCAAAAAACTGTCATAAAATTGAGGGCCTCCAATTCGACCCCCTGCTCCATAATCACCTTGGCTGCGAGCGTACTATCGAGACCTCCGGATAGGAGAGCGATGGCCTTCATCCTAAAACCTCATTCATCGATCCAGAGCGAAAACCTTGAAGATCTAATGTAACATAGTGATAACCAATCTCTTTCAAATGGCTCACCACTTTTTCTCTCAATGAACCATTCATCAGACGTGCCATTTCTTCTTTAAGGATTTCGATTCTTGCCAGATTCCCGTAATGACGGACGCGAACCTGCTTAAATCCCAATCCAAAGAGAAAATCCTCTGCTTCATCGACCCTTCTCAATCCCTCTTCCGTGATTTCCTCTCCATAAGGAAATCGTGAGGCGAGGCAGGCAAAAGAAGGTTTATCCCAGGTGGGAAGCCCCAACCTTCTGGATAATTCCCTTATCTCCATTTTTGTGAAACCTGCCTCTTTCAAGGGACTTCTGATCCCTAACTCCTGGATGGCCATCCTTCCCGGTCTATGATCTCTATCATCATCTAAGGTAGAACCTTCAATGACAAAAGGTATCGCTTCTTCTTCGGATATATCCAGTAATTCTATGAAGAGCTTATTTTTACAATAATAGCATCGATTGGGAGGATTTTTAGAAAATCCGGGAATCTCCAACTCATTCGATTGGATCAAGCGGTGTCTTAAGCCTAATGTCTCGATCAACTTTTTTACCCCTGCCAATTCTCTTTCTGGATAAAGGGGAGAGAGGGCAGTGACGGCAAGGACATTTTTATCTCCCAGGGTATCTTGAGCCACTTTCAGGAGGAGTGTACTATCCACTCCTCCTGAAAAAGCCACAACTACCTTCCCCATGGATTGAAATATTTCTTTTAACTTTTGAGTTTTAGTTTTTAACTCCGAACTCATCACTCCGAACTCTTAACTACTTTTTTAATCCACCCTCCTCCGAGGACTGTTTCTCCATCATAAAAAACAGCCGCCTGCCCTGGGGTGATGGCCTTCTGAGGAGATTTAAACTTCACTTCCAATTCACCCTCTCCCTTTGGAGAAATGCTGGCCTCTGAACCAGGATGGTTATACCTGATCTTCACCTGAGTGTCATGGGAAGGAATCATCTTCTGTGGAACAATCCAATTGACAGAATCGACGAGGAATGTGTCGCCATAAACCTCTTCTTCTTCTCCAACAACAATCACATTCTTTTCCCGATCGATTCCAATCACATAGAGAGGCTTTCCTTTTGCCAGGCGAAGACCTTTTCGCTGCCCAATGGTATAGAAAGGAATCCCTTTATGTCTTCCCAAGACTCCCCCATCTTTATCCAGGATAGGCCCAGGTTCGATGGACTCTTTTAACCTTTCTGATAAAAAAGAATGATAGGAGGACTCCTGAATAAAACAGACCTCCTGACTCTCGGGTTTGTCATGGACTCGAAGACCCAATTGAAGCGCCTTCTTCCTCACTTCCTCTTTTCGAAGTTCTCCCAATGGAAATAGAGTATAGCGAAATTGGTCTTGAGCTAAAGAGAAGAGGACGTAGGATTGATCTTTCTTCCGATCCACCCCTTTTTTTAAAAGATGACGCCCGATCCTCTCATCGAAATCCAATCTTGCATAATGGCCTGTGGCAATAAAATCGGCTTCCAGTTCCAACGCTTTCTTTAAAAAAGAACCGAACTTTACTTTCTCATTACAAAGGATACAGGGATTGGGCGTTTTCCCCTTAGCGTATTCTTCACAAAAATATTGGATGACTTCTTTTTCAAATTCCTCTCGAACATGGAAGACATAAAAAGGAATCTCAAGCTGAAGTGCAACGCGTCTGGCATCCTCGATATCGGTTAGACCGCAACATCGGGCTGGACCTCCCTGGGTCTTATCCATATTTCCTATGCACATTGTAGCCCCGATTACTTCATAGCCCTTCTCCTTGAGAAACCAGGCAGTCGTGCTCGAATCAACCCCCCCACTCATGGCAACAACTACCCTTTTCTTCAATCATTAACTCCCTTTTATGAGTTCCCCTCTTAAAAGAGGATTTCCATGGCCTGATAAGGGCAGACTGGAATGCACAGTTCACAGGCAATGCACTTGTCCCGTTTAAAGGATACTTCCATATTCGTCCTTTCGACATCCAACGCCTTAGTTGGACAGACACTGATGCAGGCCGTGCAGTGTGTACAGCGATCCTCATGCCATTTGACATCCTGAGCTAAAGGTTGGATCTCCACACCTATCTCACTGAGATATTTAAACCCTGCTTCCATCCCGGCCCTCTTTCCTGTAAGCTCTAATACAAGCCTTCCTTCTTCTTTAGGTGTGATCCGGGCTCTCATAATATTGACGATCAAATCGTAATCCTTGACGAGTTTCGAGATGACCGGCTGATCGACGAGATGTTGAGGATAATTGAGAACAATTCTTTTTTTCTGCATGGGGCACCCCCTATTCTTTCTTTTTGATGGGTCGTTCTTTTAAGGCTTTAAAAACGATCCCAGAATCGGCAGAAGGGAGAAGTTCAACGGGTTGGGTCAAAAAGAACTTTCCCGCTTCGACCCACTCTTTCAAGATCTGAGCGATCTCTCTAGCTTTCAGATAACTGGAAAGACCAGAGGTAGGAATCTCTTTTCCCTGTACCGTAATCCTGCCACTCTTCAGTTGCTTATAATTCACCTCTCCTATGCTTCCGGGAATACATTGAGGATAGGAATCGCTATAGTCCACCACTTGAGCCAAGATCTCCTCATCCCGAACCGCAGTATAACGAAGGATCTCCTCATCTAAAATGGGAATGGGAATTCCGATGCCGACTGTGAGGGTTACCCCGTACCCAGTAAATGAAGTTCCTCTGAGCCATTTTGGTCTCATCATTTTGAGATCTCCTGTGACGCAGAGCGTTCCTGACGGCGTTTTAGGAACCCCTCCTTCGGTCCTCTTCACTCCTGGGTTATGCTGGGTCCCATTACCCACGACGTACCCTATCCCTCCGCCCAAGAAGATCCGGGTTCCAATGCCTATGGTTTTGTAAAGGGGATCATTGAGCAGAGGGCTCAACTGTCCCGCATTGCAATAGTTTGCGTTGCCCATTTTGGGTTGGAGGACTCCCATATAGGTATAGATAACCTTCTCCGAGAGATTGACAGCCACATTGTAGTTCTGATAAGCGTTCCGGATGTTCAAAAGAACCGCTTCGTTCATATCCTTCAGGGAAATATAAGTCTCCAAAGCCTTTCTGGGATAGCAATCCGTCCCATAGGCGGTGGCAGTCAGTCTGACATCTTTTCCTGCAACCAGTTCCTCAATGACATAGGCTCCCCCATAAGCAAACTTTCCTGGGAAGATTTTATTCCTTGGATCATCTTCCGGCATCGCCGTTGCTCCTAAGAAAAAATCTACAGCTGCAAAACCTGTATAGACTGGAATCTCGTTGAGATACGTCTTTCCCCCTCCCAGTTTGATCCGGGGCTTTGAGTGACCCACATTGAAATAAGCCCCTGAAGAACACATCGGGCCAAAAGTCCCGGTGGTCACCACATCCACTTCCTGAGCTGCCCTTTTCACTCCCTTTTCGGCAGCATAATCAATAATCTCCTCAGCCGTTAAGACGACAGCTTTCCCTTTCTTAATCTTCTCATTTATTTCTTCAATGGTCTTGGCCATGTTTTCCCTCCTGAATAGTTTAATTGCAGATTTCTGACTTTAACTCTTAATGCTTCACTCTTAACTCTAAATTCTATTTGGTTCCCCTCTCGGGGCCATCCATGATCCATAACATAAGATCACCCCCCACTTAACAAATGACGTGATTCGTGCTCGTAACCCGTGTCCGGAACATTAAATTTTCAACTCCTCATTCTTCATTCTTAACTTTATCCTTTATTTCATTCCATTAAACAGCCAGGTGCTGATATACCGTTCCCCAGTATCAGGGAGGATAACGACAATCATTTTCCCTTCGTTCTCCTGCCTCTTCGCTACCTCAATGGCTGCCCATGCCGCTGCACCGGAAGAAATTCCTGCCAACACCCCCTCTTCTTTGGCCAGCCTTCTCGCCAACAATCCGGCCTCCTCATTCGATACTTTGATCACCTCATCGACCAAATCCATTCGAAGCACTTCTGGAACAAAACCTGCACCGATCCCCTGTATCTTATGTGGACCTGGTCTCCCTCCAGAAAGAACTGGAGAATTCTCTGGTTCTACCGCAATGGCTTTGAATTCTGGTTTTCTTTTCTTGATGACTTCAGAAATTCCGGTAATCGTCCCCCCTGTTCCCACTCCTGCCACTAAAACATCAACTTGCCCGTCGGTATCTTCCCAAATTTCCAAAGCAGTTGTCTTTCTGTGGATTTCGGGATTAGCAGGATTCTTAAATTGTTGTGGGATAAAATATTGAGGGTCCTTTGAAGCCATTTCCTCTGCAATCTTCACCGCACCTGTCATCCCTTCATTGCCGGGCGTCAGGATGACCTCGGCTCCAAACATTCTGAGAAGATGAATTCGTTCAGCAGACATCGTATCTGGCATCGTCAGAACCAATGGATAACCCTTTGCTGCACAGATAAATGCCAAAGCGATCCCTGTATTTCCACTCGTGGGTTCTAAAATAACCGTATCTTTCTTTATCAGGCCCGCCTTCTCGGCCACCTCAATCATTGAATAGCCGATACGATCTTTAACGCTTCCACAAGGGTTAAAAGACTCAAGTTTTGCGATGACCTCTCCCTTACACCCCATGGTGATCCGATTCAATCTCAATAAAGGTGTGTGGCCTATCAACTCAGAAATGAAGTTGGCTACTTTTGCCATCTCTTCGCTCCTAACAAAATTTTTGTCAAATAGGGTTCCAGGTTTCGAGGGTTCGTGAGTCCAAGGGTTTTGCCATGATAACCAAATAATCTACCTAATCATTCTTTTAAATTTCTTCAGTTTTTGAAGGCAGAGTGTTCCCGTTTACTTGGCTCCTTATTTTTTAATATTTCACTCGAACCCTTGATCTCCAGACCCCTTGAACCCTTTCAATTTATTAAATCTGGTACATTGGAAGGTTCAATCCTTCTTTTTCTCTCTTTCGATTGACCATATCTTCTAAAGTAACTGAATAAAAGATTTTAGATATTGCTTCTGAAACTTCTTTCCAAATATCTCGTGTTACGCAGAACGGGACTTTCTGACAAACCTTTACGTCACGCAAACATTCAAGCAAATTGAGTGGCCCCTCTAAAGTTTCAACCACATCATACAAACAGATTTCAGAAGGAGGTTTGGCCAATGAATAACCACCTTTGGACCCACGAACCGATTTCACTAAGCCGGCCCCACGAAGCGGATTAATGACTTGCTCAAGATATTTTAGAGATATATTTTCTTTCTTGGCTATCTCTTTTAATTCAATAGGCCCCTCTCCATAATGAGAGGCGAGTTCTAACATTGCCCTCGCTCCATATCTAATTTTTGTTGATATTTTCATAGGTTATAAAATCATACTTTTTCTATGGGAATTAAACTTTTTTAACCTAACCCTTCATTGGTTGTCAAGGGGTGTGATAGAGATTTCTTAAAAAAGCCCTGAAATCTCATTTGTTTAATCTTCTTTTGAAATCTGTGAAATCAAGAGAGCATAAAGTAGTTTCTCAAAGCTCTCTTATAGAATTCTTGAAATTAGAAATGAGTGAGGGAAAAGTAAGGAGGTTTCTCTAAACGACAGTTACTTTCAAAACCTTTTTGGTCTTCTCGGTGACCTTGACCCGTTCATCGATTCTATATCCGACTATCCAGGCGATCATCTCTCCTGAGATGAGCAGAGGGACCTTGGGTCTCTCAAACTTTGGGACCTTATGATCGATAAAGAAATCTTTCAACTTTTGAGTTCCTTTGACTCCCAATGGATGAAATCGATCGCCTGGTCTGAAATTCCTCATCTTCAATGGAAATTGAAGGCTTTTGTAATCCATAAGAGCTGTGTTGGAAGGTCCATTAAAATTTCTAAATTTATCTCGATTCGTCTCTTCCATCACCACCTCTTTTCCGATCTCTTCGATAAAAGTATGACATGGGGAAATGAGTTCAACTTCAAAAGGTGGAAATGGTTCTACCTCTCTCTTCCCCAATAAAACAATGTCATACCGTTTCTCAACCCAGACTCCGTGGGTTAATTCCAAAAGGAAGCTTGGAGAAGACTGGTGCAATTTCTGAAAAATTTTATGAACCTCTGACCCCTCTCCTTCCTCCATGACCATTCTCCAATCATAAATCCTCCCTAATATCTTCTTGATGACTCTCCACTGAATAGCCTGATGAAGAGATTGGTATTCTGAAAATTTGAAAGAAAGGGTATCCCTCTCCTCCCGGATGATCTTTTGATATGCTTCCTCCACTCCCCTCTCTAAATAATCATTTTCTTTCCTGAGAATGCTCGAGGTCCTCAGGAGGATCTCCTTGAAATTGGGCTGATATTCCCCTTCAATCAATGGAATCAGAGAAAGGCGTATTCTATTTCGAAGGTAGTCTTTCTTTAGATTTGAAGAGTCTAAGAGAAAAGGAATCTTTTTTTCTATAGCGAAGGATTCAATCTCTCCTCTCCACACTTCAAGAAGTGGTCGGATCACCTTTTCCTCCCGAATGGGAAGGATCCCTTTTAAACCCTGTAACCCGGATCCCCTGATCAGTCTTAAGAGGACAGTCTCCACCTGATCATCTGCATTGTGCCCGAGTGCAATCTTCTGGGCATGATGCTTTTGGAGGAGATCATAGAAGAAATGGAAACGAATCCTTCTGGCTGCATCCTGTGGAGAGAGCCCCCCCAGTTTTTGAAATTCCTTCACATTGAATTGCCCATATTCAAAGGGTAAGCCGAGCTGTGCTGACTCCTTCTGAACCAGTTCTGCTTCTTTTTCTGACTCCTCAGGCCGGAGACCATGATTGATATGAGCTACGATGAGAGAAAGATCAAACGCTTCGCGGTAGGCATTTAATAAATGGAGGAGGACCATTGAATCCACTCCTGCAGAGACCCCCACAATCAACCGATCACCTTTTTCTAATAAATGGTAGCGGTCAATGGTCCTTTTGATTTGATTAAATAACATACTCCACTCTTACATCTTCTTTTCTCCTAATGGACCGACTCGAATTTCTACAGTGGTCGTACCCGTCCATTTCTCTTGAATTCTGATGGTACAAGTTTTATCAGGCTTTGAAAAGTTGAGGAATGATTCATTTCCCCTAAAACTGTTTACCAGCTTCCAATTATTTTTTTCCATATTATAAGTAAAATAATCGATTAAAGACGGTACATCGAGCCGCCATTTTGAAAAATGTAAAATACCTGCTTTGAATCTTGGGGTTTCATAGATGAAAGATTTACCAGGATTATAATTTAACTCGCTTGGAACACTCACATCGTCAAGATAATACTTACCCACACCCTCCCCTTCTGCTTTTGTCTCTCCCGTTGCTCCTGCTGCAGGTTGACCTTGTTGCCGCTCTTTAACAGTTGTCGAACAGCCCATCCATGCCACCCCTAAAAGGATCACCAACAACAAAGCAATAACAGATTTCCTTTGAAAGATATTCGGACTCATAATTTCCCTCCTTCTTTATGAGATACTAAAAGTTTTTTACCATTCTGCAGGAAGAAAAGCAAGAGGAAACAAAAAAGGCCCACTGCGTGAGCCTTGCAGAACTCAATGATTTCCATTAAATCCGACAAGGGTTAATTCTCCCCTCCGCCGCCATCTCCGCCTCCCATCTGTGTTGGCTCAAAGAGGTCAATTTGAATATACCCCAACCTTGGAGGATCTCCTTGATCAAAGGGATCTGGAAGTTTGTATTGATATGGAGACTTGATCCCGTACTCAAACGTAAATGGGAAAACCACCTCGTTACTCTCGTTTCCTGTCTTATCAATAACAGAAACCTTCAAGGTGATTTCCGTCCACTCATTTAGATAGGACGCTTTTGAACTGAAGGTATTCCATTGAATATACCCTTTAAAATGCCTTCGATATTCTGGCTTAAGATAGATCCAATCGGTCGGATAATGACCATAACCGGTTTGGTCCACAACAGAGGCGATTTTGAACATATCACCATCTGGGTCTTCTGCTTCAATATAGATTTTCCAGATATATCCATATTGACCTTTTTCTACAGCGAATGAATGGGTAATGATCGGTGCATGGGTCCCCGGTTTGGGTTGCGCCCACCCTCCATGGGTAATGGAAAATGTCATGGCCAACAAGAAACAAATCGAAAGAATGAAGATTTTTTTAATTCTCATATCCTGTGTTCCCCTTATGCACAAGAAATAATCCTTTAAGAGTCCAATTCCAACAGAAAAAAAATAAGAAGATACAAAAAAGGGCCTGGCTCCGGTTTAGGCCCATTTGCCCCGACCGCCTGTCCTTTTTGAGTGGCATAATCAATACATCTGGAAATGATGACTGTAACTCTCATTCGGATCAAAAAGATCGATATGAATATAACCCAACCTTGGAAGATCTCCTTGATCAAAGGGAGCGGGTAGTTTGTATTGATATTGGTCCTTCACTCCTGAAACGAACTCAAATGGAAAAACCACCACATTACTCTCATTTCCGGCTTTGTCGAAAACAGAAACCTTCAAGGTAATTTGCGTCCATTCTGTGATATATCCTGTCTTCGAACTGAAGGTATTCCATTGAATATACCCTTTAAAATGCCTTCGATATTCTGGCTTAAGATAGATCCAATCGGTCGGATAATGGCCGTATCCAACTTCGTCCACCACTGAAGCAATTCTCAACATATCTCCATCTGGATCCTCTGCCTCGATGTAGATCTTCCAGATATATCCATAATATCCCTTTTCTACAGCAAAAGCGTAGGTAATGATTGGGGCATGGGTCCCTGGTTTGGGTTGCGTTCCTCCTTCGTAAGGGAACAATTGGCTCCATCCTTGACACGGCACTAAAATGGTTAATGCCAACAAAAGGTTAATAAAACAAAGGGCTCTTTTTAAATTCATGAATTACACCTCCCTTCATTTTAAATATAAGATTCAAGGGTTGGAATATCAAGGATGCAACGGTGTATGTGTATTGATAAGGTTAAACTTCTTACCGCTTTAAAAGATAAATACTATCAATTAGTTATGGCTCTTATTTCGTCTATGAGGTGAGGCCTTTGGTTTATTTTTCTGAAGGGTAATGGCCACTCTTTTTGCTTCTTCAAAGACTTCCTTAAGTGGAATTCCATTCTCTAATGCCAATCTTTTGCAATCCTCATATTCTGGGGAAAGGTTGACTATTCTCCCCTCCCATCTGGCCAATTTGAAACGGATTTTACCGTATTTAGTCTCTTTGGTTAGGATTTCTCGATCGGTCTTTGCCCTTTCTTCCTCATGCCACCTCAGACCAAGAGTGGTTGTTTCTCTTAAGAGAAATTTTGTAACGAAAGGTAGCTTTTCAGAAGAACAAATTATATTGAGGAGATGGCCTGGTCGATTCTTCTTCATCAGGATGGGAGTGATAAAAACTTCTAAAACTTCCATGGCAAAAAGTTTTTCCATCACATAGTCATAGAACTGAGGGTTCATGTCATCAATATTCGTTTCGATGACAGCCACCCTCTCTTTTTCAGAAGTTAATTCCGAAGTCCCGATGATCAGTCTTAGGAGATTGGGATGGGTTAGGTTATCCCGGCCAGCCCCATATCCAATTCGATCCACTTTCATCAGAGGCATTGGGCCAAATTCAGAGCCCAAGGTGGTAAGGATAGCAGCTCCAGTAGGAGTGAGAAGTTCTCTTTCAACCCCTGATGAATAGATGGGTTTCCCTTCCATCAAGGATAGTGTGGCAGGGGCAGGAACGGGAAGGATTCCATGTTCGCATTTTACAAATCCTGCTCCTACATTCACCTTTGAGACATAGATCTTTTCAATCCCCAACTGTCGAATGCCCCACACGGATCCAACAATATCGACGATGGAATCCAAGCCACCCAATTCATGAAAGTGGACCTCCTCCATTGGGGTTTGATGAATCTTTGCCTCCACCGAAGCAATCCGCTTGAAAATCTCCTTGCTCTTCTCCTTTACTTCGGCTTCGATACCACTTCTCTCAATGATCCTCAGGATCTCCTTCAAGTTTCGATGGGATCTTTTTTCACCCCTATCTTCCACGATGACCTGGGTTGCAGAGAGATCTGCTTTTAAGACATTTTTAGCTTTTAGATAAATGGTTGGGATTCGAAGTTTTTTCAACTCCTCTCTCAATCGCCGGGGACTCAACCCAGCATCGATCAGGGAGCCGAGGATCATATCCCCACTTGCTCCGGAAAAACAATCAAAATAAGCGATTCGCATACTCCTCTCCAAAAATCTTAAATTGAAACTATTATCGAAAAGAAAAAAGATAAAATCAAATGAAATCTAAGGAACCCACTCAGCAAGAAAGATATTGAACTCACCAGGATGTTTTGCATTTCGATTCGAAACAAAAACCAGTCTCTTCCCATCAGGACTGAACATGGGAAAAGAATCAAATCCCGGATGAAAGGTGATCCGTTCAAGGCCTGTCCCATCCACATGAATCAAATAGAGATTGAATTCTCGACCCTCTGGCTGATGAAGGTTTGAGGAGAAGATGATCTGCTTTCCATTGGGATGAAAGAACGGGCAAAAGTTTGAAGCCCCATTGTCTGTCACCTGCTTCTGATTCGATCCATCTGAATCCATCACAAAAAGTTCGAGCCTTCCACCCACGACCTGTCTCTGGGCTAAATTTTCCTCATACTCCTCTAACTCTTTTTTATCCTTAGGATGATAGGCACGGTAGACGATCATCTTCCCATCGGCAGAGAAAAAGGGCCCGCCATCGTATCCCTTCTGATAGGTCAAACGTTTTACATCGCTTCCATCCGGGTTCATTGTATAAATATCCAGATTTCCTTCTCTGAGAGAGGTAAAGACGATTTTCCCATTCTTGGATACAGTGGCTTCTGCATTATAGCTACCCGTAAAGGTCAATGGTTTCAAATCTGAACCGTCCGTCTTCGCCGTGAAAATTTCATAGGGGAGTAGAGGCCAGATAAACCTTTTCTCTCTTGGACGGACGGGCGGGCAATCTGGATTGATGGGATGGGTTGAAGAATAGAGGAGTCTTTTGCCGTCCGGGAAAAAGTACGCACAGGTTGTTTGTCCTTTTCCAGTACTAACCAGGTGAATATCACTTCCGTCGTCATTCATGATGAAGATCTGGTCGCATTGAAACCCATCGCGGGTAGCTTGAAAGATCAATTTCTTCCCATCAAAGGAAAAGTAGGCTTCTGCGTTCTTCCCCCCAAAGGTGAGTTGCCGCATATTGGCCAGGTGTTTCTCCTGAGGAAATGAAAGAGACTGACCTTCACTCTTGAAGCAAGGAATGATCAAAAAGCATAGCCATATCTGTAAAACTAAAAATATTTGAAATTTTTTCAACTTCTCTTCCCCTCATTCCTCATCACCCTATTTTATTTTCTCCCATCCCTTTTTTGTAAAACACTTTACGCTTAACACCTCACGCCTAACGGTTCTTCTTATTATGGTTCTGTTAGAAATTCATAAGCTGTCAGATAGATTAGTTTTGCCACCTCTGCTAACTTCTCGAAGTCGATCGATTCCAGACGATCACGGGAGGTATGCATCTTTTTGTAATCCGATGCAAAAAAGTCTAACGCTGGAATCCCCTTTTGATGGAAGGGATAATGATCGCTTCCGAACTCAAAGGAATATTGATCAATATTCTTCCCTTCCTTGATTCCTAAGGGCTCCAAGAATCTTTTACTTCTCTGCACGAGGGAGGAGTGAGTCGAACCTCCGACCAAAAAGACCTCCTTCTCATCTGTTACACCGCCTATGGTATCCAAAGAGAACATGGTCTTTATCTGTGTAAGAGGAACAAGGGGTTGATTCACAAAGTAACGGGATCCCCACAATCCCCACTCTTCTCCTCCAAAGAAAACCAGAAGTACGCTTCTTTTCAAATCTGTTTTTCTCTTCATCAGAGATCGTCCGATCTCTAAAAGGGCTGAAACGCCTGAAGCATTATCATCGGCTCCAGAATAATAAAATCCACTTTTTTCATCTTTTCCCAGATGATCATAGTGGGCACCCAATACCAGAAACTCCTTTTTCTTTTCTGGATCATGCCCCTCAATCATCCCCCCGATATTAACGTCCTTAAACCGCAGTTCCTTAAATCGAAGGCTGATTTCAAATGGGACCTCCTTCTGGTCGAAAAGGTTCTTCGTCCACCCTTCTTCTGCCTGGGTATAAGGGACAAAAAAAATAGGGATATTAATTGAGAAATCGGGTTCCATTGCCCTGACAGCGACTTTCGACGCCTCAATCAAACGTTGGACAGGGTTACCCTCTTTCTCCCTTTTCCTTAGCTTTTCATCCAATTTCGGAGGGAAATAGGAGGGGTAAGTGATATAGGGTGCCAAATGATCTAAGTCCTCTTCCTTAATAAAGAAAAGAATCGCTTTAGCCTTTTTCAATTGAAGCTCCTTGATCTTTTTTAAGAGGTGCTCATAGCGAAAGTCTTTCGTGAGATCCAGAAAAATCATTGCCCCTTTACCAGAGAGTTTGTCCATCTCGTCGGTTTTGCTTTGATCGATGAATATGAAAGGACCTTCCCATTTCCCTTTTTTCGAAAAGCGAAAGGGGATGGCCTTAAGTTTCTCTTCCCTGTTTGATCCCTTTAAAACCAAGGTGGACTCTTTTATATCCTTCAGGGTAATGGAGAAAGGTTGAAGAATAGGAGTCATTCCCATCCCTTCCAACTGCTTGATCAGGTAGGTCTGAGCTTTTTGATAACCTGGAGTTCCTGGAAATCTCCCGGCTAGCTCAGGGGAAGCCAGAGTGGAAATATGCTCCTTCAATCTCTGCGTCTCAATTTTAGCGAAATAATCTTTGGATAGGAAGTCATAGGAAACGAAGGAGCTTCTCGGAGAAAAATTTCCCCTCTCTTTTGGCCTTCCATTCTTAAAAAGAATGTAACTATCCCAGCCATAGAAGAAGAGGTACCTGGCTCGGGAAAGAGCGCTGGCTGATCGTCCGAAGTAAATGGTCATCCATCTCCCGGGATGGAGAGGGTTGGGAAAGCTCAGAAGGAGGGATTCATCTCCTTCGTCCACTCTCTCTCCCTTTATAAAAAATGAACTCTCTTTGTGATCAATAGGTTTTGGAAGATTTGAAAGAAGTTTAGAAATGACCGGAGCCTTCCAGTTTTCACCCAAAAGCATCACAGAAGAATTTCTAAGTTTCTCTTCTGTGACCTCTTTGATGGATAGAATCTCTCCACCCTTTCGCTCCTTGACCATTTTGGCCAATTCAAAATAGATCTTTTGACTTTGCTCGTCTCCTTGATCTGAGACGATAAAAATCTTTTCACGGTCTTCCAGCAGGGCATTCAATCCGGGGATAACTTCATCCGGGTATAATCTTCGAAAGAGATTATGATCAGGATCTAAGGTAAGCTTAAGTGGAGTTTTTGGAACTTCCATGGAGAAAGAGCTTCTTCTTTTCGAAACCTCCAATAAAAGGCGCCTCTTTCCCAAACCATCATCAACTTCAATCGGGAGGAGAAGCTGGTAGACATCACCCTCCTGAACCACCTCCCCTGAAATGATGTAACCATTTGAGGTGGTCTGAACATTAACATTTTCCAACTTTAGTTGAGGCCCGCCAGGACGATCTAACCATTGAGAGAAGAACCAATCTAACCTCTTACCACTCGCCTCTTCAAAGATTTTTTTAATATCCTCCCAACTGGCTTGTTTGCCCCCATATTGGATTGCAAATTGTCTCAAAGTGGTGAAGAAGAGGTCTTTTCCAACAATCCTCCGGAGCATATGGAAGACCATGGAGCCTTTTCCATAGCCAATCTGTGCGTCTGACTCAGTGTCTTTACCTTCAAACTTCCGAAGTGGATAATCTTTTGAAGGAGGAACTTGAATGGCATATTTCTGCATGGCATCCTGTCGATGTTTGTAAGCGACTTCCTTTCCTATCTTCAGCTCTTTATAGTAGTAATTGGCGCAGTAGGTTGTGAGTGCCTCCATCCAGTTTCCTGTCCCTGGTTTGTAATTGACATAATGTCCCCACCATGAATGGACAATTTCATGATCCAAGGCACCTGGTCTGAGAAATTCTTTCCCCCGCCGTATTGCTTCCGGCGCGAGAAGGGTAAAGGTCGGAAAACCATAGCCACTTGAGAAGAAGTTTTGGACAATATCAAACTTTTTGTAGGGGTATGGACCTAAAAGGTCTGAATAGATTTTTAGATATTCTTCGGCACCATTCAGAAATATTTCTGAAAACCGGTCATCCTCTGGAAAAAAGTAAGTGGAGATTTTAATGCCATCACCCTTCCGTGTTTTAACAGAATATTTCCCAGCGACGAGCGTGAGGCTTTCAGCCGGCCATCCATTAACCCATTTGCTACTCCAGATACCGCCTTTGAGATTTTCAGATACCAGTTCACCTTGGGTGACGATTCGGAAGGGTTCGGGAATCGTTGCCTCTACCTGGAATCTCGCCATTGAATCCGGTTTACCAGGATACCAGTAGGTAGCAGATGACAAATAGACCCCTTCTGGACTAATCAGTCCAGAGGTTTGATCTCCTCTCACAAATTGAAGCTCCCTTTCCTTAACGACAGGGTCATAGATAGGACCCTCATAGGAAATGGAGAGAAGCAGAGGCTCTTCTACCTTTTGAAGAGAAATATCCAATCTTCTGGCGTGTGCTGAAAAAGGGGTCTCAGACCAATGCAGCGGCTGTCCTGTTCTTTGGTCAACGATCCGGATGATTTTCAATTTTGGATTCAGGAGGAATGAAAGGGTTTGCAGCCTTCCCCATTTTATATTTATTTCAAGCCGATCTTCTGCTTTGAGGAGGTGTTGGGATGGATCGATCTGGATAATCAACTGGTGGGATTGAATATTAAAATCAAAATTGGGTGATGAGGCAACGGCTTCCTCAAACGCCCAAAGGATAGTTACCAGGGAGAATAGAAGGAGGACTTTCTTGACCAGGGACATTCTATCCATCAGCCAAAATATAACATAACCTACATAAAAAAGGCATCCCTTCTTCAGTTCTTCCCTTCTTCAAAAACTTACTTACTGCCTGCCGGCCTTATCTCATTATTCCATAGAGATTTCTTAAAAAGTCCTGAAATCTCTGATTACCTGGATTATAAAAACGATTACTCAGATTAGAAACCGTTTGAATTCAGGGGAAATCCGTTTAACCGTTTTTTGAAATCGGTGTAATTAGGAGAGCCTAAAGTGGTTTTTGAGAGCTCTTCCATAAATCGGAACAATTTCCATTGACCTTTTTCTTTAAAATCAATAAACTTTAATCGAAATTAAGCTCTCTGTGAAAGGGGTCTTATGGACGAGAAAGTTAAAGAAGCGATTTTCAAAAAAGTAGAAGAGGAACCTTTTGCTCAAAAGTTCGGGATCAAACTTTTAGACCTGGATGAAGGATATTCCAAGGTTGAAATGAAATTCACTCCGGAGATGAAGAACTTCTTGGGCCAGGCCCATGGCGGGGCATTATTTGCGCTGATTGACGAGGCTTTTGAGACCGCCTCCAACTCCCATGGGACTGTGGCCGTGGCCTTGAACATGAATATTTCCTACATCTCCTCCCCTTCCCCAGAAAGCAGGCTCATTGCTGAGGCCCGAGAATTCAGCCGGACCCAAAGGACGGCTGTCTATGATATCAAGTTATTTGATGCCCAAAACAATCTGATCGCTTCCTGTGAAGCCCTTGTTTATCGAAAAGGGGTCGCCCTTCCCTTTCTAAAGAAAGAAAAAAGCTCATAGAGATTTAGAGGTTCCCTGTTATGGAAATACCAAGAAAGGCTAAGATCAATCTCTTCATCGGATTTTTCATCACTGCACTCATGGCAGTATTCATGCGTATTGAATTATCCCCGATGGAAACCTTGGAAGAAAAACTTTATGACTACAGATTCATCATCAGAGGAACCATCCAGCCTCCCGAGGATATCGTGATCGCAGCGATAGATGAAAAAAGCCTTGGAAGCCTTGGAAGATGGCCTTGGAGCAGAGACAAGTTTGCACGATTGGTGAAGAGATTGACTGAAGAAGGAGCGGAAATCATCGTCTTCGACATCATTTTGAGCGAAGGCGAGAAGAATGATCGCGTCCTGGGTCAGGCCATTCAAAAAGCAGGAAACGTCATCTTACCTATTGTATTTGAATTCGATGAGAAACCCAGCACTCCTGATAGCCAGTATCTAATCCGTTCAGCTATCAGATCTATTGTCAACCCTGAAAAGTTTAATCAATATAGCCCCATCACGACCCAAAGGGCCTTGATCCCTGTTCCTGAAATCATACGCGAAACCATGTCACTGGGACATATCAATATGTTTCCTGACGGGGATGGGACATTGAGATGGGAGGCCATGGTTGTTGAATATAATGGTTATCTCTTCCCTTCCATTGACCTTCAAGTCTCGGCCATTTATCTCGGGATTCCGCATGAAAAAGTAATTTTAAATGCCACAGAGGGAATTAGGCTTGGGGAGAAAAGGACTATCCCAACGGATAGACATGGCCGAAGTCTCATTTATTATTACGGCCCGTGGCAAACCTTTCCCTATCTTTCCATCTCGGATATTTTAGAGGGCAAAATAAAACCTGGCGTGCTTCAAGGCAAGATCGTTCTCATCGGTGCCACGGCAGCGGGAATCTATGATTTGAGGGTAACGCCCTTTTCAGCCGTCATGCCAGGGGTGGAAAAACATGCAAGTGTGATCTCCTCCATCATGGAAAATAGATTCCTGAGAAGGACCACTTTCTTCACGAATCTGATCCTCCTTTTGGTTTCCGGATCTCTCTTTTCTCTTCTCCTTATAAGGTTTAAGTCCATGGGGGCTACCCTCACGGCAGGGTTATTTCTGGTGTTGATATTAGGCTCAGGCTATTTTCTGTTTGTCCATCAGGGTCTTTGGATCAATATCGCCTATCCATCAAATAACATTCTGCTCATTTTCATTTGTGTCATGGTTTACAACTATGCCATCGAGGAGAGAACGGCCAGAAAAATCAGGGCCATGTTTTCGAGTTATGTCACAGAAAAAGTGGTCAATGAATTGATCAAAAATCCTCAAATGGCTAAATTAGGGGGAGAAAGAAGGGAGATGACCATCCTCTTTGCAGATGTCGTTGGATTTACTACATTTTCAGAAAAGCACACACCTGAAGAGGTCGTCGCCATACTGAATGAATATTTGGGGGCGATGACGGATGTTATTTTCAGATGGGAGGGAACTCTGGATAAATTCGTGGGAGATGCCATTGTTGCCTTCTGGGGCGCCCCGATGAGGCAGGAAAACCATGCAGAGCTTGCCTTGAGATGTGCGTTGGACATGGTAAAAAGTCTTGAAGAGCTTCAGAAGAAGTGGCGATCAGAGGGAAAACCCGTCCTGGATTCAGGTATTGGAGTCAATACGGGAGAGGTGTTGGTAGGTAACATCGGTGCGGAAGGTAAGAAAATGGAATACACGGTCATTGGAGACCATGTCAACCTTGGTTCGAGGGTAGAATCACTGACCCGACAGTTTAATACCCACCTCCTCATTACAGAATTTACACTAAATAAGATCAAGGACCTTGTCAACACACGCTTTATCGGTCATCTCTCCATCAAAGGAAGGGAAAAGGTGAGTGTGAAAGGCAGAGAAGAAAAAGTGGGTATTTATGAAGTCCAATCCCTCGACCATGGACTGGGATCTAAAATTCAGGAATTGCAGGAAAAGGAAACTAAATCTTAAAGAGAAAGAATTCACAGAATCCTCTTTCCCTTTAACCCATAAACACATTTTTGAATGCACGATCTGACATGGGAACCTTAATACTATTTGAAACCCCCAAACGAGCCACCCCGAACAGGTCCCTTGGGTTGGAGTATCCCAGGAAAAATCTCTGTAACAGGAGGCTCTACGTTCAATCCCGGACCAGGAGGTGAACCCGTAATAATCAAATCCATAAGGTTCGTGGCATCTTTGGATTGAAAGGGTGGACTGTCCTCACAGGCTCTGGCGATCTGACCGGCATAAACCTCCACTATGATATCTGGAAACTTTGGGTTGAGAACATAAACGATTCCTTCTCCGCCATAGATAGTAGCACAATTATCCCTTTGGACTAACGTATACCTCGTGCTTCGAACTCCTGTCACGGCACAAGGGGTATGGATTTCGAATCGATGGGCTGCCGGAGAGACAGAAATGCGTTTTGCATTTTTCTCGGGAACGATTGCCTCCACCCTCCCTCTCTGCAATTTGAGGACCTCGTTACTCTTATCCTCACCGGTCAGATATTCATTGATATCAATCCTGCTTCGTTGAGAAATTTTTATGGTATTGCTATCAATAAAGATGATCTCCGCCCTGGAATTACTTTTTGTCCTGATCACATCCCTTTCAAATACGGGGTCCCCTACCTTAACGGGGATGGCAGGCATGGCGCCTCCCCTCAAGACATCTACGATGCCCTCCATTTGAGAAAATTTACCAATGGGTTCCGCCGCTTTGACGAGTGAAATAGGAATCATCATCCAGCATAGCGTCATAAACAAAAGACCGATGGGGAAGGCGACTCTTCTATTCGTATATTCCTTGAACATAGCGATCTCCTTAGAAAGTATATTCTGCTCCTATCGAGTATACATTCCGTCTATAGTCATACACACGGACATTGGAATCCGCCCGCGTATGTGAATACTGCAGATTGAGACTGAAGCCTTTAAAAGCCTCCCATAGGATCCCGGCCGAACCAAAATAGGTCCTGTCTTTTCGTTCCATTCCATATACCGTATGGGTATGATCATAATGTTGCAGGAAGATATCTCCTGAAAAAATCAGGCTCAACTTACTCACCAAAGGCATTAGAAGGTTCATATTGATTTGATTCCCTGTGTTCTCCCAGTTTTTACCTTCGGTTACATCTCTGGAGAACTCATATTTTACATTAAACATTCCTTTTCCGGCCAAAAAGGAATAGATATATCCAGGTGATAGGATAAATATATTTGCGTCTCGATCCTCATCTCTATTTGTTGGAGATTTCAGCATCTCCCTCCTGGCATATTCAACGGACAATTGTCCAATATGATTAGGTAGGAACATGAGGCTCATCGTCGGCTTGGCCAAAGCCACTGCCATATATTGCTGCCCATCTAACCACACATGGCTATAGGCCACTGGGAGGGTAAAGGCCCCCTTTGGGAATTGATATCCAGGGGTCAAAGAAGCTGTCTGATAAAGGAGATCGGCTTTGTGCTGGGAAAAATGGCTGTTTGCATAAAAGTTATACTGAGCATTGAAAAACCAGGGTTCACTTAAGATCGGAGTATAATTGAATCTAAAAGTAGTAACTATACTGCTATCCCTCTTTCCAGTAATCAAAACACCAGGGATTGCGGTGGAAGGCCTCAGAACCACATTATCATCATATTGATAGGCAATCCCAGCGGTAACCCGCCAAGGCTTATAACTCTTTAAACCTTTTGCAAAAGCCTCTTCATATTCTTTGGCAAAAGAGGCCATTTCTGATGTGGGATCAACAGAGATGACGGCCTTCAAACTCTCCTTTGCCTCGTCAAACCTTCTTTGTTTTGTATAAGCCATTGCAATTTGGAAGTCGGATTCCTGGCTCAGGGAGGGATCCATTCCCTTGGCCTTCTTAAAGGCATCGATCGCTTCACTATTTTTACCTTCCTTTAAAAGAATGAGACCCTTTAAAAATGCAATAGGACCGGGCTTGATCCCTTGTCTCTCTACCTTTGTCATCCAATCTTTTGCCTCATTGAGTTTATTCTGATAGTATAAAACCCTCACCAATTCAGGATAGGCATCTTCTACAGGGGGAGTGAGGCTAATCGCCTCGGCGAGCTGTTTGGCAGACTCTCTGTAATCCCCCATCTGCTTATAAGTCAGGCCCAGATAATAAGCAGCCATGGAAGATTCAGGTTCTTGCTCCCGTGCCTTGATTAAAAATTGAAGGGCTTCCTCATAGTTTTCAGCCTTAAATTCTGCAATGCCTTTATCCAGGAGGTTCTCAGCTGCATTGAGATTTCCTGCAAATCCAAAAGGGATGAATATCATAAAAAGTAAATAAATGATGACCTTCCCCATCAATGCCCCCCCTCGTTAAAATTTTTTAAAATTCTCAAAAATAAAGCCTGGCCTCACTATCATAAAAGCCAGGCTTTTTAAAACTTTTGCCACCTCTCCCCCCTTAAGAAGGTGATGATGTTCACATCAATAATGCTGCGAAAACTTTAGTATTTTCCTCAGCTAACCTTCATGAATGAGATTTTTATATATAAAGCCTGAGAATTGTCAAGAACTATATTGCCTATCTAAACCTTAATGGTCTGCCCATCTTTTAATAACTTAATATTTTTAATGCCCAACCTTTCCAGTTCTTTTTTAATTGCCTTCGAATATTGAGGTTTAAGGTGTGTGATATAGATCCTTTCAGGCATATGTTTTATTTTTAGGATTTCCTTTTTTAATAACCGGGGTGTTAAATGGCCTGTCCGGATCGCGATTTCTTCCATTCGGTTGGGAAAAGAAGTCTCTATGATCAAACAATGAATCTGTTTTTCTCCTATATTTTTCCATGTCGCATCGGAGGGGCCTGTATCCCCTGTATAAAAGAGTCGCCTCTTGCTTTGGTCTTCGATAAGGTATCCTGCTGCAGGAACAGAGTGATTGACCCGATAAGGAGTAATGGTGTAATGATCTATCTTTATAGATTCACAAGGTTTCAGTTCTTGGAGGTTTAAGATTGCTTCATGAGTAGTTGGAATAGCAGTAAAATCAGGCCAAATAGAACCGTCTAAAAGATTCTTCTTGATCGCCTTAATCACAGGAGGGATACCGATGATGTTCACTTTATGCCATTTTTCTCCAAAGATAAGATTGTCTGCGAGAAATGGAATTCCCATAATATGGTCAAGATGAGAATGGGTAATGAAGATATGTTCTATCTTCAATTGACCTTTCATATCAAGAATATCGGTCAGACTTCCCGTATCAAATAAGATTTTCCCATTCAATAAAAAGCTTGGGGGACGATGTCCAGGAAATTCCGCCCCGGAACAGCCCAGAACTTTGATTTTCATATCCAGCCCTCAATGGAAGGTGTAGGAAATAGTTCTTTCACTTTTTGATTTGAGTCGTTTTTTGGTCGAACTCTTTCCAGAATTTCTCTTCTGACTTTTTCCAGTATTGCCCCCAGCGCTCATTAAAAAATCCTTCCAGCTTCTCTAAGAGGCGCTTCCATCCAGGAAGATTTTCATACTTGAGCACATCCTCCAGGAAGGGAACAATTTCTCCCAACTTCTCCTTGGGGAGGTAAGCCCGGGCCCCCATTTCAAAAGAACGCTTCATGGCATCGGGAGTGAGGGCATGGGCCGTTAGCATGACCACTGGAAAATTCCGGCTTACAGCCAATTCCAGCAAATCAAACCCCCGAACCCCCATGATGTCAAGGACGACCACATCATACGTTAGAAGGATCATCCTCTCAACAGCTTCTTCATAGGTGCTGGCCTTATCAAATCTACCATCTGGACACGCTTCCCGAATCTCTTCCTCCAGAAGCGTTAAAACATCCGGTTCGTCGTCCACAGCCAGTATCGACTTTCCATTCAGGATGGACTCCGCCATTTTACACCCTCCTTTTTCTTCGAGTGGGATCAATGTTTAGGTGATTAACTAGCTTACCAATCCATGCATTATAAAATTCTATCCATTCTCATCACTTAATATGAGAGGTTTTTTTCTCAAAATCCTTCCAGAATTTCACCTCGGTCTTCTTCCAGTCTTCCCCCCAGTGGGATTCGAAATAGCCTTCTAATTTCTTCATCTGGCGTGCCCACCCAGATATACTATCAGATTCTCCCAAAATATCTTCCAGGGAAGGAACGATCTCTCACAGTTTTTCCTTGGGGAGGTAAGCCCGGGCCTTCATCTCAATGGAACGTTTCAGAGATTCTGGGTTGAGAGCATGAACTGTAAGCATGGCAACGGGAAGATTGTGTTTCACAGCTAAGTCCAAGAGATCGAAACCTTGAACCCCCATGATGTCAAGGACGACCACATCAAAGTCTTGGGATTCTAACTTTTTGGCCGCATCTTGATAAGAGGTGGCTTTTTCGAATTTACATTTTGGAGCGGCCCCTAAAATTTCTTCTTCTAAAACATCCAAGACATCCGGTTCGTCATCCACTGCCAAAATCCTCTTGCCATTAAGAATAGATTCAACCATAACAGCCCCTCCTTTCCCCAATAATAAATAACGCATAGCGCCTGCCTGCGGAAGGCAGGCATAGGGCATTTAATAATGAATTATTATTCCCACTTGTGCCATTCTTGCCACAGCAAACCCGTCTTCTTCTCCCAATCGGATTCAAACTTGCTGTCAAAGAACCCTTTCAATTTTTCTAAGAGCCGTTTCCATCCTGGTAAATACTCATATTTCAGCACATCTTCCAGGAAGGGGACCACTTCTCCCAGTTTTTCCTTGGGAAGGTAGGCCCGGGCTTTCATTTCGAAAGAACGTTTTAAGGCTTCGGGGTTGAGGGCATGGGCCGTAAGCATGGCCACCCGGAAATTCCGGCTCACTGCCAATTCCAATAAGTCAAACCCCCGAACTCCCATGATGTCGAGGATGACCACATCATAAGTTTGGGACTTTAACTTTTTAACCGCTTCCTCATAGGTGGTGGCCTTTTCGAATTTACATTTCGGGGCGGCCCCCAGAATTTCGTCCTCTAAAATAGCTAAAACATCTGGTTCGTCGTCAACAGCTAAAATCCTCTTACCGTTTAGAATAGATTCTGTCATGATGTCCCCTCCTTTATTCTGATAAAATCGATGATTGAATGGGAGGAATTCGGACCATAAATCGTGTTCCAATTCCTTCCCGGCTCTCCAATGTGATTTCTCCCCCCATCGCCTCCAACAGGGTCTTGACGCCTGTCAGGCCTAGCCCAAGTCCTGGCATATGGGCCCGTTGTTGTTTATCACCCAAGCGAACGAAACGCCCAAAAATGCTCTCTTGCTCATCCAGAGGAATCCCAATCCCATCATCTTCGATTAAGACGAGCAGATCCATTTCTCCACTGATCGTCACCCCGATCCGTTCTCGACGATACTTCAAGGCATTGCTCATCAAGTTCCGGAGGATCTGCTGAATTTTTTTTCGATCATGGCAGAAAGGAGATTTGCAATACTTTCCGGTAATCTCTATATAAATCCCATGGTCTCTAAGACTGAGCTGGAACTCCTCATGACTCTTGACTTGGCAGAGTTCATCGACAGCATGAGGAATAGTGATCTCCAAGGCATCCAAGAGTGATTCTTTGAGTGTCTTTTCAATTGAAAAATATTCCTTCTGAAATAATCCTTCCTCTGAACGGAGGATTTCAATCATCTCTTGCATTAAGTTCTGGGCTCTGTGGACATTTCTCAAAATCCGATCCAGGAGGCGCCTTTGATGATCCGTGAGAGGACCGTAGCGGTCCGCTTTTTGGAGGAGGCTATTAGCGCTGGTAGAGACAATGGCCAGAGGACCTGTGATATCGTGGATGAGAAGATCGAACAGACGCTCCTTCTCATTTGTCCTTTTAGGGTCCAGAGGTTTCTCCTTCTCTGTAATGCTTTTCTTACTATGAAACCCTTTCAGAAAATTTCCTTCTTCCCATTGGAAAGGATATGGAAAATGTACTCCCCCCAGAGGAAAGGCAATCCTCGGGCTTTTTACATTGAGGACAGGCGGAGATTCTCCCTGGACAGAGATCCCGATCTGTTGGAAGATAGATACATCTTTGGCTCTCCATCGAAAGATCAAAACCAAAGCGATGCCCATAGACCTTCATCCGAAGGAGATCAAGACCCTTCCCGCCTGCACCAAAGTCATAAGGCTTTTTAGAAGTATAGAGCTCTGTCTCCTGAGTATGAAAAAGACCGTTAAAAATGTACTTCTGATTCTCCTCAGTGATTCCAATGCCGAAATCCTGAACCTTGAGGAGAGACCGTTGATCCTTTTTTTCCAAGAGAATTCGAATGACTCCCTCGTCCGGGGTGTTCTCAACGGCATTCTTCAGGAGTCCTTCCAGAATATCTTCCAGGATCCTTGGTTCCATCGCTGCATAAAGATCCTTTACCCCCTCCAGGTAGAACTGAAGATCTCGGTGGGAGGCGTGTTGTTTTACCTTCTCCAGTATCTTTTCGGAAAAGGAAAATAGAGAGATAGGTTCAAGGGAGACGGACTTCTCAGGGAGATCCTTTGTGATCCATCTTTTTATGGCCTCCCAATGGGTCCTTATGTCTGGAGGAATCTCCGAAATATTCTCCAAGGTTCCCCAGATGCGGTCGAGTTCATGAGATAAAAAACTCCCCTCTAACTCCTGGTTGGACTGAATGATTTTATCAGTATCTTTCTGAATTTCGAAGAGACGGTTTAAATGTTTTTCTAAAATTTCGAAGAATTTCTCTCCTTCGTTTGGAGAGGTTTGAATCTGGAGTTTGCGTTTTAAGAGCCGGAGATTACCCTGGATCACGGATAAAGGCGTCTTCAGTTCATGGGAAAGGTGGTTCAGGGCTTTGCTCTTCACTCTGTTCAGTTGTTCAAGCTCCTTCCTCGATTGTTCCAGGGCATCAATACGGGCCTTTTGGAGCTGTGCCATCTCGATAAAAACCGAGGCATTGTTCCCAAAGGTCTGGAGGAAGACCTCATCTTCGTTCGTAAAAACTCCATCCTTCTTATTGAGGAGCTGGATGACTCCCAATCGTGAGCCTGCCCGGTTGTAAATGGGCATGCAAAGCACACTTCTTGTGCGGTAACCTGTATGGGAATCCACTTCTTTATTGAACCGCTTATCATTGTAAGCATCTTCTAAATTTATGGTCTCTCCGGTCTGGAAGCAATGCCCTGCCAAACCGACGCCGGATGGAATTCTAATGACTTCCCCTGCCATTCCCAGGGCGATCGTTGACCAGAGTTCATCCGTATTGGGGTCATGGAGAAAAATGCTGCAACGGTCTGCCTCCATGACTTCACAGGCCTTCTGGGAGATCTGCAAGAGCATCTCGCTGAGTTGGAGATCCAGGCCTATCAGTTGACCAAGTTCGAGTAAAGAATGAAGTTTACGGGTCCTTCTGTGTTGCGCTTGCTCCTGTGCCCGATCTTTGCTCCGGCGAAGAATCTTTCTTCGCTCGCCTTGGCGACGGTCTTTGTAAAGATACATTTCTTTGGGGGATATTTCTGTAGTCATGGTTTTTTGAGATTATATATAGGTGAAACACCTATATGTGTCAACTAAAAAATGTTGGAATTAAAATCCCCAGTTATCAGTGATTAAAGAGTTGTGGAGGTCTTTGCCTTCTAGACTCGTGAGCAACCCTAACTACTGTTACCAGTTAAAATCGCTCCTATTCTCATTTGGGTGATCGGTCATACCGCTATTAAAATTATTGTTGACTATTCTATCAAGTATGATATTGTGCTGTTGGGCTTTAAGAACAGGACTTTACAAAGACTCGGATTATTCGCCGGGTGACCTCTAACTGTCGATAAGAGGAGAATTCCAAATGGAGACCATTGCTAATGTTGTTAGGGGCACACCTTACCATGCCACTTATAAATTTCAAAAACAATTTCTAATCATTATAATCTTTCTTGTTGTTATTGGTACCTTATCAAACCCTTCATCATTATCAGCCGAACCTGCTTCTGTCTCAAACGATTCACCAGCAGAGAAATATATGATGCAAGCCTTAAATGCTTTCCAGCGAGGGGTATTTGAACAGGCCGTTCTGGATTGGAGAGAAGCCGTAAAATTATATGAAAAAGAAGGGAAATCCAATAAACAAAGGGAAACGCTTGCCCTCCTCGCTCAAGCTTATCAATATATTGGCCAATACAATGAGGCATTGAAATGCCTCAAATCTGCCCTCGTTCTCGCGGAAAAGTCGGGGGATCGGGCTCAGATCGCCTCTGTCCTAGGCAGCCTTGGCAATTTACATATTACCCTTGGGCCACCGGATAAAGCCTTTCAGTATTTAAATGAAGGCCTCTCCATGGCAAAGGGGCTTGGAGATTCTGGTCTCTCAGCGACTATCTTAAATAACTTAGGGAACTTGTTCATAACCCAGCAGAAGTACAATGAAGCATTAGGCGCCTATTTGGAAAGCATGACCCTTGCCCAAAAATCCAATAATGACTTACTCGCTGTCAGAGCCCTTACCAATGCTGCCATGGCGCACATGGAGAATGGACAGTATAAGAAATCCAAGGAACTCCTTGATAGGGCATTGGATGAGACCTGGAAATTAGACCCTTCGCATGACAAGGCGTATGGCTTGATCAATATCGGCCTGACATACCGGAATCTCCGCGCCCACCTCTTGGATCAGGATAAACTTTTCGTGCTCTCCTCCCAAGCATTGAATGAGGCCCTTATCGTGTCGGAAACGATCGGAGACCTTCGCTCACTCTCCTACACTTGTGGATACCTGGGAACGCTTTCAGAAGATCAAAAACATTACCAGGAAGCTCTAAAGTTTACACGTCGTGCAACCCTCGTCGCCCAGCAAGTGAATGCCCCCGAATCTCTCTACTTATGGCAGTGGCAGACAGGCCGTTTGCTCAAAGTGATCGGGGAAACGGAGGAGGCTATCTCCGCTTACAGAAATTGCATTCACACCCTTCAGTCTATTCGTCAGGAAATGTCCACGTGTTACGGAACCCCCCAGATATCATATCGTGAGTCAGTGGAACCGATCTACTTTGGATTTGTGGATCTCCTCCTTCAGCATTCTGCGTCAATGAATAAACGCGAGCAGGTTGAGCCTCTCTTGATGGAGGCAAGGGAAGCTGTGGAATTACTCAAGGTGGCTGAGTTAAGGGATTATTTCCAAGACGAGTGCATGGGTGCTCCTCAATTTAGAATCACCCGCCTGGATACGATCTCTAAGAGAGCCGTGGTGATCTATCCCCTGGTTCTTTCGGATCGAACTGAATTACTGGTCAGCCTCCCATCCGGACTGAAGAGATTTTCTATAAAGATCGGAGCAGAAGTTCTCACCCGGGAGGTTAGAAAATTTCGAGAGAAACTGGAAAAGCGGACCACCTGGGAATACCTCCCTCATGCACAAAAATTGTATGACTGGTTAATCCGTCCCCTGGAGCCTGATTTGACTTCCATGACCACTGATACTCTGGTCTTTGTTCCGGATGGCCCTCTTCGAACCATTCCCATGGCCGCTCTCCACGATGGCAAACAGTTCCTCATCAACAAATATGCCATTGCTATTACACCAGGTCTCAATCTTACTGATCCTCGCCCTGTTAAAAGGGAGAATGTGAAGCTCCTATCAGCGGGTCTCACCGATTCCGTGCAGGGATTTCCCCCTTTACCCAATGTAGCGGATGAACTCCAGGCCATCCAGGGCCTCTATGGCGGTTATTCGATGATGAACCGGGATTTCCTCATCCGAAATTTGGAAAAGGAGTTGAGAGACAAACAGCTTACCATCATTCACATCGCCTCCCATGGACATTTTGAAAGTGACATTAGAAAATCGTTTCTTCTTACCTTTGATGGCAAACTGACCATGGACCAGCTTGAACAATACGTTGGACTTTTCAAATTTCGAGAAGACCCTTTGGAGTTATTGACCCTCAGTGCATGCGAAACAGCGGTAGGCGATAATCGTGCTGCCCTGGGCCTTGCCGGGATCGCCATCAAGTCAGGTGCGAGAAGCGCGCTGGCCACTCTGTGGCAAATTGATGATCGTGCTACTTCAGAACTGGTGGCAGAATTCTACCGCCAACTCAAGGATCCAGCGATTTCAAGGGCCATCGCCTTGAAACGCGCCCAGCTCAAATTACTCAATGATCGAAGCTACGATCATCCTAGTTATTGGTCTCCTTTCATATTGATCAACAACTGGTTGTAAAGCGAACGTTTCGTTATGAATCCAGTTTCTAGGTTGTTTCGATTTCCTCTGGTCACTAGTCTATTTGTCGGCACCCTTGTCTCCTTGGGCATTATAGGTCTAAGAAGCACTGGGAGCTTCGAATCTTTAGAGTTAACCGCTTACGACTGGTACATCAGACTGCAGCCTGAAGTTTCTGAACTGGACTCACGCATTGTTCTTATTGAAATCAATGAACGTGATATTCAGAACCAGGCGAGGTGGCCATTGACAGATGCTACGGTAGCAAAGGTACTGGAAACCCTTACGCATTATCACCCGCGCGCAGTCGGCCTTGATATTTATCGAGACATTCCGGTGCCCCCTGGGAGTAAGGAACTAGATACGATTTTGACCAAGAATCACAACATCATCACGGCAATGAAATTCGGTGGTGATGAGAAGGTCGGTGTACCCCCACCTCCGGCGTTGAAAGATACAGACCAGATTGGCTTTAATGATATTATTGTTGACCCGGGGGGTATCGTTCGCCGTGGTTTGCTTTTCCTCGATGATGGAAAAAAGGTCTTCTATTCTTTTGCTCTTCGATTGGCGCTTCTTTACTTACAGGCAGAAGGGGTAACGCCTCAGCCGGATGCGGTTAACCCAGAATACTTACAATTAGGCAAAAGGACCATACGGCCATTTGGGGCGAATGATGGTGGATATATTGGAGCCGATGCGCGAGGTTACCAATTTTTACTTAATTTTAAGAATTCCCGAAAACCTTTTTCTTCCTTTTCGTTGTCAACCCTTCTCTCCTCACAGATTCATCCGGAGGCGATTAAAAACAAAATAGTCCTTGTAGGAACCAAGACCGAAGGCGTAAAGGATTTCTTTTACACTCCCTTTAGTCGGGGTCTTCACTCTGATCAACAAATTTCAGGGGTGGCATTGCATGCTCATATCATCAGTGCATTGCTAGGGTTCGCACTCCAGGGTGGTTCCTCCACTTTAACGCTGAGCGACTGGCAGGAAGGGTTATGGATTTTGCTCTGGGGCTTGATGGGAGGAGCAATGGGTATTGGAGTCCGTTCCCCCTGGCGTTTTTCGCTTTTCACAATAAGCGGTTTGCTCGTGCTTGCTCTTGCCGTCTATTTTGCATTCTTACGGGGTTGCTGGATTCCTTTAGTTCCTCCGGCTATTGCTTGGTTTGTCTCTACAGCGCTCATCACCGCTTATATGTCAAACAAAGAAAGAGTAGAACGAGCTTCTCTGATGCAACTATTTTCGAAACACGTTTCTCAGGAGGTCGCTGAAGTCATTTGGAAGGAGCGCGACCAGTTCCTAGACGGTGGCAGACCCCGTTCCCAAATGCTGATTTCCACAGTGATGTTTACAGACCTCGAAGGGTTTACCGCTTTGGCTGAGAAATTGGATCCCCAGACACTTATTGACTGGTTAAATACCTATCTGGAGACGATGACTAAGCTGGTCATAAAGCATGGAGGAATCGTCGATGACTATTCTGGAGACGGTCTTAAGGCTGATTTCGGTGTCCCCTTTTCCCGGACGACAGAAGCAGAGATCCGTCAGGATGCTGTGAATGCAGTGAATTGTGCCCTCGCCATGGAAAGAGAAATCAAACGGCTTAACACTTTCTGGCAGGAGCGTAAACTCCCAACGGCGAATATGCGTATTGGTATTTTCACGGGACCCGTGGTGGCGGGGAGTTTAGGAAGTACGAAAAGGTTGAAATACACCACCATTGGTGACACGGTCAATATTGCCTCAAGGCTTGAGAGTTTTTCTAAGAACCTCACTGGTTTTGATTTTACGAACAGAGCTTGCCGGGTTCTCATTGGAGAAAGTACTTTGCGATATCTCGGAAACCAGTTCAGGACAGAAAAGGTCGGCGAGTTAAGTTTAAAGGGGAAAGCTGAGAAGATAACCGCCCACTGCTTGGTCGGTCGGGTGGACGAACATTCGAACGTCATTGAACAGGAAGAAAGAGTATGAAAAGGAATCTTTTTATTATTGGGACTCTGATTACAGGAATCCTATTCGTATTTTCCCTTTCCCCCAGTGCGGCGGCTGAAGCAGATGGAAAAACGAATATTGAAACAACCAAAGAGAAAAAAGGGATTGTCCCTCAGCCCGCTGATCAGAAAGGCAAGGAACCCCCTAAAGGTTTGGAGGCATCAGAGCAAAAATCGTCTCCTCCTGTCAGCCCACCCATTTATCAACCTCCTCTTCGGGGCGCTCCTGGAGGTCGTGTGGGAGGAGGAACCCGTGGAATTGGAGAAGAATTGATCGCTCTTTTTGCGCTCGCTCCAAACCATGTGGCACTGACAGTCCAAGAACAGCCTACTCTTTATTGGTACTTATCCAAACCAGCCAAGTACCCAATCGAACTGACAATCATCATAGAGAAGGACACCCCCCCACTTTTAGAGAAGCGTATTCCCCTTCCCTCGCGACCCGGTATTTATCCATTAAGACTGAGTGATTTTGATATACGCCTGGCCACGGGCACTCAATACCGGTGGTTTTTGGCCCTGGTCCCCGATTCGAATCGGCGCTCGAGAGATATCGTCGCCGGTGCAATCATTGAGCGTGTTAAGACCCCAGAGACCCTTCGTTCGAGACTCCTCAAAGCGAGTCGAGAAGAAATCCCTTATGTCTACGCCGAGGCAGGGATGTGGTATGATGCCTTAATGGCGATTTCAAATCTGATCGCTGACGAGCCGAACAATCCTATTTTTCAAAAACAGCGGGCCGCCTTGCTGGAACAGGTGGGATTATCACAAGTGGCTCAATATGAGTTGGAGCAGGCGGGGCTTGCGAAATAATGGCTCCCATCTAAATTTCACGGGCAGAAAATCTAAAAGGCTGAGATAAGAAATCGGAAGTGGATTCCGGAGTCCTGGAGATTCCAGTTGCCAGGAGTATCCACATGCTTCAGGGGGACGCCCCAGTAGATTTCGAATTGAGGTCTTAAAAGAACGGGATATTTGAATGTCACGCCCCATCGAAGTCCAAGTCCGACACTACCGATACTCCTTGGTTTGGGAGTGGGAAGATCTTTATTCCAGGCACTGCCAAAATCCACAAATTGGCAAAACTCAAGAAAATCTGCCAAGAAATAATTTCGGATTACAGGGATCCGACTCTCCAGAGAGGCAATAAATCCATTATCTCTTACAAGTGTGTTTTCCCGATACCCCCGAACACTGTATCGCCCTCCCACGGAAATCTGTTCAAGAGGCAGCAAGGAATGATTGGCAAGTTGTAAATCCATTCGGGCAATTGTTTGAATGTCCAACAACTTAAAGCGCCTTGCCCATTGACACTGGAGTAACCAGGTAAAAAATCGACCGTCTGGAACGTCTTCCCCTGAGTTAAGTGTTGCACCTAACGCATTTATTCCAAGGCTTAACCGTGAACGGATTGCAATCACCTGGATCAGGTCACGATATAAATATTCTTGAATGAAACGTATTGCTGAGACAACAGATTTACCATCTTTAACGCCTGGGGAGAATGAAAATGGCTCCTCGTCTAAATATGTTTTGTTGCGGAGATACTCTCCCATGAGTGCCAGAGCAAATTCACGGTTAAGTGTTCGGAAAAAAGGTTGTCTCAGAGTAATCGAAGCAATGTCTGACTTGCTCTTAATATTCAAATCTTTAAAGGACTGTTCGATGACGTTAAAGTCATTCTTCCTATAACGAAGGATCAATGTCGTATCGTAGGCCGTGAAAGGAAGCGTATAACTGGTATCGATTTCTGGGAAGATTCCTGAAGATTGGCCATAGGTGAAACTCAAGACATCACCAAAACCCGTGAGGTTCAGGTCTGTAAGGGTAATCCGCCCCCGTTCAGCCCCTACGGATGGAGATTGGTAGTTATCGGATTCAAGTAAGATTTTGATCGGAAACTCATCTTGAACATGAACCTTCAGTACACTATCACCACGCCTCACATCAGGCCTGAGCTCCGCATTCAGTTTCTGGATGCGTTCGTCTTGTTGCAGGATTTGAAGCCTCTCTTGAAGGGTTAAGATATTCAAGGGTGGCCCACCACCGAGGCGAATGCGACTTCGAATGTATCTGTCACGAAACCATTTATTCCCTTCCACCTCGATATTCGTCAGCCTTCCCTCAATGATGTCGATCGTAATCATACCATCAATGATGGTCTGGTCTGGTATCACTGCGCCTGAATTGATATATCCTTTATTGACGTAGAAAATCGTCAAGGCAAGCCGTAATGACTCCAAATCTGTATCGCTTAGCTCTCGGTTCACATAAGGCGCGGTAACCTCTGCTAAGGTTTCTTCAGAAAAAACCGTATTGCCTGTTATCTTGATCTCACGGACAAAAATACGAGGCAGATGGAATGGTTCGACCTTTTCTTCGGCCGGGGGGGGAATCTGAATAGGGGGAGGAATAGGAACGAGCTCCTTCAGTGGGCTGAGGGACAATCCCCTTTCTGTCTCTGGTATTGGTTGTGGCTCCTTGCCAGAACGACCCGTGGGATCACCTAAGACCCCTTGCGAATAAGCAGAAACAGACGCTAAAAAGAGAAAGATGAATCCAAAACAGAAGGGTAGAATTTTATAACATTTTAACCTGCGATTTGGATTGCAAGGAGTATTCAAACTCGATTTTCCTTTCCGTTTCAATAGTATTTAGGACCAAATTGATCTATTCAAAAATTAGAATGACTTGCCTGATTTGAAATTTAATAGATTGGGCTTGGCAAAACGCTACCCGGCCTTATGGGTAAACCGTCACGACCTCTTACCACGAAGCTGCTGATCCTTTCTCCACGAATCCGTGCTATACAACGATCTCTGAGAAGCATTTCGGTACTCAAGAAGTTCCCCTGCATGGGTGCCAAAGTTCCGCTGATGTTGGTGATTGGCGCACGAATATCCACCGTCCCGTCAATTCCGAGGGCAGAGGATGCATCCACGATACTATCCGGCGAGGCAAGGAAGACATCCGCAATAATTCGGATATTTCCACCCGTTCCTTCATAGGCCTCGGCAATGATCTGACTATCGTTCAGAATGACATATTCTGGGTCGATGGTGATGTTGCCTCCAACCGTTTGAGGCCCACCCCCCACACTAGTGGTTATCTTGCTATCAATCAACTCGACCATATGCCCAGCCTTGATATTGATATTTCCTCCATCTGCCTGTTTCGCTTCTGTCGTAATAGAACTATTTTTCATCCGTAATGTGTCCCCAGCATTGATGCCGATATCTCCAGCGTTACCGGCGTTACCGGTTCCAAAACTTTTAGCGGATATGGAAGCGCCATTGAAGAGTTGAATCTGATTTCCAGATAACTGGATACTTCCTCCTGTACCGCTCCCATCAGTAGCAGCGTCTATGTATCCGCCATTGGCCATTGTAACCCAAGGCGCTGTTAAGGAAATATTGCCTCCCTTCCCTGAACCGCTTGTCCCCGAAGAGATATAGGCTCCATCGTTAATCTGAAGATTCCCTGCTGTGACTTGTATATTTCCTGCGCTTCCGCTGCTATAGGCCGAGGATATAACGGCTGTATTGTAGTTTGGGCCTGGGAAGCCTCCTGCGATGCCTCCTGGGACGCCTGAAAGAATCACCTGATCTGCAGCATTGATGCGAACCGAACCACCTTGGCCTTCCGCAAGTGTCACGGCTTCAATCTGGGTTCCGCCTCTCATTTCCAAGGTATTGGTGTCAATATTAATATCACCAGCATTCCCGCTCCCTTGGGCATTTGCGCTGATATTCGCAGAGAAATGGCTGCCTCCATCAAGGAGTATATTCTTAGCTGTTACGATCATACTCCCTGCATCCCCCTGCCCATATGAGGTCGCAGAGATATTGGCGCCATCCTTCACTTCGAGATTGTTGGTCGCAATTTGAATAACACCGCCCTTTCCACTCGCATTCTCATAAGTAGCAGCCTCTATAAACCCGCCATTGGTCATTGTTATCCAGGGCGCTGTTAATGAAATATTACCCGCGTTCCCTGACCCGCTTGTCCCCGAAGCGATATAGGATTCATCGTTAATCTGAAGATTCCCTGCTGTGACTTGTATATTTCCTGCGCTTCCGCTACCATAGGCCGAGGATAATACCCCTGTGTTGTAGTTACCTCCTTGATTCCCTCCTGGGACGCCTCCTGGGATGCCGGAAAGAATCACCTGATCTGCAGCATTGATGCGAACCGAACCACCTTGGCCTTCTGCAGTTGTCACAGCTTGAATCTGGGCTCCCCCTCTCATTTCCAAGGTATTGGTGCCAATATTAATATCACCAGCGTTCCCGCTCCCTCTGGCATTGGCGCTGATATAAGCAGTGAAATGGCTGCCTCCATCGAGGAATATATCCTTTGCTGTTATGATGATACTCCCTGCATCCCCCTGCCCATATGAGGTCGCAGAGATATTGGCGCCATCCTTCACTTCGAGATTGTTGGTCGCAATCCGAATAGCACCACCCTTCCCGCTACCACTTTCTCCCACATCTGCCGAAATATTTGCTGCAAAGATGTCTTTGACCCCGGAGATGACTACATTACCTGCAGTTACGTCAATAGAGCCACTGCTCCCTGAGCCGGATGAATAGGCATCGATCCCTCCACCGTCCTTGATCAGCACAGACTCTGCTTTCACTTCTATATTTCCACCATTCCCCGCCCCCTGTGTCCCTGCCCTGATTTGGGCACGGTCTCTCACCTCGAGGCTTTGCGCATTAATCCGAATATCTCCAGCGGCTCCAGTCGAATCCCCAAAAAGTGCTTCAGAACTTATTGCTGAATAAAAAAGATTGGCGTAACTCCCTGATAAGAGGATAGAATTAGCTGTCACCTCGATGTTGCCAGCCGTCCCTGACCCGCCTGTAGTGGATAAGATTGAAGCTCCATCCGTCACCTCGAGGCGGCCTGCCCTAATTTGTATATTTCCGGCGCCTCCATCGTTTCCTGTTGCATGGATCCCTGCCAACCATCCCGTAAGTAGAATCCGGTCAGCGGTCACCTCCAAATCGCCAGCCCTGCCTGGGCTAAATCCCCACATGTACGATGATGTGTCGATCTCGCCACTCCGAACCTCCAGATTTCCTGTATCTATGCGGATACGTCCTGCATTTCCACTGCCCCATGTTAGAGCATGAATTCCAGTAGTTGACCCCAATGCATTTTCCCCAGATACCAATATGCTTTCAGCATTGATGTCAATGTTTCCGCCCGCCCCTGAGCCGTCCACAGTCGTCTCAATTTTAGCCCCATCGCGTATTTCAAGACTGCCTGTTGTAACTCTAAGATCACCACCCCGTCCTGAACCCATGGTTCGGGTTGACAGTCTTGTTTGATCACCAGAAGGATCATCATATGCCCCCGTCATGAATATCGAATCTGCGGTCACTGTCAGGTTTCCCGCATTGCCTGATATAGCCCAATCGTTATGGGTGTTGATCTGGCTTCCCCCACCCATACCCAGACTGCCGGTATACACTTCAACGTTACCACTGTTGCCCGCACCGTTTGTAGAGGACTCGATTTTTGAATTCCACATTACCATACTACCGGAGTTGATAACGATATCACCCCCTTGACCTATTCCACTGGTAGATGCTTCTATCAATGCCCCATTGGCGACGAGGTCCTCCTTTATGCCAATATCAATACCCTTCTTGGCTCCGTCTATATCTCCCAAGGTATCGGCAACAATAGAGGAGTTTTCTATGAGTAACTTCCCTCCCCTAATGACCACTGTTCCACTTCCACTAATACTGCTTACGTCAAGGTATGCCAAATTTGAGAGATTAATATTCCCAAGGCGGTCAAATGAGGACATCTGTAAATCCGGCGCAATCCGGGACTCAACAGGAATGACCTCGCCTGGAGAGGCAACACTTGCAATATTAATCCGGCCGCTCGGTGCCAGGAGCCAACCCGTTGGCCCTCCCGTAATATTGATGTCACCCCCTATTATTGAAAGGGTTTTACCTTCCGGAACCTCAAGATAACTCTCTTGAATTGAAATCGGCGCCGGGGTATTGCTCAAAAACCCGAAGGCGGCCACTGGAGCCGTTGAGAGGGTGGATTGCTTTCCTAAATCAGCATAGAACTTTGCCCCAT
Source organism: Thermodesulfobacteriota bacterium (assembly GCA_049513055.1). Classification (GTDB taxonomy): domain Bacteria; phylum Desulfobacterota; class BSN033; order BSN033; family UBA1163; genus UBA1163. The sequence goes on from JBEKWN010000011.1 coordinate 111,670, forward strand.
CTGTCATTCGGAGATAATCGGCTGTACTAACGTGAAACGAGCCGCTAACATCCAATGAGGCGTTGGGCCCGAACAGGACCCCGTATGGATTGAGAAGGTAAAGATTTGCTCTCGTAATAGTCGAGCGGAGAGTGCCATCAATGATGGATTGCTGGCCTCCCGTAATCCGTCCTATGATGTTCGCAATCCAAGAGGGACCGTTAAAACTTGCCGTATCTCCTGTCCACACACTGAACAGACCAAAGCTATGAAACTGATTGGTCCCTTTGATTGTCCCCCCATTGATATTATAAATATTGCCCGCCTGATTTATTGTGGTCCCCATGGTTCCATCTGATGTGATGGTCGAGGCGGTTCGTAATCATTTTTCCCTCCCATTTTATCATTCAACATAGTTAGGAGTTCTTGATTTATTGATATCCTTCTGTAAAACGTAACCGTTTAATAATATTGACTAATTACCACTTCCCCACTTCTACTAGATCACTCTAAAAACAAAAATGCCGACCTAACCGTCGGTTCAACCTTCGGCAGCTCGGCCATCTTCTCAAAAGATCCGCCGCTTTCCGTCCCCCCCTCGTGGAAAGGTTGGCTTTATCGAGTGAACCTAATTGCTTAAATCTAAATCAAAATTCATTGGGTTTGTCAAGCAAAAATTTGGCTGGAATCGTGCAAGAAGAATCGGATGATTCTTAAGACTCTGTTCTTGTTGAATCAAAGGTAAGAAGAAATCAAAAAGGGGTTGCAAATGACTTACAACCCCTTAAATTGTTTTGGTAGCGGGGGCTAGATTTGAACTAGCGACCTTCGGGTTATGAGCCCGACGAGCTACCGGACTGCTCCACCCCGCGATCTAATCATTTCTAATCCATTCATAGAAATTTGTCAAGCTTTTCCAGACCTTTCTTGACCCATCCGACTTGCGAAGCCTTGGGCGTGAGCCCTCAGCCTGAGCGATCCACTGAGCTCGCGCCGAAGTCTCTGGCCAAAGAAATCCCCTGGCGTTGGTGCTTCAGGTGTGAAGGGTTGACAACCCCCTACCTGTCCCGTAGAATACGTTAAAGATGTGACCTTGTCCCTGCCTGCGGCAGACAGGCGTGTCACAGGACGAAATCCCTATGAAGAAAACCACTTACCTCTATATCTTGAAGGAAATTATTCCTATTTTTCTTATAGGTCTGATGACTTTTACCATCATCCTCTTGATGGATAAAATCTTCAAGCTGATCGAATTGATTATTAATAGGGGTGGAAATATTAAAAACATCTTGATGCTCCTTATCTACATCGCCCCCTCCTTCCTCACTTTTACTATCCCCATAGCGGTCCTTCTCGGAATCCTCCTCGCCTTTGGCCGGCTATCCGGGGATAGTGAAATTATTGCCTTCAAAGCTTCAGGAATAAGTCTTTATCAGCTTTTTATCCCCATCTCTTTTTTTTCTATCTGTGCTTTTCTCATCACGACTTTTTTGGTCTTCTATGGGCTCCCATGGGGCAACCGAGGTTTTATGGCCACGCTCTATCTCCTTGCTCAATCTAAACCAGACGTGGAAATCAAAGAGCGAGTTTTCAACGCTATGTTCAATGGCCTCATCGTCTATGTGGACAAGGTTCCCATTCAAGGGAAAAAGATGGAGGGGATTTTAATTTATGATGAAAGAGACAAGGAGAAGGTCAATACCATCTTTGCCAAAGAGGGTTTTCTCACCAGCAATCCCTCGTCTCAGGATGTGGTATTAAAGCTCCTCAATGGAGAGGTTCATCGGTTTGAACCCAAGACGATGGCATATCAAAAAATGCAATTTGACGCCTATGATCTAAAAATTGAATTGGGGAAAGCCCTCGCTGCCTTTGAAAATAAGCTTAAAGAACATGAGATGTCGATTGATGAGATTAAAGAAAAGATAGCAAAGATGAAGAAACAAGGGGAAGACACTACCTCTCAGGAAGTCGAACTCCACAAACGATATGCCATTCCCTTTGCCTGCATCGTTTTTGGTCTCCTCGGGGTTCCTCTGGGCGTCCAACCCCGACGTTCAGGAAGGTCATACGGGTTTGTCTTCAGCATTCTTATCTTATTGGGTTACTATGTTTCCCTCATTGCCTTCGAATTGCTTGCTGTGAGAAAAACTGTTCCCGCCTTCTTGGCAGGTTGGTTTCCTACCTTACTGTTCGGGAGTCTGGGTATCTACCTTCTGATTAAGGCGGCTAATGAATCACCCTTCAAACCGGCCGTATGGGTGATCGAAGGTCTCGATCTCCTCCAGAAAAAATGGAGAAAGGTTTCTAACCATGCATGATTATCATCGGACCCTCCATCGCTATGTCATTCGCGAATTCCTGAAGATATTTGGTTTAAGTCTAAGCAGTTTGATCCTCATCTATGTCGTCGTGCTATTTTTTCAAAAGATGAATCTCTTCAGCAGGTATAACGCTCCTTTCCACCTGATCTTCGTTTACTTCCTTTATAAGATTCCGGAGGTCACCTTTCAATTTACCCTTCCTTATGCTATTCTATTGGCGACCCTTCTCACGCTTGGCACCCTTTCACGACATAGTGAGGTCACGGCGATGAAAGCAGGGGGGGTCAGCCTTTACCGAATTACGTTCCCATTGCTTCTCATTGCCCTCATGATCAGTTTCTTTTCCTTCCTCGGCAATGAATACCTCGTTCCCATCACCTACCAGAAAACCCGATACCTGCTGGATGTCCAGGTTCGAAAAGAAAAGCCAGCGGGTTTTTTTAAGAATTATAAGATATGGTATCGTAGCGATCACCGCATCTTGAACATCCGACTTCTCGATCCTCAGAAAAAGGTCTTGAGCGGTTTTACCCTTTATCAATTTGATGATAATTTTCTATGTACGAAACGGATTGATGCCCAAGAGGTAAAATGGGAGGAGGGTCGATGGTGGTTCTATGACGGAACCGTCCGCGATTTTGGAGAGAGCGGCTCCGCCCAGATCACTCCTTTTAAGAAAATAGAACTCAATTTGGGGGAGGATTGGGAGTCTTTACAAAGAATCGGGCGACATTCGGAAGAGATGAGTTACGGAACACTTTGGACTTACATCCAGAGGATCCAAGCCTCAGGCTACGACGCAACCCGATATCTTGTTGATCTCCATTCTAAGCTCTCCACCCCTTTCTTAAACTTGATCATGGTCTTAATCGGCATCCCCTTCGCCTTGAAAACCAGTCGGTCTGGGGGAGTGGCTTTGAGCCTTGGGATTAGTGTGATGCTTGGTTTTGTCTATGGGGTCATCTTTTACATTTTTATATCCTTCGGAAAATCGGGGGTTCTCGCCCCCTTTCTCTCCTGTTGGATCCCTACCGTTCTCTTTGGTCTGGCCGGAATTTTCACCTTGATGAGCATCAGGCAATAAAGAAGAAGCATCAAATAACAAAGTTATTGGGTCATTAGGTCATTAGTCATTTAATGACTTAATTACGTAGTGACTTAATGACCAAGAAGATTCTGATATTCGTCATTTCTAAGGTGAATCAGGGATTGGTCAGGGCATTTAGGTAGGAATTGATATCTTTAAACGTATCGGTCAGGAAAAGAATCCCAATACCGATCAGGAAAAGACCACTCACGATAGTGATGACCCTCATGTATCGTTTTATTTTATCAAAGGCAGAGAGGAATGAATTAAAAGCCAGGGAGGAAAGAAAAAATGGAATCCCCAGGCCTATCGAATAGTAAGTCAACAGCAGGATTCCCGTCGTAAAACTTTTCGATGTGCTGGCGTAGATGAGGATCATGGAGAGGATCGGTCCGATACAAGGGGTCCACCCTGCTGCAAAAGCCACTCCCACAAGGAATGAACCTGCATAACCCAAGGGTTTCTTCCTCATCTCAAATCTTTTTTCCATTTGCAGAAAAGGAATATTGATGATTCCGGTGAAGTGGATACCCAGGAGGATGATGAGCACCCCTCCTCCTTTCATAATCCAGTATTGATATTGAGCCAATACCTGTCCTAAATAAGTGGCGGAGGCACCCATCAGGATAAAAACCAATGAAAATCCCATGATGAAGAACAGGGAATGAAAGATAGTGGCCCACCTCAACTTCGACCTGGCTTCAACATCTGTGAGTTCTTTGAAGGAAACCCCTGTGATGTAAGTGATATAAGAGGGAACCAAGGGAAGAACGCAGGGTGAGGCGAAGGAGAGAAGTCCTGCAGAAAAGGCGATCATCCCTGAAATCTCTTGTGGCTGGCTCATGGCTGGTTTAAATCATTATACTCCATTCCTCACCAAATAAAAATATTTTTATTACCACTCTTCAATACCGTTGACAACTCATTGAGTTGATGATAATTTTTTAATATCCTATTTAGGATTCTAAAACTTAAATTTTCAGGATGGAGGAGAATCATGGCAATTTTAGAAATCAGTGTCGTACCTATTGGCACGGGCGATACGAGCCTCAGCGCTTATGTGGCAGATTGCCTTCGTATTTTGAAAAAAGAAAAAGTCCATTACGAACTCTCATCAATGGGAACAAACATCGAGGGGAACCTCAAAGACCTATTCAAAATCGCCATTAAAATGCATCAGATTCCTTTTAAAAAAGGCGCCCTTCGGGTTTTAACCACTTTAAAGATTGATGATCGAAGGGATAAAAAGGGCACTCTGGAAGGTAAAAAGAGAGCCGTAAAAAGTAAATTAAGAAGAAAGAGTTAAGAATTGTGAATTGACTTTTTTATTCTCCCCGTTATATTGAAAACAACTTTATATCAAAGGAGGTTCGAATGAAGATCAAATGGTATGGACATGCAGCTTTTTTGATCACATCCGATCAAGGAACTAAAATCATTATAGACCCTTATGAACCCGGGGCTTTTGGCGGTCAACTTTCTTACGGGAAGATTAAAGACCAGGTCGATATCGTTATAACCAGTCATGATCACGCTGATCACAATTATACCAAGGATCTTCCTGGAACTCCTCAGGTTGTAAAAGGAAGTGGCTCTAAAACAATAAAAGGAATTCCGATTAAAGGCATTGCCACTTACCACGACCCTTCTAAGGGGAGTGAACGAGGTGCCAACACCATCTTCACACTCAAGATCGATAATATTCAACTCTGTCACCTTGGAGACCTGGGACACCTTCTGAGCGATAAAGAATTGGCTGAGATAGGTCCGGTGGACATTGTCCTGATCCCCGTAGGGGGGTTTTTCACTATTGACTCAAAAGAAGCAACCCGTGTCGCCGAACAGATAAAACCTAAAATCCTCATCCCTATGCATTTCAAGACAGAGAAATGCGGATTTCCTATTTCACCGGTGGAAGACTTTCTAAAAGGAAAAACAAACGCAAAACGACCCAAGGCCAATGAAGCCACTTTCGACAAAGCAACCCTTCCTCAGCAGATGGAGATTGTGGTCTTAGAACACGCCCTGTGAACCCCGTTAGAAAGGGTGGGGTTTAAACCTTACCCCTTCTTGATGTAAGGATAGGGATTTATATTCAGCCTGGATTAAAGGGCGTGTTTTTCTAACAGGGGTGAAGCATATGGAAGGATATCGCCTCAATCCATTGCTCTCTCAGGAACAGATCGCTTCCATCGTTCAAGGTTTGGCAAATCAAATCTCGAAGGATTATGCCGGAAAAGAATTGGTGTTGGTGTGTATCCTGAAAGGGGCTTTCATGTTTCTCTCCGACCTGATTCGCCACCTCCGGATCCCCGTTCAAGTTGATTTTGTTCGTTTAGCCAGTTATGGGTCCGGGATGAAAACCTCTGGCAAAATTGAGATTACCAAAGACATCGAAATTCCCCTTGAGAAAAAGGATGTCCTCATCATCGAAGATATCATTGACAGTGGTCGAACACTCCAGTTCCTTAAGGACCGGTTGGCACTCTCGGGCCCCCGTTCTATCAAGGTTTGTGCCCTTTTAGATAAGAAAGCCCGTAGAGAGGTTGATATGGAGGCGGATTATCTTGGAACCGAAGTGGATGATATCTTCATTGTAGGGTACGGGATTGACTTTAATGAGAACTATCGCCATTTACCTGAAATTTATTATGTTACCCCCATGGATCACCCAAAGGGATAGGGGATGGAAGTTTATCCTCGCCTTCCTTTTCTTGCTCTTCTTGCAAAGCCCTTCCTTCTCCCAGCCCCAGCCTGATGATACGGGTCTCTTCAGAGAAGGAGAGATCCTTCTTTCAAAAGGTGACACGGAAAAGGCACTTTGGCGTTTTAAGAGGTTGATTACTGAATTTCCAAAAAGTTCTCTCTTCAACGAAGCCAAATTCAGGATGGGAATCTGTTATACCCAACTCAAAAGGCATCAAGATGCCATTCGTATTCTCAACGAACTCCTCCCCACCTTCCTTTCTCCATCCAGAATGGTACAGGTCTTTAGTTTGCTGGGAGACAACCACCTCGAATTAAATGATCGTCTCACCGCTCTCCATTGGTATGGGAAGGGTCTCCTCATCCCTGCTCAACCCAACGAGGAGCTAAGAAAGAAGGTGAAATCCATCATGGATACCTCTGATTCGGAAGAGGAATTAAAGTCCATTGAATCTCTCTACCGGGGGGCTTATGCAGGAGGTTATGCAAAATTGAAATTGGCCCAGATGGCCAAGCGCCAAGGAAATGTCACTCTTGCAAAAAGATTTCTAACGGAATTGGAAAAAGAATACCGAGGCATGGACTATATGCCCCTAGCCAAAGAGCTCTTTGAAACGATCCCTCTTTCCACCCGATCCAAATATACAGTGGGGGTTATTCTCCCTTTGAGTGGGATTCATCGCCCTTTTGGAGAAAGAGCCCTGCAGGGAATTCAATCGGCTATAAAAGAAACTGATTCCTCTTTGATCTCATTAGCCATTCGTGATTCTAAAGGGAGTCCAGGAGGGGCAGAAAAAGTGGTTGAGGAGTTGGTGAACAAAGAAAGAGTGATTGCCATCATTGGACCCCTTCTCAGTATCGATGTTGACCGGGCAGCCAAAAAAGCCCAGCAATTAAAAGTTCCCCTTCTGACCCTTTCTCAAAAGGAGGTCCCTACCAATAAGGGGGATCTCGTCTTCCAGAATTCCCTCATCCCCTCAGAGCAGATCCAGACCCTTACTGACTTTGCCATCAAAGAATTGGACCTTCGCACCTTCGCCGTCTTTTATCCCAACTCCCCTTATGGACTTTATTTCAAAAATCTCTTCAATCAAGAGATTACTCGAAAAGGTGGAAAAGTCTTCGGGGTGGTCGTTTATCAAGAGAATCAGACGGATTTCAGTCAGGAGATCAAAGGATTTTTTAAGATCGAGACCATCCAGAAATACGACTCCCGGAAAAAAAAGGATGAGGAATTCACGGTAGGCGTTTCCATCGAAGGGCTTTTCATCCCTGATGCTCATGATCGTGTAGGGACCATCCTCTCTCAAATGGCTTACTATGATATAAAGGGATTGACCTTTTTAGGTACCAGTGCATGGAATGGTCCAGGCTTGATCTCAATTGGTGGGAAAGGAGCCGAAGGGTCGATCTTTGTTGATGCCTTTTTTAAAAAAGACCCCTCCCCTTGGGTCACCCTTTTTGTGGAAGAATTTCGAAAAACATACCAACGGGATCCTGAAACACTCGAAGCCCTGAGTTATGATGGGGCTAAACTCATAAAAGAAATCCTCCTATCCAAATCAATTTCCTCTCCTTTGCAACTGCAAGAAGAGCTCCGGCAAGTTAAAAATTTTCAGGGAGTTTCTGGTCTAAAGGGTTTTGGGGAAGATGGGAAAGCGATTCGAACCCTTTATATTCTGAAAGTGAACAAAGGACAAATTGAACAGATTTCGCCGTAATCCTCATCGGTTGATCCAATGAAAAAACTCCATTCCTGGAACGTCAGCGTGGAGGAAGCCATCCAGATTCAAGAGGCCTTGAAAGATCGAATCATTCTAAAAAAAACATTTTCAAAAGTGAGAACCATGGGAGGAGGAGATGTCGCCTATTCAAAAAATGAGAATCGCCTCTTCGGTGCCATCGTCATCCTCTCATTCCCAGATATGGAAATCCTTGATATGGCCACGGCTGATGGGAAGATCCCTTTCCCCTATATCCCCACCCTTTTAAGTTTTCGGGAAGGCCCGATTCTGATTAAAACCTTTCAGAGGTTAAAAATAAAACCCAATATCATGATTTTTGATGGTCAGGGCATCGCCCATCCTAGAGGAATGGGGCTTGCCTCACACATGGGCTTATGGTTAAACCTTCCATCCATCGGTTGCGCCAAGACCGCTTTGTTAGATGAATTTATCTCTCCAGGACCTTCAAAAGGAAGTTATGAATGGATTCGAAGGGAAGGGAAAAAAGTGGGTGCTGTTCTTAGAACCAAAGAAAACGTAAAACCTCTTTTTATCTCACCCGGTCATCGCATAGACCTATCGACGAGCATTCAACTCCTTCTTGAAAGCTGCCGGGGATTCCGAATACCCGAACCCCTCCGTAAAGCCCATCAACTCTCACGAAGCATGCTGCATCGCGCATAGGGCATAGCTCACGAATGAAAAGCAGCAAATCATAACCACTAATTTACAAATGAATTCCAATAACCAAAATTCAAAATTTAAAAGGAAAATTCTTTTGGTCATTTGGAATTGAAATTTGGAATTTATTTAGGATTTGGAAATTGTGAGTTGTATTTTTGGATTTTGGATGCTATACGCCATGTCCTAAATACTTTGCCTCACTTATAACGTTCCAGATACCTTTCCAGACGGTTCATCCCCTCCTCAATACTCTCCATAGAATTGGCATAGCAAAATCGGATATATCCCTCTGCATTCGTTCCGAAATCGATGCCGGGTGCCACCCCGACCTTTGCCTCTGTTAGGATATCAAAAGCGAACCGATAGGAATCGTTGGAAAATCTTTTTGCATTGGCCAAGATATAAAAAGCTCCTGTGGGCTCCACTGTAATTCCAAATCCCAGCTCTCTAAGCCGTGGAACCAAAAAACGCCGCCGCCGGTCATAGGTTTCTTTCATTTTTTGAATATCCTTTTCAGCTTCCTTCAGGCCCACCAAGGCACCCCATTGGGCAAAAGAACTGGCAGAGATGAAGAGATTCTGCTGGATTTTTTGCATAGGTCGTATAAACTCTTTAGGCGCAATGATGTATCCCAGTCTCCATCCAGTCATCGCATAGAGTTTTGAAAACCCATTGATGACAAAGGCACGATCCGTGAACTCAAGAATCGTACAGACCTCTCCTTCATAGACCAGTCCATGATAGATTTCGTCAGAAATGATGAAGGGAGAGAATTTAGCAATCTCCTTCATTCTCTCCGCAGGCATCACATTTCCTGTTGGGTTGGAAGGTGAATTGATCATGATCCCTTTTACTTTTGAGCTAAGTTTCTCTTCGATCATCTCGGGAAGATATTGGAACCCCTCCTCTTCCAACACTGTGACAAAGACAGGAATTCCGTCAACAAACCGAATGATATTGGGATAGCAGGGATAATAGGGATTGGAGAGGATAACTTCTTCGCCGGGTTCTAACAGGGCAGCAAAGAGAAGAAGCATCGCCGGAGAGGTTCCTGAGGTAATAAGAATTTGTTCGGGGGACACCTTCACCCGATATTTTTTCCAGTAATCCTCCGCGATCGCTTCCCTCAGTTCGATCAAACCCAGGCTGTGCGTGTAATGGGTCTTGCCTTCACAGATCGCACGATAACAGGCTTCACTGATACATTCTGGGGTGTCGAAATCCGGTTCCCCCACTTCCAAATGAATGACATGCTCCCCATTCCTCTCTAATTCTTGAGCTTTTTCCAGAACATCCATCACAATGAACGGAGGAATCTCATGAGCTTTCTTTGAAATCATGCTTTACCCCTCATAATGGCAAATAGCTAATACGTTATTGCGAGCGACCAACGGGAGCGTGGCAATCTCATCCGTCGAATCACGAGATTGCTTCATCGCTTCGCTTCTCGCAATGACATTTTATTTACTGAGTTCGTATCATCAATACGCCCAAGTCGCCGTTATCCGCTTACTTGAATCTTAATCGTGTCTCCCCTCTTTACCCCCAACATCTTTTGAGCATTGCCTTCTCTTACAGATATCTCTAAGAAACCACCACTTCCCAAAAGGGCAATCAATTCACCTTTCTTCCCTTCCCAGTATCCTTTCTTCAAACCATGGATGGCTTCCCTCCCTGCTCGAATGACAATAGGACGACTTTGAATAAACCGAAAAAGCTTTTCTTCATCAATATTGCTAACAAGGTTGCCAAAGGTATCAATATGGAGAATCTCTCCTAATAATTTTCTTTCTTTGATGATGGGTTTTCCAAATTCAAGCTCTTCCAAAGAACCGATTTCATATCCGAAGACATTTGGCTTGATACCCAATGAGAGATGTGCTGCCACTGGGGCAAAGATGTCCCTTCCATGAAATGTCATGCTGATTTTTGGAAGAAAATATTTCTGTTTGGTCAGAACCACCACCTGCTTCAACTTTTCCCTCTGTGCAACAAAAGTGAATAGGCCATTATCAGGACCTATAAAATAATAATTTTGAGTCACAAGAAGAATGGGTTTCCTTGTCCCCCCTACCCCTGGGTCCACTACCGAAAGATGGATTGTCCCTTTTGGAAAATAAGAATAGGTATTGGCCAAGATAAAGGCTCCTTCTTGGATATCGTGCACTCTTACTTCATGGGTAATATCCACAAGGGTGCATTGAGGATTGATATTCAAAATCACTCCCTTCATTGAAGCCACATAAGGGTCTTTTGAGCCGAAATCGGTGAGCAGAGTAATGATAGGCATCCTTATCAGGCCTTTATCCTTTTTAAATTCCTTTCAAAGGGTTCTCGAATGAGTCCTTTCTCTGTGATGATGGAATGAATCAGGGAATGGGGTGTTACATCGAAGGCGGGGTTAAGGGCATTGACTCCTTTCGGAGTGATTGGATTTCCTCGAAAATGGGTAACCTCTTTAACATCTCTTTCTTCAATCGGAATATTCCTTCCAGAGGCTAAGGAAAGATCGAGCGTGGAAATCGGAGCTACCACATAGAAAGGGATGCCATGCCACTTTGAGAGAATAGCAAGGCTATAGGTCCCAATCTTGTTGGCTGTATCTCCATTACGGGCAATTCTATCGGCTCCCACCAAAACGAGATTGATTTCGCCTTTTTTCATCAACCATCCTGCCATATTGTCCGTGATGACGGTGACGGGTATCTTTTCCTGAAGCAACTCCCAAGCCGTCAGCCTGGCTCCCTGTAGCTGGGGCCTTGTTTCATCTGCAAAGACACGGAACCGTTTCCCTTCAGCCCATGCCGCATAAATCACTCCCAGCGCTGTTCCATATCCAGCAGTCGCTAATGCCCCTGCATTGCAATGGGTGAGCACTCCATCGCCATTTTTGATGAGTCTCTTACCATATCCTCCGATTTTTTGGTTGATCTCCACATCCTCTTTGTAAATTCGTAAAGCCTCCTCTACTAACTCCGCTTTCGTTTTTTCAACACCATAAGCGTGAATTTGATTCAAAATCCTCTTCATTCGATCTACGGCCCAAAAAAGGTTGACAGCAGTGGGCCTGGTCTGCCTCATCTCATGGCAAACCTTCTCAAGATTTTTACGGAAAGTACCGGGCTGGCTGGATTGATTTTTCTTCGCAGCGAGAGCAATTCCCATTGCGGCAGCCACCCCTATGGCTGGTGCACCGCGGATGGCCATGGTCCGAATAGCTTGCGCCACAGAAGAGGCATCCCGACAATCCAAATAATGGATTTCCTGAGGAAGTTTCCTCTGGTCGAAGATCCTCACCCAATCTCCCTTCCATTCAATGGTTTTAAATTTCATACCGTTTTTTCCTAGAGTGCTCTCACATTGTCATTGCGAGCGAAGCGCGGAAATCTCATAATTCTCCGTACAAGTCACTCCATTCTTTATTAATAGTATTAATCAAATCAATTTTCTTTTGTCTTGACCCTGCCTTTATCTTCTTTTCTCTCAGGATAGCATTTTCTAGATCTTCGAATATCTCGTAATAAACAAGTTTTGAAACATTACATTTCATCGTAAACCCCGTTAGAAATTCCAGCGGGGCATTAAACCCCGCCGGAATTATTCTAAAATCTAACCCCTCTGCAGCCGCCGGCCCAGAGGGCCTCTGACCCGGAGGGAGCAGCGGGGCATTATTTCTAACGGGGTAAATCCATCGACAAACTTCTCTTTATGTTCATATACCCTCTTTTTCAAGTCATGGGTTATACCGATGTAGAGAACTCTATTATTTTTGTTTGTTATGATGTAAACATAGAATTGCTTACTCATGAATCATTTTTCTGAGATTGCTTCGCTCCGCTCGCAATGACGGTTGGGGTGGTTATTTTAATTTCTTCTTCAACAACTCATTGACCAATTTGGGATTCGCCTTCCCTTGGGTCTGTTTCATCACCTCTCCCACGAAGAAGCCGAAGAGTTTCTCCTTACCTTTTCGATAATCCTCCACCTGTTTTGGATTGGCTTCCATCGCTTTTTCAATGGCTTTTTGGATCTCCCCCTCATCCAGAATTTGCATCCAACCCTTTTCTTTCACAATATCTTGCGGATACCCTCTTGTCCGATACATCTCTTCAAAGACATCCTTGGCAATTTTACCGCTGATAGCCTGGGTTTTGGTCATTAAAAGCATATCGGCCAGATGTTTAGGGGTAACCGGACATTGATCAATCTCCCTCTCATCACGCTTCAACTCCCTGAGAAGGTCTCCCATCATCCAGTTGCTCACCGTCTTGGGTTCGTGAAAGAGACTCACAGTCTCCTCATAGTAAGCGGATAGCGGTTTCGTTGAGGTGAGGATTTCAGCATCATATTCTGGGATCTGGTATTGCCGAATAAACCGTTCCTTTTTTTCATCTGGAAGTTCAGGAAGGCCTTTACGAATCTCCTCGACCCATTTTCCATCGATCCTCAATGGAACAAGATCCGGGTCCGGGAAATAGCGATAATCATGAGCTTCTTCTTTTCCCCTCATCGTAATCGTAATCCCTTGATCGACATCCCAGAGTCGCGTCTCTTGAACCACATCTTCCCCTTCTCCCAACATCGTAATCTGGCGCTTGATCTCATACTCTAACGCCTTCTCCACATGACGGAAAGAGTTCATGTTCTTCAATTCTGTTCTCGTCCCGAATTCTTCCTGACCTTTTGGCCGTACGGAAACATTTGCGTCACATCTAAAAGTCCCTTTCTCCATATCCCCTGTGCAGATCTCCAGATATTGCAGGATCGCTCGAAGTTTTCTTAAATAATCGCCTGCCTCCTCTGGAGATCGAATGTCTGGTCCGCTCACAATCTCAACCAAAGGAACGCCTGTCCGATTAAAATCCACATAGCTGAACGAAGCAGTCTCCGGTGCCTCGCCATGTTTCAACTTCCCGGCATCCTCCTCCAGATGAATCCGGATGATCTGGATACGTTTCTTTTGCCCATGTAACATGATTTCAATAAAGCCATCCTCTGCCAAAGGAAACTCATACATGGAAATCTGATACCCTTTGGGGAGGTCAGGATAAAAATAATTCTTTCTAGCGAAGAGGCTGTAAGGAGCAATTCGGCAGGAAGTAGCCAACCCCAATTTAATAGCAAACTCCACAGCCTTCCGATTGATCACTGGAAGAGAACCGGGCTGTCCGGTGCAGACAGGACAGGTTTGTGTATTTGGTTCTTCCCCAAATGTTGTGGAGCACCCACAGAATATTTTGGATCGGGTCAGGAGCTGGGCATGGACTTCTAAACCAATGACAGGTTCATATTTCACGAGATTCCCCTTCACTTTTTCATTATATTTATTCCTAATTAAATATAACAAAGACCGAACCATGTCAAATAGGCTATTCAGTGCAGCGTTGAGCCCTGAACCCTGCATGGTTCAGGGTTGACAAACCTGATTGATTCCATTACCTTAATTCAAAATGTTTAAAAACATCCCCATTCCACCATCTTTCTCCCTCATTAAAAAGGGGAAGGTTTTTATCCTTTTGAAAGAAGGGTATAAAGATGTCCTTTTGAAGCAAGGAATCGATGATTTAAAAACTTTTCTCAAAAAAAGCTGGCAAACTTCTCACTATCTCAAAGGTCGAACTCCCCATCCCTCCATCCCTCTCGAGGATGGGAAGAGGATGGTTCTTCGCCAATATTCACATGGAGGACTGTTACGAGCCATCACTGGAAATCTCTACTTTTTCGGGGCGAGATCTTTCCGAGAACTGGCGTTAACAGAGGAAATCCGATCCTATGGAATTCCAACGATCTCCTCCATCGGTGCCATCCACCATCGCATTTTCTTTCCCTTCTATCAGGCTTATTTTCTTTCCTTAGAAGTCCTTCGCGCCCTGGATCTGATTCAGTATTTTCAAGAAATTGGAACGCACCTTTCCCGTGAAAATCTTTCCCTTAAGCGAAAAACTATTCGATCTACCGGCCTTCTTATTCGACAATTTCACCAAGCGGGATTTTTCCACGGCGACCTTCAGCTTAAAAACATTCTGGTAGCAGGAGACCAACTTCTCCTTATCGATTTTGATCACTCCTATCGAAAAACAACTCTCCCTATTCAGGAAAGGATGAAAAATCTCCTTCGCCTCAACCGTTCTGTGGAGAAGTGGAAACGCCTGGGATTACCGATCACTCGTACAGACCGCTGGCGTTTCTTTCTGGCTTATGCAGGAGACGACAAAAAGATCCAGGAGGCGGCGGAAAAGACGCTTCGAACCTATTCGCTTCGCTTTTTATTCTACCGATTTGGATGGACTCTAGGAAGGATTCTTGGGTCCTAGGGTTCGAGGGGTCAAGTGAAATGGTTAAATGTAAAGACTTTTTGAAAAGAAATGCTTGAACCCGTGAACCCTTGAATCCTTGCCCACTAAATAGTCTTCAAGAACTCTCTCAGAGGCTGGGTGAGGAAACGGGTGTGAAAAAGAAAGAAGTGATCTGCTCCCGGGATAATGGATAAGGATTTTGGTTCATCGAGGTGTTGATACCATTCCTCCAACACAGAGGAGGGACAGAAAAGATCCCGATCTCCTGCAATAAAAAGTTTTTTCTTTTTACATCCCTTCAGAAATCCAAAATCATAAATTTCAAGAGGTGGAGCAATGGCTATCATTCCCTTAAATCTTTCATCCTCGATGGCAATGGGAAAACCTGCCCAAGCTCCGAAAGAGTATCCTACCAGAATGAGGGGAGAATGATTATTCTTCAGTCTTGGATAGAAGTAGTCAGTGACGGCCTTCACATCCTCCTTCTCCCCGATCCCCTCTCCATAAGACCCTTCGCTTTCACCCACCCCTCTGAAGTTAAAACGAAGTGTGGAGAACCCCTCTTGAGAAGCGGCCTCCACAGCCGTTGTAATAACAGGATGATCCATATCCCCACCATACTGTGGATGAGGATGGCAAAAGATGACTCCACCTCTAAAAGAAAAAGCCCCTTGAATACTCAAGAGGCCTTCCAGTCGAATATCAGTTGATGGAATAAATACTTTTTCTTCTTTCATCCTATTTTAGAAAATGGGTGAATTTCCTGGTAAGTTTCTCGGAATATTCCTTTCCTCTCTTTTTTTATGGGTTTTTCTTTCTCGGAAGATTCTATTTTTGCATCGACCTTCTCTTTTATCCATTCCAAGATATTTCTTAAAATCTCTAAGAAGCGAACCTCAAAGCGGGTGATGTCCTCGCTTTCAATTCTGTCATTGAGTTTTTTTAGCCATTCATCCAACTTCTTTTGAAGTTCTTTCAAAACCAGAATCATGTGAGGGTCCGTTTCTCCCTTTTTCTCTTCATCCTGAACGAGGATAGTCCGGTATCTTTCTGATTTTGCCTCGTTTGGCACCTTCTTTCTCAAGGTGGAGAAAGATCCGGAAACCAAGCCTATCCCGAGGATAAGAATCAGAAAGAGCGATAAGAGAGGACCAATCCATTTCTTCATTACTTCTAACACCCCAATTTCAAAAAAAATGGCGGGCGATGCGGGAGTTGAACCCACGGCCTTTGGTTCCGGAGACCAACGCTCTATCCAACTGAGCTAATCGCCCAGATTGAAAATTTATTTACCACAATTACATAGAAGCTGTCAATTTCCCTATAAAGATAAACATCTTCCATTTAATAGCCGCAGGAAATTCCCCTAACATGGAAATAGGGACAATGACCCCCACCAAAATAGATAAAGCCAAAGTAACCCTGAAAGATCCGAAAAGCCCTTTTCCTTTATTCACTTTGTTCTTCCCTTTTTATTCCGTCTCGACCTTGAGGGTTCTAAATGGTTTCACCTCCTTCCCATTTATTTACATACTTTTTTGTATAATACATCAAACATCGAGTTTGGAGAAATAGATTCCCATTTATCAGGTGGATTTTCGAGGTCCAAAACATCTCCATTCTTGGAATAGTAGGCTATTGATAAAAAATGCACAATTTTTGCTCCACAATCGAATTCCAAAGAATTTATTGAATAACTCAAATTCTCATAGCGTGCCCCAACCAAGTTCACCATATCCATTTTGCCTTTCTTCTTATAAACTTGCTTTATCCATACCTTAACAATTTTTTGGGGTGAACGGGTTATATCCTCCTTATCGTAATAGAAAGTAGAATCTTCCGTTTTCTTAAATAGCTTCCAATCCTCCCCCCACACCTCTGCAGAGGCAAATATAGCAAGGCCAATAGCTACAAGGATAATTCCCAACTTAACCGATAATGATTTCATTCGAACACCCCTTTCTCTCTTCATCTCCTGGTTCACTACTCCCACCATCTCCAATAACTCCTCTTTGGTTGACCTATCCATTTCATTCTTATCCTTCTATTTTCTTTATCGTTTCAGAATCATATTTCCGAGCCTTATCTTTTCCTAAACTACCCTTGAAATATTCATCGAAACAAACAGGGCATACCAAATCCTTCCCTACAAACCGCCCTAACTTATAGAAAAAGGGATAATTCTTTAATTCAACTCCACAATAATCACAATTTATTTGGCCCGATATTTTCACTTTCCAGTGGCAACAAAAAAAATATTATTCCAACCAAAACTGAAATTGGTAGGGTAAGGATGAAGTCCTTTTGTTTTAGGTGCAAAAATCTAGGCATGCATACATATCTTCACCTTCGTAGGCCTAGCCATTAGTTTTTCAATTTTGGCATGGATCTTATTCGTTTCTGGAATCTTTTCATATTTTTCCCAGTCAGAAACACTCTGCCATGTTGTGATCACAAGATAATTTTGAGGGTCCTCCCGGTCTCGAAGCATCTCCCCTGAGATATAACCTTCCGAAAAAATTGCTTTCGATCTCAATTTCCTGAGGAGTTTAGCAAAATCTGCTTCCTTTCCCTTCTTTACCTTCCGATCGATAATGATCCTCACCGACATTGCAAGGCACCTCCTAAAAGCTCTTTTATTATAATACAAACCCTTTTAAAACAATACTCGACCATCCTCTTTTCATCTCCCGATCTACTGCCCTCCCTATCTCCAAAACCTTCTCTTTGGTGAATATCCCTTTCTCCACAAGTAACCTCATAAGGGCTCCTTGTAGAACTACCTGTGACATGAGGAGTTCTTCGAATGAAACGACTTGTTTAGAGTTGAGGCTGATTACCACCGTAAGCCTCCATAGAACCACGATAAAAGTTAAACTTTATTGCAACCAAGATATTTAAATAGGCCGGTAATATAGTTCCCCTATGTTGGGACCAATTTATCAATTTCATATGAAAGTAGAGTAATTTCCCCACTGTGAATTTTATTGTGCACTTCTTCCAACTTCTGATATTCCAAGGGCCATGTTACTTTCCCTGATTGATTAATCACATAAAAACTATTTCGCTTTTCGTCAATTTCGACTATTCGCAATAAGTTAAGGCCATCTGCTGCCCAAAATTCAATTTTATTGCCCTTCATTTCCTTTAATTTTTCCCAGCTAAAGGAGCATTTCGGAAAAATCTCTATTATTTCCACAATAATTCCCTCTAGTTCTCATTGGCTCCCGTATAAATCTTCTAACTCCCTCTACCAGCTTAGACTTCCGAGTGTTGAGCGTGGTCTTTACAATTCTTTGTATAGAGCTAAGCCAATTTCTTATCACGGATTATGAGCAGATTCTCATTGGCATATCCTCTTACCACATCCTTATTGTAGTGTTTAACATACCAAATTTAGTTATTTTGTCAAGCTTCTTACATCCACATCTCGACTTCATCCCAGAATAAACAAGCATTCACCCCCACCCCACCCCTCCCCCATCGAAGTGGAGGGGAATCCATTAAATTTCCATCTTTAGTGAGTGTGAATTCCCATTGGCAATTCTTTAGATTGACAAAAGAAATCATCTTTAATAAGATGAGGCCATTTCCAATCCCTTCCTCTTTAAAAGGACAAAAAGATTTCTGTTAAATTAAAAGTTAACGACATCTGTTTGAATTTCGGAGGGGTTGCTGCCCTTTCAGGCGTCAGTTTTGATGTCAGAGAGGGAGAAATACTGGCAGTCATCGGACCCAATGGAGCTGGAAAAACCAGCATCCTCAATTGCATTAATGGGTTTTATCGGCCCCAAAAGGGGGAAATGACCTTCGAAGATCACAATATTTACCACCTTCCCCCTCACCAAATTGCCCGTTTGGGCATTGGTCGAACCTTTCAGAACATTGAACTCTTCACAGGACTCTCCGTGTTGGACAATCTAATGGCAGCCAGACATCTCCATTTGAAACGGGGTGCCCTGACCGGCGCTATATACTTTGGTCCCGCCCGCAGAGAAGAGATTCGACACCGAGAAGTTGTAGAAGATATTATCGACCTTCTTGAAATGGAACCGTACCGAAAAAGGCTGGTGGGTCTCCTTCCTTATGGCGTGCGAAAGCGGGTGGAACTGGGAAGGGCTCTTGCCCTTGAGCCCAAACTTCTCCTGCTTGATGAACCCATGGCTGGAATGAACCTCGAGGAGAAAGAGGATATGGCCCGATTCATCATCGATATCCATGAACTCAAGCAGATCCCCATTGTTTTAGTAGAACATGATATGGAGGTGGTGATGGATATCGCAGAGAGACTGATCGTCCTCGACTTCGGAAAGAAGATTGCTGAAGGAAGTCCAGAGGAGATCAGGCAAAACCTATTAGTGATCCGAGCTTATCTGGGAGATGAGGAAACTGATAATAACAATTGAAAATTTCCTGCCTGGGGTAGGCAGGCAAATTTCAAAATTAAAAATAAAAAGTGTTAGTGGTTTGTGAATAGCGTTGGTGAATAGATAATCTAAAACACGAATCAACCGCACGAATCACTATCACGAATATCATTTTGCATTGGAAGTAGTTTTTTATGGCTGAAAACACCTTACCGAAGCTTCTGAAAAAGAATGCTGAAAAATATGGTGATCGAAGGATTGCCATGAGGGTGAAGGATCGCGGCATCTGGCAGCGGTTTACCTGGAAAGATTATTATGAGAGTGTCAAATATTTTTCACTCGGCCTCATCTCCCTCGGGATGAAAAGAGGAGACAAGATTTCGATTCTCGGAGAGAATAAACCTGAAATCTTTTGGGCTGAATTAGGGGTTCAAGCAGTGGGTGGAACAATGGTGGGGATTTATACGGACTGCACACCCCCTGAAGTCAAATTCTATGTTACAGATTCGGATTCAACCTTCGTCGTGGCTCACGACCAGGAGCAGGTGGATAAACTCCTCCAGATTAAAGACGAACTCCCCCTGGTAAAAAAAGTGATCTATTGGGATCCGAAAGGATTGTGGAATTATGAAGACCCGATCTTGATCAGCTTTCCTGATATGATCCAATTGGGCAAGGATTATGAAAAGAACCATCCAGGTCTTTTTGAGGAGAGTATTGAAAATGGAAGGGGAGAGGAGATCGCTCTGATCTGCTATACTTCTGGAACCACGGGCTTGCCAAAAGGAGCCATGATCAGCCACAAAGGGATGGTAGCCATTGCTCATGCCTGGCGCGATGTCGATCATTGGTCTGACAGCGATCGGTATGTCTCATTTATCCCTCCGGGGTGGATTGCCGAGCAGGCTGTTGGTGTGGTGGGCCAACTGGTTTCAGGCATGGAGGTCAATTTCCCTGAAGAACCGGAGACTGTCCAGGAGAACATCCGAGAGATCGGCCCGTCCATTCTCTTCTTCGCTCCTCGCTTATGGGAAAATATCAATCGAATGGTTCAGGCAAAGATCACTGACACCTCGCCCCTGAGAAGGTGGATTTATCACTTTTTCTTGCCCGTTGGCTACAAAACAGCAGAATATCGTTCCTCTAAAAAAGGGCTGGGCCCATTTTGGGGATTTCTTCATCAAATTGCTCATTGGGTTCTTTTTCGTCCTCTCAAGGATCGAGTGGGTCTCTCCCGGATTCGGTGTGCCTATACCGCAGGAAGCGCGGTCAGTCCGGAGATCCTCAACTATTTTCAGGCGATTGGTGTAAATATCAAACAACTCTATGGTGGATCTGAGCAGGGATTGGTCACAATCCACCTGGATGGAGAGATCAAATATGAAACCTGCGGACCCCCCATGCCAGGCGTGGAGGTCCGTCTCTCCCCTGAGGGCGAAATATTGGTGAAGGGTGAGAACATCTTTTCGGGATATTACAAAAATATCGAAGCCACTCAGGAGAAGATTCGCGATGGCTGGTATTATACTGGCGATTTCGGTTACATCGATGATGACCGCCATCTCGTCGTCATCGATCGTATGGAGGACCTGAAAGAATTAAAGGGGGGTCGAAAATTTTCACCCCAGTTTGCTGAGATCCGGTTGAGGTTCTGCCCTTATATTAAAGATGCCTTAGTGGTGGGTGGCGAGGATAAAGGTTATGTGACGGCCATCATCAACATCGATCTAGATAATGTCGGCCGCTTGGCCGAAGCCAGACGTATCCCCTACACCACCTTCACCGACCTCTCTCAAAAAGTGGAAGTAATCGAATTGATCAAAAAGGATATCCAAAGGATTAACAAGTTTCTTCCGGAGTGGTCCAGGATCAAGAAATTTGTCAACCTTCATAAGGAATTCGATGCGGATGAAGCAGAACTGACACGAACCAGAAAATTGAGGAGAACGTTCGTTGAAAGCCGTTATAGCGATTTGATCACAGCGCTTTATGGAAAAGATCGGGAGTATAATGTGGAAGCCTCCATCACCTATCGGGATGGAAGAAAAGGAGTGATCAAGACAGCGATTCAGATCAATCAGGTGGAGGAAGAGATACGGTGAGGGAATTCCTTCAACTCACTATTCCAGGTTTGATGATCGGTGGCCTTTATTCCCTGGTGGCCGCAGGGATTGTACTGGTATATAAATCGACCCGCGTCGTGAGCCTGGCCCATGGTCAACTATTGGCTTTTGGTGGCCTCTTCTTCTGGATCGGTCTCGTGATTCTACATCTTCCCCTTCCCATCAGCATACTGATGGCACTGGTCTGTTCTACTATCATGGGTTGGCTTGTGGAGCGCATTACCCTTCGGCCTTTGATCGGTCAGCCATTGATTTCTGCCTTCCTTATGACCTTTGCCATCTTCATGGCTTTGGATGGAGTATTTCAATTAATCCTCAAGGGAGAATCGAAAACCTATGCCACTCTTTTATCCCTCGGGGAGTTCGAAGTGGTGGGTGTGCCTATTCGGTTCGTGCAGTTGATCAGTTTTGGTGTGGTCCTATTAGTTTTTCTCCTCTTAGCTCTCTTTTTTCGATTCACCAAGACAGGATTGGGGATGCGTGCTACAGCAGAGGATCATCAACTCTCTCAGAGCACAGGGATCAATGTCCGAACGATCTTCTCTCTCATCTGGATCATCTCAGCCATCGTCGCTTCAGTGGCTGGGATGGCGACGGCCTATGTGATGGATATCCACTTTCCCCTCCCCTACATCGGTATCAAAGGACTAATCGTCGCCCTCTTCGGAGGATTGGATTCTCTGCCCGGTGCACTCTTGGCTGGGCTTATACTTGGGGTCCTTGAGAATCTCTTCGCAGGTTATCTCGATCCTCTGGTTGGGGGCGGCCTTAAAGATGTGGCAGCCTATGTGCTGCTTCTTATTGTTCTGCTGGTGAAACCCTACGGACTCTTCGGGTTAAAGAGAATAGAAAGGGTATAATTCGGGAATAATGGAATGCTGGAATGATGGAAAGATGATAGATAATTTGTTTCTGAAAATCCAATATTCCAATATTCCATTCTTCCACTATTCCTTTTTTTATTTCTTTTGGAAATGACATATGAGACCTTGTGGAACTTTTGATGAGCGTTACAGCCAGGACATGGCCATTTTAAGAATTAAGAGGCATTGGGGACTTCTGATCGGAGCGCTCATTCTTCTTTACACCTTCCCTCTCTTTGGTTCCTACTATTTCATCAGCCTGATCAATCATCTCAGCATTACCATCATCATCGTCCTGGGTCTTCAACTCGTGAGTGGTTACTGTGGCCAGATCTCTTTCGGACAGGCTGCCTTCATGGCAGTCGGCGCTTATACTTCAGCCATCCTCACTGGAAAGGTTGGCCTCTCCTTCTTTCTGGCTCTTCCCATTTCAGGGATCGTTGCAGGTTTGATTGGATTGGGAGGCGGTGCTCCTTCTCTTCGGATCAAAGGCTTTTATCTCGCTATGGCCACGATCGCGATCCATTTTGTGGTGATGTGGTTGATCCCTCACCTCGATATCACAGGAAAGACTCAGGGCCTCCATCCCCCCGCACCCCAGATCGGAGGTTTTGCTTTCGACAGTGATGAGAAGATTTACTATATCATCATTACCGTGATGCTGCTGATGACCTATGGGGCTCGAAATATAGTCCGGACCCGTGTCGGTAGGGCTTTCGTGGCCATTCGCGATAATGATTTGGCGGCCGAAGTGATGGGGATCGAACTCTATCGTTATAAACTTCTTGCCTTCTTCCTCTCCTGCTTTTATGCAGGGATCGCTGGGTCTTTATGGGCCCACTGGATTCAAGTGGTTCACCCTGAGCAATTCACATTGCTCCATGCCCTGAACTACATAGGGATGCTCATCGTTGGGGGTGGAGGGAGCATTCCAGGAGTTTTTTTCGGAGTGATTTTCCTTCGCCTTTTAGATGAGGGAGTGATGTTTGCAGCCCCCTTGTTAGCAAGTATCTTTCCCTGGATAGGAATCCACCCAGCCGCTTCCATGAGTGTCTCCGTATTTGGTATAGTCCTTATCATCTTTTTGATCTATGAGCCGAGAGGACTGGCCCATCGCTGGGAAATTTTCAAGGCCTCTTATCGGCTCTACCCATTTTCACATTAATCCCCCTTCCCCCCCTTTAGAAAAGAGGGGTCGGGATTGGAAAGGAGGTGAATATACATTTAATCATTAAGTGGATAAATTGGAAGGATTCCATGGGTCAAGGATTCAAGTTGTCAAATGGAAAGATAGAAACTAGAACCCTCGAATCCTCGAACCCTTTTTAAAAGAAAGGAGGCTATGATGAGAAGGATATTGTGTGGAGTCATAATTTTTACTTTCCTTTTTGCGATGGGAGTGATCCAGAGTGATGCAGCGGAAAAATATGTTACCTATCTGAGTCTGGCAGATTACACGGCAGCCATTGCAGGTCTCAATGTACCTGGAGATATGGGCACTGAGGACTATTTCAAGGAGTTAAATGCTAAAGGCGGCGTAGACGGCGTGAAAGTAAAATTCATTGGTGTCGACACCCGATACGATGTAGCAAGAGGGGTTTCTGCTTATAAAAGGTACAGGACCGAACCCAAACTTTTGGTGGCCAATGCCATCGGCACGCCTATTGGGAAAGCCGTTGCTCCATTGGCGACAAAAGATAAATTAGTTCAACTCGTTCCAGGAGACGGAGAATTTCAGGCTAATCTTGGTAGGATCTTTATATGGGGTCCTTCTTATCAAGATGCATTTGCAGCTACCGTTGACTGGCTCCTTGCAGATTGGAAGAAGAAGGGAAAAACAGGAATGCCCAAACTCGGTTTCATCTCCTGGGATAGCGCTTATGGCAAGGAACCTCTCCGAGGTGGAAAAGAGTATGCTGAGAAGAGGGGAGTGACTTTGGCTCCGCCAGAGTTTTTCCCGCCAGGAACAATGGATCATACTGTTTATCTCAGCCGATTGGCAAAAGCAGAGGTAAATTATATCTTCGTAGGAGGAGTTGACCCAACACCAACCAATGTGATTCGAGATGCCCATAAATTGGGCTTAACCAAAACCATCCAGTTCTTCTGTGATTATTGGGGACCCACCTCTCTCGGTGTGAGGCTTCACCCCGAAGCCTTGGAAGGAACGGTGATCGTCTCTTACTATCTCCGTGGAGACGATGCCAGAAAACATCCCTTATCAAATCTCTGGGTGAAATACGGGCATGGAAAATTGGAAGATATGAACGAGGTCTATACAATTGGAATGCTTTGGGCCATGACATTCGAGGCAGGGCTGAAAATCGCTTTAAAAGAAGTGGGCTACAAAAAGTTGGATGGTGAAGCCATGTATCAGGCCTACCAAAAACTCACAGGTTTGGAGAGAGCTGGACTCCAAGGTCCGTGTGCCTACAGTCCAACATCACGGCGAGGAAGTTGGGAGGTCAGATTTTATCAGGTTCGAGCAGGAAAGGTAACCTCCATTTCGGATTGGATAAAAGCTCCTGACGCTGTATCCCTTCACAAATTTTAAGGAAAGGGGGGAAAATCGATGAACTCTTTTAGAAGGATAATTATTGTTCTCAGTCTATTAATGTTCCTTTTGTCTTTCGTGTCCTGTAGTACCCTATTTCCACCTCCGAAACCAAAAGCCACCGTGGCTGTAACTCCTCCGCAAGTGGAGTTGGCATTCCCGGGCATTTTGAGGGTTCCTATTGTATTTACAGGTACAGGGTGGAAACCCAAAGAGATGGTAGTGGTGGAAATGGTCCTTCCTCCAGGTGTACAGATACAAGGGGTCAAACCCGGAGAGGATGTTGGGATCGCCTATGGTGAGGCAGATGATGCAGGCAATTTCAAAGGAGAGGTCCCTGCCACAGCTAAATTAAACACCCTTTTTCGAGTGGGATGGACTCCGATTATGGCACCGGATCCAAAGACGCTCAATCCTATTCCTCCTGGCGTTTATACAATAAGGGCTTCAGGTGCTGACTCCGGGGTAGTGGCAACCACAACGCTAGAGTTTGTGGCGCCAGCTCCGAAGAAATGAAGATTGTCATTAAGTAACTTAGTTATTAAGTCATTAAATTACTCAATGACCTAATGAATTAATCACTCTTTTTTTGGGGTTTGCAGGTGTTGAAGCTCAATAACATTGAAGTGATTTATAGTGATGTGATCCTGGTTCTAAAAGGGGTCTCTCTTGAGGTGCCTGATGGCAAGATCATTTCTTTATTGGGCGCCAATGGTGCAGGGAAGACGACTACCTTGAAGGCCATCTCAGGAGTCCTCTATACAGAATTAGGGGAAGTCACAGATGGGAGCATTGAATTTGATGAGATGAGGATCGATGGAAAAGCCCCTGAAGAGATTGTCCAAATGGGAATTGTTCAGGTGATGGAAGGCCGCCGCATGTTCGAACATCTCACCGTTGAGGAAAACCTTCAAGTGGGTGCCTATGTCCGAAAAGACAGGGAAGCCGTTTTAAAGGATCTGGAATCGGTTTACCGTTATTTCCCAAGGCTTAAAGACCTCAAAGGACATGTGAGCGGCTACCTCTCGGGAGGAGAAAGACAGATGCTCGTCATGGGTCGTGCCCTAATGTCCCATCCAAAAGTGATGCTTCTCGATGAACCCTCTCTCGGGCTCAGCCCTCTCCTCGTCAAGGAAATTTTTGCAATCATCAGAAAGATCAACCGAGAGGAAAAAACATCCATTCTTCTGGTAGAGCAAAATGCAAAGATTGCCCTTTCCACATCGGATTATGGCTACATCATGGAGAACGGACGGGTCGTTTTAGATGGACCATCTCCTAAATTGAAGGAGAACGAGGATATCAAGGAGTTTTATCTCGGACTCAGCCAAGTAGGAAAACGGAAAAGTTTCCGAGAGGTAAAACACTACCGAAGAAGAAAAAGATGGTTGTCGTAAAAGGGGACAGGCTACTTTCCCCATCTTCATGGAATAAAAAATTGCCTGTCCCCTTTTTATTCCGATGCATAATTAGATTAATTTTCCATATTTTTCTTTTTTTTCTTTTATCTTAATTTTTGTAGTATCAACATTAGCTAATATCCAATATCCTTTATTTTCGGAGAGCAATTCTTTAACGAGGGATTCTCCTTTCGTGTCCACGGTATTTTGGATTTGCGTTGGTAATCCCTTTGATGATAATGCTGTTTTCGAAATTTCAACTATGTAATTGAATTCTTTTCCTGTATCCAAATTGTTACCTTTATACCGCCACGTCTTGCTGTCATCCCCCGATTTTGTGATTTCCTCAAAATCATATTCCCAATTCTTGTACGTCGCCATTGTTCCCCACCCCCTTTTCCTTCCTCCCCTATTATTTTAATAATCGGGGAATTCGGGGTCAAGCTTTCATATATGCATTTAACTTCTTAGCTGTTGCATTTGTAAATATGCAAGTCTTATGACCCTTATGACCTCTTACAATCTCAACTTATTTCCCAAAAATGGACGGTTATCGTATTTCTATCCTTCCGAAGTCTAACTATTTCCCTAATGTTTCGTTAATGCTCATATGGCGACCGTACTTTTCATCCTCACCTATAAATACATCTACTTGCTTGACATCCAAAAAAAAGGTTATCGATTGAATGGAAGTTTTTGGTTCTTTTACAGAGAGTGTATTAAAATATGCTACCTTCTTCCCCTCGGCTTGGAGGTTGGATAAAAGATTGAAAAAATTTATTGCAAACTCATATCCTTGATGATTGCCAAATGCCCCCCAAAATTTTGTGACCCTAAGAACTTTTCCATCTCTTCCGAAGTGAATGTTTCCGACCATATCACCACCATCTTTCGGTAAAACATTCCACATATCCTCAATACCCTCTAATTTGGTTATTTTGTAGTTCTTGCCAATTTGCGAAAGCACCGTATCCCTTGCCATCCCGATTTTGACTTCCATCCCAGAAAACCAGATTGAATCTTGTTCAGCCAACAAATTGTAAGGAGAAAATATAATTATTACTACAAAAATGACTCCCAATTTAACCGATAATGAGTTCATTTAGGTCACCCCCTCTTTGTCCTTACGATTTGAGTTCAGAAAAGGGGACAGGCTACTTTCCCCTATTGTTAATGTCACTAGTCACCCGTGCTGGATGAATATTCTCCATCTGGAGTGATTGCAAGATCGTGAAGTTTTCCACCCACAAGCCGAGCTTCCTTCCGGCAGAAGTCACGCTGGATTCTTGACACAATTTCTATTGGTAAGCGTGCGATTGCACGATAAGTTCCCACTTCCCCAGCCTTTGCAATCTTCCCTTGCTCTGCAAGTAATTCAAACATACGTAGTATCGAATTTGCTGCAGGGTTAAACATCGTTGGGTCACCGTTGTTGAATATGAACCATTTGGACTCTTGGAGAAATTTATGGACCTCGAGGCGATATCGGACTTCTTGGTGCTGAGGTATACGTGCTATATTGAAAATTGTGCCATATGTTTCTCGAGAGAGCCTAAAGCCATCTGCATTAACAGACTGGTATGACGTATCAGTCCAATTCGAGATTAAGAAAAGCTCGGGTATTGAATAATCCTTTACGTGCTCATAGGCTGTCAGATGGATTCCGATTCCAGAATGTTTGGGTTTAATGAATCGCATCTTAGATATCTCTTCATTCAATTTATCTTTGAGCCCCTTTGCAAATTCTTCCGCCGAGGCAAACCGAGAGGAATTACTGGCCATTTTTTGCAACCAGTTAAAGGTAGACCATTTATATTGATCGTATTCCGCCAAACCCCAATACGCCATTGCTCCCCGCCACTTTCTAACGGCAACAATCTTAGTTCGTCTTGATTCCAAAACCTTATAATTCTCGTTCTCTAATTGTGTGATTAGGGAATCTGAGCTGTGCACAGTACAATATCGAGTGATCACGCATGAAATGACCGTCATATCTATTCCACCGGTCTTATTCCCCTGACTTAACGTAGACAATGACAAGTCTACACTTTTTACTTATAGCTTGCCTCAGCATATCAAGCTCCGTGTCAATAAGAATTAGACGAGGTAGTAATCTCAGAAATGGATTTTTAAGTTGACATTAAAAACATAGCATTTTATAAAAGTCACACGTGGAGGACCTTTTATGAAAGAAATCATTCGAAACAAGGCGAAAGAGTTGGGAGCTGATCTCGTCGGATTTCTAAATCTGAAGGAATATAAGAGTCCGCGCTCACCGAATCCTCTTCGCTACCTCCCGTCAGCCAAGTCTATCGTCGTACTCGCCTTTCGGCCTCTTGCCGGTGCCTATCGTTACGGGGAAAATACTTGGAGCAAGATGCCATCTTTTTTATACAGTGTGGAATCGGCTGGCAATACGGCGGCCTATCATCTGGGGAAGTTTATGGAACGTGAATATGGTGGCGAATGTTTCCTTGTGCAGGCCCATCGGCCATTTGAAATCAACGAAGAAACCTTCCGTTCACCCATTGGAAGCGTTTCGCTCCGGCATGCAGCGGTTCAGAGTGGATTGGCCGTTTGGGGAAAAAATACGCTGGCCTTAACCCGGGAATTTGGGCCTCGTGTCATGTTCCTCGGCCTTCTCAACAGCCTGGACCTGGAATCAGACCCTCCCAAGAATGGCTATGATCCTTGCGGCACATGTCAATACGACTGTAGATCAACTTGTCCAGGGAAAGCATTTACAGAGGAAGGTCGTGTATTAAGTCATCGTTGTGTGAAGGTGAGCCAGCCAAATGATGTAGGAAACTTCATGCGGTTTTTGTTTGAGATGGTGGAAAAACCCTCAATGATGGAGCGGCTGGAGATGATCAAGTCTCCACGTTTTTTCTGCTACATGCAATATCTTCAGTTTTTTATCCACTATCATTGTGATAACTGCACTCGATATTGTCCAGGAGGTCTCGCAGGTCCCGTTAAAAAATAAAGATTTCCAATCTCCCTGAGGCATTCATCAGGATAATGCCATTGGCAACATCTTCAGGCTCCCAAGATTTCCGAAAAACCGAAAATTACGAATTCCCTTGCTATTGACCTGGGAATAGCGTATAGTTGGTCCAATTCTAGTTGCAAAGAGTCTATTTTAGTTTCAAGACGGTGAAAACCGCAAAGAACTCTAAACAACTTTTTTGCGGTTTTTTTTATTAAGTGGTGATATCCTTCCTTGCCCGAAGGAACCCTTCACCATATCTCATTAAGAATAAATTTAATGCGAAGGAATTGGAAAAAGGAGAGAAGTTTGGAAGAACAGGTTTCAGAAAAACCTTACCTATTTGAGCCGAGCGAAGATCCTATACTTCTATCCGATGAGTTGGATATCGATGTATTCGTTGAGGTTCCAGGAATCGACACGGAGAATGAGAATTCTCAATTAACGGAAGAGGAGGAACCCGTTGAAGTTGGATATGTAGGTCTTCCTGGAAAACCGATCGATCCTGTTCGGATCTACTTGAAGGAGATGGGATCATTTCCATTATTGACCCGTGAGGGGGAGGTGGAGGTAGCTAAGAGGATCGAAAGTGGGCAGCAGGAGGTCCTCAGTGTGGTTCTCAGCTGTCCCATTGCTATCAGGGAGGTCACCAACCTTGGAAAGGCTCTCCGAGCCGGAAAGATGAAAATCAGTGAGATCACCAATGAGATCGACGATGAGGAGACAAATATTAAAGTTGAAAGGCTTCAAAAAATAAGGGTCCTCCACCTCATCGATAAAATCCGGAAGGGAGGGAATAGAATTCAACTTCTTCAAAAGAAGTTGAGGGGTATGAAAAGGAAATCCTCTAAAAAGAAGATGGAGGGAGAGATTGTCAAGAAACAGGCTGAAATACTGGATGCTTTTAAACGGATCAATTTGAGAGGAGAGCAGATCAACAAGATCATTCAAAGGCTGAAGCTGTGGGACATTCAAATGGAAAAGGCCAAACAGGAGGTAAAAAAAATTGGCGGGGACCTCGGGATCTCAACCCAAGGAGCTAAAAAGTCTCTGAAGACAAAGAAGGTGAACCTAAAGCGAAAAGATCTGAAGGAGATGTACAGGATCGTCCGAAATTCCAAACGTAGAATAAGCAGGATGGAGGCGGAGTGTTGCCTTTCTTTAGAGCACCTTAAAGAGGCGTTGAGGGCGATAGAGAAAGGAGAGACCAAGGTCAAGGAAGCGAAGGCTGAATTGATCAAGGCCAATCTAAGATTAGTCATCTCCATTGCCAAGAGATATTTAAATCGGGGGCTCCAATTTCTGGATTTGATTCAAGAGGGAAATATTGGGTTAATGAGGGCGGTGGAAAAGTTCGAATACCAAAGGGGCTATAAGTTTGGTACCTATGCTACGTGGTGGGTTCGACAGGCCATCACCCGTGCCATCGCTGATCAAGCCCGGACCATACGCATCCCAGTCCATATGATCGAGGTCATCAACAAGTTGAACCGGACCTCTCGATCCCTTGTTCAGCAGATGGGAAGAGAACCCACCCTCGAAGAGATCGCCGAAAAAATGGGAGTGCCTCTTCATCATGTTCAGAAGATTTTAAAGGTTAGTAAAAAAACGATTTCCCTTGAAACCCCTATCGGCGAGGAGGAGGATGGCCGCCTGGAGGATTTTATCGAGGATAAGGGATCCATTTCTCCCCAGGATGCCGCCATCAATTCTAATCTGGCCAAGCAGACTCAAACTGTCCTCTCGACCTTGGATAAGCGGGAGGAAAAGATACTAAGGATGCGGTTTGGAATCGGGGAGAAACACGACCATACCCTCGAGGAGGTGGGACAGGACTTTAACGTGACACGGGAACGGATCCGACAGATTGAGGAGAAGGCCTTGAGGAAGTTGAAACATCCCAGCCGGTCGGGGAAACTAAAGAGTTTTGTCGAATATTAAAAGAGGAGAGAGACGATGAACATTTATGTGGGGAATCTATCATTTGACGTGAAAGAGGAAAATCTTCAAACGGCCTTTCAAGCCTTCGGGCAGGTCAGCTCAGCCACCATTGTGAGAGATAAGTATAGTGGCCAACCTCGAGGTTTTGGCTTCGTCGAAATGCCTGATCAAAATGAGGCTCGTACGGCGATTGCGAACCTGAACGGAAAAGAACTCCTTGGCCGACAGATGAATGTGAATGAGGCTCGCCCTCGCCCTGACCGAGGAGGATCCGGAGGGCATGGGGGTCGAGGGGGAAGATCCAATTACGGTGGCAGGAGCCGTTATTAAGATCGGCGCAAAACCTCTGAACGGTGCAATGGTTGTGCTCGTTTCGTTTCAATAAGAAGTTTTGTGTTCAGAGCCACCTTTCTCATTTCGATAAATATTTGGAAAAGAAGGAAACAGGATGCAAAGAAGAAGGCATGGGAGGATGCGTGTTTCAAGATCCCACCGTTCAAGCCGTCCAAAATCTTACAAAACTAATTGCGCGGGTTGTGGGAAAGAGGTGATCCTTCAAGTGCCACCGCTTGAGGGCAAAAAACTGATGTGCCTGGAGTGTTTTAAAAAATAATCTCTCCATTAAAAAGTAAAGAGTTCGATCCCTCCCGAGACATTCAGCACAATGCCAGTAATGTATTTGGCTTTGTCCGAAGCTAAAAAGACAATGGCGTTAGCGACATCTTCAGGCTCTCCCGGCTTTCGGAAAGCCGTCCGTTTAGCCAGTCTTTCCCTCATTTCAGGAGGGATGATTCGAAAAGATTCGGAATCGATAATTCCCGGACAGACAACATTACAGTTAATCCCGTACCTCGCCCCCTCCAAAGCCAATGTTTTTGTAAAACCGATGATGCCTGCCTTGGTGGTTGAGTAACTCGCCTGGCCAAACCCTCCGAGTGTCCCTGCCACAGAGGCCATATTGATGATTCTTCCCCAACCCTTTTCTTTCATATATGGCCAGACAGTTCTGGAGCAGTTGTAGGTGCCCGTTAGATTGACCCGAAGGTCCCTTTCCCAGAGTTCATCTTTTTGTTCCAGGATCTGGGCGAGGTGATCTAATGTGGCCGCACTGTTTACCAGGATATCAATGGATCCCAGTTCCTTTTTAGTTCTCGCGGCCCCTTCTTTCACCTCTTCTTTCTTGGTCACATCCATCTTCATGGCAAACGATCTTCTTCCCATGGCCTGGATCTCTTGGACCGTTTTTTCCGCTCCCACCATCACAATATCGGCGACAACCACATCTGCCCCTGCTTCAGCCAGAGCAAGGGCATCTACCCTTCCAAGACCTCTTGGACCTCCAGTGACCAATGCCACCTTACCTTTTAGTAACATCTTTCATCCCCCGTTCTTGCTTTGGATATATTACCCCAGATAAAATTCGAAATCCGAATATCGAAACTCCTGCCTCCGCCGAAGCGGCTTCGCGCAGGCAGGTGAAACAAATCCCAAATTCAAATTTCAAAATTATTTTTATTTGTTTAGGTCATTTCTATTTCGAACATTCGTGTTGGTTTCGAATTTCGGATTCCGTGCTTCGGATTTAGAAATGTCCTAACCATCTGCACTATGAAAAACAATAATGATTAGACGGGCTCTAAGATAATTGTCAACTTACCGTCGGGCAGAGTAAAGGGAGATGCCTTCATCTTCATCCCCACCTTGATCTTTTTCACATCCACCTTTGGTATCCAGCCCATGATCTTCAATCCACCTCCTACCTCTAAAAGTCCAATGGGGCAGGGTTCAAATTGAATGCTCGAAAAAGGCATGAGTGGCTGCCGGATGGCGAAGTGATCTGGTGGGACATGAATCTTTGTAAAAGTTACGAGAGTTCCCTCACTACTAATTTGCTTCCATTCCATGTCGCTCTGCATACAATTTGAACAGTCGGCCAGAGGGGGATAATATTTCTTCCCGCATTTCTTACAAACGGTTGCCATGAACTTGCCTGCTGCCAATTCATCAACAAATCTGTTCACCTTGGTCTGAGAGATATTAAGAGAAAAATTTTTGAATTCCATTCTATTCCCTCCTGAAGATATGGACTGCCACCACTTGTCCGGTTCCTCCGACATTATGGGCAAGGCCAATTTCTGCATTCTTTACCTGTCTTTCACCTGCTTCCCCTCTCAATTGCTTGGTGATCTCGATGGCCATTGAAACACCTGTGGCTCCAATGGGATGGCCTTTTGACTTCAATCCTCCATCCACATTGACAGGAATTCTTCCACCCACATAGGTTTCTTTCGCTGCGATCAGCTTACCACCTTCCCCTTTCTCGCAAAAACCAAGATCTTCATAAGCCACAATCTCTGCAATGGTGAAGCAGTCGTGAACCGTCGCTACATCAATATCCGCGGGTCCCACTCCAGCCATCTTGTAGGCTGTCTTCGCTGCTTCTCGAGCGGCTAAAATAGAAGTTAAGGATTTTCGATCAGCAAGCCTTAATGTATCTGTAGCCAGGCCGGATCCTACAATCCAGACTGGTTTTTTGGAGATTGTTTTCGCTCTCTCTTCAGAGGCGATGATGACAGCAGCTGCTCCATCCGTAATCAGACTGCAATCATAAAGTTTCAATGGATAGGCCACGGTAAAAGAGGTCAGGGCTTTCTCCAGGGTGATTTCCTTTTGCATCTGAGCATAGGGGTTGAGGCTGCCATAGTAATGATTTTTCACAGAGACCATGGCCAACTGCTCTTCGGTGGTTCCATACTCAGCCATGTGGGCATTGGCAATCATGGCATAATAACCAGGAAAGGTTGTCCCAAAAGGGTATTCCCAAATGGAATCTCCTGCTTTTCCCATGATCTCAGTCGCGATACTGGTTGGAACTTCTGTCATTTTCTCTACGCCAACGACCAGAACCACATCAGCCAAACCAGAGGCCACATTCATGATCCCGGTTCTCAGAGCGATGCTTCCTGTAGCGCAGGCTCCTTCGACACGGAAATTTGGTTTTGGATGAAACCCGATATAGTCGTGGACCTGTGCAGAGGGTTGAAGGCCTAAAGCGAATTCATCTCCTGCAATGCCTGTCACCATGCTGTCCACTTCTTTGAGGGGAATACCTGCATCATCGAGACAGGCCTTCACCGCTTCAAAGGCAAGTTCCCGCAGCGAAGCATCTGATCTGACCCCAAACTTCCCATGACCAATTCCGATAACTGCCATTTTTCTCATATCCTTCTCCTATCCTTTCTTTCCGATCACAGAGCTTGCAATCGTATTTTTTTGAATTTCTCGTGTCCCTTCATAAATTTCAGTGATTCTTGCATCCCGATAATACCGTTCCACTTCGTATTCTAACATATAACCGTAACCACCATGAATCTGAATAGCCTCTTGTGCCACTTCCACGGCCACCCTTCCTGCATACATCTTGGCCATGGAGGTCCATTTCGGATCAATCCTCCCCTGATCAAAATTCCAGCCTGCCTTATAGACCAGACATCTGGCCGCTTCAATCATCGTCGCCATATCCGCCAGCTTGTGCTGGGTCACCTGAAACTCTGCCAACTTCTGGCCAAACTGTTCCCTTTTTTTAGCATAATCGAGGGCGCGATCAAATGCTCCCTGGGCAATCCCCAA
This sequence comes from Thermodesulfobacteriota bacterium, assembly GCA_049513055.1. Taxonomy (GTDB): domain Bacteria; phylum Desulfobacterota; class BSN033; order BSN033; family UBA1163; genus UBA1163. Next base: position 146,337 of record JBEKWN010000011.1, read on the forward strand.
TGCCTGGGCCGCCACCATCACCCTGCTCTCATCAAAGAACTCGATGACCTGATAAAAACCTTTGTGAAGATTTCCGATGAGATTCTCTTCAGAAACCCGCACTTGATCAAAAGACATTTCAGTGGTGGAGGTCATCTTGATCCCCATCTTCTCTCCGAGTTCGCTCACTTCAAATCCCTTACTCCCTTTTTCGACAATGAGGGTGGACTGGCCCCTGTAGGTGGGCTTTGCCTGAGGATCACTTTGGCAGAGGACGATGACAAAATTGGCCATAGTCCCATTTGAGATGAAGGTCTTCACCCCATTGATCAGATATCCATTCCCGTCTCTGACCGCTGTGGTCCGGACCTCGGTAATATCACTCCCATGATCTGGTTCGGTAAAAGCTCCGGCAGAGATTGCCTCCCCTCGTGTGATGGGGATGAGATATTTTTTCTTCTGATTTTCGTTTCCAAATCTCAGAATGATCTCCGAGGAGAAGTTAGCAATGCTCAAGCAAACTCCAACACTTGAATCCCTTCTGCAGAAGGATTCAACGATCAAAGCATTTTCAAGGATTCCATACCCTTGCCCGCCGTATTCCTCCGGGTAATGAATTCCAATAAATCCAAGCTGACAGGCCTTCTTCAGGATGGCAAAAGGAAATTGATGGTTTCTTTCAAGATCTAAAATAACCTCTTTGTCAAATTCTCCCTTGGCAAACTCATCAGCGGCCTTCTGAATTCCTTTCTGTTCTTCGGTCAAATCGAAATTCATTTTTCTCTTTCTCCTCGATGAATGAGTTCTCTGAACAGGGTTCTAATATCTCAAAAAGGCTGAACAGTTGTCAACTGTTTAATGAAAAATTCTTGAAAGACACCCTCCTTGTCATTGTGAACGAGAGGGAAGAATCTAAAGGCAATACTGGAAAGAGGAAAATGATATAAATCGAAAACGGTAGAAAAGAGTAAACTGTAATAGATAAGATTTGAATTGACAGACTCTGTCAGGTTAACTCTTCCACCTACAAAGAGTGAGGGTCGGGCTACATCAAGGGTTGATCATTTCCGTTAGAAAGAGAGTATAATTTAAAAAACCCAACGGTAGAAAAGTAAAATGTATAGTTTAGCTTTGACCCCAAATTCCTTTGAAGGGATTTATCAAGAACCACCCGACTGGTATGTGTCACCCGGGGGATTTGGGACGTTCACGCCGTATGCCTTCACTCATTCGCTCAACTGGGTCACTTCGGACCTTAGTTCCTCCGTGTTCTCTGCACCGAGAGGAAGTAGTGGCGGTGGTAGCGGAGGTTTTGGAGGAGGTGGTTCTTCCGGTGGCGGCGGCGGAAGTTGGTAGCTCTAAAGAACTTGTTATGCACCCGGCTTAGAATAAGAGAATCAGACCTAAATTAATCATGCTGAAAGCCCTCTAATAATCTAACCTCAATATCACAACCCGTAAGAACTATAGCATTGCAAGTGGCTCTTGACACATACAATCAGTATATCTATGATCTTACCTCAGTGAGTGGAATTGTAAGTGTAAGCCATTTGGGTGCAAAGGAGGGGAGGGTATGAATTCCAGTAAACGAACAAAAACCATGATTGGATCAATGTGTGTTATTATTTGCATTATCCTAATTGGCTGCCGCGCTGCGGTAGTGTCGTTGGGTAATTATCATCCTGTGTTCACTGACGACTACAGCGTGTACAAGGGGAAGCGTGTCTACCTCATGAATTTCGATAATCAGGCAAATGACACAAGTATTTGGTACTACTACAGCCTGGACAAGAAATTTTGCTATTCCCCCAACAGCTCCATTCACAACTACTTCTGGTATGCCTTTCAGGATGCCTTTGTAAAAGCAGGGATGGGTGTTTCCAAGGTGGACAACCCCGACCTCACAGCGCCTGCGATGTGGGTGACCCTTCTCTCCATCACAGATGCGAGTTACCATGTGAAGTTGACTGTTCAAAAGAGAGGGGTAACCGTCTTTATAGAGAAATACACCGTCCAGGAGCCACTGCTTGCAAAAACGGACCGCAACATACCTGCCCTTGAGCAGCGGGCTTACAGGATGACGAACAGGTTAATCGAAACCATCATGAGAGATCCAAGCTTCCGAAAGGTTTTGACAGAGCCTTGAGGCGGTATCGATAGAAGGATCCCTCCGAGGTGAACACCTGTGCTTCCAGGATCTCTCATTTCATGACCATACCTCTTCGGTATACCATTGTCATTCCCGCTTATAACCATGGGACACAGGTGCGGGGGGTAGTCGAGAAATGCCTCCCGCTCCGGCTGCCTGTGATTGTGGTGGATGATGGATCGACAGACTCCACTCCCTATGTCCTCGCTTCCCTTTCCGGGGTAACAGTTATACGCCATAAGAAGAATCAGGGTAAAGGAGCATCTTTGCTTACAGGGTTTGCCGCATCTCTCCAGTTAGCGGACTGGGCCATCACGATTGATGCCGACGGGCAGCATGATCCAGAAGATATCCTTTCCCTGATTCAGGCAGTCCCAGGGGGGCAGCGACCCCTTGTGATAGGGAAGCGCGTGGGGATGGGGCATGGAAATGTACCCTGGACCAGCCGCTGGGGCCTAAGATTCGCCAACTTTTGGGTCTGGGCCTCATGCGGGAGATGGCTTTCCGATTCACAGTCCGGATTTCGGGTTTACCCCCTTCCTGAAACCCTGCACCTTGGGACCAAGGCCAGGAGATACCAGTTTGAGGTGGAGGTTCTGGTTCGGGCAGTGTGGAGTGGGATTCCTATCATCGAGGCACCTGTGCGTGCCCTCTATGGGCCCCCTGAAGAGAGGGTCTCCCACTTCAGACCGTGGCTAGATTTCTGGCGCAACACTCGGACTTTTGCCCGGCTGGTTGCCATGAGGATCTTGATCCCCTCAAGACTACGGAAATGAAACGACTTCAAACCATCTTGGAAGGAAAAGGGAGATATTTCCTTTTCGCATCATAGCTGATTTTCGCTGGATGCATCCTTCGCTCAAAGAATGACGGGGGAGCTGGAGGGTGTCGCGAGAGAACCCACCTTTTAGACCATACTGAAGACTAATGAAGTGTTGACTCCGCCAAAGGCGAAATTGTTGCTTACAGCAAGACTAAAACGTTGGTCCCATGATTTGCCAATCACGTGGTTTAACGGCGGCAGAGCTGGGTCTGGGGTCTCAAGATTTAATGTAGAAGCAATGAAGCCTTCCCGCATCATGAGAAGAGTGGCAATGGCCTCGATAGCTCCGCAGGCCCCCATGGTGTGACCCATGTAACCCTTGATGGAGGTGGTCGGGACATGCGGCCCATAAATTTTGTTGATGACTGTTGCCTCGATTTCATCTCCATGGGTTGTACCTGTCGCATGTGCGTTCACGCACTGGATTTCAGCCGGATTGCGTCTGGCGTCTTTTAGCGCAGCGAGCATACATTCTTCCATAGACCGAGCATCCGAATTCGTAAGATGCATACCGCTCCCGTTCGTCCAGAAGCCTTCAATCTCGCCCAAAATAGGGGCGCCTCGATTTTTGGCCCGTTCGTACTCCTCAAGGATCAAAGTCGCTGCACCCTCGGCCACGACTAAGCCATCCCTGTTCTCATCAAAAGGTCGGGGGGTTTCTGACGGCCGGTCATTGTAGTTGGATGATGTGGCCAGCATTAAGTCGAACACGGCGGCAGAGAGAATGTCGACCTCATCTGCTCCACCTGTTATCATGATGTCAGCCTTTCCAGCCTTGATCGCCTCATAACCAAATCCTAACCCCTGGGAACCAGAAACACAGGCTGGGCAGGAGGCTATGAAAGGTCCCCTCGTATGAAATAGAATGGAGATATTGGCTGCACAAGTATGGCTCATGCATTTCAGGTACCATGACGCGGGTATACCTTCGAGGGAACGGTTCTGAATCATGTTGCCTATATAATCCATTTGACTCCTAACGCTCCCTTCGGTGGATCCGTAAGAGACTCCACAGGTCTGCGAAGCGATCTCCTCTTCGCTCAGGCCGGATGCCTTCACTGCGTCAATGGCTGAGAGGGCTGCCAACATTGCCACTCTGCCCATGCTACGCCGGTATTGCCGGGGGATTAATTCTTCCTCCCCTCCAATATGACACAATCCGGCCACACGGGTTCGTAAACGTTTTATACTTTGCCACTCGGGCATGATGCATATGCCACTTCGGCGTTCCTTGAGGGATTTTACGAACTCTCCGAGGGTATTGCCAATAGGAGACCTTATCCCCATGCCGACAACGACTACTCTTCTCTTATCCATTTTTATGAAGTCTTCCGTATAAAAATCTTCTGGGAATAGTGTCTGCTTGGTCCGATTTTTATGGCCGTCCTATTATCATTTCAGATGTTCATTACCGGATAGGGCTTTCTGGATTTCTTCAGGGATCTGAAAGGCCATTTCCATCTCCGGCATCAGAACCGCAACTTGTTCACTCCGGCCCTTGGCGCAGACTTTGCCGTTAGATATTAGCTTTATCTCAAAATCCAAGACGATCTTAACTCGAGCTTCCTTGACCACTGCTGTGCAGATGAACTCATCATCGAACCTCAAAGGCCAGATATGCTTGACCGTGGAGCGGACTACCGGAAACACGTATCTCTTATCTTCCGAGTAGCGCCGCAAATCCACTCCGTATTCTCTAAAAAGTGCCTGCCGAGCCACTTCGAAGTATTTTAAGTAATTACCATGCCAGACGATCTGCATAAGGTCCACATCGTAATAAGGCACTTTCAACCTGACACTGGTCGAAACAGATTTGGCCATCCTTCTCACAAAAATATCTCAATAGGAACTAAAGGGAATGCATCCAAAACGGCGGCCTTGTCCCAGAAATTCTTTGAAACACTTCCCCAATTTTATTAAGAATCGAACTTTCCATAACATTCCCTATTAAAATCAAAATTATCATAATTTGAATACTTTTTCAATTGCGACACCCGCCGGCCTGTTATTTTTGGGTTGTCTTGACATGAACCTCTCTAGGTCGCTATCATTTTTATTATTGTCCCAAGGAGGCTGAGTTCTTTTGCCCTTGAATGAGAAAAGTCCTGGCTTCATTTCTACTCTTTCTCTTACGGAGGATTCCCCCCCTTGGTCAGGGATCGAACGGCTGCAATCGGCCTGCCTTGGAATGATGCTCCTCGATATCGAAGACATTTCGTCCGTTGAGGAGCATCTCCTCACCCCCCGTGAAGCGGCAAGGGCGATGAGAATGGATCCACGGAGGCGGAGGGACTTTACTGCAGCGAGGGTCGCCCTGAAGAGACTCGCCCGCCAACTTGACCTCGTGAAAGAAAACAGGCCTGACCGAGCGATCGAGACCCTTGGCCCTGATGACGTGAGGCCCTGCCTCGCCGAGAGTCGAATCTATTGCTCGGTCTCCCACAGTGCCCGGTTAGTTGTAGCAGTTGCACACAGGCGTCCGATTGGTGTTGACCTCGAGATGGTTTCAGAGAAGGCGATAAGGACCTGGCACCTCTTCATGTCACCCAGGGAAAGGGATCTTGTTTCTCTGTCCAGTTTGGGCCCGGAGAGGACCGCCACTCGGGCCTGGACCACTAAGGAGGCAGCATCCAAGGCATTGGGTCTCCATCTATTTCAGGCCATCCGGGAGGTGGATGTGGTCAGGGTGGCTGAGGAAGAAGGGGTGATGAGGTATCGAGAGAAAACCTACCCTGTCACCCACGGCGAAGGGAATGGGTATGTGATCAGTCTAATCGCCTGTGATGACCGTTGAAAAGCTCCCAGATAATATCCACTGCACGGGCGTCCTTAGAAAGTGCACTTCTCTAGCTCAGAAGGAGAACGTTTGTTACCGAGGGGATCAAGGGAATGCCTGGAGCAAGGTCATCCTGAGTCTGTAGGGCGCTGGTTTGAATGCGCGGAGTTCCATACGAGATGCCAGACCATTGACAAAGGGTCCCTTCAAGACAACCTCCTTTATCACCTCTCCCTGTTTGTCCCGGCACAGGATTCGCCAGCCGCTGCCCGTCGATCCCCTGATCTCTGTGTGAGAATCGTCAGGGCCTTCCCAGTTGCAAATCATCGTACCATCCGTTTCCTTCCCCCATGTTGTGGGCTTACCCTGTGGAGGAAGAAAGAGGAGAGTTACATCCTCCATCAGCCCTCTGGCAAAGGCCGGAGAATCGAAGGGAGCTACTGCCTTTCGTACTGCAATTCCGCTTTCCCGGCGTTCCGCATCAAACAGGATGAATCCTTCAGGGGTAAGCAAGAGGCTCTGAAGCCTACGCTCCGACGGTTCGCCCTTGGTGACCCCAAACAGCGAGGAAGAGCCTCCTCCTCTAATGGTAGCCTCAATCCTATGGACAGACTCCCAGGGCCCAGCCGGGAAGATGGCGTAGCAACCTGGGAGGTCATCCGGTGAGCCAGGGCCCAGGGTTGTCTCGGGTATGGGGACACACCCTATAGAGAGGATGAGAAATCCCAGGAGACAGATATCAAGACCTTTCCTGCGGATCATGGTTTCTCGAAGACTTCTGATGAGAAGCTGGAATTGATCTCCACGTTCCTGAATTCGATTGAGGTCCGGGAGCCGCCGGGTTCTTCTATCTCCACCCGGTCAATGACCCCAGGCCTCACAGACAGGACAATCTCAATCCGGTGGATAAACCTGTTGATCCCTTCCCCCGGGACCATAATAACTCGCGCAGGAGGTCCGGGAGAGTAGACATGTTTGAATGCCTTGCTTTCATCGAAACGACCCTGAAACCATTGACTGATTTCCGCAAGTACCATCCGTCTTGACTCAATGGCCTGTGTCATTTCCGGCTTCCACACACCCTCAGAGAAATTGTAAATCTGGATGGTATTCCCCTTCTGTAGCATCACGTTTCGTAGCGGGCTGAGGTACTCCCATCTCAGGGAATCGGAGATGTAGAAAAAGAACCTTCCTTCAGAAAGGAGGGGTTTCGTGAGGATCTGAAGGTATCTCTTCTGGAGGAATTCCGCCTTCACGGATCGGATGTTCCTGAAAGCCTCTTTAAGAGAGGTCCAATCCTGGGAAGGCACTGCTTCAGCGCAGAGAAGGCCCATGGTCACTAAGACACTTAAAAAAAGGAATCTTTTCATCCTACTCCCTTCCACCAGAAGACGACTAAATCATCCCGCCATTTACCGAGATGACTTGGCCGGTAATGTAGGAGGCCTCGTCGGAGCACAGGAATCGAACTACCTTTGCTATTTCTTCAGGAAGGCCCACACGGCCCATGGGTATTATCTGTTTTATTATCTCATTTGGAAGGCTCTGGATCATCTCGGTTTCAATCAGTCCGGGCGCCACCACATTGACCCGGATGCCAAGGCGAGCCACCTCCGAGGCCAAGGATCGGCACGCTCCTTCGAGGCCCGCCTTGGCTGCCGAGTAGTTTGTCTGACCACGTTGGCCGAGCCGTGCGGACACGGAGGAGACGGTAACAATGTAGCCCCGCTTCCTATTGACCATCTTCTTAAGAACAGGCTTAGTAACATTGTAGAATCCTTGTAAGGAGGTGTTAAGTACTCTCATCCATTCCTCGAAAGACATGAGGACAAAAAGACTGTCCGCGGTCTCTCCTGCATTGTTTACCAGAATATCAATCGCATCATGGCGTGTAAGAAGGGCCTCGATGTTTCGCTCGGTCTCTTCTTGATTGGCGACGTCGAAACAGACCGTTTCTCCCATTCCTCCGGCCTGGTGAATGAACTCCATTGTCTCTTCGGCAGCCTTCTTGTTAGACCGGAAATTAACCACCACGTAAGAGCCGCTCTTTGCCAGCTCTAGACAGATGGCGCGCCCGATTCCTCGGCTCCCGCCCGTCACGAGGGCAATCTGTTTAGACAGCATAGGCCTCAATTCCCCCTCTCTTTCTCCCAGGGTTAGATCCTCTGTCAGGTCTTGACGTTCGATAGGACTTCCTCTTCCGGTTCCATCACCTGGATGATGGTTTTACAAAAGAGGGCCAAGTCTGAGCTGACTTTGCCTTGAAACACCGCATAGCCCCCGACATGGTAAAGCTCGTCAATCTGAATGGTGAGTCTAGTCATCACGGGGATGCTGGAAAAAGAGAATTCAGCCTCTTTGATGCCAACCAGCAGTCCGACCCGCGGTCTGGCCCCTTCACCTCGACGCCATGTGCTCAGGGCAGAGATGGCCTGGGCCACAAGTTCAACACATATAAGAGAACTCACCATTCCGTCCCTGTTCAGAGGCCATGCCTCAGTAACAGTCGTCTCAGCCTGCAAACCGTTCTGAGTCGGGTTCTTCACCCACTCTATTAGTCTCATGCGGAGGCGCTGCGGGATCAGAGGTTCAGCTGGAAGGAGTTGGTTCTGTTCCATTTCCTTTCCCTGCACTCAGTCCGCTTTTCCTCTCTGAGGTCAATCCCAACGCCTTCCTGTATCGAGCCTCTAGATCCTTGGCAAACTCCCGCTCCTGCCCCGCCCTTGGAGGAGCCATCGGCTCCCAGAATTCGATCTCAAGGGTTGAGACCCGGGAGGGCGGGAAATACCATTTGTCTTCCTTTGGGAGAAAAGGTGGATCGTTCCTTACAAACAGGGGCTGCAATGGCACGTTCGATAGCCTTGCAAGCATGAAGGGGCCAGCATTGAACCTGCCCAGGTCCCCTTTGGGGGATCGAGTGGCTTCAGGAAAGATCATGAACTTGTATCCCATGTGAATCTTCTCAATGGCCTCATCCAGGCACTGGAACGGGCCCCTCTGCTCGAAATCGGGGGAGAGGACATACCCCGCTGAGCGAAAGACCGATCCGAGGGGGAGCTTTCTTGCCAGAGATTGCTTGACCATGACGGACATGCGCGGGACATCCCGGATCAGGAAGAGCACATCGAAGAGACCGGGGTGGTTGGAAACGATCACGCACGATCCATCGAAGGGCTTCCCTTTTGACTTCCCAGCCTTGAGTAGCCCGCACCCTCTCAGCAAGAAGAGCCACAGGGTCACGAGGATGCGGACCGTCCACTGCATCCGGTAATGCTGGGGCCCAAGGATTCTGTTGAGGACCCAGAGGATGGGAAATGCGATCAGGAGTTCAAAGAAGATGCCAAGGAGAAACACGCCGAAAAGGGCTCCCATCAAAAGGCCTTTCATGCTACGAAGCAATATCTCAGACATGCGAATCGTCCTTTCGGGGGTATTCTGTAAGAAAGGCTATACCCCAGGAACCCGGGCCCATATGGGTAGCAGAGGTAAGGGAGAAGGGTTGCATGATGACTTGCACCAGAGGAAACCTGCGTTCTATCTCCGGTTTGATCTCCCCTTCAAGCCAGTCCCGGTTGTCTGAGTATTCAAGAAGCAGGGTAGCCTTTTGATCTTTTAGAATGTTTTGCTCAAGACGGCGGAAGGCGAATTTCACCTGATCCCTGGTGTTTCTGACCACCCCGATCTTCCGGGCTCCGTCTGGATAGGGGCTCACGATCGGTTTGATATGAAGGACATCGCCAAAGAAGGCGCCCGTCTTTGACATTCGGCCGCCGGAAGCTAAAAATTGCAGCCTGTCAAGGAAGATATATTCCTTTACGTTCTGGATCGCCCCCCTTACAAAGGCGACGATTTCCGAAAAGTCGCTGACGGTGAGGGAGAGTTCGGCCGCGGCTCTGGCTATTAGGCCGAGCTTACCAGAGGCCACCCCTGTATCAATGATGGTCATCCGGTCTTCGGGATCATTTTCAGCCTTCCATTTGATGGCCACATTGTAATTACCGGTGTAGAAGGAGCCTACACAGAGATAGAGGACTCGGTCATAGAATTTCATGACGTTGTTGTAGCATTCATGTCGCTCCACTACCGAGGCTTGGCCCGTGGAGACCTTGGCCCCGGCCTTCATGGCCGCAAAGAGCTGGGAAGGATCCACGTAGGTCTCAGGGAGGAAACGATTCCCGACGGCGATGTAGCTGTTGAGGAGGGTGATTCCAAGGCTCTGAGCCAGATCCCTCGTTATGGAACCAGCAGCATCCGTCATGATATGGATGGCCTGGTTCTTCCTGGGTTCACTGAACCGAAAGGTCTGTTCAGCAAGGTCATCTTCGGCCCAGCTAAGGATGGCCCCGATGGCGGTGAGGTCCCGTCTTGCCCTCTCTCTGTCCGTTGCGTGGAGGTGTACTTTGAGGCAGCCCGCATCGGGCATGGCTACTACCGATTCTCCCACATCCATGATGTGTTTCATGACTTCTTGCTCTTCATGTTCGATCTTGAGCAACACATCAAGGCAGTAACCCTGGTATTTCCGGTCCTGCCAGGTCCCAGAGAGGTTGAAGGAATCCTTGAGATCGTCAGTGAAGAGGGAAGGCCTGACCGCGCGGCCAGCCAGGGTGTTCAACAAAGGATCAAAGAAGACGAGCATGCCGAGGGCCCCTGCATCTACCACCTCTGCCTCCCTAAGTTCGGGCAATTGCTCCCTGGTATTTCTCACCGCCTCTTCCATGTCATGGATTACCGACTCCACCCATATTCCTGTCTCTTCAGGAGGAGTCCTCTTCAGGGATGTTACAAGGGTATCGAAAAGAGAAATCATGGTTCCTTGTTGAGGGCTGGGAACCGCCTGGTACGCGAGATTACGACCAGCCTCGGCCGATGCGGGCAGGGACGACAAGTCCTTGCAATTGAGAAACCCGGCAAGAAAACCGGCGGCAATGTTCCCGGAATTGCCTCTGGCCGAGAGCAGGATCTCCCGGCTCAGGGAATCGGGATCTCCATTGATATTCCTGCAGGCGCCCAGGGTAATGACGAGATTGCGGCCGGTGTCACCGTCCGGCACCGGATAAACATTGATCCGGTCAAGGATGTCCGCCCAAGCCACAATCCTCTCATAGCCTACGGCAAGGGCATTCATAAGGGTATGGTACATATCGAATCCGTCAACTCCAGTCTTTACGATGATTGGACTCTCTTTGATCACACGGTGCGGATCGAAAGAGGGGCTCAAAGATGTACCACTGGAAAGGGTGCTGGCGCACCATCCCTTCCAGAGCGCTGGCGTATGCCTGTGCGCTCGCCTGAAGGGCCGTGCTTCGTTCAGAACGGGAACGGGCCTTCACCTCCCTTGGAGGAGACATTATGATCAGGTGTCTTCCTTTTTCAACTCGAAAGGTGAACATGGTGAAGAGGGGCGCTCTTGAGACGAGGGCCAGGAGATGAGGCCCTGCAGGTAGGCTCACCTCATGGTCAAAGAGACTCACGAGTAGACGTGAGCGCTGCTCGGTCCAAACAAGATCCCCGGCGACAGAGACGAACCCCCCTTCTCTCACGAACTTGATGGCCTCCACCCCGCCGAAGAGAAAATCCTCCTGTGACGTGGCCACCTGAATGTGGATTCCCCGCGCCTTGATGGCTTCGCGCTGATCGCGGGCCACCTGCTTTGCCTCCTTTTCGCCCATGATCAGGAGGAGCCTGAGCCCAAGTTCCTCAAAGGCGTGGGCCGCAATCTCAAAACTCCCCAGGTGGGACATAAGGATAATTCCCCCGCTCCCTCTTCTTGCGGCCTCTACTATCCCTTCTTTCCCTTGCGTGGAGGTGGTTACCTCTTTCTTTCTATCGATTTCAATCCGCTCCGCAAAGGTGGCTGCGTAGGAGTGAAACTGGCGCCAGGTGCAATAGAGATAGTACCATAGCCTTCTGTTGGGAAAGATGACTTGATAGAGGCGGATGCTTGATCTCCTCCTAGAGGAACGAAATAGGAAGTAACCCGTGGCGATCCACCAGGCGAAGAACCGGATGGGCCAGGAGCCCAGGAGAAGAGAAACCCTTATGACCATCTTATGAATGAAGGCCTTCATCATTCTCCCTCAGACCACCTGAGCCTCTTGTTTCAAAACCCTCTTCAGGATCTTCCCTGCCGGATTCCGAGGGATCGCATCGCGAAGGAGGATGGTTCTGGGCACCCTGTACTCGGGCATGTTCTCCTTGCAGTAGTTGAGGAACTCCTCTTTGTCCCCTTGCATGCCTTCTCTCAAGACGATCACTGCTAGGATAGTCTGCCCCTTGATCCGGTCGGGAGCACCGATGACCGCAGCCTCCTTGATCTTGGGATGTTTCTCCAGGACTTCCTCGATCTGACTGGGGTAGACGTTGAACCCACTGGAGATGATGAGGTCATCCTTCCTGTCCACAATGTAGAAGAATCCATCCTGATCCATTCGGGCCAAGTCCCCTGTATAGAACCATCCGTTACGCAAGGCCGCCGATGTGAGATCCTTGTTGTTCCAGTATCCCCGCATGATCTGGGGCCCTTTTACCACGAGTTCGCCGATCTCGCTCACCAGACATTCCCTCTCTCCAGTTTCAATGTCCATGATCCTGGCCTCTGTGTCCGGAAGGGGAACCCCGATGGAGCCCCGAGGACCCCCGCGGGGATAAGGGGTAAAATGGGTGGCAGATGAGGCCTCAGAGAGACCGTAGGCCTCCATAATCCTTCTTCCTGTAAGTTTCTCAAATCTCTCATGGGCCCAGGACGGGAGGGGTGCCCCTCCGCTCGTTGCTACCTGAATGGAGGAGAGCTGGTTCATGGCTGTCTCAGGAGGAAGAGATAGGATGGCCCCCCATAGGCTTGGCACGGCCGGAAAGGAGATAGGCCGGTAGGTCTCTATGGTCTTCATCAGGGAGAGGATGTCCATCAGATCGATCCGGGGGAGAAGTACCATCCTGTATCCTTTGAGCACAGAGAGGAGGAGACAAGCCGACATCCCAAAAACGTGGAAGAAGGGAATGACACACATGACCGCGGCATTCCCTGCACTCTCTATCCCGATCCATGTTTCGGACTGGAGCACGCTGGCAACGACATTGGAGTGGGTCAAGGTTGCGGCCTTGGGCGCTCCCGTAGAGCCGCTGGTATATTGAAGTACCGCTACATCTCCGGGAGAGACCTGAACTGGCGGTTCTTCCGTGTTCCGAGCTGCAGCAAGTACTTCCTGGAAGAGCTGGGGTTGAGGGACCCCTTCATCGAAGCGCATCTTCTTCTCCAACCCCATCACAGAGTGGAGGATAACGGTTTTCACCCTGGTGTTTTTGATCACCTTATAGATGTTTTGGGTGAATAGATCCATGGTGACCACTACCTTGGCACCCGATTCATTCAAGCAGCGGATCAGTTCCTCTCCCTGAATCCCAACGTTAAGGTTGACCACAATGGCCCCGATCTTCAAGACAGCGAAGAAGGCGATGACATAAACGGGGGAGTTCACCAAGAGGAGGGCGATCCTGTCCCCCTTCTCCACTCCGGCCTTCTGGAGGGCGAGGGCGAACATGTTTACCCTCGCGTTTAGCTCCTTGTAGGGAATTTGGATCTCGTTGAATGAGATAGCTATGTCATTCGGGTGTTTGGCAACAGTATCCAACAGGAAACGGTGGATGGGAATCTCGGGGTAGGCGATGGAATGGAGGACGTGTCTTTCATATTGTTTGAGCCATGGTCTTTTCATCGTCTGTGCACCTCCTTTATGTGAAACGATGTGAAACCCGCTCCGTTCAATCCTTATGGGTACCCTTTAGGAGCGGAAGTAGCCCGTTCATGTCCAAGGGCCATGTAAGCCCCAATCCCCCGCAGGTCTTCTATTTATTTTTCCGGTGCTTCGTGATGTATTCAGCCAAGGTGGAGAGAGTGATGAAAACCTTCTCTCCCAGTTCACGACTGAAGATCTCTACCCCGTAGTCCCTGTCCACGAGGGCTACGAGGACCATAAGATCAACGGAATCCAAACCCAGGCCTCCGTCGAAAAAAAGGGTGTCATCCGCCAGTTCATTCGGGGTTACATCTTTGAGATCGAGTTCTTCCACGATCTTCTTTTTGAGTTCCTGCAAGAGTTCTTCCATCGCTTCTTCACCCGCCGGACAATTCTTCAGCGGCTTTCAATACACCGCGGACAACTGTATTGCCGTGGCAGGTCACATGAAAATCGAGCTTTGCCTCAGACCCAGGGGGCATGGCTACCACTGAGATGAGCAGTTTCTCATCAGGAAAAACTAAGCGCTTGAACCTGACGCCGGAGAATCCGGAAACCTCCAGAAGACGTCCCTGTTCTCGACCCTGTCTTTTCACCGTTTCAGCCGCCAAGGCGAGGAGCGCCACGCCAGGCACCAGAGGGTATTCATCGAAGTGCCCTGAGAACCATTCTGAGGAGGGCCCGAGTTGCACGCTGGATTCCCAACGCCCTTCGGGGGTAATCCGGAGATCCTTCAGGGGCAGCCATCTATCCCGGGGTATCCGCATTTCACCTCAAATTCCGGACCAAATAGTCTACCACGTCCTGGACGGTTCTTATCATCTTGAGCTCTTTCTCGATAATAGGAAGACCGATCTCGGACTGCATCGCAGCGAACCAATCCAATGCGTCAATGCTGTCCATACCGAGATCTTTAAACAGGTGGGCCTCAGGATTTATCTTTTCCGGAGGAATTTCAAATTGTGTCATTAAATATTCAGATACCCTTTTGAATACTTCCTCTTCTCGCATTCATCACACCATCGATACTCCGGCTACGATTGCCGAGATTTCTTATCTTGAATTAAAAAGATCAAAAATCCTTCCAGCAACCTAATACCAAAGGCCGGTATTCCCAAAAAGGGCATAAGGCAATTCATTGGCAATAAACCATCGGAAAACACCGTCGCGTTTCTCTTTTTGGTTTAAGCCAATAAACCAAAAGATCCGCGCCTTAGGGCTAGAGCGCAATATTATTCTTGATGCCTTGGCTATCCACCGGAAAAAACCGGGGGTAATAAATCAGGAAAGGGCTAGCCACCTCAAAGCGCGGGCGTTTCGTCTTCTAACTTATAGAAGTTTTTTGCCATTGTAATCCATTAGTCCCGGTTTGTAAATAGTCGGGAGGCATGTTATTCCAAATTTCAATTGTCGCGTTTTTCCAAGTTTGAATTGTCACATTGTTTTTCACAAATATCTAAAACCATATGATATTATTCCAAGACACTTATATCAGCTATAGTATCAGAATTAACCCATGCAATGGCCTCCCAAAAGAAATCTGGGAATTCTATTTTTCTTCGGGCAATAATCAAATTCCACCCGTCCTTCATTACAAAAGGGGGACAATTCAAACTTGGAATTCTGTGACATTTCAAACTTGGGATCACAGAGGCAAGATTAGATGAGGAGAGGACGAGGATTGGGGTTAATAGGATTCAAAAACTGACATCATTTTATCACAACAAGCGTCTTCCGGTTTCTCGATTCAGAGCCCTTTCTACTGCCTTGCGCAGGCTCCAGCTAAGCATGATGTCGGCATATTTAATGCAATTCCGCCCAGCCAAATACATCCCGAACATCCATACCAAATGGGAGAATCCATAAGAAGCCGGGCCCAATATCAGTAGGGCCGGGGCCTGGAAATAGGCCGACAGAAGGCTAAACAGCCCAACCATAGGCCATCCTAATACGTAACTGAACAGGACTAAACCCACGCCAAACAAGAATCTGGGAGAGGGAGAGGTCTTGAAAGCATCCAACGTTGCCTGCTTCTCGATGGCTCTCCTTACATAAGCGGTGGAGGCTAACTTTCGGGCCAAGAACCGCCAGAACCTACCCCGCTGCCGGCCTGCTTCGAACTCATCCCAGGATTGAATGGATAGGGTGGGTTCTGTCATGTTCATTCCTTCTGTTGTCTGATAAGCTCTGACACCGGTCAGTTCTTCCAGTTCACTGAATGTGTATTCTCGTTCCTTGATCTTGGTCACAAGTTCATCGGTTAAACGCGCCAAATCGGCGGGGACCCGTCCCGTGTCGTGGAGGACGATGATGCTTCCGTTACGTATTTTCTTGAGTACCCTTTTTATCACCTTCTCAGTACTGGCCGTGGTGTCGAAAGGCCTGACGTCCCAGCCTACCACCGACAGTCCGTGTTTCTTCAACCCTTTCCTGAGATGTGGATTGGTCAGGCCCATCGGGGGGCGGAAATAGGCGGGAACTCTACCGATGGCAGCGCCCATCGCTTCCTGAGCCATTCTAATTTCTCGATCGAGTGCCCCAGAAACGAGGAAATTAGTCCACCAGGCGTGTCTAAACGAATGGTTCCCTAGAATATGACCTTCTTGGTCGATCTGTTTGACAATTTCGGGATAATCCCTGGTTTTTGTCCCTATGGGAAAGAAGGCAGCCTTGATCTTATGGCGGCTCAAGACCTCCAGGAGATTTGGGGTTGCCGCCGGGTCTGGCCCATCATCAAAAGTCAGAGCGACACGCTTTGCGGTTGAATCACCCCGGCAAGTGGCGCTGACGAAAAAATTAAGTTTCAGTACAGACACGCCAAGAATGAAGATGACGAGATATGCAGCCAGCAATAGCCCAAGGACGAACCAGCGAACTGGGCTTGCGAGGCTTAACCCGGCACCCAAAGCAGTAAGGACGAGCAGGATTGTTATGGTATGGAAACGGCTCATGGGTTTGTCGTAGACATCTTGAAGGGTCGAGGTGCCGTTTGGCAATACACCTTTGCCAATGCTTAAGTTTTCACTATATCTTTCATCACTATCACTGTCAACCGGTTATGGGAATAAGAAGGGCTTGCCCGCCCTAGTTTTTCGTCCTCGCTGAGGATCTGGGCAAGCCCCTCTCCAAGTTTCATAAGGCCATTTGTCAAATAGGTGAGGTCACCGGCCTCCAACAGTTAATCATCCTCCCTTTGTCCTTGGAAACCATTTGCTCAACTCAAGAAGATATTGGCCGATGAAGCCTTTTCGAGGAACCCACCCAGATCCTCTGGGCCACCCCATCCTCAGATCTTTGATACAGTCCCCCGATAGAACGCGACTCAGCGGTCCGGTCCCTACAGGCATCTCCTCCCCAAGGGTTGGCAGAAAAACTGGGGGAGGGGAAGATAAGAAGGACTATTGCCGGCTTTCACAAGATGTGCTATTTTGAATTGACAAAAAGGGGTTTCTAATCATCTCTCATCTTGACTAACAACGATGACACCCTCTTCTTCATGTTTACTTCGGAGACCACCGGCGACCCCAAGGGGGCCCGGGTTTTCGAACGGAAACATCCTCTTCTGCGCCATGGTCGTCTCGCCTACACCGGTCATTTATGCCGGCGGATCTCTGCTCCTCCAGAGCTTTGATAATGCTTCTGAGGTCATCGAGCTCATCCAGCCGGAAAGAATTGATTATAATTGTATGTTCGCTCTTGCCGAAGATTTTCCACGGGACCCCGCGGCAAGATTCCCAAAAGGGAGTTAAGAGCCGTTGTGGGGAGGTTAAGTATGATCGGCATTGTATTTTGAACGCAGTTACAGCTGCTCCTTATGGATGCTGATCTTCATGTTTCTTCAGCGTTACAAACTGCGATGGTCATGCATTATTCTGGTTCTCCTGGTGGTGACGGGGGTCTTTGTTGCCGGTCTGCAACGTCTCATCTTCGATACCGATCTCGTGGCCTCCTTGCCTCAGAATGATTCTGTCTTAGCGGATGCCCGCCGGATTATCACCAATCACCCGATTCAAGACCGGGTAGTTATTGATGTAGGCCATTCAGAAGCAGATGCAGAAGGACTGGTCAATGCCGCCATAGCAATCGAGAAGCGGCTGCGCGAAAGTGGTCTCTTCGCGCGCGTCAGCCTGGACCAGGAGCAGCAACTGATCCCGGGGCTCATCTTTTCCATTACCGGTCGTCTGCCCGTTTTGTTCTCGGCAAATGAACTGGAAGAAAAAGTGAAGCCCCTGCTGGAGCCGGCGAAAATCCGCGCAATGCTCTCCGATCATTTCGCACAACTGAGTCATCTGGAAAGCGTCGGCCAGGCAGCACTCATCGCTCAGGATCCCCTTAATTTAAGAAATCTGATTTTCTCCCAGTTGTCTCACCTGGCACCCACCCAGAACGCTCAGATCTATAAAGGATACCTCCTGTCGGCTGACAAAAAACACCTTCTCATCGTTGCCGAGCCTCTGATTTCCGGGGTGGACACAACTTTTTCACGGAAGGTAACTGCCCTGATCGACGGGATCAACCGGGAACTGAATCAAGACCGCGAAGGGCAGGAGACCGTGACGCTGACTCCGGCCGGCACCTACAGGGCTGCGCTGGATAACGAAATCAGTACAAAACGGGGTACGGAACGGGCTGTCCTTTTCTCAACCATTGGCATTATTACGCTTTTGCTGCTCGCTTTTCCGCGGCCCCTTATCGGACTGCTGGCGTTACTGCCATCAGCGGTGGGTACCCTGCTGGCCCTCTTTGTCTATTCCCTATTTCATCCGTCCATTACCATGATGGCCATTGGATTCGGAAGCGCCGTCATCTCTTTTACTGTCGATTACGGCATCACCTATCTCTTGTTTCTGGACCGTCCTCATGAAACCCACGGACTGGAAGCAACCAAAGAAGTCTGGTCCCTGGGGCTTCTGGCCATGCTGACCACCGCAGTCAGCTTTGCCTTTCTTGCCGTCACCGGCTTTACCGCCCTTGCCCAGATTGGGGAGTTTACCGCCCTCGGCGTCCTTTTTACCTATATCTTTGTCCATGTGATCTATCCCGTGATCTTTCCTACCATGCCGCCGGCAAAAGGCAAAAGCCTCCTCCCCTTGCAGGCGTTTGCCAACTGGATCGCAACAACCGCAGGCAAAAAGAAGGCTTATGCGGCCATCGGCTTAGCCATAGTCCTGCTTTTTTACGCAAAACCGGTGTTTCATGTAGATCATCATGCGATGAATTCGGTCAGCAAGGAGACCTTGGCGGCGGAAAAACTTTTGGCTGACGTTTGGGGAAACCTCTTCAGCAAAATCTATGTGATGGTGGAAGGCCGGGACGTTAAGGAGTTACAGCAGAAAGGCGACCGCCTAGCGACTCTTCTGGATCAGGATGTCAGAATCGGCACGCTTGCTTCCGCCTTCGTGCCATCCATGATCTTTCCTGGTGAACAGCGGGCAGATCAAAATTTTGCGGCCTGGCGGGCCTTCTGGCAGCCGGAGAGAACGGCGGCCCTCTGGAAAGCCATGAACCATGTTTCAATCGAACTGGGCTTTGCGCCGGATGCCTTCGCACCCTTTTTAACCCTGGTGGAGACAAAAGAAATGGCAGCCCTGGCAATTCCCCAATCCTTTTTTGGCCTGCTTGGGATATCAAAGAGTTGTGACCGCTCAACCTGGATCCAGGTATCCACCCTCACTCCGGGGCCAGCCTACCGGGGAGAACCCTTTTACAAAAGGTTCAAGTTGACAGGTCTGGTTAGAATATTTGATCCTGTCCTGTTCAGTCAGAGACTCGCTGATGTGCTGCTGTCCAGCTTCATTAAAATGGCCCTGATCGTCGGTGTCATGACCATTATTGTTGCCTTCCTTTACCTGCTGGATTGGCAGTTGACATTGCTTGGCCTTCTTCCAACTCTGTTTGCACTGATATGTACTATGGGGACCCTCAACCTGCTCGGGGAGCCACTGGGCATTCCCACCATCATGGTCACTGTGGTTGTTATCGGCATGGGATCGGATTATGCTCTTTACCTGGTTCGCTCCTATCAGCGTTATATGGATGAGGATCACCCTTCGCTGGGTTTGATCCGTCTGTCGGTATTTCTTTGCTTTGCCACAACATTCATGGGTTTTGGTGCCCTGGCTGTGTCCGGTCATACTCTTTTGAAGAACGCAGGCATCGCTCTGGTACTGGGCATCGGGTATTCTTTTATCGGTGCGGTTACCATCACACCACCGCTTTTGAAACACGTTTTTGTGCCGATCCGATGGTCCCATGAAGAGATCGTCCCAGGTTCGAAACAGCATCGGTTGCGGGCGATGAGGCGTTACCGGCACATGGAGCCCTATCCACGACTTTTTGCCCGGTTCAAGATGCTACTGGATCCTATGTTCCCCCGACTTGCAAGTTTTCTTCACTCGCCCCGTTATATTATCGACATCGGATGCGGCTACGGGGTCCCAGCGGTCTGGCTGCTATCCTTGTTTCCCCAGGCAAAGGTTTATGGTTTCGACCCCGACCGCAGACGTGTTACGATTGCAAACTGGGCTTTCGGTGACCGGGGGTCTGCTGCAGTCGGAAAAGCGCCCGATCTGCCTGCGGCTTCCCCGGATCAGGTGGATACGGCGTTGATGCTCGATATGATTCATCTGATTTCCGACGACGAATTGAGGCTCACGCTGCAGCGGCTCTATGATAAAATCGTGCCAGAAGGAAAACTGATCCTCCGAACGACTGTCCCCTCTCGAAAGCGCGTCCCCTGGCTGCGCCGGATTGAAGAGTGGCGGCTTAAAGCGCTGCATCTCACATCGCATTTTCGATCGAGCGAAGAAGTAACGACTCTGCTATCCGAAGCCGGTTTCATGGTCGAGCTCAAAGAGCCGACCGCGTTGGACCGCGAAGAAA
>JBEKWN010000012.1:0-59334 GCA_049513055.1 Thermodesulfobacteriota bacterium
GATTGTCTTAAAACACCCTACGAATCCGGCCAGCTTATCGATTACGGAATGAAAGGTGCACTCTATAGGCAAAATACTGAGATGAAGAGTACAGGAAGAACTCACCATCACACTTGACAATGTCTGTATAGTCAAATCCTGACTTCCACAGGTTAGCTCTTCCCTGATTGGCATTATCATTTAAATGATATAATATTGGTATACCCAAAAGGAGAGACTTATGCCAGTCATAAAACCAATTTCTGATCTAAGAAACAAGGCAAATGAAATCTCAGAGCTTGCTCACAAATTGAATGAGCCTATCTTTATCACTAAGAACGGGGAAGGAGATATGGTGGTGATGTCAATGGCTCAATATGGTCAGCTGCAATTAAAACTCGAGCTTTTTAGCAAACTTGCAGTGGCTCAGGCTCAAAAGGCATCTGGCGATAAGGGTAGAACGCTTAATCAAGTCATGAAAGACTTACGGAAGAGACTTCGTGAATAAACCTAAGTATATAGTTCGGTTGCTAAGGGCGGCTGAAGATGACTTCAATGAAATTATTACCTATATCGAAGCGGAGAATAGAGCCGCTGCTGAAATGATAGCTACAAGAATTGAAAAGAACCTTGCACGTCTCTCTTTTTATCCCTATCTCGGGAAAATCCAAAAAGACGAAGAGGTCAGCCGTTTAGGGTATCGGTTCCTGGTTGTCGAAAATTATCTCATATTTTACACAATTGAGGAGCATACCATTTTGATTCATCGTATTATTCACAGAGCAGGAAACTATTTAAATCTACTATGACCTACTCATATCCTCCAGGTAGTCCATCAGTTCTAAATAACTCTTCATCCATTTTTAATCAATGATTCCTCAGCAGATCAAACCGAGAGACTTCCAGTAAGGCAAGGTCAAGGCGATGAAGATTAAGACGATGAGGATATGGAGGAACACGAGTTTTATAATCTGCCCATGGCGGAACATTTTTCCTTCTGTCCCACTGACAATATTCATATACATCATGTTTTGATGAGGCAACAGGAATGGGTTACTCGAAATGAGGAGGACGAGACCAGCAACAAAGGGGTTGACGCCAAACCCGGATAAAATAGGCAGGATTGCCAGTATACCGACTAAAAGGGCAGGTGTGATGGGCAGGGCGAACCTAAGCAGGATCAGGGTTGACTGGTCTCTCTCATTCTAATCTTTCAGGGTTACAGGTTTTTATACTATGCCCTATGCGACTTAGAACGAGTGAAAAAGCTGTTTAAGCTCCTCAACATATTCGGGGAATGGAGCGGGGGTGAAGGAGAGAAGAAAGGCCACAAACACTACACCGCCCATTAATTTTCTCTTCCAATCAAGGGGTGTGATGTCATCGATTGGGGGTGGATGCCGGAAGCCGAAGAGGATGATGAGGATGAGAAGGAGGAACCATCCTGGATTGTAAAATACAGTGATGAAGGCCATCACAGCAATAGCAATTAGAAAAATGGCCCGACTCCTTCTTCCAAAGAGGCCATAGGCTATGTGACCTCCATCTAACTGTCCAATGGGAAGGAGATTGAGTGAGGTGACAAAGAGGCCAACCCATCCAGCAAATCCAATTGGGTGTAGAAAAATCTCATAATTTTCTGGAACCTCTCCCAAGACCAAACGCTGTACGAAGGAGAAGAGGAGAGGATCTGCCAGGCGGAGCGCCCCCTCTTTAATGTGTGAGACAGGTACCACTTTAGAAAGTTTTAAACCAATTACAATTGCAGGAATGCTGAGAATAAGGCTGGTAAGAGGTCCTGCTACACCAGTATCGAAGAGGGCCTTACGTGAAGAAACAGTGCTCTCCATACGAATCACGGCACCAAATGTCCCGAAAGGTGGAAGAGGTAAAGGCAAGAAAAAAGGTAAAGTTGCTCTTATCCCATACCTTCGGGACATGAAATAGTGGCCCATTTCGTGTCCAAGGAGGATGAGGATAATTGCAAAAGAATAAGCAGGGCCTCCAACGATCCACGTGGAGGCCACTGTCAAAACGAAAAGTACAATATGGATGGTATATCTTCGCATTAAAAACAATTATTTCTTTTTCTTATGACGATCCCGGTCTAATTGCTTTTTGTGTTTGTGTTTTCGCATTTTCTTTCGGCGTTTCTTGACCACGCTTCCCATGATCTCCCCTCCTTTCTTACCTTTTTATGTTTCATAATCCCTCTCACCCTCGCCCTCTCCTCTCCGAGCCAGGGGCTCTTCCAAGCCGGAGGCCGCCAGGGAGAGGGAACCCAGGGGATGATCCACCTAAAATCCCCTCCCCCTTTGATGGGGGAGGGGAAGGGTGGGGGTGATGTGTTAATCCACGATCACATTGGTCTGAGTTCTTAGTACACCAGAAAGTCCCTGGAGTTTGGTGACGATGAAATCGCCAAGGATATTGATGTCCGGAGCCTCCACCAGAACGATGACATCATAAGGACCTGTCGTGGCATTGGCTCGCTTCACTCCCTGTATCTTTGAGGCCTCCTTGGCCACATCCCTGGCAGCCCCTGCCGTGCACTCAATAAAGACATAAGCTGAAATCGGCATAAAATCACCTCCTACCGAGAGAAGATTATATCAAACCTCATCCGATTACAAGTTTAAAAAATTCGGATATTTTCATTTAACTTTACTCAACTCTTTCTCATCGATATGGAAACTGTGCTGGTCTGTTGGAAATGTCCCTTTCGAAACCTCCTCTCTGTATGATTCAAAGGCTTTGAGCATCAGTTCGCTCAGGTTGACATATCGTTTGGCAAATTTGGGTGTGAAGCGATCGAAGAGTCCCAGCATATCATGGACAACCAATACCTGACCGTCACAATGAACGCCTGCACCGATTCCAATGGTTGGAACGTTCAGACGCTCTGTAATCCTTTTTGCAATGGGTGCTGGAATGGCTTCGAGGAGCACAGAGAAGGCCCCTGCGTCTTCAAGCTGTAGTGCGTCGTCAATAATCTTCTGAGCACCTTGGGCATCTTTGCCCTGAACCTTAAATCCTCCAAGCATTGAAATGGTTTGTGGCGTCAATCCAATATGGCCCATCACTGGAATGCCGGCTTTAACGAGAGCCTTTACGATATCCTTGACACCGATACCTCCTTCCAACTTGACAGCATCGGCTCCTCCTTCTTTCATGAATCGGCCAGCATTGAGAATGGCATCCCTTTCAGAAGTGTTATAGGACATAAAGGGCATATCGCCGATGATGAGAGCATATTTTGCCCCGCGGGTCACTGCTTTGGTGTGGTGGATCATTTCATCCATGGTGACAGGGAGAGTATTCATATAACCCAGCACTGTCATCCCCAAGGAATCTCCCACCAGAATGATCTCAATTCCAGCCCGGTCTTCGAGCAGGGCCATGGGATAGTCATAAGCCGTAAGCATGGTGATCTTCTTTCCCTCTTTCTTCATTGCTTGAATATCTACTGGAGTTATTTTTTTACGTTCCATCTTCTCCTCCCTTTGGGTGATGGTGATTGGTGATAGTGATTCGTATAAAACATCACCATCCCTATCACCTTCACTAATATTTAAAAGTTTTTCTCTATGGCTTTTACCAAATCGGTCACTGCTTGATTAAAAGGAACAAGAATCCCCAATGGTTGAGCTTCTCTCACCACGGCTCCATTGATGGCGTCGATTTCAGTTTCCCGCCTGTGATCAAAATCCTGACCCATCGAAGAGCGGTTCTCTCTGGTTGCTTCTATTGCCTTTCGAACTTTTTCAATCGGATTTTCCTCGATATGAACCCCTTTTCTTCTGGCGACTTCTGCCGCTTCAAACACTAATTTCTCCACCAATCTCGTGGTTTCGGGATAATCCAGGAGCTGACCGTTCTTAAATCCGGTCAAAGCGGTCAAGGCATTGATCCCTACATTGATCAGGAGTTTCCCCCACACGTGGTCGTGGATATTCGAGGAGACCTCTGTTTCGATCCCTGCCTCACGAAACATTTGAACAATTCGAATGGCCCGGTCGGTGATTCGATGATCCAGTTCCCCGATAAACGTTTTTCCCCATCCAGCATGGCGAATATGGCCTGGCTTTAGTAGCGTCGCCCCATGACCCGTGATTCCCAACATCACTTTCTTTCGGTCAATCTTCTTACAAATTACTTCTTCATTCCCGAGGCCATTCTGGAGGGTAAGAAATATCGTTTCTTCCTTTTCAAGGACCAGGGCGTCTGAAACCGCCTTTTCAGTATCATAGGTTTTAATAAAGAAAATCACCAGGTCAGCTTTTCCAACGGATGTCACATCTGAAGTGGCATTCATCGGGATGATCTGCAATTTTCCTTTCTCTTCAAAAGTGAGGCCGACCGAGCAAATCGGATCGATCTGTTCCTTCCTGTTACCCACCAGCCAGACTTCCTCTCCCACACGGGTGAGGAGCCCCCCAAAAAGGCTTCCCATTGCACCCGCACCCATCATCACCGTTTTCATGGTCTTCCCTCCACCCATGGTAGATGAAAGTTAACCGAGGTCAATTGAAAAATCAAGATTTGAGGTTCCCCACACAGAAATCAAAGCATGAGAATGATAAGAAGTAGGGTGAGAACAATCATCACGATTGAGGTCACCCAGGCGATGGTATTGAAGATGGGGCCATTCGTGTGCTCCATCATTAACTTTTTATCGTTGAAATGCGGTTTATCACCGTTTTCGAACCTTATTAATGCTGCCTTATTTTCAGTAGAAGACCTTGAGAAATCTTACAATAATTAAAATCAGTAAGAATACCAGGTAGAACCGTAAGAAGTAGAGTGCGATTTTTGTCATGCGGGTCATCTTTACGCGGGGCATTGTATTCTCCTTAAACCTTTACCCGGGTTACAAGGTCTTTCATGATATCATTGTAATGAATCACTCCCAGGATGTGGTCTCGTTCATCTACAACAGGAATCATTCGATAATGATATTTAGCGAACATTTCAGCCAGGTCCTCACGTACATCATTTCCCTCTGCGACGACGGCCGGTGGAACCATGATTTCTCCTAAAGTTATGTGATCCGCAGAAAGCAGTAGTTCGCGTAAATCGACCACACCGACGAAAGTTTGGTCTTCCGCATTTATCACATAGATATACGAGATTGCATCAGGTTCAACGCCAGAGCGTCTTATTTTTTCGAGGACCTCCCCAACTTTAGCGTTCTTGTGCGCCGTCATGAAATTTGATGACATGATGTTCTTGGCTTTTGCTTCACGTTCTGAGAGAACAGCTCGCACGCGCTCGGCCTGTTCCGGGCTAAGCAATTCCATTAAATTTGTTACCTGCTCATGGGGTAAAACAGAAAAGAGATCTGCCAGTTGAGGGATCGTCATCTCGGATAGAATGGTATGAGCTTTTTCCTTCCGTAGATTGGCAATGATCTGTCGTTGTGCTCTGGGTTCCGCCTCTACCAAGGCCTCAGCAGCCTTTTCCGAATCAAGAGCTGAAAAGAGAGCCTGCTGTTCCTTTCCGGACAATTCTTCGAGGGCGTCGGCCAGATCCTCGCCGGGCATCTGCAAGACCTGCTTGCGGGTGACGGAGAGCGTAACTTTGTCTGTGGAGACAGCCTCTTCCACCGAAAGGGGCTGGACATATTTCCATGAAATAAGCTGGTCTTTAATCCAGCGGATTCTTCCCAATCCCCACCTGCGTAGGAAACCATTGAAGGAAATATCAACGTGGACGATGAGCATTCGGCCCTTGGACTCCAAAAGATGGACGTCGTTAACCACCTCGATACGCCGACCATCCATGTCCAGGATGGTGCGCCCCATCAAATGTTTGTCCACGAGCATCCAATCCGGTTGATCGACGAAAGGAGGGTAGGTCTTCCCATTTCCAGGGGGTTGGACAAAGATGGCATCATCTTCGATCCTCAAGACTTTTGCCCAAGGTATAAACTCGGTAGGCTTATTCCATCCGTGCTCAATATAGATTCCTACGGCTTCAGGATAAGGTTCGGTGAGAGAGAAAACCAGATCGGTCAGTTTCCCGATCCGATCCTTAATCTTTCCCACGCAAATCGGACGCCTGATCAGTTCTGAAAAATAAAGAAAACGGTAGCTCCCAGCGCCACTGGTCAGATCGGATATTTTTGAAGCATTCACAGTAAGTGTCATCATCTCGACCTCTCAACGGTCATTTAAAGAGACCTGGAAAAAGGGTGCTAATGCCCAAAAGGGTTGACATAAACGCCACGATAATAACGATGATCCAATTTGCATAATTTTCCCAGGTGCTGTTGGTATGCTCACCCATACAGGATTCGTCATTCAAAAGCAGAAGTAAAAAGACAAGCGCTGCAGGTAGCAGGGTGACCGCTACCACCTGCACGAACATAGTAATTGTGACTAAAGGGGCATTGGGGATCAAAACCACCAGACCTGAGGTGATCAGCATGATCAGGTAGATCGTGTAGAACCATGGCGCCTCCCTCACCTTCAAATTCAAGGAGTGAGCCCATCCAAAAACCTCACCTACGGCCCACGATGAAGAGAGGGAGATGCAAAGAGCTCCCAGGAACCCGGCGTCAAATAGCCCTATAGCGAAAAGTTTACGTGCCAGTGCGCCATGTCCCGACGGTAAAAGCGGCACGATGGCTTCGGCTGTTTGTTTGGCATCCTCAATCGTAATGGCTGGGTGATGGTAGTAGAAAGCGGCAGCCGTTGCAATGATGATAAAAACGGCCACAACACACGTTAGAAAGGAACCAACAAGGGTGTCCATTTGGCCGAATTTGATATCGTGATAGTCTAAACCCTTATCCACAACAGCGCTTTGCTGAAAGAAGATCATCCAAGGCGCAATGGTCGTGCCGATGTTGGCCATGATGATGAAAATCAGATCTCCGGTGAGACCCATCGGCAAATCTGGATGATAGAAACCCCGCAAGGCCTCGCTCCAGGTCGGCGCGCTGGGGGTTTCCATCGCCCAAAGGGCAGCAGGAATATAGACAAAATTAAAGATGCAGAAAAAGAGCGCCATTTTCTCGAAGGTCCAGTATTGTCCTGAAATAACTACTGCGAACAGGATGCCTGTCACGATGACAAAGGTGAGCCAGGGAGGTACGCCAAGAAGGCTCATGGCAGCAGTCATCCCAATGTACTCGGTAATCAGGGTTAACCAGTTGACGATGCCCAAGTCAATAAGAGAAAACCATCCCCAGAAAGGCCCGAAACCATCAAAGATGGCTTCAGCGTGGCCACGTTTTGTAACAGCCCCTAAGCGAACCGTCATCTCCTGAACGTAATAAGCCATGGGGAAGAGAGGAATGAACATCCATAAAAGTGAAAAGCCATACTTCGAGCCTGTAACAGCGTAGGTGGATATACCACCTGCATCGTTATCCGCCACCATGACGATGATACCCGGCCCAAGAACCGACAAGAAAATGATCAATTGCCGGCGTAGACGGGTCAGAAGATGGATACTCTTACTGATCCAGTACATAAGCAGTCCTCATGGCCAACTATTGAAGAACCAATCTTTTGGTAAAAAGTCTTGTTACTGAGCAGCCAGTGAAATGGGATAAGAGAGAGGATATTTCTATTGAGGGTGAAATACATGGCACAACTCCGTTTCCTGCCAGGGCTGGTCCCGGAAATGTGCCAAGAGGGGCTAAACAGTTGCTTTATTAACCATCATTTCCGGGCTTCGATTCTTTTCTGCTTCACCAGCAGTGGCCAAGTTATAGGACTTAACCCAGTTACCAGGTGGTTCCGTTTCTTCGGGGATAATTTTTTCCTCTTTTCTTTGCGTGATCAAAATCATTAATTTACTCTTAGTATATTCAAACAAAGATTGTCAAGCAGAAAATGCAAAAAATATATCTTTTGAACCCTGATGATGATCCACTTCAACACCCCCCTAGTCTACACCCCTATTCATTAAAGGGTGGGAACCTAGGGAATGTTTAAGAAGGAACACCAGTTTTTTAATGACTTCGAAGGAGGGTGTCAAATCGAAAGTGTCTTCATGCCCCCTTCGGTCATTTCTTGCAAAGTTGTTTTGATTAATTTTAATAGATCACCTTCAAGATTTTTTGGGGAATGGATTGGCAGGAGGAGGCATTGGAGTTTCGTCAAACCCTTGACCTCCATGAAGTGTTGAAAAATCTTCTCCACTTCAGGTGGATCGATCTTTCTCAAATGAACCCAAACTCCACGGACCTCCTCTTGGCTATATCGCTCTATAATATCGTGTTCTCGCAATCGGATCAGCGATTGAAGGTGGTCGAGGGAGAGAGAATCCCCGCTGAACAGGAAGAGAGTAAAGGTTCGACTTCCAGCCATATCACGCCTCTCCTCCCCTACTTCTTCAGGGGTGGGCTCGTAATCCAATTCCGTTAGCATTCTCAGATTTTTTATCAAGGCGACCTGGTTCTCCTTAGAGCGAAACCATTGGAAGGGTACGCTCAGATGATCCATTTTGGGAGTGTGTTCCTTCAACCTTTTTATCGCTTCTATCTGCACCATCGTATATTCGAATTTGGAGTAGCAATTTTTTACGATGAATCCGAATTCCATGATCTCTTTATCGCGCAGAGAATCCCTTCGATAGTATTGCCGATATTTCCCATGAAGGAGCTGCTCGATTGCCTTAATCTCTGTCAGTCGATTGCGAATCTCCTTATACATCTCCCGGATATCGATGGCAATTCCTGCAGGAACATGCTTCTCGGGACTGACCATCCGACACATCTCCCGAAAGTCCTCTATCGTTTCCTTCAAGTAACGATAGTTATTTTGAATGGTCTTTTCTAAACTGTTAACATACCTCTGAACTCGGTCTTGCTCCATGGTTCATCCCAAACCCATTCTACTCCACTTCGCCTCTTTCTCCAAGAGACCCTTAAAAGGATTGATAGATAGAGTGTAAAATTCGAAGTTTTGAGTTCGGTGTTCGAAGTTTAGAGCTTTAAGACTAAGAACTCCGAACTAATCTCTCCGAGCTAATAGGAGAAGAGGTGCTTCCGAATGGGTTCATCGGCTGGTGGCATAGCCAATTTTTCCAACTCCTCGAGGGTCACCCATCGGAGGTCACGACATCCAATGGGTTTGAGAGAACCTTTCTCAATTCGACAACGATAGACTAAAAGAAGGATAGGATATTCTGGATAGGAATAGAAGACCGCATCAAAAATCATCCCCACCTCCACTTCAACATCCAGTTCCTCCTTTAATTCTCTTCGCAAGGCCTCCCTTGGATCCTCCCCCTCCTTCACCTTCCCTCCTGGAAATTCCCAGAGAAGTCCATGGGAAGAATTCTTCTTTCTCTGGGTGACGAGAACTTTCCCTTGTTCGATGATCAACGAAGCGGTGACGATCACGGTATTCATCTCATCCCTCGATGCGATTCCGGCCGCCTTTCTTCGCCCGATAGAGGGCATGATCTGCCTCATGGATCAAATCGGTGAGAGTGGACACAGAAGTAGAAAAGGTTGCCACCCCCACACTGACCGTTAAATCTTTATTGGGTTGGGCACTTTCGTTGGGAAAACGGGTATCGGCCACATTTCTTCTCACCCTCTCCGCAATCTCCAAAGCCTTTTCTCTTCCCGCGTTGATTAAGATGGCAGAAAACTCTTCCCCTCCATAACGGGCGACGATATCGGTCTGCCGGACACCCCGCTGGATGAGAATGGAAATGGCCTTCAACGCCTGATCTCCAGCCAAATGGCCGTTGGTGTCGTTGTAATGTTTAAAATAGTCGATATCGATCATGAGAAGAGAGAGAGGAGCGGCGTAACGTTTTTGGCGCTCCACTTCCAGGGTCAGTTGTTCAATAAAAAAACGGTGGTTATAGATACCGGTCAGGTCGTCGGTATAAGAGAGACGCAACGCCTCCTCTCTCATCAACCCGATCTCCTTCAATTTTTCCTTATAGAGGTCCCGGATTACCTGAAGTTCCCGGGCGTATAGATCTCTTTCTCGAATCTTCTCCGTGAATTCCTTCTTCGTCCTTTCAAACTCTTCTTCAATTTCGATCCTTTCTTTCAAGTCTCTCAGCATAATGAAAAAGGTATCTTCCCTGAGGACCCCGAAGAGCTCGACCCCAATCCGCTCTCCTAACCGACTGGTAATCTGTGTTCTGAATCGAACCTCTTTGCCTTGTCCCATCTCCTCAAACCCTTCTCGGACCTTGTTGAGGTCTTCGAGGGGGATGATATCCAGAAAGACCCTCTGCTGAAGTTCTTCCGGAGGATACCCCAGTATTTCCATCCCTTTTGGGTTGACCTTTAGAAATTCTCCATTTCGGTCAAGGATGAAAAATGGCTCTGGGATGACTTCAAGGATGGATCTCTGGAGACGGATTTCTTTTTCCAGCGCCTCCACCTTCGTCCGAATTTCTTTAAGAGAGAAGGTTTTCATCTCCTCATCCTAAGAATCGCAAAGGGCCGAGAGCAAAACGCATAGAGTCTAAAATCCCAAATCACAAATTCCAAATCCCCAATAAGCTCCAAATTCCAATTTCAAATGACCAAAACGCTTATTTCGGTCATTGGAATTTTGGTTACTATTTGATTATTGGTGCTTGGAATCTGGTGCTTACCCCCAATCTGGGGGTCAGTATAGCAAATTCATTCCTAAATTCTGGAGGATAAATCTTCGGCCCACCCTCAACTGATCCCCAAGGGTCTGGATGTCTTCCTCGCTATGGAGTCCTGGAACAACGGTCATTCGAAATTCATACTCCACCTTTCCTCTCTTCAGGATTTCGAGCGACTCTAAAATGGGTTTTAGGTTGATGGGAAGACCGGTGGAGCGCGAATAACGAAACGGCTCCAAAGGCGCCTTGACATCCATGGAGATAAAATCAATCTCTCTTCCCTCAATCAAATTTTCTAACATCTGAGGGTTTGAACCATTGGTATCCAGTTTGACCAAAAATTTGTGTCGTTTTATTTCTCGAATCAGAAGAGGAAGGTCGGTATGGAGAGTAGGCTCTCCGCCTGTGAGACAGACCCCATCGATCCAATTCAGTAAGGACAGCGAAAATTACAATAGGGAAGGAAAAGCACCGAACAGAGTTTTCCCGGCCAATCCAAAAAGGAAGTCTCTAAAAATCCCTTGATCTCGATCATGGTTGATGAATGTCATTTCAAGAGATGATTCGGTTCAGGAAATACCCCTGAATAGGTACTGCTTCACCTCCTGGAGAGTTGGGACCACTCCTCTCCAACTGATCACCTCCCTCTCCTCCTCATCCTCGATGACAATGGAAGGTGTGGAGAGGATGCTATAAAAGGAGGCCTCGGCCAGACCATCGATCGTGTCCAGATCGTAATTCAAAACGGGCAATCCTTCATTCTTTAACTCCGTTCCAATCTCTTTGACAGCAGGACATTTCGGGCATTTCGCTTTTGTAAAAATTTTTATTAATCCCATTCCCTCCTCCTTCATGAATCCGTGCAAAATGCAAAATGATCATTGAGAATTGATCATTGCTAATTGATTAAGCCTCCAGTGCCATCCCTTCTTCCCTTTCTTTTAAGAAGGTCTGGTTCCGATACCGGTTCCGGAGTTCCCCAATCTTTCCTTTATTCCAGCTGGAGATCTTAGTGAAATAGCCAGTGATCCGTGTAATCCCATCCACATCCTCCGATCCACAGTAAACACAAGATGATCGAAGACCCCGGCTCGTCCGATTGCAGCGATTACAAGTGGTGAACTCCGGAGAGAAGGCGATCTGGTCATTTTGAGTCCATTGAAAAGTTTTGATCACAAAATTGGCCAGCGATGACTTCAAAGGCCTCGCCTCACCCAGCCAGATATGAGTCAATGCACCTGCCTCAATCAGAGGGTGGAAGAGACCTTCTTGCCTGACTCGCTCAATAGGATTCAACACGGCAGAATTGTTCAAGTAGGTGGAGTTCGTATAATAGACTTCTCCTTTTGAGATGTCGCCTTTCACAATGTGTCCCGATTTGGGGGAATGATATTTAAGATCTAATTTAGCAAATCGGTAGGCCGTGGATTCTGCGGGTGTTTGTTCCAGAACAAAACGCGCTCCATAGCGCTGGCTGAACTTGTCCACCAGTAATTTCATGTGGGCAATCACCTTGAGGCCGAATTTAAAAGCTTGTTTTGATTGATGCATCTCCTGCCCGGTATGAATTTGAACCAGTTCATTGAGCCCCACCATACCCACCAAAAAACTGGCACGGTGCATCCTCAAATAAGGAGATCCATCCCGGTCCATGGCCAGCAGCGCCAGGGGCCCCCTTTCACCTAAAGAGAGAAGTTTTTCAATAAAGAGTTTCTTTTCCAGATGGGCCTTCACCGCCATCTCGACAAACTCAGCAATTTTAGAAAAGAGTTTAGAGTCTTCCCCTTTGGCCAGGTAAGCAATTCTTGGAAGATTGAGCGTCACGTTCTGGAGGGCACAGTATCGCATCTTCCAGGGTTGTTTGGCATCTTCGAGGTCTGTTTGATCCAATTTAAAACTGAGGCGGCAACATTCAGAAATTTTGGCTGTCTCCCCACGATCGAAGACAAAGTAGGTATTCCCCTTCCCAGAAGCGACATCACAGATGTGGTAAAGGAAATCCATATGAACAGGGGTTTGAAAGAATTTCTCTGTGATATGAACCAGCGGTTTTGGGAAGAAGAAGGGCCTTCCGGATCCATCTCCTTCTTGATAGACGTCAAAGAGCGCCTTGGCAAAACGTTGGGATTCTTTCAAATAATCACTGTAGGTCTTTCCTGTAAATTCCCCACCCGGTCCGATGGCAGGGACACTTTCAAAATGTTTGGGGATCTCCCAATAGAGATTGAGGTCTGTGAAGATGGCCTGTCCGCCTCTGGCGACCGCTTGCTGGGAAAATTCGAAGATCATCATCTGAGCCAATTGTTCCAGTTCTTGGTCCGACATCCCCACCAGATAGGGTGCGAAAAAGAGATTGATGGAATCCCAACCAATCGCTCCGGCAAAATGACTCTGAAGAGCTGCAGCAAATTTTACCATGTGGGCGAGCAACACCTCAGGATGTTTTGCGGGCTTGGCCATGGCGATCGAGTTGGGAAGGCTCAGGCCAAAGCGTTTGATGTATTCAAGGGATTGACCGCTACAGTAAGGCCGATCAATAAAACCCAGATCGTGGAGATGAATATCCCCCCGCATATGGGCATCGGCAATTTCCTGAGAGAAGACTGTAAGCAGAGCGTATTCCTTCTTAATCCTCTCGGCTAAGGTGAGATTGGTCGCTTCAGGCCCATGAGGGACATTGGCATTCTCTTTATTAGGATGGAGGATGAGCTGATCCACATCATAGAGAGGCATTCCCAAACGGGTGTGCATCTTGCGGGCCTGCTCGAGTCCCCTTTCGACCAGTTTGGTGTCCACGAGTTCACGGATGAGAGGGGCGGTGATCATTTTGATCTTAGAGGTGGCAATTAAATCTTCCACCTCCCGAGCGATCTCCTTCGCTGTATCGAAATCCACATAGGTCTCACGGATGAGGGCGTCGACAATTCTCTGCCGATCCCAGCCCAGCATTGCTTCGTCCGACGTACGGACGAAGAGAGCCATATCTGTGGTTTCCACTTCTTCTTTAAATTCCTGATGATCCCCTTTCATCTCGATTACGGTTGCCATTTTATCTCACCTTTTATTTTGTGGTAGATGGTTAAAAAGATTTTTGGAAGGGCTATATTTAGTATGACTAAAGATGTTTACAACAACATATTGTAGTTTGTCAAGGAAAAACTTAATTTGTGAAAAGAATTATTTATACTTTCTATTTTCAATTCATCATTCATAATTCACAGCTAATTTTTCTCTTTGTGGGAGGAAGAATTCTTCTGGAAGGGTCTCAGAGGTGTTAGGAGTAAGCGCTTGATGATGCCCCAGGAAGGTTCTTCGATGCTTTTGAAGGGAATGGCCTCAATCTTTGGATCATCCCGATTTCCTTTTACTTGATAGAAAAAAGAGATGAAACCTTTATCTTTGCCGGTGAGAATATACCCTGCAATAGGGACATTACTCAATATTGTATCGATCGTGACCAAGGGATGAACGCCAATCCTCGCATCAATCAAGTTCTTGCCCAGATCGACCTTTCCTATGAGGGTAATCCTCATGGCATCGCTATCCACCAAGAAATCATCTGTGGAAGCAATGCCATCCTTGACATAAATCGTCGCCATCATATTGTGGTAAGGAAGTCCTTTTGTTTTTAAATCAGGGAGCCTTCCCTTGAACCATTGAGAAACATTGAGGATCGAAAAGACTTTAGAGAGGATATTAAATCGTTCAATCATTCCATTCTCGATTTCAAACCTCAAGCTCCCATTGAGCGATTCCTTCATTTTTTGAGAATCTTCTCCCTCTCCGTGCAACTCTACTTTGTCGATATGGACCCTTCCCGTCAGCATCACCCTTTCCTCTTCCTCTTTTTGGAAGACGGTTCGGATAAAAGCCTTGGCTTCCATATTGGAGATACGGGGTTTGATCTCAAATCTTATTCCCTTTTCTGTGGGTTTTATCCATCCCTCGCCCCAGAAATCCCCCTCATCTGATTTGAATTGAAAGGGGCGGATGAATAATGTTCCATCGACGGTCTTCATCTCTCCTTTCAGATTTTGATAACGAAGGCTGCGATATTCTCCCTTGTCAATCTCCACTTTGCCATCGAACGACCAATTTGAAAGCCAATCCCTTATTTTTTCAAAAGAAGTTGGGGAGGTTCCTTCTTTTTTTGGAAAGAGCGGATCGAGGTCCATGTGTGGAGAAGAGATCTGGAAGGAGAGTCTTTTGACCGATTCGGTCAAGCCGGAGCCTTTTCCAACCTTCTGGGCAGAGACAGGAGGAGGCGGCGAGCCCTGGGAGAGGGTGCCGGAAACAGTAAGGGGAGAATCTCCTACCTTTCCCTTCAATTCATCGAATCGAATTTGGTCAGGGGTGACAAGAAAGTAACCTTCAATCAGAGAGAGGGGGACAGGAATCTTTCGGTGTCGTAAGAAGATCTTTTTTAGGCGAACCTCTCCCTCTCTTAAAGCAGCGGTCCATTCTTCAGTCTTCCCCAGCCATTTCAGACGAACCTCTGCCCCTCCGTTGAGTTCTTGAATCCCTTCCAGCTGCGAACGGATCTGATCTGGAAAGAGGGGTGACTTCATGAGCGAGAATAGTTGCTTTAGATCAATCGAACCCCGTGTAGAGAGATTCACATTTCCCTCTCTGACAAATCCGTCCAACGTCAGAGAGGAACTACCCCATTGGATCTTCGCCTTTGAAAAACCAATCCCCAAGTTGGAAAAAGATAAACTTCCGTCTTTTAAAACGAGAGGGATAGGATTTCCTTTTTGCAGGAGTGAAGCCTCTTTAGGGATAAACTCCCCTTCATAGGAGAAAGGGGAAGTTCCTGGAAGGGTTTTCCCCTTGAATGAGATTTGGCTTGTTCCTGAAAGGGCTTCGAAGCTATTTGTTTTTGATCGCACTTCTTCAGAGAAGAGAGGAGTTTGAAAGAGAGCAAAAAGATTTTTGAGATCCATTCTTCCCTTAGCCATGACCTCAAGAGGAGGATCTTTCTCTCCGTGTTTCCAGAAACCATTCGTCATCAGAGAGGAATTACCAAACTCCACCTTCGTCTCTGACCATTGGAGATCTTTGTTGGAAAGTTCTACTCGTCCCTCTCCCATTTGGATCGGGAATGGGATTTGTTGATGAGTGAACCGGGTTTTTGAAAGATGAAAGATCTCATGATGCTGGAAACGGATGGGAGGCTTCAGGAGTCCTTTGGCAGAGAGGGAATATTGTGCCTTTCCTGAAAGAATGTGGATGGACGAAAGGGCACGGCTGAATTCTTCCGGGATCCCTTCGGTCTTTGCGAGAGAGGGGAGATCCATCAAATCCAATTTGCCTTGACACTCGATTTGGAGCGTCGAATCATGCAGAAGCTCATAGAATGTCCCGTTGACTTTCTCCAGGGTCGAATGATAGATTCTTCCTTCGACCTCTTTGAGATAAAGATGACCTTTTTGGAAGAGAAGCCGGCCTTTGAGGTCTTCAAAAGATGGGAAGTTCCAGGGAAGTTTCAACCAAGCTCCATCGAGTTTTCCCTCGATGGATAGGACATGGGCATTCGCCGGTTGATCGCAGTGATCAATCTCTGGCATCTTTCCTGCAAGTCTGATGGAAACGATCTGGAAGGAACCCTTTCCTTCTGCCCGGAAAAGGTGTTCCGAAACGTCTGGAGTGATGATCCGGAAGGGGATAAGTTTCTTTCCCTCTGCCACATCGAAGGGGCTGCTTTGTGCTTCGGCCTCCATGCCCATTTCTTTTGACCCAATGTCATAAATCCTTGCCTTCGCTTTGACCCATACCTCCGGCAATTCAATAAAAAATCGGGGGATGTTGAAATTTTTTAAATCATAGTCAACCTCAAAGTCGATGTTCACCCACTTCGGTTTTAGAACGTATGAAAAAACTTGGGGATAGTCAAAAAGGAGTTCTTTAAATTTGATTTTTACAGAGGTCTTGAAGGTTCCCTGGAAGTCTCCTTGATAATTAGCATTCAGGTCGAGAAGTCCTGAAATCATATTCATGGGAAGCATTGTTTTGAGATAGGGCCAGAAATGGAACGTTTCCATCCCTTTGATCTTCATCTCCGCTTCCACTCTTCCCTTTGAAAAATCCAGGTCCTCAGGAATATTCTGAATGGTTCCATTGATGGAAAACTGGCCTTCTTTTTTGGAATGAACGATCCTCCCATTGATTCGAAACGGGAAGGCTTTACGATAGGAGACCTTTGAGAGTTCAAGATTGAAAGATCGTATCTCTGTTTTTAAGGGTGAATCGCTGAGGCTCTCGTCTGAGAAGAAAATCTCTCCCTCTCGGAGGGCTAAAGAGCCTCCGAAAAGGGAGGTGAGCGCCTCCAAAATCTTCTTCTGGGTTTCCTTCAGCTTTTCACCGGTCAAAGAACCGTCGAAGAAAATATTGAATTGACCTTTTTTATCCCTGATGAGATGCAAAATAGGCCGATCGACAACAATCCGTTTCCATTTGATTTCCCTTTTGAGGAGAGGAAAAAGCTTGACCCTTAAGATCAGTCTTTTGGACTGAAGGAGATCAAAGGCCAGAGAGCGATCCTTTATTCGGAAATCTTCAAAGGCAATCCCCACTCCGCCCCACAAATATATTTTTGCCTTCCCAATGGAGACCTCTCTGTCCAGAGCGGTCGTCAAGGACTTCTGGAGGATATTCCGATAAATATTAGGGTCGAGGAGATAATTGATCGATAAAAGGATGAAGACTCCGACCAGAAGGACCGGAATCAATATCCAGAAAATAGTCCACTTTCTGCGACGACTCATCATTTTTCTCAGACATTATGCGCAGAGCGCTAATCGCTTAGCGTTTGACGGCATGGGCCAAAGTAAGGACATTTACCCTTTCTGCTCCCCCCCTCAGCAACACCTTTGAGCATTCGTTGACCGTAGCTCCAGTGGTGTAAACATCATCAACTAAAAGGACCGACTTCCCCAACAGTTCTTCCTTCCCGATAACCTGGAAAGCCCCCCTTAACCCCTTTTCCCTTTCTGTACCGCTGAGATTCACTTGAGGAATGGTGGGTTTCTTCTTTTGAAGGATCGTTTTTCGGTAAGGAATCCCTGTCCGACGGCTTAACTCCTTCACAAGGAGGAGGGCTTGATTGAACCCTCTTTCCCTTAATCGCTGGGGATGGAGTGGGGCGGGAATCAGAAGATCGAGAGAGTGAGATCCCCAATAACGATTCAACCCTTCTTCCATCCATTCTGCAAAAAAAGGAGTGAGGTAAGTCTTTCCTTCATATTTCCAACGATGGATTGCCTCCTGGAGAGACCCTTCGTAGGCTCCCCAAGCCCTTGCCATTGTAAAATATTTTCTGTGGGTCACACAAGCACCACAGGGATGGTTTTCGACCTCTTTAGAGATAAAGGGGATTCCACAAATGGAACAGAAGGGAGGTTCGATCCAGCGGATCTCCGAAAGGCAATTCGAGCAGAGTCCTTGTTGACCTTCTTCTAAAAATTTTTCGCAACAGGGGCATTGCGGGGGGAGAAAAAATTGGAAGAGAGTTGATGGAAATTTCATGGATCATTCCAGTCGATGCCTGCCTGTGGCCTGCCTACCGCAGGCAAGGGAGGCAGAACAGACATCATGGTTGAATGGAATGTAGAAAATTATAATGGGAGGTGAACCCTTTCAGGAAAAGAAGGAGAAGGCAAGGAGATCGCCTTCTCGGCCTCCTTGATCGTATAGGTGCTCCACTGATGACATTGAGGGCAGTAAGCAATCCATTCTTTCGATTCTCTTTCGCAGGTGGTGCAAAAGAAGGAAAGGTAGGAAGTCCCGCTCAATTCGAAAGTCTTTTCAAATTCTTGGGCTGCACGACCAAAGTCTTTTTTGTGGAGGTAGATTTCTGCGAGAAGCCTGTGAAGGGCTGGGAAATCTTTTACTCTTAAACTGATTTCGTTGATCCCCTCAAGGGCTTCATCCAACATTTCCAACCTCAAACAAAGCTTGGTATAGAAGAAAGCGATGACCCAATTTTCGGAATCGTGCTTGAGTGCCCTCTGATAGATGCGGAGGAGGGTACTCGGATCTTCTCGGCTGAGATAAAGCTCTTCCAAGCGAAGGATGAAGACAATGGATTTGAATCGGGTAAAACTCTTCCCCCAGACCTTCCCGGCAGAGGCCCATCTTCCCATTCGGAGGTAGATATCGCCCAACAATACAAATCCAGGTTGAAAAGTCTTCTGTTCTCGAACGGTCTCTTTCACTTCTTTCAGGGCATTCTCCAGATTTTTTTCTCCCTCACGGTTCAAAAGATCTCTGGCGCGTTCATATTTCAATCCCAAATAGAAAAGGGTCTCCTCCTCCTCTGCCTGTTTTCCCTTGGTGATTTTGAGAACCGACTTCTGGATGCGAATTGCCTCCTCCCACCTTCTGCTGTCCAGATAGATCTGCCTCAAACTTTTCAGTGCCCTGGGATTCCCCTCATCCAAACCGATGGCGCGGTTCAAGGTTCGAATGGCTTCATCGAATCGCTTCATGCGCTGATACACCACTGCCTGACGGAGGAGGATCTCTATATTCCTCATATCGATCAACTCCGCCCTCCCCAACCAATGAAGGGCATCCTGGTCATTGCCCTCTTTGAGGGCGATCTCCGAGAGTCGGAGATAGAGATCGATTTGGGTTGGGTCTCTTTTCAATACCCCCATGAAGTGGGTTTTGGCCTTCGCCAGATCCCCCCGAAGGAAAACATCCATCCCCTTATTCAATTCCTCCCTGAGGGATTCTGCTTTCCTTTTTTGGCGAGAATTTAAATATTCTTCGATGGCTCGTTTGGCATCCCGGGTCAGGGTACTGATGAAGACCAACATCGCACCTAATACAAAAGAGGAGATCATGAGGGTAGAGAGGTCAGTGGGGATGGTCTCTCCAAAAAAATGGAATTCCACATCCAAGGGATTGACCAAAGACAGGTAACAGAAAACACAAATCACGATCAGAATGATGATCAATAGCAGCTTGACTAACATTTTTCTATAACTTTCCTTTTTCCAGTTTGGTTAAGCAAGGAACACAATATTTCGCCACCGGTCGAACCTCGAGTCGTTTTAAGCTTATAGGACCTCCACACTCCTCGCAGATCCCATAGGTCCTGTTCTCAATACGATCTAAAGATTCATCCACCTCTTGGAGCCTCATTCGCTCATTCTCATTTAAGCTGAGCAAGACTTGTTTGTTATAAATATTGGCGGCCTCATCCCCAATGTCCTGAATGCCATCTTGTCCCATTTCCTTTGAAGATTCAACGATCTGTTTGACCTCACCGACGGTCTGCTCCCGTTCCTTGAGAAGAATTTTTTTAAACTTCGTGATCGTCTTTTTATCCAGTTTATCCAGTCCTTTTTTCTGATCCCCTTGTGCCTTAACTTGTCTTTTAACCTTTCCTTTAACCAATACTTCCTCCTTTTTGGAGATCAATTCGAGGGGCATCGATCCAAAGCCCCTCCAGATCGTAGAATTTTCTCACAGGTTCAAGAAAGATATGGACCACCACATCCTCATAATCCATCAAAATCCATCTTCCCCCGGTCATTCCCTCCTGACCGAGAGGGCGAATCCCTTTCTTTTTGAGGGTCTCCTCAATCCCTTGGGCAATAGCCTGAACCTGGCGATCAGACTTGCCACTGCAGAGAAGAAAATAATCGGTGAAAGAGGTCGCCCCTTTCAACTCCAGAAGAACCGGGTCTTGGGCCTTCTTTTCAAGCGCTGCCTTCAAGCAGAGCAAGGATTTTGTTTTCGAATCGGTGACCATATCCTCCTGAAGGATAATTTTGAGTTTAGCATTATACCAGAAAAAATTTAGATGACAAACAAAAAATGATAAAAAATGTATTTTTTAAGTCATGGGCTCTTCCGATAAAGCCCGTGTTTTTGAATATAAGCCTCCACCTCGCCAGGGATCAGATACCTCACAGACTCCTCTTTTTCGATCAACTCCCTTACCTTGGTAGAAGAGATGTCGAGAAACGAGATTTCTTTGAAATAGAGTAGGTAGCCTGAGAGATGGATCCAGGCTTTCTCTTCAGGGTCATATCGAAAGTTTGGGATCAAGGCCTCTGGGAGGAGTGGGGACGAAGTATTTTTTTGAGATCCCGGTCGAGCCATCACGATAAAGTGGCAAAAAGAAAAGAGATTTTGAAATTCCTTCCACGTCTCAATCTCTACGAAGGCGTCCCTTCCCAGGATAAAGAAAAGGGCAACCTGATGTCTCTCCCGAAAAAACCGGATGGTGTCGATAGAGTAAGATTTTCCAGGCCTTGAGAGTTCAAGGTCACTGGTAGAAAAATGGGGGTTGTTAGAGGTGGCCAACCTCACCATTTCCAGCCGGTGCTTCGCCTCGATGACCTTTTCTGTCACCTTATGGGGTGGAATGGAGGAAGGGATGAAGATGACCTCCTCGAGCTGGAATGCCTCCCGAATTTCTTCTGCACCCCGGAGGTGACCCAGATGGATGGGATTGAAGGTCCCTCCAAATAAGCCAATCCTTTTGCTTATACCTTCTTTAATCGTCTTTTGTGACATCGCCAAGTTTATAACCTATATGTACCGAAAAATTCCAAATCCCAATAACCAAATCCCAAATAAATTCCAATTATCCAATATCCAAATAACCAAAACGCATATTCGGGTCATTGGAATTTTGGTCATTATTTGATTATTGGTGCTTGGAGTTTGGTCATTATGTTTTATCCTCTTATTTGTCCTTCTCCATAAACAATAAATTTAGTCGTGGTCAATTCCTCCAACCCCATGGGGCCAAAGGCGTGGAGTTTGGAGGTGCTGATTCCAATCTCTGCGCCCAGGCCCAACTCGAATCCGTCATTGAATCTTGTCGAGGCATTGACCAGGACACAGGAAGAGTTGACTTCTTTTAAAAACCTCTGTGCATTCTGATAATCAGAGGTGATGATGGCTTCTGTGTGGGACGAGCCATACCTCGCAATGTGCTCGATCGCTTCTTCGATTCCCTTCACCACTTTGATTGAGAGAATGAGGTCTAAATATTCTTGAAACCAATCTTCCCCCTGCGCCTCCTTAATGTGAGGGAGAACTTTTTTCGTCTGAGAACATCCCCTCAGTTCCACCCCTTCTTTCTGAAGGACTTTTGCTACCTTCGGAAGGAATCGACTTGCCACCTTTTCATGAACTAACAGGGTTTCCATGGCATTGCACACCCCTGGTCTCTGGACTTTTGCATTGAGGCAGACCCGGGTGGCCATGTCCAGATCAGCGGTCTCATCCACGAAGATATGGCAGACTCCTTTATAATGTTTGATGACAGGGATCTTTGAATGATTCGTCACGAATCGAATGAGCTCTTCTCCTCCTCTGGGGATGATGAGATCGATCTCATCCTCCAACTGGAGCATCTCCCGGATCGCCTCCCTCTCAGTATGAGGAAAGATTTGGATCGCCTCTTGGGGGGATCCCACTTTGACGAGGACCTTTCGAAGAATTTGTCCGATGGCCTGATTGGAATGAAAGGCTTCTGATCCTCCCCTCAGGATGACACTGTTGCCCGATTTGAGGCAGAGGCCTGAAGCATCGGCGGTCACATTGGGCCTCGACTCATAAATGATTCCAATGACACCGATGGGAATCCTCATCCTTCCAACCATCAAGCCATTTGGCCTTTTCCACATTTTGATGACTTCGCCCACCGGATCAGGAAGACGAGCCACTTCCCGAAGCCCTTCCGCCATTCCATGGATCACCGAAGGAGTCAATCTTAAGCGGTCGATCAATGACAAGGAAAGATGTGCCTTTTCACCTGCGGCAAGATCTTTTCGATTTTCTTTAATCAGCTGTTCCCGATTCCGCTCCAAACCCTCTCCCATCTCGAGCAAAGCCTTATTTTTTGTGGCGGTGGAAAGCTGGGCTAGTCGATGAGAGGCTTCCTTAGCCTTTCTGGCCATCTCTCTCACCTCTGTCCTAAAATCCATTTTCTTTTTCATAAAACGACCAAGTCATCCCGATGG
This sequence comes from Thermodesulfobacteriota bacterium, assembly GCA_049513055.1. Classification (GTDB taxonomy): domain Bacteria; phylum Desulfobacterota; class BSN033; order BSN033; family UBA1163; genus UBA1163. The sequence goes on from JBEKWN010000012.1 coordinate 22,545, forward strand.
ATCACTTCATCAGAATATTTATAGCCCAAGATCGGTTCGATCTGATGGCTTCGAAGGCCTTTGATTTTTTCAAGTTCTGTCGCGCTGTAGTTAACCAACCCCCTGGCGAACTCTTTTCCACGAGGTCCCAGACAGGTGACCAAATCCCCTCGATCGAAGCTCCCTCTGATTTTGACCACACCGGATGGGAGCAGGCTCTTCCCTTTCTGAACAATGGCCTTCTTCGCCCCATCGTCCACGACGACGTCGCCTTTTGGTTTCGGGTTAAAAGCAATCCAATGTTTCCGGCTGCTCAAGGCTTCCCCTTTCGGGAGAATCAGCGTCCCGATCTCCTTTCCCTTTAAAATCTGATGGAGGACTCCCTCCTTGGTTCCGCGTGCGACCACCGTGGGAATTCCGAAGCGGGATGCTTTTCTGGCAGCTTGAATCTTACTGATCATTCCTCCCACGCTCATCTCGCTTTTCGTCTCCCCGACGATCTCCTCCATGTCCACATCGCTGTCCTCCACCAGAGGGATACATCGGGCATTCGGGTTCACTCTGGGGTCCGAGTCACAAAGGCCCTCAATGTCTGTCAGGATAATGAGAAGATCCGCCCCGATCAGGTTGGTGATCAGAGCAGAAAGATTGTCATTATCACCAAATTTGATCTCGTCCACCACCACGGTATCATTTTCATTGATGATGGGGATGATCCCGAGTTCGAGAAGGGTCAGCAGGGTATTGCGGGCATTGAGGAACCTCCTTCGGTGGCTCAAATCATCGTGAGTCAGAAGAACCTGTGCGACCATCTGCTGATAGCGTGAGAAGTAGTTCTCATAGATATTCATCAACCGGGTCTGACCTACGGCTGCTGTGGCCTGTTTCTGTGTGATGGCTTGGGGACGGGTCTTGTAGCCCAATTTCTCCATTCCTGCCGCAATGGCACCGGAGGAGACCAAAACGATCTCATAGCCTTGGCGCTTCAGATCCGAAATCTCTTTGGTCAATTGGGAGAAGACCTCGTAATGGAGCCCTTTCTCGATAGAGGCCAAAATACTGGAGCCCACCTTCACAACAATTCGTCTGACCTTTCCCAGTATCTTTTTACGAATATCCTTGTTACCCATGACCCTGATCCGAAATGGATTCGAATATCCGAGACACCGCCTTCATCAGGTCTTTCACCCCTTCTCCTGTTTGGCCAGAGATCAAATAAAGTCGATGTCCCATCTTCTCAAATTGATTTTCAATATCCATTGCCCTTTCCCGCACCGATGGAAGATCTATTTTGTTGAGGGCAACGAGTTGCGTTTTTTTCTGAAGCGAGGGGTCGTAGGCCTTCAATTCATGGTTGAGAGCATGAAAGTCCTTGACCGCATCGCGAGAAGGCCCTTCCGAGATATCCAAGAGGTGAATGAGAAGGCGCGTCCGCTCCACATGTCGAAGAAAGGTCAGTCCAAGCCCGGCTCCTTTTGAGGCGCCTTCGATCAATCCTGGAATGTCCGCCACGACAAAGGGTCGGTGATCTTCTCGGTTCACCACGCCCAGATTGGGAACAAGGGTGGTGAAGGGATAATCTGCGATCTTCGGCCTGGCAGATGAGATTCTGGAAAGGAGAGTTGATTTTCCAACATTGGGATAACCGATGAATCCCACATCAGCGAGAAGCTTCAGTTCGAGTCGTAACCAACACTCCTGTCCTTTTTCACCTTTTTGGGCATGACGGGGAGCACGCAGTGTTGGCGTGGCAAACCGGGCATTACCTCGACCCCCCCGACCTCCTTCTACTACCACAAATCGTTGGCCATCAAAGAGAAGGTCTTGCAGCACTTCCTCTGTCTGATCATCACGAACCAGGGTGCCGACCGGAAGGCGAATGATGAGATCCTCTCCATTCTTTCCGGTTTGATCTTTTCCTTTACCGTGACTTCCCTTTTGGGCGCGAAATTGTTTTGGGTAGGTTAGATCGAGAAGGGTAGTAAGTTGAGCATCGGCTTGAAGGATCACGTCCCCGCCTTTTCCTCCATCACCACCGTTCGGACCTCCTCTGGGGACAAACCGTTCTCTTCGAAAACTGACACAACCATTTCCACCATCGCCCGCTTTCACATGGATTCTTGCCTCATCCACAAATTTCATATTCACACAGGCCAAATGGAGGGAACTCCCCTGCACCCTTGTGGGGCAGGGCTAAAGATTCTGGGCGTAGACACTCACCTGTTTTTTATCTCTTCCTTTCTTCTCATATTTGACGACCCCATCAATTCTGGCAAAAAGAGTATAATCCTTTCCCACCCCTACATTTTCTCCAGGATGAATCCGGGTCCCTTTTTGACGGACCAAGATGCTTCCCGCCTGGACCGATTGCCCACCGAATCGTTTGACGCCCAATCGCTGTCCTGCACTATCCCTGCCGTTCCGAGAACTTCCTCCTGCTTTCTTGTGTGCCATACCCTACCTCCAACCCCTTGTGATGCTGTAGCGCCCCTGTTTATCGGGGGCGGATCAAAACACCCATTCGGCGTCGGCAGTAAATGCCGACGCTACGTCATAAGGTCAAATTTTCATTATGACAACGAAATATCGTTGACCTTCAGATACGTATAAGTTTGGCGATGTCCTTTGAATCGCCGATAATTCTTTCTTCTTTTCATCTTATAGGTCAGGACCTTTTTCCCTTTACTCTCTTGGACGATCTCCCCTTTGATGACAACATTGGTCAGATGGGGGGTTCCAACCTGTGTCTCTCCTTCTTTGGAGACCATCAAGACATCTTTCAATTCCACCTGATCTCCTACTTTTCCCTCCAATTTCTCTACCCGGATGAGGTCTCCTTTGGAGACCCGATATTCCTTTCCACCGGTTTTCACCACTGCATACATCAGACGCCTCCGAATTAAAATAATTATCAAATATTAATTGATTTTTTGGCTATTGTCAAATTCACATTTTCTCATATTTCAATGATGCTGAATTGCTCTTGGTGGAATCCAGCCTTGCCCTTAATGACGACCTTTTTCCTCAGTTTTTTCTCCAACTCCTCCACGCCAGCCCTCTCCTCTTCATAAAGAAGGTCAGCGATCTCCGGATTGGCTTCCACCACGATGTTATGCCCTCCCAATTCAGTAGAAGTTCTTTCAATCTCTCGGAAGATATCATAACAGACCGTCGTCTTCGATTTAATCAGTCCCGCTCCCTCACAATAGGGACAGGCTTCACCCAGGATCCTTGAAATATTCTCCCGGGTTCGCTTCCGAGTCATCTCCACCAAGCCCAATTCTGAGATTTTAAAGATATTGGTCTTCTGACGATCTTTCTTCAGAACTTCTTCCAAAGCCTGATAAACCTTTTCACGGTCTCCCTCTCTTTCCATATCGATAAAGTCAATGATGATGATCCCTCCGATATTCCGCAATCTCAACTGGTAAGCGATCTCTTTGGCTGCCTCCAGGTTGGTTTTAAGGATCGTATCCGCTAAATTTCTCTTTCCAACGTACCTTCCTGTATTCACATCAATGGCTACCAGGGCTTCGCTCATATCGATGACGATATACCCTCCGGATTTGAGCCAAATCTTACTGCCCAGGATTTTGTCAATCTCCATTTCAATCCCATAAGCATCAAAGATCGGCTCTTTTTTCTCGTAGAGGATCATCTCATATTTTTGCTTTGGCATATAGGTGTTGATGAAGGAGAGAATATTGTCATATTCTTCTTTCGAGTCAATGATGATTCGGTTGACCTGGGGGGAGAGGATATCCCGGATGACCCGGAGGACCATGGTCAGGTCACTGTGGATCAGGGAAGGGGCCGTTGAGTTTTCTTTTTTCTTCTGAATGTTATTCCAGAGATGGAGGAGGAATTCCATATCGGTTCGAATTTCATCCGCCTCCGCCCCTTCGCTGGCTGTCCGCACGATGAAGCCACCGGCAGGGGGTTTCATCGATTGGACGATCTCTCTCAGTCTCTTCCGTTCTTTTTCATCCTTGATCCTTCTCGAAACACCGATATGATCCACCAGGGGCATGTAGACAAGATACCTGCCGGGCAATGTGGTGTGGGAGGTGATTCGGGTCCCTTTCGTGCCGAGGGGTTCTTTGGAAACCTGAACTAATATCTCCTGGCCTTCAGAGAGGAGGTCTTCGATCTGTGAGGAAGGACTGCTGAAATAGGTGGGCATTTCTTCCCCTTGAAAACCCATCTCCTCATAATCTTCGATCCCCCCATGGACGTCCGAGACATAAAGGAAAGCGGCTTTTTCCAATCCGATATCGACAAAAGCAGCCTGCATCCCAGGCAAGACCTTTACCACTTTCCCCTTATAGATGTTTCCCATGATCCCCCGGTCCTTGGTGCGCTCGATATAAAGTTCGGCAAGGCCCCGATCCTCTAAAAGGGCAAGTCTTGTTTCTTGTTGCGTCACGTTAATGATTAACTCATTCGCCATAACTTTCTCCTGAAAATTATTTTAATTGCAAATTTCAGATTTTAGGTTTCAGATTATTCGTTAGTTTAGTTTCTTTTGTTTCTCTGGTTTATTTGGTTAACCGAAAAGACCAAATAAACTAAAGAAACCAAATAGACCAATGAAATCTACAATCTTATCTTACTTGGCCCTCATTCCATTTTAACGACCTTGCATTGGGCAAGAGGTTCCCCCTCTAAACCCAATACGGCTCCAACAATCTCGATAGGTTTTGCCGTTCTTCCCATCGCCTTCCGAAGCACCAATTCCACTCCCCATGGTGGTTCTTCCCCTGATCTCTCCTTTTTCTCCTTAATCTCCATCTTTTTGATCAAGGGTCGAATGTCCACACTCCTCTTCTTTCCATCTCTCTCCTGATGAACGGAAAACTCTTTTTGATCTAAAGCCTTTTTGATCTTTAGAATGGCTTCTTCTTTTGAAAGGAGATGATCCAATGGAATCCAGTAGACCGACGGATGGAGTAAGGAGGATAGATGAAAAAAGAGCGGAACCTCCTCGGCCTCCATGATCTCAATTCCTGGTGGAAGAGTTTGATTGAGTCTCTCCATGACTTCAGGAGGAGTGATTTTCCCCTCGCACTCCACATCAACGATCTCCGTCAAACTCTCCATTCCAACTGGAAGGGCTGTGGCGAAAATGATCCTGGGCATCGGGTGAAACCCCTCAGAAAAACAGAGGGGAAGGTCAGCCCTCCTTGAAGCACGATAGAAGAGATGCATCAGTTCCAAATGGCTCAGGAATCGCATCTCTCCCACCTTTCTGAATTTCAATCGAATCTTTTTCTTCATCCCTTTCTTTCGGATGTCTTTTTTTGCCATTCTTTCCAGAGCTTTTATTTCTGCTGGATCACTTTCTCTCACGGTGAGGGTCTTCCCGTCGCAAACCCCGCACCGATGACAATTCTCTTTCACACAAGGAGGGCTGATTTTTTCTTTAAGGCCTCTCTGATATTCATCCCAAAGAAATTGAGCACTCATCCCTGTTTCGATTAAAGACCAGGGGAGGATATCCTCGAATTTTCTCTTTCGGGTGTGGAAATCCATCTTCAGTCCTGTCTTCTCAAAAGCTTCTTTCCACAGGGGGTAACGGAACTGATCACTCCAGCCATCGAAGCGGCATCCCAGCCGAAAGGCCTCTACCAAGACCCGGGAAAGATTTCGATCCCCCGTTGAAAAAATTCCCTCTAAAAAACTGAGATGGGGGTCTTGCCACTTAAAACGGAGATGGTTCCTCCTTATCCCATCCCTCATCAAATGGAGTTTTTCTTTCATCTCCTCTAAAGGAATTTGGGACTCCCATTGGAAAGGGGTGTGGGGTTTGGGCACGAAAGTAGAAACACTGACATTGATATTGGGATGGATTTTCTGCCTTTCTCCTAAAGAAGCAATCTTTTTGGTCAGCTCAATGATTTCTCTTAAATCCTCCTCCTTTTCTGTTGGAAGTCCCATCATGAAATAGAGTTTGATGTTCTTCCACCCTTTTGAAAAGAGATCCGACAGACCCTGGAAAAAAACCCTTTCATCCAACTCTTTATTAATCACCTTTCGAAGACGTTCCGTTCCAGCCTCCGGTGCAATCGTAAATCCAGTTTTTCTGACCCGTTTCACCTCCTCTGCCAGATGTCCCACCACACTCTCAATCCTTAATGAGGGAAAAGAGACAGCCACTTTCTTTGATTCAAGTCGGTCCATCAGATCAGAGAGAAGAGGTCCGATGGAAGAGTAGTCCCCAGCGCTAAGAGAGAGTAAAGAGAGCTCTTCGTAACCCGTTTGCTTGAGGGAGGCCTTGAAAATTTCATGAATCACCTTCGGACTTCTCTCGCGGTAAGGCCGATGGATAAACCCGGCCTCACAGAAACGGCATCCTCTTTTGCAACCTCTTGCGATCTCAATATTGAGGCGGTCATGAACCACCTTCATGTAAGGGACGATCGGGCAGGAGGGGAAAAAAGTTTGATTGAGGTCAGAAACAATTCTTTTCCGAATCTTTTGCCCCTCTGTGTGGAAACTGGGGACATAAACTCCCTCCAGTTGAGAGAGGGATTTTAAAAAATCTTCCTTCTTTGCTCGGGCCTCTTTCCATTGAAGTGCGAGATCGCAGATCTCAAGAACCACTTCTTCACCATCTCCGATGACCATGGCATCAAAAAAATCAGCCACCGGTGCTGGATTGAAGGTTAAAGGACCTCCGGCGATGATGAAGGGGAATCTGTCATCCCTGGCTTTTGAAAGGAGAGGGATTTTGGAAAGGTCGAGCATACTGAGGACATTGGTGAAACAGAGTTCATACTGGAGAGAGAAACCGACGATATCGAATTGATTGAGTGGAGTGGAGGATTCGAGGGAAGAAAGGGGAATCCTTTTTTCCTTTAAAACCTTCTCCATATCTACCCAGGGAGCAAAAGCCCTTTCGCAGGCGACCCCTTTTTTTCCATTGAGGATGTGATAGAGAATCTGAATTCCGAGATGAGACATTCCCACTTCATAGGCATCTGGAAAGGCAAGACAGAATTTTAATTTGACCTCGGCAGGATCTTTTCTAATCGAATGGATCTCCTGACCAAGATACCTGACAGGTTTTGAAACAATGGAAAGAAACTCTTTCAATCCGTCACCCTCTGCAAGTCGATTTTTGGGAGAGCTTGAAACATTAAAAGGGGGAAACCCCCTTGCCACCTAGCCCATTTAGGTGGTTAAAAATACTATAATTTTAACCCATTGTCAATTTTGCTTACCGAGTGCGAAGTAAGATCTGGAACCATGAGATGAATGTGAGGGCAGGAATTTATCGTTGACACAGAAAAATCAGCTTGCTACATTTTTAAGATCACCATTTTCCACAAAAATAGTAAAACGGAGTCCAAATGAATCTGGGGAATCAACTTATTTTATCTGCCATTCAGCTTCTCCCGAGACCTGTGGTGAAGCGGTTTGCCCTGCGCTACATCGCTGGCGAAGAACTCGATGATGCCGTTCATGTTGTCAGAGCTATCAATTCGAAGAAGATGATGGGAACGATCGATGTCCTTGGGGAAAATGTTTCGACACGGGGAGAATCTCTGTCGGCGGTTGGAGAGTGTGAAGAAGTTCTTCATTCGATCAATGAAAATCATCTGGATGCAAATCTCTCCATTAAACTCACTCAATTTGGACTTAAGATAGATGAGGAATTCTGCTATTCCAATGTGAAGCGTTTGCTCGAGATTGCCTCTGGGTACAACAATTTTGTACGGATCGATATGGAAAATTCATTGACGACGAGCGAAACATTGAAATTATATGAAGAGCTGCGCTCCGAGGGTTTTGAAAACGTGGGGCTGGTCATTCAGGCGAATATGCGACGAAGTGAGGAGGATGTCCAGAGACGGATCTCCCTAAAGGCAAACATCAGACTTTGTAAAGGAGCTTATCTTGAACCAGAAGCGATTGCGTTCAAAGGAAAAGAGGAAATCCGACTTAATTATTTAAAGCTATTAAAAAAGCTTCTCGACGGGAAGTGTTATGTTGGCATTGCCACCCATGACGATTTTCTGATAGACGGTGCCTATCAATATATTCAAGAGATGAATCTCCAAAAATCCGACTACGAGTTTCAGATGCTTTATGGTGTGAGGAGTAAGCTTCGCGATAAAATCGTTGCGGATGGGCACAGGCTGCGTGTTTATGTTCCTTTTGGGCAGTACTGGTATGCTTATTCAATGCGGCGATTTAAGGAAAACCCTCAGATCCTTAATTATGTCTTCCGTGCCCTCTTTTCTGGAAACTGACTCTGGTGAGAGATCGTATGACAAAAGGACTTTCATCTCGCTTTTATCTTGTTCTGACGGTATTGATGGTAGGCATCTTTCAGGGCAATATAAGGATCAATCGCGCTTTTCTTCAGATCCTCATACTCACCGATCCTCAGAGAGGTTTCATTAACCTTATCTAATACCCATCCCCCTGTATTAACAAACTCAGCAACCACAAAATAGTAGGCCAGATAGGTTTGAGGATTAAGGGAAACGTCTACCGCATAGCCCAAGCCGTCCCGCAGGCTCGATGGGCCCAGGATGGGCAAATTGATGTAGAAAACCGGTCCCATTCCCCAGATTCCAAGGGTCTGGCCAAAATCTTTATCCTGTTTTTCGAGGTTGAATCTTTTTTTTGCTGGATCAAAAAGACCTGCCACGCCTATCGTTGTATTTAAAACGAAACGCAATGTCTCCGTGCCAGCACACTTGGGGTTGGCCTGCAACAGACAATTGCCAAGGCGTACAGGAGTCATCATATTAGAAAAGAAGTTGCGCACTCCAATTCTTCCATCCTCGGGAATAACGGCCTTGTATCCGGTGGCAACGGGTTTAAGGACCCAGAAATAGAGTTTATCGTTAAAATGGAAGAAAGCGCGATTAACGGGCTCAAGAGGGTCAGCAATGGTTCCCACAGGTTCCTCGATTTCTGCAGGCTCCGGGGGTATATTTGCGACTGCGATCCTGATGAATCCATCATCTTGCTCGATGGGAATAGAACTCTCAGGAGAAGACGATAGCGAAGCCAAAGCGTCGCCAGTGTCAAAGGGTACTGTTGCCACAACCCACTGGATGGTTTCATCCAAAGGCGAATTGGAAATAGCCTCGGGGGAAAAGGACGCCAAATCCCAACCAGTGCATGGTCCGGGAAGAAGAGTGAGGCATAAGCTTGATAGAAGATAGATCCAGTAGATGATTCTCATGGCCTTACCTCCTGTTTGAAAAGGGATGCCTTTTCATCAGCACTCCGTCAACTAAGGCTTGGTCGAAATCCTTATCTTTCTTCGACCTTATCCCTCAGCCTTTTGACCAGATTCTCGTAAGAGGATTGCACGATGATGCTGTTAAATTGCGTCCGGTAGTTATTGACCAAGCTGACCCCCTCAATCGAGACATCATAGACAAACCAGTCATTTCCTTCTTTCTTAAGGCGGTACTCAGCAGGGATGTCTTTATCCTTTTTGGTAACGATTTTCACTTTGACTGTGGCATAATCCCCGTCTTTCGTTTCCCCTTCGTAGAGGACCTTTTCTCCTGAATAGTCCTCCACCTTCTTCTTGTAGGTTCGTTCCAGCAGGTCCGCAAAGAGACGGACGAACTCTTTCCTCTCCTCGGCTGTTCTCTTCGCCCAATGGGTTGCCAGGGCTCGACGAGCCATCCCTTCCCAATCGAATCGCTCATCTACCGCTTGGCGAATGAGCTTTTCCCTCTCTGCAGTCTTGGAGGGTGGTTTTAAAGCTGGATTGGTGATGATGGAGAGAATCTTGTCGGTGGTCTGTTTGATCTGATCAGTGGGTTCTCCTGCCAACCCGGGGAGAGTCATTCCAAAGACCAAAAAGAAGATCAGCATACTTCTTAGAAAATAGGAAGTTTTCATAGAACCCTCCCTTTAAAAATTTTAAATTTTGCCGAAAACAAACTTGGAAATCAACTCCTCCAGATCCACAGCAGATTGAGTTTCTCGTATTTGACCTCCTGGTTTGATGATCTTCTCTGATCCGCCAGGTGTAATCTCGATATATTGTTCACCGATCAAACCTTTGGTCTTGATGGAGACAATGGCATCTTCCTGGAGTTTCACATTCTCTGGGAGATTCAGGACCACCCGGGCCTTGTAATTGTTTAGCGTGATGCTCTTGACGCGCCCAACTTTTACTCCTGCGATTTCAACAGAGGAGCCAGTTTTAAGTCCACCGACATTGGAAAAGACACCGTAGATTTCATATCCCCTTTCTCCCACAATCTCCATTTTCCCCAGCTTGATGGAAAGGTAACCCAGACAGATGATCCCTGCGATGATAAATAATCCCACCGTGAGCTCAAGATCAAATTTTTTCATACTACCTCCCAACTATCGGACCGGAGCAATTAGCGATACTGGATCGGTCCATCAATGCTTCCGGTAATAAATTGGTGCACAACAGGATCACTAGACGACAATATCCCTTGTGGAGGTGTGACGATCAGAATTCTTCCCTCATGCAACATGGCCACCTTTTGAACGATCTCAAATGCCTTCGGTATCTCATGCGTGACAATGATTCCGGTGAACTCAAACCGTTTGTGACAGGAATCGATGAGGTTGAGTATCGCGTGGCCGATGACGGGATCCAGCCCGGTGGTGGGTTCGTCAAAGAGCATGATCTCAGGATTCCTCACCAGGGATCGGGCAAGGGCGGCCCGCCTGACCATTCCACCGCTGATCTGTGCTGGATATTTATTCTCAGCCCCGCTCAAACCCACCTCATCCAGAATGGAAAGCACCCTTTTTTTGATTTCGTGATCACTGAATTTGGTTTTTTCTTTCAGGGGAAAGGCCACGTTCTCAAAAACCGTCAAGGAGTCAAACAAGGCTCCATTCTGGAAAACGAAACCAAAACGGCTTCTCATCTCTTCTAATTTCTTACCTCTCAAAAAGCCCAGATCATTACCATCGATCAGAACTCGGCCCTGATCGGGTCTGATCAATCCGGCCACATGTTTTAAGAGGATACTCTTGCCGTAGCCACTTCTTCCGATTAATGCGAGAAGTTCTCCCTTGGCCACCTGAAATGAAACCCCCTGGAGCACTTTGAGGCCATCGAATGACTTATGAAGATCCTCAATCTCAATCATGGTTCGGTTCAAAATAGTATTGAGGTCATGAAATAATCCAAGACACAGATTAAGACGGATGAAAGGACGACAGCCTGGGTCGTTGCTTTGCTAACCCCCTCTGCTCCGAAACTTGTATAATAGCCCTTGTAACAGGAGACCCAAGTGATCAGCACCCCGAAGCTGAGAGATTTATAGATTCCTCCTAAAACGTCTTCCATGTCCACATAATTCGCCATCTCTCCAAAGTAGTTGCCCACACCCACTCCAAGAAGCCTGACGCCTATGATGTAGCCCCCGAAAATGCCCACCACATTGAAAATAGCTGAGAGCAGCGGAAGGGAAATGATACTCGCCAGGAGTCTGGGGACGACAAGGTAACGAAAGGGGTTGAGCCCCATTAATTTTAGAGCATCGATCTGTTCTGTGATTCGCATGATCCCTATTTCAGCTGTCATCGCGGAACCGGCTCTTCCCGTGACCATCAGAGCAGAGAAAACAGGCCCCAGTTCCCTGATGAGAGAAAGAGCCACCATTGGCCCTAGGAGAGCAGTAGAACCGAAACGGTTTAAGGTGTAAAATCCCTGGAGGCTCAAGACCATTCCTGCAAACGCTCCGGTAAGGAAAATGACCAAGATCGATTGGAAACCAATAAAACGGATTTGCTGGAGGACCCGGGAAAATTTGAATGGAGGGGTTGAGGCATAGATAAAGGCCTGACCAAGAAAAAGACCCATGCGGCCGGTGCCCCGTAAACCCAAAAGCGAAATTGCTCCCAACTTTTTGATAAGGGCTATAATCATATCTTGAATCAAACCTTGAATAGAATGTTACAAGTGGACCCCAAGGTTCCTGAGGTTTTATCCAAATCTTCTTCTCAGATTAGATAGCTCTGACTGAATAAAATTTATTGAAACTGGCCTCAGAACTATATAGGCTTAATAACATATATTATAATAAAAAAGCCTGCATTTTAGAACAAGTATTTACTCTATTTTGAAAATAAATCTCAATGGGGGCGCTCTCAATAAGATCCCAGAGAACCCTGATCAAAAGGTTTATCATTGTGGAGACTTAAAACTGAGAAGCTAAACGAAATGGTGATTTGACATCTACATAGAAACTGTGGTATGAGATAATTAAAAATTGATCCGTGTTCAGGTGGCTTGAAGCCGAAAAGGGAACCCCGTGAGAATCGGGGACGGCCACGCCGCTGTAATCGGGTACGAAACTTGCCAGATCCACTATCCTTCGACAAGCTCAGGATGGGAAGGGGCAAGGAGTAGGACGATCCGTAAGCCAGAAAACCTGCCTGAATGCGCTTCACAATAGGTCTTCGATGGAAGACTGTGAAGGGTGAGGTAGAAAAAAACCCAGTCTTTCTTCCGAAGACTGGGTTTTTTATTGGAATTTGGAATATGACTGGAATTTCGACTCTGAAGATTGCTGCCTCTATCTCATTGGGTATCCATCTCCTATTTCTCGGGATTGCCTCAGGCTTATTCCAAGGCCCTAAGATCCTTCGAATGCCCACGCATTATGTCAAGGTTACCCTTCTACTCTTGGCGAATGAAGAGAAACCCGATACCAAAATTATTCCTCCTGTTCCACTAAAAGTTCAAATTCAAAACGGTGAGGGACCGGTTCTTGATAATAAGGGACTAAACCGGGAAACCCCTCTCCCTTCCAAATCTATAGCAAAAAATATTCCTCTCGAAGAACTGAGAACATTTCCCAAGGAACGAGCTGAGGAGAGAACATTAAAAGAACCCATTGACGTTGCAATGGCTGTAGGATCGCCTGCTGATACAAACCTTAATAAGGTGGGTGATACGGTTTCTTCCAAAGAGGCCACTTCAAATGGGGGGAATCTTTCCGTCTCTTTACCCTCTTTTCATTCCGGAGAATTATATGGAAATGTTTTCTCTTATGATAGCTCTGGAGAAGGATTAGGGTCAGGAACAGGGTCTGGGAATGGAAGTTCCAGCCCAGGAGGTTCTGGAAAGGGGACAGGGATTTTTGGTAAATTTTTCTACGCCTATGGAGGGGGTAATGGGGCTCGGCCCAGATATGCTGAGAACCCGAAACCTATCTATCCGCAGGAAGCCAGGGAAAAAGGATATGAAGGAGAAGTGATTTTAAGGGTGGAAGTCCTTGTCAATGGGCGGGTAGGACAGATTGAGATAAAAAAGTCGTCCGGTTATGAGTTGCTCGACCACTCAGCTCTCAACACAGTGAAACAATGGAAATTTATTCCTGCCAAGAAAGGGGAAAAGACCATTCCTCTTTGGGTGAACATTCCCGTCAAGTTTCAACTCCAATGAAAAATCATTTCATTCAGACACTCTTGTGGTTGTCCCTGATCATCTTCCTCGGGACATCGATATCCTATTCGACAACCCAAAAGTTTAAAGATGAAGTTGGAAGAGAAGTGACCTTCCCTTTTCCTCCAAAGAGGATCGTTTCCCTGGCTCCCAATATTACCGAGATTCTCTTCAGCCTTGGACTCGACGAAGAGATTGTGGGCGTCTCCATCCACTGCAACTTTCCTGAAAAGGCCAAGACTAAAGTCCGAGTGGGAAGTTATATCAGTCTTGATTTTGAAAAAATCACCTCCCTTAAGCCTGACCTGATCATTGCTACGGGAGCAGGAAATACCCGGGAGATGGTAGATCGTTTGGAGAAATTGGGTTTTCAGACTTATGCCATCTATCCAAAGAATTTTAATGATATCCTTAAAAGCATTGGTCATATCGGTGAGGTCGTGAATCGGGAAAAAGAGGCGAGGGGGATCATTGAGGGATTGAGAAAGAGAAGTCAGAGAGTGATCGAACTTACGAAGGGTCTTTCACGACCCAAAGTTTTTATCCAGATCGGAGATGCCCCCATTGTGACCGTGGGAAAGGGCAGTTTTGCAGATGACCTCATCCGGCTTGCCGGTGGTGAAAATATTGCAGGAAAAGAGAAAGAGGTGTATCCTCGATTTGGAATGGAGGAGATTTTGAAAAGATCTCCAGAGGTGATCGTCATCAGTTCGATGAATCCTAAAGGGGATTATCAGAAGATCCTTGAGGAATGGAATCGTTGGAAGACGATCCCTGCTGTTAAAAATGGCCGCATTCACCTTATTGATTCTGACCTCCTCGATCGGCCATCACCACGCATCATCGAAGGATTGGAGGAGCTTGCAAGAGTTCTCCATCCTGAAAAATTTAAGAAATAATGCAAAATTAGTAATGCAAAATGGTCAATGATTATTGCTAATTGATAATTTTTCAATGAGATTTAGATGAAGATTGTTACACTAAAAAAGGTCCTCACCATCTCAATCCTCCTCAGCCTCCTCTTAATCTTGGTCATCCTTGTATCCATCACAATGGGAAGCGTAAAAGTTCCGCCGCTTCGTTCGATCCGTATTCTCTTTCAGTCTATTCTGGGTATGAGGGGAGCAGGGAGTGAGACGGAGCGGACGATCATTCTTTCCCTCAGACTTCCTCGAGCCATTCTGGCAGGCTTTGTGGGAGCAGGCCTTTCTGTTTCAGGGGCTACGTTCCAGGCTCTCCTGAGAAATCCTCTGGCCGATCCTTATATTCTCGGAGTCTCCAGTGGTGCAGCCGTGGGCGCAATCATTGCCATTCTATTGGGGCTCGGCACATTTTCCTTTGGCCTTCCTCTGGCTTCCTTCTTGGGAGCCCTCCTGACCATCCTGGTGGTTTTCTATTTCGGAAGACAGGATGGGAAGATTCATCCTAATACGCTTTTGTTGGCAGGGGTCATCATCGGTTCCTTTCTCTCAGCCCTCATCATGTTTTTCATCTCCATCTCCCAGAAAGAAGAACTCCATACGATCATCTTCTGGTTGATGGGAGACTTCAGTTTCTCCAACGCTCGGGCGATTCTGATCATTTTTCCTTATATTTTATTGGGCGGCTTCCTACTCTACCTCCGTTCTCGTCATTTGAACCTCATCCTTTCCGGGGAAGAAAATGCTGTCCAGTTAGGGGTGGATGTGGAGAGATTGAAACTGGTTTCTTACCTCTCAGCCTCTTTAATCACTGCGGCATCGGTCTCCGTATGCGGTCTCATCGGTTTCGTGGGTCTGATCATCCCCCATTCTGTGCGACTGATTTTTGGGCCTGACCATCGGCTCCTCATCCCTGCTTCGGCATTAATAGGAGCTTCCTTCCTGATTGCCTCTGACACCTTTGCCAGAACTCTCCTTGCCCCAACAGAATTACCTGTGGGCGTGATCACAGCCGCCTTTGGAGGTCCTTTCTTCATCTATCTTTTAAGGACGAGAAAGGTGATCAAAACATTATGATTGAAGTCGATTCCATCTCCTTCCGTTATCATGAAGACTGGGTGCTCCAGGATGTCTCGTTTCGAGTGGAGAAGGGAGAGTTCGTTGGAGTGATCGGACCCAATGGGTCCGGGAAGACCACACTCCTGAAGATCCTCTATCGTCTTCTTGCACCCCAGAAAGGAGAGATTCTCTTCGAGCTTGTTCCCATGAAGAAGATGGATCGAAGCGATATCGCCAAGAGGATTGCTGTAGTGGCCCAAGAAACTCATCTTCTCTTTCCTTTCAGTGTCCTCGAAACGGTCCTGATGGGAAGATCTCCATATCTCGGGCATTTGATGTTCGAAAGTGAAAGGGATCTGGAGATTGCAAAAAGAGCGATGGATTCGACGAATATCCTTTCGTTTTCTGAAAGACCCATGGATGAACTCTCCGGTGGAGAAAGAAAGAGGGTCTTTATCGCTAGGGCTTTAGCTCAGGAACCGGAGGTCATGCTTCTGGATGAACCTACTGCCAACTTAGACATTCATCACCAGATCGATTTTCTCGATCTCATCCTCACTCTCAATCGAGAGAGGGGCCTGACTATTGTCATGGCCTCTCATGATATGAACATCGCCTCCGAATTTTGTGATCGGCTTATTCTTCTTCAGGGAGGAAGGATTTATAAAATGGGAACCCCTGAGGAGGTCATCACAAAAGAGAATATTGAATCGGTATATGGTTGCGAGGTATGGATAGACCAAAACCCTATCTCAGGAATGCCCCGGATCAGTCTATTGAAAAAGGGGGTCGTTAACCCGGAGGTTACATTGAAAAGGTAGTTGAGTGTGTTTCTAAACCTTTAGCAAGCGGTTCTTTACTATTTTTTATAGGAAACATGCGATGCCGCCTGAAGTGACCTTTGGAATGTGTTTGGAAATGAAGCAGCGAAACGTTCAAGGGTTCCGCTTTAAAGTTTTGGCGATAAATCGCCCGGCGACGTAATTGTCAATTTTATTTTTTGCCGGCCCAACATGCCCAACCATCTTTTGGAATGTCTTTTGTGCAAATAGGGAGTTAAAAGATGAAGCTTTGGGAAGAAATTGAAGTCGCACGAAAAAAGATCGGAAAGGTAATTCTTCGCACTCCAACCGTCTATTCCGATACTCTTTCAAAATTGACCGGCAAGGAGGTCTTTCTCAAACTGGAAAACCTTCAGAAGACCGGCTCTTTCAAAATCAGAGGGGCCTGCTATAAACTGTCCCAGCTCATTTCTTCGATGAAAAAAAGGGGAGTGGTGGCTGCCTCCGCAGGAAACCATGCCCAGGGGGTTGCACTGGCTTCCTCCCTTTTGGGAATTCATTCAACCATTGTCATGCCTGAAGGAGTTTCTCTCGCCAAACAGATGGCCACTCAAGCCTATGGCGGAGAGGTTGTCCTCTTTGGTCAAAATACAGATGAGGCCCTGGGGTATGCGAAAAAATTGGCAAAGGATGGAAGGCCCCTTATCCATCCTTTTGATGATGAACAGGTCATCGCTGGTCAGGGGACGATCGGGCTCGAAATTTTAGAGGAAGTTCCCGGGGTAGAGGCCATCATCGTCCCCGTGGGGGGCGGGGGATTGATCTCAGGGATTGCTTCGATTGTGAAAAGGAGAAGACCTGATGTGAAGATGATCGGCGTCCAGTCTATTCAGGCCCCTTCTGCTTATTACTCCTTGAAGAGGAAAAAAATTGTAGAGGTGAAGGTAAAGCCTACTTTGGCCGATGGGATTGCTATCCGAAGGGTGGGAGAGATCACCTTCCCGATGATCCAGGAGGGAGTGGATGAGATCGTCACCGTGGAAGAGGATGAAATCGCCTCAGCCATCCTCATGTTAATGGAGAGAAAACGTATCGTGGCAGAGGGTGCAGGAGCGACTCCACTGGCTGCACTCCTGTCAAGAAGATGGAAGACCAGATTGAAGAAGATCGTCCTGGTCATCAGCGGAGGGAACATTGATTTTCACCTCCTCGACCGGATCATTGAGAAAGGCCTTGCCCAAACAGGAAGGCTCGTCCGTATGAGTATCCTCTTAAGAGATGTTCCAGGAGCTCTGGCAAAACTCACGAGTCTGGTCGCTCAACGCCGCGCCAACATCCTTCATATCCTCCACGAGCGGGCAGCCAAAGACATCCCCATGGGGTTTTCAAAGGTGATATTGGTTTTAGAAACTCGTGGTTCAGACCATATCCGAGAGATTAAAAAGGGATTAAAAGAGAAGGGGTATTCTCTCCAGATGTTGAGTTGAGTAAAGGGTGGTATGAACTTACTCGGCAAATGTGCTTTAAAAACTTTATAAAGCGATCATTGTAATATTTTATAAGCATCGAATTTCGTTATAGAAAGTGAATCCTGGAATTGGTTTTAAAACGTAGGAGTTCATTTTTATTAAGGTTCCGCTATAAAGTTTTTTCCAGTACATCTGCCAGCTTTGGAAAGTTTCTATGTGACAGATGAGTTGATTAAGGAGGATTGTTTCCTTAATTCTGTTTACAAATTGGCTGTTTAATTGTAGGATGATCTCAGGTAAAAAGGATTAGACCCTTAAGAAGAGGGGAATAGAGCATGGCTGAAGGGGAACATAGCTTAGCGGTCTTCATCGATTTTGAGAACCTTGCCCTGGGTTTCAGGGGAAAGAGGGATAAACGATTCGAGATCCAGAAGGTCTTAGAACGATTGGTCGAGAAAGGAAAACTCATTGTGAAGAAGGCCTATGCAGATTGGGCCGACTACGCCGAGTATAAAAAACCTCTCCATGAAGCTGCCATTGAACTGATCGAAATCCCAAAGCGTGCGATGACCGGAAAGAACTCCGCAGACATCCGGCTCTGCGTGGATGCTCTCGACCTCTGTTATTCCAAAGAGCATATCGATACCTTTGTCATCGTTTCCGGCGACAGCGACTTCTCCCCCCTCGTCTCCAAATTGAAGGAGAATGGCAAACGGGTGATCGGCCTTGGAATGAAGGAATCAAGCTCCAACCTTTTAGTCGATAACTGCGACGAGTTCATTTACTATGAAGACTTAGAACGACCCTTGGGCATTCCTCCCAAGATTGAGCAGGATCTCCCCGAGAAGAAGAAAGAGGCTTTTCAACTCCTGGTCGACTCTGTGGTGGCCCTCGTCCGTGAGAATAAGGAAGTGCTCTGGTCCTCAATGGTGAAAGAAACGATGAAGCGAAAGAAGCCCTCTTTCAATGAATCCTACCATGGCTACCGTACCTTCAGCGACCTTCTCGAGGATGCTGAAAAAGAAGGGATCATCCAACTAAGAACCGATGTTCGAAGCGGGACCTATGTCATTGTCGGTTTTGGGAAAGAACAGAGAAAAAGTGAGGCTAAGGAGTTGAAAGAATCAAAGGAACTGAAGGAACGGAAAACCCAGAAGCCTCGCTGGCGCTCGCGCCCAAGGAAACCAAAACCGAAGGCTCCTTCACCTCCACCTGATGCTCCCGATGTTCCGAATACCCCCGAAACGGAACCGATTGCATAATCTATGGGGTTCTGGTCTAACCTTCGATTTCTCATTCCTATCCTCGTCTTTCTCATCCTGAGCCCTCTTTCAGAGATCTCATTCGCTCAAAAAGACCTCGGCGTACCGGTGAGAGAAGCCATCTGTTGGGGAACTTTTGTCGGCCCAGGAAAGACAGGAGAGATGGATACCATTTACCTCTCCTTCAGTCAATACGATGCCCCTCTTTTCCTTCTCGCTGTCAATCCCGATACAGGCCAGATCCGACAATTCAACGGTCCTCTATCCTCTGAGATGGGTTCGTGGGGATTCACCATCGATCATGAAAATCGTATCTATCTTGGGAGTTATTATTCTGCTCACCTTCTGCGTTTTGATCCGAAGACCGAAAAGTGGGATGATCTCGGACAGCCTGCTGGAGAATCTGAGTCTTTCATTTGTAAAATCACAACGGCAAGAGATGGGAAGATCTGGGGAGGAACTTATCCTTCGGCGAAGCTTTTCTCTTACGATCCCAAGACAGGTTTGATTCAAAATTATGGCCGCATGGACCCCGATCAGTTTTACTGTTATCCCACAGCAGGGGACGATGGGTTGATTTACTGTGCCATCCAGTTCGAAAAAATCGATATTGTCGTCTTTGATCCAGAGAAAAAAACTAAAACCTCCATCATCCCACCAGAAAGCCGGAAACCTGGTCGTGTGAATTTTGTGAAGGGAAAAGACCGAAAGATTTACGCCAAACTCTCCACTTTGGATAAATGGTTTCGTATCGAAGGAGGAGAAAAACTGGTCGAGGTCTCCCAGTCTGAGATTCCTTTTCCTCAAGGAGGTTTCCCAGATGGTCGGACGTTTAGTCTCATCGATGGGAGCCTTCTCCAGATTGAGAATCCTTTAACCAAGGAGAAGAAAGAGATTCCTCTCCCATATGAAGCAGCGGGATCATATATCTTTGTCGTCGCGGCGGGTCCCGATGATCGGGTCTATGGGAGCAGTATGCTTCCTTTACGACTCTTCGTCTATAATCCCCATACTCAATCCCTCAAAAATCTGGGTAAGGCCTCCATGGCCAATGGAGAGGTGTACTCAATGGGGGCTCTCGATGGAAAACTTTATCTCTGCTCCTACCCTGAGGCCAGGCTGTCTATCTACGATCCGAACAAACCGTTAAGATTTGGCGACAACGAGGATGCCAATCCGAGAGACTTAGGGCCCATGGGAGGAGAGCTATATCGACCGAGAGCAATGGTAACTGGACCTCATGGGAATGTGTATATCGGAGGTTACCCTGATTATGGACTCGTGGGTGGTGCGATCAGTGTCTATGATCCAAAGAAAAATGAAAAAAGAGTCTATCGCCACATTGTCCAGAATCAGAGCATCGCCTCCCTCGCCTATATTGAAAAATTTGATCTCATTGCAGGAGGAAGTTCGATACGGGGTGGAACTGGAACGCATGCTATCGAAAAAGAGGCGAAACTCATGCTCTGGGATCCGAAAGAGGAAAAAAAGGTGTTCGAAATCATTCCAGTTCCAGAAGCCAAAACCATCCTTTCCCTTGCAGTGACCGTAGATGGAATGCTTTATGGAATCACAGACAACGAAAAGATCTTTGTCTTTGATCCGGAGAGAAGAGAAGTCAAAAAGATTCTTGATCTTGGATTTAAAGAACCAAGGGAAATCTCCCTCCAGCTCGGACCAGACTTAAGACTTTATGGATTGGCGAAGGAGGCAATCTTTTTCATCGATCCGAGAAACGATGAGGTATCCTTTGTGGTGAAATCCACTGCCCCAATTCATTCAGGGATGGCGATGCTTGGTCGAAAAATCTATTTTGGATCAGGTGCCAATCTCTGGGAATTTGAAATTCCCCTCGAGCCCAGTAAGCCAGTGGAGTGACATCTTCAACTATCCCAGATCAACTAAAAGCGGGGACCTCCGTGGCCGAAGCTACTACCGTGGTTTCCCCCTTGAGGGGATCCGGAAAGACCTCTGCTGCCCATAGGGGATAAGCTGTTATGTTGGCCTCCACCCTGCGGGTGTGAGCTGAAAGATCTTTCACCGCCCCGTGAAGGCGGGCTGAAGGACCGAGATTCGCTCGAAGAGGGTCTTTGAAAGTTCATCCCACTTTGTCTGTTCATAGTGTCCGGCCGGCTAAAAGTCCTGTTGCTCATGCCGTGGGAGCCGGTTTCGCCGAGAGTTCTGCTCATCCTGCGGTCCACGACAGGTGGTCTGCCATAATCACCATTTCGACCGTTGAAACCTGAAAGCCTGCTTTCCCTGTTATAAACTTGCCTTTCCGTACTGCGGCCTGACCTCAAGTCGGAAGGATTTCTATTGCGAAGTCCTCTCGTTGTTGCCGGCGTAGAAGTATTGCCCGGAGCCACGCGGTCACGGCTGCGCTGGAAGATTGACTGGGCACCATTCTTGGCCTCCGTAGAATTAAGCCCTCTCACAGGAGACGTACCCATGCCTCCAAATATCCTTCCTGAGCTTCTTCTCGCGGGATCCATCGCAAAGATCCTTCCGGTCCTCGGGTCTCTGATATGATTGGTGATAATATAGTCATGCCTGTGTCCATGAATAACCCTATGGAAATCATGAAGGACAAAGAACCCCGGGAAAAAGTACCCGGAGCACCAGAATGGGCTGGGGATCCAGGCGTACATGTAATAATAATCCCAGGGCGGGGGATAATAGGTCACTACAGGAGGACCTTCAGTATAGTAGTAATTATCGATCACCGACGATGGAGCATATTGAGAAGTTGCTGGAGGCGGACCTTCTGCGTATCCATCTGGTACTTCAGCGATGATAGGTAATTCAAATTCCACCGCAGTCGTCCGTAGTGCCTTTAAAGCCTCATTCTTTGCAATCGGCAATCTGTTGGCATCGGCTGCTTCACCTACGGCTTTCTCCAATTCTGCGATAATGTCAGGCGTCACAGGATAATCAGCAATCCAACCGTTTTTCGGGGCAATACCGACTGAGGCCAATATGCTCTCAGCTTCCGCGTCACTCTTGACTTGTCCTATCTTAAGGGCATCAGCAAGTTTGATCGCAAAGTCTCCCTCACGAATCAGGTTCTGGGCGATGGGGGGCGCCTGCTTTGCCGTCTCCCCTGACTTCGCACTATCTGTTATCTTTTCAGACGGAGCTTTGGAAGGGGTTGAGGGTCCCATCTGGGCTATATTCAGTTCTTCAACCTTATTGCGATAATCAGGAGGAACTTTGCTGTAGTCATCTGCAAAGTTTACCACACCTCCCTTGTCAACCCATTTGTAAACAGCAGCCGATGCAGAAGAAGCGAAAATAGGTATGAATAAAATAAAGAGGAGTTTCTTCATTTTTTTCCCTCCATTGTAATTAAGAAATCGATATTAACATCCAAGATGTATTTTCCCTCTTTGTAAAAATTTCTGGCCGCATGGTGTCTTCCCATATTTTCCCATAATACTTTATTAGACGTATTATCCAGGTCTTTTATTCAAGGTTCTTCAAAACTCACAAAGCAATTACTAATCAACCTAGGCTTCTATCTCTTGCAAGGGCTTGATTCCTGTATGATTTTCTTAAATCCTTTCAGTCTTTCCTCCTGTTCTCTGAGCAGAAAATGAGATTCTTCAATGGAGATGGGTTTGAATCGCACCTGATCTCCAGGCTTTAGTTGTGCCACCTTGGATAAATCCGTAGAGATGATCGTGGCAATCTTTGTATAACCACCAGTAACCAATTCCGTTAAGATGATGATGGGTTTCCCATCGCCGGGAACCTGAATCGCACCTGAGATCAAACCCTCTGAAATGATCGACTCCTCCACATCAGATCGTCTCTCGATCTTGGGACCTTCTAATCGAACTCCCATTCGATCGCATTGGGGAGTGACCTGATAGGATGAGGAACAAAATGTTTGGAATCCTTTTTCTGTAAAGTGGTGATCCTGAGGTCCTGGGATTACCCTGAGAAGTACCTCCTTTTCCAGAGAAGGAATCCAGTCGCTTGGAAATCGGAGGCCCAATTTATTAAGGGAAGGTGAGATATCGAGAGTATAAAGAATATCTCCTCGTCTCAACTTCCTTCCTTCCAAACCACCGAAATTTCCTGAAAGATAGGTTGAAGAGCTCCCCATGATTTTTGGAACAACGAATCCTCCACTCACAGCCAGGTAAGCACGACAACCTGCTTGCGCCTTTTTAAAGGTAATGACATCTCCTTCCACCAGAAGATGGGTCCTCCACATCTCCAAAGGTTCCTCGTTCAATGTAGGGGAGAGATCTCCGCCTGTGATGGCAATGACTACCTCTTTCAGGACTTTTATTTTCAAGCCCATGAGTGTGATCTCGAGGCAGGCCTCTCCTTCTCTGTTTCCAACCAACAGGTTGCCGACTTTGAGAGAAAAGGTGTCTAAGGCTCCAGAGGGAGGGACTCCAAACTGACTGAAACCATATCGACCCAGATCTTGAACCGTGGTCAAAACGCCAGGCTCCAGGACTTCAAGAACCTCAATTCGATTCATCTTTCAAATTTTCCTCGAATATACTCGAACATGGAAGCTGAAAGTTCAAATGTTAAAATCCAAATGTCAACTGAATGCCAAAATGACTAAATGTCAAAAATTTCTTCTTTAATAAATTTTATCATTTGAGCTTTGCATTTCATTTGAACTTCGAGCTTTAACATTTGGCATTATTCCTATGCCTGCCATTCTTTAAACTCCTTCTCGCTGATCGGATAGAATTGGACAAAGTCTCCCATTTGAAGAAGAGCCGGAGGATCTTTCCCAGGGTCGAACAGTTCCACCGGGGTCCGGCCGAGGATCTGCCAACCTCCTGGGCTCTCCATGGAATAAATCCCTGTCTGTCTCTGGGCAATGGCCACAGAGCCTTTAGGAACCAATAGCCTCGGTGTTTTGAGCCGAGGGGTCACCAATGCCTGAGGAAGTTCTCCCATGTAAGGATATCCAGGCATAAACCCGATCATATAGATGAGATAAGGTTTGCTGCAATGGAGCTGGATCACTTCCTCAGGAGAGATCTGATGATACTTCGCCACCTCTTCTAAATCAGGGCCATAGGTCCCACCATAGACGACTGGGATGCGTGTTAATTTGGGCTCTGGAAGAGGAGTCTGTCGAAGCCCTTCTTCTATCCGTTTTAATCTTTTTCTTAGGTCTTCGATGGGGAGAATCACTGGATTGTAAATGATGAGTAATGACCGGTAGGTTGGAACTGTTTCAACGATCCCTTCTATGGCTTCAGCCTGGATGGCCAAAGCCATCCTTCTCACCTTCTCATTGATCTCGCGACTGATTTCGTCTCCAAATTCAAGGAGAAAACCATGATCACCCATTAGGAGAAAATGCATTTTGGGATAAAGGCCCATGCTAAATAGTGTTGGTGATGGGTGAAAGGTGTTGGTGAATGGAAAACCAAAAACACAAATCACCAGCACGAATCACTATCACGAATTAAACAAACCATTTCATTGGAATGACGGTTATGCCAGCATCCTTCAATTCCTGTCGAATCTTCTTCACCATCTCGACGGCAGCAGGGTTATCGCCGTGGACACAGAGCGTATCTGCTTTGAGCTCGATTTCTGTCCCATCCATGGCGACCACCTTTCCCTCCAGGGCCATTTTTAACGCCCTTTTGGCGACGATCTCGTGATCGTGGATCACTGCCCCTTTCTCTCTACGAGAGACTAAAGAACCATCTTTGTTATAGGCGCGGTCTGGAAAGGCTTCAAAGGCAATGCGGATGCCATGACGTTTTCCAATCTCGAGAAGAGATTCCCTTTTCGAAGAAGCCAGGACAACCAGAATCATATCTCGGTCCGCGTTCGCCATTGCCTCTGCCATGGCTTCCCATATCTTGGGATTCGCCACGGCCATATTGTAAAGGCTTCCATGAGCTTTCACATGCTGAAGCCTCAGCCCTTGCGATTGGGCAAAAGCCTGCAATGCTCCTGTTTGATAAACGACATAATCCTGAATCTCCTCAAGGGTGGCATCGACATTTCTTCTTCCAAATCCCATGAGGTCTGGAAATCCAGGATGAGCCCCCACCTCTACACCATATTCCTTTGCCAAAGCCACCGTCTTTCGCATCACGCCAGGATCCCCGGCATGGAATCCACAGGCAATATTGGCTGAGGTGATGTGGGGGATCACCTCTTGGTCAAGTCCCAGTTTATAAACGCCAAAACTTTCCCCAACATCAGAGTTCATGTCTATCTGAATCTTTTTTGTCATATTCCCCCCTCCAATGGCTTTAAATTACGATATCCCTAAGAGAGATTTCTGAAGAAGGCCGAAATCTCTGATTACATAGATTATGAAACGATTACGCAGATAAAAGATGCATTGAAAAATAGAGAAAATCTATTTAATCATTTT
This sequence comes from Thermodesulfobacteriota bacterium, assembly GCA_049513055.1. Taxonomy (GTDB): domain Bacteria; phylum Desulfobacterota; class BSN033; order BSN033; family UBA1163; genus UBA1163. Next base: position 47,809 of record JBEKWN010000012.1, read on the forward strand.
TTGAAATCTGTGCAATCAAGAGAGCGTAAAGTAGTTTTTCAGAGCTCTCTAAGAAAACTCTTGACAAATTTTAATTTAAAAGAGATAAATAAATCAATAGAATAAAAGGGTAAGGGAGGTGACGAAAATATGTCATGCGGGATGAAACATCCTAAGGCGAAGAAGGCAACGAAGAAGGCCAAACCGAAGAAAAAGAAATAAGTGGAGGGATATCCAAGGGGGGAGGAAAGGAATATTTATTTTTTACTTGACATAAAAACGGATTTTTGTTATCCGTTTTTCCTATACAATATTTTTCCTTGCGATTTCACTGAAAAATAACGAAAGGAGGTGAGGGTTAATGAGGAAATGGGTGAGCATCTTTTTGGCATTGGTGATGTTAGCAGTTTTTGCTTATGGGTGTGCGGGGATACAGAAAGACGCAAAGATTAAGTGTCCAAAATGCGGTGCCGTCTTCACAGTGGATGAAGGCTTAGCCGAGATTCAGAAGAAAGGTTACTAATCCCACACCTCGTTAAAGAAACTTAACTATCCTCTGGAGGAAAGAGAAAGATTTAAAAAGGGAAGAGGTTTGCTCTTCCCTTTTTATTTTGGTCATCACACCTTATTTTCATATCCTGATTTTAAATCTGAAATTCAATGGAAGGATTTTCTCTATTCAGGATAGCTGAAAAGAAGGTACCCCCCAAATATCTCGGGATCAGCTGAGAGAGCTCCAGAATGGTTTCATCGGCCCGCTCTCTTCCCACTTCACCCAATACATCAATGGGGATGAAGATATTTTTCGTTTTCTCGGTGGCTTTATCTTTCTCACACTGGCGCCATACCCAATTCCGGGTCAGCACCTCTCGATCGTCACGATAGACCAGTTCTCCTTTTGGCACAACCGCTGTCTCTCCGCCGCCCATGGGAGTGAAAGGTTCCCATCCTTCTGCAAATTGGAGATGAATATTTCCCTGGATGGTATCCAGATCATGGCCTCCCATCGGGACTAAAAATCTCAAAGAGACACTGTTGTAGAGATCGACGAGAGGGTTGATCTTCGGGAACGGATCTCCTTTCAGAATCCTCCTTGCCATGGATTCGATGGAACTTGGAAACTTACTTCCGGAAATACCCAATTTAGAAAAGGCAGTTCTCCAGGGTTTGATCCTTGGATGGTCCTGGGCTTTATCACCGATGAAGTTTTTCTTCATCTCCTCGACAGCCTGGGTGAGAAGATCGTCAATCTCTTTGGAGGGATGAGTATTGTCCACACCCCTGGCCACCACCATCCCAATGGTGAGATCAGGCAGAATATCGAATAATTCCTTCTGAATAGAGAAAAACATCCCTTCCTCCTTTTACCCTCCTAACACTCCACCGATTAAAAGTCAACCAATATAGCCATTAGCTATCAGCCATCGGCTAACCCTCCTTGACGAGTGAGCCCATTTCCTATATAGTGATCTCGGTGCATTAAAAACCCAACATTGTAGGTCGTTTATGCCGGCCACTTATGCCCATTTGATGATTACGGAAAAAGCGCTCGAATGGTTTCGGGGCAATCAGGATATCAATGAAAAGCTACGCGGGGTTACCCTCACCCATTCCCATTTCGTTCACCTTGGTTCTGTTGGCCCGGATTATCCCTACCTCGATCTCTTGCAACCCAAGCAGAAGGATTGGGCCGATCACATGCATTACCAACATACCGGCGATGTGATCAAAACCATGGCCCGGAAGCTCCTGGATTTAGGGACTCAGGGTTTTCAGAAAGAGGAATTTGTCATCCCCTTTTGTTGGACCCTGGGTTACCTCTCTCATGTGACTTCTGATTTAGTTGTCCATCCGGTTGTGTTGAACATCGTTGGCCCCTATAAAGGGAATGAGGAAAGACATCGTTACTGTGAAATGATTCAGGATGCATTCATTTATCATCTGATTCGCAGGGGAGCAGAAATTGAGCATAGTGAACTGATGAGGATCATCCAGATCTGTTCGAACCCTGGTGATAAGGATAAAATTCATCCCATCTTGCTCGCTTTCTGGAGAGATATTCTTAAAACCCATTTTTCAGTGGATTACCAGAATCATCGACCTGAGATTGATGAGTGGCACGATCAGTTTGAAGACTGGCTTAAGATTGCGGGCAGACCCGTATTCATAGGTCGAATATTCGACCCCAAACACAAATTGACCTACAAGAAAAGTATTGAGATCACAGCCACGGAAAAAGAAACTTTTCTGAATAGGCTTCCTCTTCCTGATGGGAAATTCGGGACTTATGAAAGAGATGTCTTTCCAAAAGTCGTCGGGTATGTGACAGACCAATGGGTCTTTTTATCCAAAGGCATTTTCATAGGAAACATTAATCAATTTCTTTCAAGTATCACCAATCGTGACCTGGATACAGGAAAGGATTTGCAGACTGGAAATTTAGTCTATTGGTCATGATGAACAATCATTAACTCTCAGCAATGAAAGTACTCCCCTCCCCCTTGATGGGGAAGAGAACCCTTTACACCCCTCCCCCTTGACGGGGGAGGGTGAGGGTGGGGGTGAATAGGTGATAATGAGACCCAAAGTTAAAATTTTATTGCTCTGCTCAATAATTTTTTTCTCTTTGGTTTTCTGCTCGAGGCCTCAATCTTCCCAAGGATTAGATCCAAAAGAGGTTGCCGAGTTAGAAGAGTATTTGATCGACTTCTCAAAGAAAATTGAAGGACATCGGCTTTCAACAGGAACCCTTCCATCTGATTTAAATGCTGAAAAGTTCTTTTCTATTCTTGAAATACTATCCCGACAAAGAAATCATCAAAAAAGTGAAGAAATATCCAGTCCGGGTTTTTCGTGAAGGTGAGAGCTATGTCTTAATCCTTTGCAATAAAGGATCCAAAATGGCCCTTTACAAGGATCTTGGCAGCACCATCACTTTTGTAGATTTTCCCTATTATCGTGAAGGGAAGAAAGTCCCCTGTCGGGAATAACTCTGTTATCTTCCTTCCAATTCAGGGGCAGGATAGTAGTAAGGGGTAACTTCAGAATGAAAGGAAAATTCTAAAATGAATCGACGTCAGTTTCTTCGTTACTTTACTTTTTGTGGTCTATCAGTAAGTTTGGGAAGTTTTTCCCCATTCAAACAGACCGCTTCGGCATCTTCGAATGATAAGGCTCTTTTAAAGGGATTACAAATTATCGATGCTCACGCCCATCCTGATCGGTATGTTTATGATCCCCGTCAGACTGATAACACTTCGACCCTCAAGGCTATCAAAAAATTAGGAATGGCTGCCAGTTGTTTTGCTGCGATCGGTGACGCCGTGTTCCTCAGTCAAGGCCGTGTGCTAGGGACTGAATACCAAAGTACAAAAACCCAGTTAGAATGGTGGCTCAAAGGCATCGTGAAATCAGGTAAAGTCAAATTAGTACTCAAAGCCTCTGATATTCCAACTTCATTGGATGATAATGCTCCTCCAGGGGCCATTTTGGCCATCGAGGGAGGAGATGCGTTGAAGGGTAATCCTGATACAGTCAATGAATTTTATGGCTTGGTCGTCAGGATGATTACCTTGATTCATTATCGAAATAATGAACTCGGGGATACGATGAGAATGTGGAAGAACCTGGACCCAGGACGTACAAGCAATGGTTTGACCCCTGCTGGACGAAAAGTTGTAGAGCGGATGCAGGAGTTGGGTATGGTGGTCGATGTAGCCCATGCTCATACAAACACTCTAAAACAGATTGTAGAAATAAGTTCAAAGCCTTTGGTCGATTCGCACACGAATCCTTGTTCTATTGAAGACCCATTACAATGTGGTCGGTCTCGAACATGGAAGGAGATGGAACTGATTGCCCAAACAGGAGGTGTCGTTTGTACCTGGCCGTTAGGATATAAACAGGGGGCAACTGCACGAAGGACTTTTTTAGATTGGGCGAAAGAAATTCTTGAGATGAAAAACCGATTGGGGATGGAACATGTGGGTTTGGGAACAGATGGTGGAGGAAGCCTCCCCAGCCTCATTGAGGGGTATCGAGACGTTTGCGATTTATCAAAACTGGTAAAGACCATGCAAGAGGTCGGGTTTTCGAATGATGAGATTGGAGCCTATATGGGTGGGAACTTTAAACGGGCACTTCAAAGCTGCATCGGTTAACGGATTAAGAATCTTGGAATGAAAACATCTCTTCTCTTCATTTTTGTTTCGTTTGTCTTTGTTATTATTCCAGCCTATGGCAATGCCCAGCCATTATTTGAGGTGGAACGGGAATCCTTTTGCAAAGGTGTTCAAGGGCATGAACCAATGAATTCCTTTTCAGGTGTTGCTGAGATCAAGAAAGGAGAAGGTGTATTTCTCTGGATGGAGATCAGAGCAGGTGAACAAGCCCTGACTATGCTTGAAGCAAAAGGACAGATGTCCATCTATCATGCCTGGGCTTCAGAGAAAGGAGTGACCGATATTATTGGCATCGGGCTTACGAAAGAGAGGTGGTTAGAAATAGCTAGTGCGATAAAAAACCAATTCAGGAAGCAGGGCTTTTTTACATGGCGCACTCAGAGCTTTAAGCGTAATTTTAAGGAAGGTCGTTGGTATGTATCAATCCTTGACGCCAATAAAAAACCTGTTCGTAAAACTGGCTCCGGAACCGAAGCCTTCCGTCCGGAAATAGTGATTAAATTTATCCCCTGAAGTTGCTCTTAATAGGAGACACTTTACGCCTTACGGTTAACACCTTACGGTGTATACACTTTACTCCTTACGCTTAACGATAAGGAATGGAGGTAAAATATGACCAATAACATTAAGGACACACTCCAAGATTTAATTCATCAAGTCACCAACGATGCTTCATTGCCCCCAGACAAGAAGGTGAAACTTCTTGAGAGCCTCCAGAAGTTAGCAACGCCGCTTCAAACTGACCGATTGATTTATCGAATGGTTGTGGGCTTCCTCGGTTCTGCAGTTGTGCTGACCATCATTGGGGGTTTCTACTTGAGCATCAAAACAGCAGCCACAATTCCTGAGGGATTGATAGCCTTGGGCTCAGCCGCCGTCGGGGCATTGGCAGGCTTATTGGCTCCGTCACCGATGGGAAGATAAGGGCTCAAACCATGAAGGACGGGGGTTGAAGGGTTTATCTTGATTTTTAGAGATTTCAACCGGTGATCGGGGGAGATGTACGATATCATGATAACGATTGAGGAGGGGGAAAATGAATCCAAAATCATTTTATCAAGTATTTATCGCAATTCCCTTCGATGGATCAATGCTCCCAATGTATGAAAGGATTCTTAAGGACTTAAAGGGGAAATTTCAAGAAAGATTTAATTTTATTTACGGAAATAACAGAGTTATTCAACCTACTCCTCATCTTGAGATAGATCTCTTCAAAAATCAAAATAATGATCTTCTGAAACAATTTTTGTTTAATATTAAATCTTCAGACATTATTGTAGCTGATCTGACAAATAATAATCCCAACGTACATGTTGAATTAGGTATCGCAATCACTCTTAATAAGAACATCTTTAGAGTTTCAGGTCGGAATTTGACTGAAATTGGTTCAGACATAAGGGGTTATGAGGTTAATAAATATTCCGATGAGAAAGAACTTCGGGAACGGATTGATAAATATCTTGACACATTCCTTTCAATAAAAGAGTTGCCGCTTAGCGAGAAAGCAGGTCATTTTTATAAACTTGATTTTCCTCAGGAAACAAAAATAAAGCATGAAGAAGGCAAGACAACGATTCCCATTGTACCTATCGTTAAGATGAGAGATGGCGCACTGAAGGTTAAATTTAAATTTGAGATGGTAGGAAGTGAAATCGACTGGTTTGGTATATATTTCAGGTACGGAACGCCAAATCCCTGGATGGGAGGTTATCTGCTTTATATAAGGCAAAATGGTAATTTAGAACTAGCTGAACTCCCAAGCGTTAAGGTATTGTTAGTTAAACAATATCGTCGCCTGGAATATAATGAGGAGCACATTCTTCAATTTGGGGTGGATGGCGATGATCTTATGGCATGTCTCGATAATAACTTGGAGGATTGTTTTAAGATAAAGGGTTTAAATAACCAATCAATAGGAAATGTGGCTATCGGTTGTTATAATAGTGCCGTGTCCTTCAAACAAGTTGAAACAGTTGTCAGAGATACAGTTAATTTCGATATATTTTTGTTTTAGGCTGAAAATAAATAGAACCGTCACCTTTTACCCGGAGATGTTGAAAAGCAGGTCTGGCCCTAAATCTCAATGATGGAGGGAAATTCATGAACCATGAAAAAAGAATCAGTGTTGGAATTGATCCTCAAACATTTGAGTTTGCGCTTTGTCAGGTCAACAACGGGATCATTTTCGAGGATTTTGCGATGAGCTTTCTCGCCCAGGTTCTGGATTACGAATTCACTCCCGCCGGTGGTCTAAAAGACCGTGGAATTGACGGCCTTGAACACGTATTCCATAGAAAAGGTTTTGAAAGAAGCATTTACCAATCATCTATTGAAGCGAATGGTGAAGGGAAGCTGAAGTCCTCCTTGAAAAAATTATTTGATAATGTCATTGAATTTGACCGATTTTACTTTGTGACGAATCAAATCGTCAAGAATCAGGATAAACTAATCGACAGCCTATTCGATCAATACAAAAAACCGATTCATATATATGATCTGAAGTGGTTATCATCACGAGCAAATACAAACCAAGGTGCTATTAATACATTTCAAACATTTATTGCGAGCTTTCTGCATGAATTTAGTCAGCCGGGGAAGTCGTACGTTGTGGGGGATCTTGTTAACGATCCCAGACTCTTTGTTTTTCTCCGGCAACAATTAGATCGAGAGACTGGCACTGCAGAGCTGGACACAATAATAGCAGATGGCTTAGTCCTTTTTGCTTTGGAGGGAACAGATCCCGATAAAGGTCTATTCAAGACAGAAGAAGAGATAAAAAAGACAATTGCAGAGAAGATACAATTTGATCCCAAAACACTGTATCCCGTTATCGATCAGCGCTTAAAAATACTATCTACTAAACCACGCCGTGTCAAACATCACCCCAAAATTGATGCGTATTGCCTACCATATGAAACACGGTTGGAGATCCAACAAAGAAATCTATCAGATGCTTGTTTGCATGCACAATTCCAGTTACAAACGACTGCTATGCTCGAGAGATATCTCAAAGATATCGGTGTTCAAGTCAAAGATTGCGTCCCCCTCATGGAATCAGCATTTAATCAGATTTATTACCAGCAAGGACTAGAATTTGCAAATTTTGTGCTTAGAGGAGAAAATCAGGATGCATTTGAAAAAGATTTATCGGACACCGTAAGCCGTGTAGTTGATGAGAGCTCAGTCGTTCTGAAAAATAAAGAGTTGGTCAAGTCCGGTCTTATGGTTACGATTCGTGAAATCGTATATCATGGCACTAAAGAGCAAAGAGATTTTTTGAATAAATTATCAAATACATATTTGATGTTATTTTTCCTCCAATGCGATCCAAAGTTAGCTACATACTTTTCAAGCCTTGCTTCCAAACTGAATATATATGTTTGCACATCAATTCTGATTCCTGCAATGTCAGAATTTTTCTTAGAGCCGGAAAATCGGCGGCACTGGAATCTACTAACAGGAGCTAGAGATGCTGGAGTTCGTCTCATAGCAAATGAGACAATAATTGGCGAGTTGGCATCTCATTTCCAAATGATATTAGCAAAATATGAAGAGATATTTAAGCACGATGAGGAGATGTATCTCGCCGATGAAATTCTTACGCTATATATCGACGAGATTCTGATCAGAGCATATTTCTACGCAAAGATGCGAGGACAAGTATCACACTTTAAAAACTTTATTGACAACTTTGTTTCTCCGAGTCTGGAGAATGCTAAGAGGGAATTGTCTGAATGGTTACATGAAGAATTTGGAATTGAATTCGTATCAGATAAATCCCTCGGCGTAGAGATCGATAAAGAAGAGCAAGATCGTCTTTTCAAAGAACTGAAAAAGGAAAAAAGTGCGCCGCCAAAAGCAAAAAATGACGCAAACCTTATACTCACTATTTATTCAATAAGGGAAAAATATAACGAAGGCGGTACCTCGGATATTTTTGGGTATCGGACATGGTGGCTATCGAAAGACACTCTAACTTTGAAAGCAGTTAACAAAGTATTCAAGGACAAATATCGTGTAAGCTGTTATATGCGCCCTGATTTTCTTTACAATTATATAAGTCTTGCGCCCAAACTTGGTTCGGTCAAGAGATCTTATGCGGCAATGTTTCCATCCCTTTTGGGCGTCAACATAAGCTATCACCTGCCAACCGATATCATGCGTTCTGTACACAACTACATGAAAGAGCACAGAACGAAAAATCTTGCTCGTCGCAGTGCAATCCTTCAAAGTCTCGCCGAGAGGCTTAGAATTGATCCCAGCTGCCTAAATCGAACATATGTCGAACATTACTTAGACGAGAAGCTTAAAGAATTGATCAAAGATTAAATATTTTCAATTTTGAACTGAACGGCTTGGGGGTTAAATTTTTATCCTTGAATATTTATCGGTGTGTCATCCATAAAAAAGTTGGGCACATCTATTTTTGGGGTTATTGACCATCTGTTAATTCCACCTGAAGATTAACCTGTTCGATGGCGCCCAAGCCCCGCAGTTTAGGTTGGGGAAAGATCGCCGCTCAGGGTCAACCCTGAGCAAGCCCCAATCTTTAGACCGGAGGGTCGAAGGGTTGACCTATTTCCCACCTGGGTTTTCGTTCGCATTGACAATAGGGATTATTGGTTTGAGCATCAAGGCTGCTTGTGTTAATCTGGAGCTGTTGGGGAGAAGTAACGTGTAAGGAAAGTTGACGGAGGGCAGTACTGGGAAACACCTTTGGTTGGATTCGCTTCGGGAGACGATCCTCTTTTCAAGCAATATAAAAAGATTATCGGCGAATTCCACTTTACACCTCAGGAGATTTTTGAATTGACTTTTGGAGGGAGGAAGCCTTCCAAAGAGCTTTCAGTTATCTCTTGGGTTCTCCCGACATCTGAAGATATCCGAAAAAGCAATCGCAAAGAGGCCAAATATCCTTCTCTGCTCTGGGCTCATGCCCGGGATTTCGGGGAACAGTTCAACGTTAAACTTAGAAATCACCTTGTCTCCATATTAAAAAAGAAAGGGTATAAGGCCGTTGCTCCAATGAATTCTCCCCTTTGGAAACGGCTTCGGTCCCCCGAAGTGGGGATCGCGTCCAATTGGTCCGAGCGTCATATCGCCTATGCCTGCGGTCTCGGGGCTTTCGGGTTGAGCGACGGACTGATTACGGCAAAAGGCAAGGCTATGCGCGTAGGGAGCGTGGTCACCAAACTGCCCCTTAAACCTTCGGAAAAAATTTATTCCCATCACAAGGCCAACTGCCTTTACTACTTCAATAAGACTTGCAAGACATGCGCATCCCGCTGCCCGGCCGGAGCGATTACGGAAAAGGGTCATGACAAAGATAAATGCTTCGAGTATTGCTATTCCGTTGTCGGTCAGGCCAAGAAGGACGAATATGGTGTCACGATCGCGGGATTTTGCGGACTCTGTCAGACCAAAGTCCCTTGCGAATTTGAGATTCCAAAACTGATTCAGAAAGAGAGGGGGATGAAAAAAACAAGTTAAAGAGGTAACCCTAAAAGATATATATGGGAACGTTGAAAATGGGGGCACATCCCATTTTTCAATTAAGCCTTTTCTTGTTTGACTGAATTTTTCAGTCAAGATTTGTCCATCCTCGACTTAATTTTTAAGTCATTTTTGTGTGGAAATATTCTAGTCTCATCTTTAGCCTTGATCTGCCAGCAGGACCAACTTCTGCCTCTTGGAAGGTTCATTTATGAGGAAAAAATATATCATGGCTTTGGATCAGGGGACCACGAGTTCCCGGGCGGTGATTTTTGATCAGCAGGGGAAAATCATTAGTATGGCGGCTAAGGAGTTCAGGCAGATCTATCCCCGGCCCGGATGGGTGGAGCATGATCCTGCGGAAATATGGGACTCGCAAATGGAAGCTGCCCGGCAGGCCCTTGATTCCGTCAATCTTTCGCCCCAAAGAATCGCCGCCATCGGGGTCACCAACCAGCGGGAGACCACTTTAATCTGGGACAGGGAGAGCGGCCGGCCAGTGCATAATGCCATTGTGTGGCAGTGCCGCAGGACCGCCCCGAGTTGTTCCGAAATCAAGAAGACGAAATTTGCCCAAGAGATTCGCAGGAAAACTGGATTGGTGATCGACGCCTATTTTTCAGCTACTAAGATTCAGTGGATTTTGGACTATCGAAAAACGATCCGCCGGGCGGCTGAAAGAGGGGAACTGGCCTTTGGCACGGTGGATAGCTGGTTGGTGTACAATCTAACGGGGAAGAAGCTCCATATCACGGATTATTCTAACGCTTCCCGCACCATGCTTTACAATATTCATGATCTTTCGTGGGATGGAAAGATCTTAGAATATTTCCATATTCCCGAACAAATCTTACCAGCTGTCAAAGCTTCCAGTGAAATCTACGGAAGCACGTCTCCTGGATCTTTTTTGGGTTTAGAGATCCCTGTTGCGGGAATCGTAGGAGATCAACAAGGAGCTCTTTTCGGCCAAACCTGTTTCCGCAAAGGCTTGTCCAAGAACACCTACGGAACGGGTTGCTTTTTGCTGATGAATATAGGGTGGAAGCCGGTGCTTTCCAGAAAAAACCTTTTGACAACGATCGCCTGGGGAATCGGCCGGAAAATTGAATATGCTTTAGAAGGGAGCGTCTTTATCGCCGGGGCTGTAGTCCAATGGCTCCGGGACGAGCTAAGGATGATTCAGCAAGCTTCCGAAAGTGAAAGGTTGGCGAGTAGCATCCAATCTAATGATGGCGTCTATTTTGTCCCGGCTTTCGTCGGCTTGGGAGCACCCTACTGGGATATGTATGCCCGAGGAGCAATTTTTGGAATTACCCGTGGAACGACGCCAGCTCATATTGCCCGGGCTGCCTTAGAGTCGATTGCCTATCAGACAAGGGATGTGCTGGAATGCATGGAGGAGGATTCCGGAATGGGCCTGAAGGAATTGCGGGTCGATGGAGGGGCGGCTGCCAATGAGTTTTTAATGCAATTTCAAGCCGACATTCTGGGGGTTCCAGTAGTCATCCAGGCGACCACTGAGACGACCGCCTTGGGAGCCGCCTACCTGGCTGGTTTAGCCGTGGGGTTTTGGAAGGATCAACGGCAAATCGCCGCAAATTACAGAGTAAAGAGGAAGTTTATTCCTCGGATGAGTTCCAAACAAAGAGAATCTCTTTACAGAAAGTGGAAGATGGCTGTTGAAAGGGCAAAGGGGTGGGAACAAGAAGAATCGTAAGGCGCGAAAGAACCGGGCGTCAGGGTCGGATCTTTACGGGCTGTTGCCCAAATAGTTCTTGCAAGCATTATACATACCGTATATAAGGATGGCAATACAACTTAATTGGAGTAATGCCATGATGGGACAACAGACAGGAATTCAGCCGAAGATCTT
>JBEKWN010000013.1:0-43941 GCA_049513055.1 Thermodesulfobacteriota bacterium
CACCTGATCTTGACGGATGTCGTTATGCCAGGGATGAGTGGTCGCCAATTAGCAGACCGTCTGGGATCTTTTCACCCAGAAATGAAAGTTCTCTATATGTCAGGTTATACAGATAATGCCATCACTCATCACGGTGTCCTGGAGAAGGGGATGAATTACATCCAGAAACCATTTACAGTAGATGGACTGGCGAGAAAAGTGAGGGAAGTGCTGGATAAGTAATTTTAAAAACGACTTTTTGTCTTGAATAATTCTTTATCAAAATCTGGGTCTTAATAAAATTTTTACAAAAATGTGACATTTTGTGCCTTCCTGGAAGTTTGATTCTGATCGCCTAAATTTTAAAATCCCCTTTAATTTCAACTAACTTAATCTACTTTCCTCCTTTGGCATAAGACTTGCTTAATATATTTACAAACATTAAAAAGAATGGGGGATGAGCCTGATGATAAAAGAATTTGCTTTCTCCAATTTATTTATAATTTGGCTAATCATTTTCGGTGGTTTCGCATTTTTAAAAATTGTGAAAAAGCAATTGGAAGATTGGTAAATCACTACAGGAAATTCCACAAATTTGCTCTTTTTCTTACAAAATTGTAGATGGAGGGAAAGATGAGCGGTAAAGAAATTTTAGGTATCCAGGAAACAGAATCGGGGAGAAAGATAGAGGTTAGTTTGGAAAGAGTAGCCAGTTGGGCATTGGTCTTTACCAATACATTCTTCGTTTCCTATTTCTTCGCCAAACTGCTTCAATGGGTTTAAATTTTTTGTTTATTTTAACAATTTTGACAACCCCCTAAACTCTTCAGTCCCAGCCTCCTTCAACAGTTGAAAAGCGATGATCTCGGTGGTCGAGATCATCGCCCCCCTTTTTTCCATCCATTTCAGACCGATCTCCCAATCTAATTTACTTCTTGAACAGATCGCATCAGCTACCGCATGGACCTCATAGCCTTTCTGTATCAGATCGTCGGCGGTTTGCAGAACACACACATGGGTTTCGATCCCGGTAAGGATGATCTGCTTCCTTCCCAATTGATTCAATTTATCGTTGAACGTCTCCACCCCGCAGCAACTGAAAGAGACCTTTTCAATAGGAAGGATGGACCCCAGTTCCATTTTAATTTCAGGGACCGTCTTCCCCAATCCCTTGGGATATTGTTCCGTAATCAGAATGGGGATGGCCATTTTTTTTACGAAAGCAAGAAGAGTCTGGATATTTCGTATTACATTTTTCCCTACCTCTTGATTCATCTTCTTCATCAGAACATCCTGAACATCGACAACGACAAGAACTGCCTCTTCTCTTTCAATTCGTGACAACAGATCCCTCCTTGTTTCTCCTTTAAGTTATTATCATACAAATCCCTCCTCCTATCCTCCCGCCCATAGTGGGGGAGGATAGGAGGAGAGGGAAACTTTGATGTTGAATTTTACATCAATATGTTCTATTTGTAAAACGATGGGGTAACCCGTCTTTTATTTTTTATATTCTCGATTTAAGGATTGAGGAATTTAGGGATTTCAAATTTCTGCCTGCTGGCAGGCAGGCGTAATTCCACAATGCCTGAATTCGCCATTGGACTTAGAAAAGATGAAAACCATTGTTGGATTCGGAGCCCTCAACCTGGATTTGATTTTTGAAGTGGAAGATTTGAAATCGATCTCCTCGAAGGGGTTTCGTCTGGATCCTGGGAAAGAGGGCTTCGGTTCTGATGAAGAGTTCGAATCCCTTTTAGAGCAATTGAAGCGATTCGGAACCTTGAAGTCAAAAAGCGGAGGGGGCTCGGCAGCCAATACGATCGTGGCCTTGGCCCGCATGGGATTTCCGACAAAGTTCATTGGAAAGGTGGGAGAAGATCAAGAAGGAGATTATCTCCTGGAAAATTTGAAACCTGTCCAGATTGATATGATACATCGGGGGCAGAGGAGTGGTGCCTGTTTGGTAGTTTTGGACCGTCACCAGGATCGATTCCTTTTCGTCCGGGGCAATGCCAACAGCACACTCACGGCCGAAGAGATTAATTTTGATGCGCTTAAAGATATTTCTTGGGTACACCTCACTTCCTTTATTGGAGAATCTCCTTTTGAAGCCCAAAAGGTTTTATTGAACCTTCTTGATTCATCAATGAAAGTATCCATGGACCCGGGAGAAATTTATGCAAAGAAGGGATTGAACAAAATTCGTCCTCTCATAAAGCGATGCCACCTCCTCTTTCTCACAGAGAGGGAAGTTGGGTTGTTGACCCATCAGGATCTTCATGCCGGGGCAAAATCATTAATGAAGGCTGGGCCTGCTGTTCTGGTTTGTAAAAGAGGCAGTCAAGGGTCGCATATTTTCACTAAGAAAGGTGACTTTGAAGTGCCGGCTATTCGGGTAGAAGTGGTGGATAATACCGGGGCAGGCGATGTTTACAATGCCGGATTCTTGGCAGGTCTTTTTTTGGAGAGGTCTTTGGAGGAAAGCGCGCTTTTTGCAACCGTCGTAGCGGCTAAGAGCGTGACAGGATATGGCCGGGAGCAATATCCAACAAAAAAGGATCTTGAAGATTTCTTTCAAATCCGTCGGCAGTGAATGCCGACACTACTCCGAACTCCGAGCTCATAACTCGTAACTCCTGACCGAAAGGAAGGGCGATGGTCTTTCAAATAGGATGGTTTTCAACAGGTCGGGATGAAGCAGCAAGAGACTTGATTCAAATTGTGGCAGATCATATTTCAAAGGGAGCCATTCCCGCTGAAATCCGCTATGTTTTTTGCAATCGAGAAAGAGGAGAATCTTTAGAGAGTGACCGATTTATCCAATTGGTAGAGTCAATGAAAATTCCGCTGATCCTTCTTTCTTCAAGAGATTATTTGCCTTCCCTTCGCCAGAAAGATATGGAGGGTTGGAGGACATCGTATCATCAAGAGATTGCGAGAAGAATTAAAGACCTCCCTGTGGACATCATTGTTTTGGCTGGATATATGCTCATCGTCAGCTCAGCTTTCTGTGAAGTTTTTTCCACTATCAATCTCCACCCGGCAGAGCCAAAGGGTCCCAGAGGAACCTGGCAAGAAGTCATTTGGGTATTGATTGAGCAAAGGGCGACTCAAACGGGTGTAATGATGCATCTGGTTACAAAAGATCTCGACGAAGGTCCTCCTGTCACCTATGTTACCTTTCCCATCAAAGGTCTACAATTCGATCGATTCTGGGAGGATTTTGGTCTGAAGTTGAAGAATCGTCCTTTCCATCAACTGGTAAAAGAAGAGGGAGAAGACAATCCTTTGTTCAAAGAAATTCGGAAGCAAGGAGTGCGAAGAGAGCTTCCTCTTATTGTGATGACATTGAAAACCCTCGCCGAGAAAAGAGTGAGGGTTGAGAAAGGTAAGATATTGGACGAAAAGTGGAATGAGATAGAAGGATTTTGCTTGAATAAAGAAGTGGAGGAGTATCTGATGAATCAAATCTAAATGTCAAAATCCAAATGTCAAATCAATTTCAAATGACTCAAGATCAAAAATTTTCTACTTCTTAATAAATTTGTCATTTGGGTTTTGGATTTGATTTGAACTTTGAACTTTGGCATTTGACATTGGTTCTATTAACAACTTATTAACCAAGAGCAGAAAGTTATGAGCCGCCAATTCAATACCGACTGTGAAGGACCCATCTCGAAGAATGACAATGCGATGGAACTCTCGGAGTTTTATATTCCAGGAGGGCAACGCTTCTTTGCCATGGTCAGCAAATATGATGATTATTTGGCGGACATTGAAAAGCGACCCGGTTATAAAGCGGGCGATACCCTCAAATTGATTCTTCCCTTCTTGAAGGCTTTTGGTGTCACCGATGAGGGAATCAGACAATTCAGCAAGGAGCATCTTCTCCTTGTCCCTGAGGCGAAGGAAACTCTTCAGGAGATCGGCACTCAAATAGAAGCCTTCATCATCAGCACGAGTTATAAACCTTACATTGATGCCCTTTGCGAAGTGACGGGGTTTCCTGAGAATCGAACTTACTCCACACAGGTGAGTCTGGATCGATATTCTTTAAGAAATGAAGAGAGAGAAAGACTCATCCATCTTGCGAAAGAGATTCAGGAGATGGAGATGATGGATTGGCCTGAGGAGGCAAAAGGTCTGAAGGATCTCTCAGACCGAGACCAAAAGACGATTCGAAGGTTGGATAAAATTTTTTGGAGAGAGATTCAGCAGATGGTGATTGGAAAAATGCTTTCCGAGGTGAATCCAGTCGGTGGGAAGGAGAAGGCCAATGCTGTGCTCCTCAGTTTGAAAAGAACGGGGAATCGTCTGGAGGAGGTCATGTATGTCGGAGATAGCATCACTGATGTGGAAGCTTTTAATCTGGTCAGAAGTGGAGGAGGGGTGGCTCTTTCCTTCAATGGTAACCGCTATGCCTTACGGTCGGCAGAAGTGGCTTGTATGTCTCCCCATGCCTTTATCCTTGCCGTCTTCGCCGATGCCTTCCAAAAAGGAGGGAAGAAAGGTTTTATGGAGATAGTGGATCGATGGGGGTCTGCCTCCTTAACATCCTTCGGGATAGATCCACGATTGAGTAAAAGGTTTGAGTCTTTACCCTACGGGGACCCTCCAAAAGTTTATCGGGTCACAGGTGGAAATAGGGCGAATCTCATTCAGGAGAGCGAAGCCTTTAGGAAAAAAGTTCGCGGAATTGATATAGGAGGTCTTGGATAAAGGATGTAGTGGCCAGAAGCAGAAAGCAGCGGTCATTAGTTAGTAGCCAGTAGTCAGTGGGAAAAAAATACAAAGCAACAGACAAAAAACGACAGACAACAAACAACGAACAACTGGCAACAAGCAGAAGCAGGAGAAAGATCTGTATTGAAGAAATTAGGTTTCTATATTTCTGCATGGTGGAGGCTTTCCAGGGTTCCTTTTCTTTCCGTGGGAATTCTCCCTTTGATCTTAGGATTTATCTTGGCGTGGCGATGGGGTTACAAAGGACCTATAGGACTCTATGTGCTTTCTACGACAGCGGTTATTCTCATCATGTGGATGACCTATTACCTCGGGGAATGGAACGATCTGGAAGGGGATCGTATTAATCAAAATTTCAACCGGTTTTCAGGGGGATCGAGGGTTTTAATAAAAGGGCTCCTCCCTCCGCGGTTTTCACTTCTTTTGGGATATGGATGTTTGGCAGGAGCGATTCTCATCGGTTTTTATATCTATCTCCAATACCAGACTGATCTTCGGACTCTTTTATTAGGAGGGACAGGTATCTTTTCTGGATTTTTTTATACAAGCAAACCTTTTCGATGGTCCTACCATGGATTGGGAGAAATTCTAATCGGGTTCTGTTATGGATGGTTGCCGATCGCTACCGGGTTTTTTCTCTTTACAGGTTTCTTCAGCCCACAGATCTTACTGCTCTCCATCCCCGTCGGTTTTTCCATTTTTAATGTAATCTTGGTCAATGAGTTTCCCGATGAAGAAGCAGATCGGGCCATTGGAAAAAAGAATTTAGTGGTGCGGTTTGGGAAAGAAAGAATGGGAGATCTCTACATCGGACTCTCCATATTGACTGGTTTTTCCTTTATCAAAATGATGTGGGGTTTGGGCCAGACTCCACTCTGGCTCCTTGTTCTTTCGGGAGCTCCAGCACTTCTCATCCTATGGAATCTTATCCAGATCTGGCAAGGGAATTATCACGATACCAAGAAACTTGAGCTTCTCTGTCGAAATACTCTTTTTGTAAATCTTTCCATAACCATGCTCTTGACCATTCAACAGACTCTCTTTTTATCCTCTGGAGGAAGATAAGGATAAACCCCGTTGTTGAAAAAAATTTACTGCGGGGCTGTAAAGGAATGAATAAACATTAAAGGGTAAAAGATTCATTCAACAGGAATTTAAAAAAACTACGGGGTAAAAGTGGAAGATATTCAAACCCTCCTTGAGCAGATAAAGACTGATATGACGGATGGGAAATCTGATGAGGAGATCTTCCAATATCTCCTTCCTCTGTTAAAAAAAGACCCACAAACCGGTGGAAGGTTGGCTGAGTTAATGGTGACCATCCCCGATAGGATGATTGGCAGGCTTCTTCATCGAATGTTTGAAGTGACCCAAGGGAAGAAGATTCGAAAAATCATCAAGCGCTCCCTTTACCGACTGAAGAGCAAAGGGATCCCCGTTGAAGAGATTTTTTCTGGTAAAGATAGTCCCATCCTCCGTCCTTTACAGGCAGATCCCAAAGAAGGGTTCGTGAGTGGGATTGATTTTCTCGGGCACCGGCTTCTGTGGTTAGTCATTCCTCACCCGGGCCGGGGTTTAACGGTCATGCATGGGATCGTCAGTGATCTGGAGGGGGTCGTTGATTTCTCCCAGGAGGAGATGACACGGAAAGGGTTTAGGAGTTTCTTTGGAGAAGTTAAAGAAAAAAATCCATTTCCAATTGTTGAAATAGAACCTTCCTATGTTGCCTTTCTCTTCACACAGGCCTATTCATTAAACCTTGAAAAGAAAGGGAACTCTCCCCAGGATTATCTCCGTGCGAAGAGTGAGATAGAAAGGATCAAAAAAGATTATGCGGAACCATTAATCTATTCCACTCTTCAAGCCGATGAAATTGCAGGAGACGACCGGATGTTGAAGAAGGGGGGAAACCTTCTTAAAGCAGGTATCTTTTCCAGTTGGAGAATTGAGGAGGAACAAATCCGACCCTATGCGGATGAAGTCTGGGAGGCAGAGGAGTCGAAGATCGTTCTTAACCAAACTCAAAAAGAAGCACGATTCCAGGGGATCTATCAGAAGGCATTGACCGAACTCTTCTTGGGAGAGAGGAAATTTCTCTATCAACGAAGATTGGAGGAAATGGCTTATGTTCTCCTGAAATTGGGAAGAGAAGATGAGGCAAAGATTTCCCTGTCTGTAGCGATAGATCTCGAAAAACCTCTCAATCCGATTCAACCCAATCCTTTCCTCTTCCAGTTGGTGATCAAGTCGATCTTTAGCCTTCTGGCAGAGGCCTATGAGAAGAAGTCGAAGGAAGTCTCGCTGATTGCAAAACCGTAATGAGAGGGTTCAAGGATTCAAGGATTCAAGGGTTCGTGGGTTCAAGTGTTTGTTTTTCAGATTCTTAATAACTAAATGAATTAGGGACTCAAAGTTTCAAGCATTCCACTTGACCCCTAGAATCCTAGACCCCTTGGACCTTTTTTTGGAATATCATGACTCAAGTGATTGCTTGTTCCACCCATGAAGGGATTGTGTTGGCAACAGATAGTCGGGCGACCTGGTTCGCCCGAGCCGGAGAGATGAGGCATTTCAGTCTAAAGAAACTCCTCCGTTTG
Organism: Thermodesulfobacteriota bacterium; assembly: GCA_049513055.1. Classification (GTDB taxonomy): domain Bacteria; phylum Desulfobacterota; class BSN033; order BSN033; family UBA1163; genus UBA1163. Next base: position 7,323 of record JBEKWN010000013.1, read on the forward strand.
GGTTCCCACTCTGCCATGTTGAACGCTGGGGCGGGGATAGGAGTGGAGATGAGTTTAGCCTTCCAGAATTTCCTTCAGAGACAAGGAACGGAGGCAATCGACGAAATCGTCAACATGGCTTTGTTCTTTTTTACCGATCAATATGGACAATGGTTAAGCCAAAGAGGATTGCAACATTCCTTCTCCCCTCCAACACCCAATGGGGAATCCGAGGAGGCTCTTCCTTTAGATGAGGTTTATCTCATTCTGGCTGGATATTCCTTCAGAGATCGTGCCCAACCCTATCATCTCCACCTCTTTAGCAGTGAGGGAGAGAAGATTTCGATAAAAGCATTCCAGACCTCTCAGATCATTGTGGTCCCCCGATCCCTATCCATGGAGAGGAGATTGGAAGGCCAGCGTGGGAGTGGGTCATCCCTTGATCAACTTCTCACCCTTTGTAAGTCCTTTCTCAAAAAAAGGTCTGTGGAAGGGGAGGAAGTCGGACCGCCATTTTATTTTGCCACCATCACTCCTTTTGGCTATAAGGAAGTTGTGGAAGAGGAGATTAAGGGATGAAGAAATGGTTCATCCTGATCGGAATTCTTGTAGTCCTATCCATCGGAGGGTATTTTGTCCTTACCTTTTATGCCGTAAAATTCATTCAGCCTCACCTTCAAAAGGTGATGAGACCTGGATTTACCTTGGAGGAGATAAAGCTCAAGACTACCTACCTCTCCGCCAAAGGAATTCAATATGAAGACCCTGATTCGAAACAAAGATTCCTTCAGATCGAGGAGATAAGGATTTATCCCTCCCCTCTTTCTCTTTTGAAAAAATCTTTACACATAAAAAAAATTACTATCCTCCAACCACTCTTTTTCTTCTATCGATCTCGAGAAGGGGGCATTGTTGGTCCCTGGGTGGAGATGAAAAAGGAAGGGGAAGGAAAAGAGATTTCCGAAGAGGAAGAGAAGAAGAGAGGAAAGCCCATTCAAGTTCAGATCGATCGGATTCGAATTCAGAACGGCTCCATCGATTTTGAAGATAGAAAAGTGGGAGAACCTCCCGCCCAAATTAAATTGAGAGAGTTAGATTTTGAAATAAGAGACATCCAATATCCTCTCGCCTCTTCGCATTCTCCCATTGAATTGAAAGTAAAAATGAAAGGAAGGCAACAGGAAGGAAGTATTTATGCAAAGGGATGGATAGACCTTAAAACCATGGATTTAGAAACTTCCCTAAAGATTCGGGGAATAGAGGTCGAAACATTCAAACCGTACTACCGGAAGAAGGTGTCTGCAGAGATTGATTCTGGCACTATGGATATGGAGTCCAAAATTGCTGTGAAGGAGAAGAGGATTGATGCCCCTGGAGAGCTGGATTTCATCAACCTTCATATTAAAGAAGGGGGAGGGACCATCTTTCGGATTCCCGCAGAGACTTTGATTCCTTTATTGGAGCAAAAAAAATATCGGATTAAAGTTCCCTTTCATGTGAAGGGGAATTTAGGGGATCCTCAGTTCAATCTTCAGGAAGCCTTCTTGATCCGGATCGCCTTCTCTCTTGCAGAAGCCTTGGGGCTTCCGATCAAGAGCGTCGGTGAGAGCATCGGAGGAACTGGCAAGGGAACGGAAGGGTTGGTAGAAGGATTGAAGTCTATTGAGGAACTATTTAAGAAAAAGAAGGAAAAAAAGAGATGAGTATTCTCAAAGACCTTGGTGTTCCCGCTTTTAAAGCCGGTGGGATGCCTGTGATTGATCTCCAAAACTATTTTCTTTCCACAGGAGGTCTGGTCAAAGAGGAAAGACATTTCTCATGGCAGGAGATATTGGCGTTGCCGAAGAGCCAGGTGAACTGTCGCCTGACTTCTGTGTCGGGTTGGTCGGTTCGAGCTGATTGGGGAGGCATTCAATGGGATGACTTTCTGAGACTGATTCCTGTTGAATCCGGAACAAATCGTGTCCGATTCACTTCTGTGGGAGGAGGGTACAGCACAACTGTCTCATTAAAAGACTTAGAGAATCCAAGAGTTCTTTTAGCTTATGGCGTGAATGGGAATCCAATCGAAGCTGAATATGGAGGGCCTTTAAGAATGGTCATCCCGAACTTATGGGGATATAAAAGTTGCAAGTGGCTGGGCAAGATCGAGTTCATCAATCAAGAAGAAGGAGGGTATTGGGAGGATAGAGGATACACCCGGTCTGGTTTGATCGAGCCCGGTTTTACCTTTGACATGAATACCCAAACTCGCCGGCCCATCAAAGGAGGGGAAGTCACGGAATTTTAGTAGAATAATATTAGATCCTATCGCTCACAGGATGATGTCATTCCCGCTTAAGCGGGAATCCAGAAAAGGATTACGGGGTGAGGTAAAGGCAAAGAATGGATTCCTGCTTCTGCAGGAATGACAAAAAAAGAGAAGGCCAACTAAGAGAATGGGTTGAAACCATGATTTCCATCCGATGGATTGTTTCCATTTTTTTGATGCCCTTTGTATGGGGATGTAGCATTCCCCTGGTCCGGCCAACTCGGATCGACTGGAACCCTTCTCTCTCTCCGCAGACTATTCAGATTAATGGCCATACGATTTTTTATACGGTGAAAGGAGAGGGGAAACCTCTCCTATTGATTCATGGCTATGGCGCTGGGATTTGGGTATGGGAGAGGCAGATCGAGGTTCTCTCGCAATCTTACCGGGTCTATGCCTTAGATCTCATCGGTCATGGTTTCTCAGACCGGCCAAAAATTCCTTACACCCCAGAGACCTACATTCATTTTTTGAGAGACTTCATGGATGGGGTGGGGATTGAGAAGGCCACTCTGATCGGAAATTCGATGGGAGGTGGGATCGCTTGGGCCATGGCGATCCTCTTTCCTGAGCGAGTGGATCGACTCATATTGATCAATTGTGTTCCTCCAGATGTCCTCAACCAGGTCAAAAATGAATCCTTCCGAACCCTCGTAGCGATCAAAGATATTCCAATCCTCCCCTATCTGGTCATTGCAGGTCGAAACAAAAATTCGATCAGGTGGATCCTGCTGGAGTGCGTTTCGGATATCAAACTCATCACTCCAGAAGTATTGAATCGGCAATACCAACTTTCTAAGATCAAAGGGACCACTTGGGTCCTTTACTCCACCTTCAAACATGCAGAGGAAGCCTTAACGCTAAAGGATCAGCTCTGTCTTATTCACCATCCTACCTTATTCATCTGGGGAGAGAGGGACCTCATCTGTCCCTCCCATGTGGGGGAGACCCTCCATCAGGCCATTGCAGGTTCGAAGTTTCTGGGGATTGAAAAAAGTGGCCATATTCCCATGTGGGAAACTCCAGATGAAGTCAATCAAGCCATTCTTTCCTTCCTAAATGAATAACCTATAGAGCTCAGGGCATTGCGCCAGCGCATAGCGTGTGGGGTTTACGCTTTGCGCTCCGCACCTAACGCTTCACGATAATTATTTCAGGAGGGCAAGGCTAAACCATGGGACATAGGTGATGATGGCCAATACAAATAAGAGGACAGCAATAAATGGGAGGGACGCCATGATGATTTTAGACATTGGTTTTTCAAAACGGAGGCTTGAGATAAAAAGGCTCATTCCAACAGGAGGGGTCAAGGCACCAATCTGGAGATTGGCAAGAAAGATGATACCGAGGTGAACCGGGTTGATCCCATAAGCATTGGCGACTGGAGTGATGAGAGGTACGACAACGATCAGAGCAGAGAAGATGTCCAGCAGACAGCCTACCACCAAGAGAAAGAGGTTCAGTAGGATCAGAAAGACGAAAGGGCTGTCGGTATAAGCCTTGAATAAATTAAACAGCTTCATCGGCACTTCTGCGTCGATCAGATAATTCGTGAAACCAAGGGCTGCTCCCAGAATGATCAAGATCCCTCCTACGAGCACCATGCTCTTTCGCATGACCTGAGGAAGTTCCCGCCATTTGATATCTCGGTAGATGACCACCTCGACCAGAAAAACATAAACGGCTGTAATGGCTGCCGCCTCACTGACAGCAAAGTATCCGCTGTAAATACCGCCCAGTACAACGAGGGGGAGAGGAAGCTCCCACATCGCTTCTCTTAATGCTTTAAATATCCGAGTCGTATTGAACCTGGTTCTCGGGACCTCAGCAGCGATTGCTTTCTGTACACTGAACGCGGAGAGCAGGACGACCATCAGGATGCCGGGCAGGAGACCTGCAAGAAAAAGTTGATTAATCTGCACCTTAGACACAATCGCATAAATGATGATGGGCAGGCTCGGGGGAAAGAGAAGACCTAATGTCCCTGAATTGGTCACCAACCCGAGAGAAAATTTTTCTGGATATCTCCCGTGTAACAATGCAGGTAAAAGGATTCCTCCCAAGGCGATGATGGTGAGACCGGTAGCTCCTGTCAGGGCAGTAAAGGCAGAGCAGGTGATGAGGGCGATGATGGATAAACCCCCAGGCAACCAGCCCAGGAGGGCATCCGTCATCCCGATCAATCTTCTGGGTGCCTTGCTTTCTGAAAGGAGATATCCGGCAAAGGTGAAGAGGGGGATGGCAACCAGGATGGGAGTGGTGGCAATTCGATGCATTTCTATGATCATGGCAGAAGAATCGATATGGCCGAAGAATAAAAGAAAGAGCGTCAGTCCAGAGAAAACAGTGAAGAGAGGCGCTCCGATAAACATGAAAAGGAGAGCGATGAGGATCAAAAGGAAGATCATGTCTTTTTCTCTCGATCACGAAGGAGGTTAATCTTTCCAAACTCAGAAAGATTTTTAAAAGAACGAAGGCCAAATCGAAAAGTCATCAGACCGAACGTCATAGGGAGAATCATCTCTGGAATCCAGGCAGAAATATTTAGAAAAGTCCTATTCTCCATCTGAACTTCGTTTTTAATAAATTTCAATGCCGCATAGGTCAAAAGGCAACAAATAAAAAATGAAAACAAATGGATGAAGAGTGTGACCACATTCTTTCCTAAAGAGGGCAACCATCTCGAGACCACATCGATGTTGATGTGTTTTCCCTCCCTCGTGGCAAGGGTCGCCCCGATGAAACCGATCCAGAGGACCAGGTTCCTTAAGAGTTGGTCCCCCCAGTCCAGACCCGTGCTAAAAAAATTCCGGAGGATAATCTGTAAGAAGGCGATGAGGATCATGAAGCCCAGGAAAGTGACGATGAGGGTTTGCTCCACTCGTTCAATGGCCTCATCCACCCGCTCCCATTGATTCATTATTTTCCTCCCCTTCGATAACTTTCCAGAATAGAAGTTACTTCATCTAAGACTTTTTTAGAGAAGGTTTGTCCACTGATATGGCCCATTGCTTTATTCGATAGCCTCTTGTATTCATCGATTTGGTCCTTTGATGGGGTGATGATCTTGACCCCGTTTTTAACCATCACCTTAACGGCATCTCGATTTTCGTTTCGAGTTGTGATCTTCAATTGATCCAGATGTTGTTGAAAACTTTCCAAAATGAAATTCTGGGAAGTTTGAGGGATTTGTTTAAAAATATCTTTTTTTACTACTACCCCACCTGCCAAATAAACCAAAGGGACATCGGTGAGATATTTGACCTTCGTAAACCACTGGAGGGAGATGGCTCCTGCCGGAGGGGCATATACCACCTCCACCAGTCCAGTTTGGAGGCCAACCAGAACATCGGGGACAGTGAGTGGGATGGCCTTCACCCCAGCCTCATCGAAAATGGCTTTGGACATCGGAGATTCCTCCCAAATCCATACCTTTGCCTTTTTAAGGTCGGCCACACTGGAGATGGGAAGGGTAGACATCAGGTAGATAAATCCTGCCTCTGACCAACCCAAGAAGACATATCCATTGTCCTCAAAGCCCTTTCTAAAAAAAGAATCCATTTTTTTCAAAACGGTATCGACCTCTTCATAGGTTTGAAAAAGGAAGGGGATCTGGAGAACGTCCATCTCCTTAAAGAGTGTAGAGAGTCCAGCGGAAGTAACAGCGACGCCTTGAATTTGACCAATATTTAGTTTTCGGAGCATATCCATCTCATCCCCTAAAACCCCGCCGGGATAAATTCTAAACTGGACTTTGTTTTCCGTCTTTTTCATCACTTCTGTGTTTATGGTATTGAAGGTCTTCATCCAGGAACTTCCTTCTGGAGCAAGAGTAGCTAATTTAATGACGAGGTTCTTCTCTGCTCCATTGGCCGATTGGATCAAGAAGAGGCAGGCCAATAAACTGAGCGCCAAGCATTTGATGACATCGGGTCTACCCATATTTTTTCTCCTATTCAAAATATTCTCCTACATGGCTGAGCAATTCTTTTGCCTGTTTTTTAGCCACGGTATTGAGGAGGACTAAGTCCGGGGAAGTCTCAGCTGGGGTCTCTAAAACTTTTTGAAGGGTGGAGGTGAAGAGGTCTTTGTCCATGATTTTTCGGGCGTAATAGTTTGCATAATACACATAGGCCATCAAAAATTTTCCTTGCCCAAGATCCAGGGCCTTCAGAAAATGTTCTTGAGCTTTTTTGAGATCTCCACCGGCTATTGTTGGCCTGGAGGCAAACCATATTCCCATGAAGAGATGGGGGCCGCCGTAGTAGAATCCCTCATCGAGCTCCAAGACCCTCTTCATCATCCATTCCACCCTCGGGAGTTCAGACATGGCCTCCATCGAATCCAAGTTAAGGCGGATCCAATTCACCCAGCAGGTTGCCGTCCAAAAGATGTAGGGCGCATCTTTTTTCCCGAGGCTTTTCAACCCCTCCTTAAAATCATCGAAGGATCTCTGGAGCGGTTCTTTAAACCCTCTCATCTCGAGAGATCTTAGCGCGTATTTTTTTCCTCTCTCATAGAGTAGATTTGCATATTCCTTATCTTGGTCCTCCACAAAGAGGGAAGCAAAGGAAGAATAGCTCTGGGCACCCGCAATGAGTAACTGGTCATTGTCTGGCATTGCCTGAATAATCCCATCGATCAACATCAGATAAGCAGGCATCCCTTCGCGAAGGATTCTCATGTCCGATTGTCTATAGGAAGCCCTTGCGACCTCTTCTAATAATGTCGCGGTAGCGCCTACGGTCAGCTTTTTGTTTGGAAGACAGGAAGAAAGAAAAAAGAGAAGACATAAAAAAAGGAAAATCCAGGTTTGATGATGAAAGCCCTTCATCTTTGTTCCTCGACACCTTGAGACGACCTATTCACCTTAAGAAAATTTATATTTCTAAACCAGAAGCATGTCAACCTTTTTCATCAGAATTGTTTCCGCCTTGACAAACAGGAGGACAATCGATGAAAATGACAAGACAACTTGGGAAGGAGATGAGCGTGAGGAACTATAAGAAACGCGTGGTGATTACCGGAGTCGGTCCTGTCACCCCTGTAGGGATCGGCAAAGAGGCTTACTGGGAGAGTTTGATCAAGGGGAAGTCTTCCGTTCGGCGGATTTCATTTCCTGATAAAGACATGAGTCAATACCGATGCCAGATTGGAGCACCCATCGATGGATTTGACCTCTCTCATTTTGTGGAGAGGTCAAAACTTTCAAAGCACCTTGGAAAAACATCCCAATTTGCCGTTGCGGCTACATGGCTTGCTCTAAAAGATGCTGGGATTGAGCTCGACAAGAACGATCTGGAAAAAGAAGGACTGCACCACAAACATACAGGAGTATATCACCCGAAGGAGTTGGACTCCTTTCAAATAGGCGTGGTCTTGGGAGTGGGTGTGGAGGCAATGGATTTGATGGAACATTTCCATGAGCGTTTTCTATCCAGGGGGCACAGAGGCCTCTCCCCCTTTGCTCTTCCGAATATCTACCTGAGTGCCGTCACTTCCCACGTGGCCCAATATTTTTCGATCCGGGGAACTTCTTACGCGGTCTCGACGGCCTGCGCCTCAGCCACTCACGCCATGATTAACAGTTTCCTTCAGATTCAGGGTGGCGGGGAAGATCTGATGGTCACCGGAGGAGCAGATGCTTGTATCACCCCTTATGTCTTTGCGGGGTTTGATGTGTTAAGGGCAATGTCCACACGAAATGACGACCCAAACAGAGCTTCTCGACCCTTTGACCGGGAGAGAGATGGGTTTGTGATGGGTGAGGGGTCTGGAGTGTTGGTGTTTGAGGAATTAGATCATGCTAAGAAAAGAGGGGCTCACATCTACGGGGAAGTGGTCGGGTGGGGGATGACCGCCGATGCCTACCATCTCACTGACCCCGATCCTAATGGAAAGGCATTGGGGAAGGCCGTCAAGGATGCTCTTGAAATGGCAGGTATCCATCCGGAGGAGATTGATTACATCAATCCTCATGGCACCTCCACTCTGTTGAATGACAGGGTGGAGACGAGAATGCTCAAAGATGTCTTCGGAAAACAGGCTTACCGCATTCCTATCAGTTCAACCAAATCCATCACGGGCCATCTGTTGGGGGCGGCAGGAGGGGTTGAGGCCATCTCTGTCCTCCTGGCCATCGAAAAAGGGATCATCCATCCCACCCTCAACTATGAATTTCAAGACCCCGAATGCGACCTGGACTATGTTCCCAATCAAGCGAGAAAGAAGGAGGTCAGACTCGGCCTTTCTATCTCAGCGGGTTTCGGAGGAGTCAACAGCGCCATCCTGATAAAGAAGTTTGAGGGATAATTCTCATCTTATAATCAATGTCAAATGTCAAAGCTCAAAGTGCAAATTAAGTAACATCAATTTCAAATTTCAAAGATTTGACATTTGGCATTAACTCGATGGCCTCCTAACTTTAACAGTCGGTTCTTAAAGTCAACTAAGCTCTACACTCCCCTTCAATAGAGTTGACACCTTCGGAGAAAGGTTTATAATATTTTTATTCCTAACAGTTGTCTTTAAAATCCTGGGCATCTATGGACCATTTTAAAATTGATCAAAAGCTTTTGGAGTCTATCATGGCCGATCTGAGGGAAAAGGGTTGTTCCCTTTCCTTCGGAGAGGTGACCAGGGTGGTGGATCTGATCACAGAGGAAGTGATCTACCGGTATGTGGATCGGCTGATCAGTCAGGCCGAAACCATCCTCGAGATCAATCCTCATCTCACCGAAAAGGAAATTCTTGAGACGGTCGCGAAGAACATAGTGGAGTATCTTGGGGCAGAGGCGGCGAGCATTCGGATATACGATCCTGGAAAGGAGGAAATGATCTCCTTTGGATCATATCCTGCTCAGACGGAGGATCGTGAGGAGGCGATCCCTTTTGAAGATACCATCGCAGGCGAAGTGGTTAAAACACACCGAGCCTACTTTGTGCCCAGCATCTTAAAAGAGGAGAAATACAAAAATAAGGAGAAGGTTCAAAAATTTGGAATCCATTCGATGTTGGCCGTGCCAATTTCGATTCCACGCTTCTCTTTAAAAGATGTGGATACTGAAGGATCCCTCCAGATCTATTATAAAGATATAGACAAGATATTTACTCCCTTGGAGGCCAAGATCGCTGAGATGCTTTCGAGAAGGGTGAGTTATGTCATCGCCCAAAAGCGGATCATGGACCTCCAGAAATTGAATGTGACCAAAGATAAGATTGTGGAACAGATCTTCCTGAAATTGGGAAAGCGGGAAGGGATCAAGATGAAAGACGTCTTCAATCTGGTCATCCCGGAATTGGTGGACATCATGCGAATCCAAAGGTGTTCTCTCTTCTCGGTCAGCGAAGATCGGCAGCATGTTGTTTTGGAGGCCGGGTATCCAGAAATACAGCATGGGATTGGGAAGGCCTTTTCGGTGAAGGAAGAACCCTATATTGATGCGGTGGTGAACCAGGCCAATCCTTTCGGTGAGTTTGAAAACGAGAAGATCTTTCCTTTTTATATTCTCATTCACAATCCACAGAAAAGCCATCTCCTTCCTCAAGACCTCAAACGATTTCTGGAGACCCAGCAAATCCACTCGGTCCTCTATCTCCCCCTGAAGGTGAACGATGTCGTCAACTATTTTTTGGCATTTGATGCCCAGGCCCACCATCCACGATTTTCAGACGAAGAGATTGAAATTTTTACCTTCTTCGGCAAAGAGTTGATGAAAGGACTGAGGCTTGAAAAAATGGACGATATCCTTCACGATTTTAAGAATCCAGCCATCGCAGCAGCAGGATTTGCTAAACGGATTCAGAAGATCTTGGAAGATGGAGAGTTTCCTTTAAAGAAGGAGAAGGTAGCTCAGGCATTGGATATTATTCTGAAAGAGACATCCCGTATCCAGGAATTAGCCCTGACCCTACACGGAGAGGGGAGGGAAGAAATTGTCGATCTGACGGAGAAGCTGAGGAAACGCTTCCTCATCAATGAAGAGGCGATGAAGGAGTTGAAGCGGGAGAATATTCATTTGATCGAAGGCGATTTAGAATCTCCCTTGTGGATTCGATGTTACCCCCTTCATATTGAAAGGGTTTTAGATAATCTTCTCAACAACGCTTCCAATGCCATACCTGAAAAGGGAGGGTATCTTTCCATTCGGTCCTATCAAAAAGATTCCTGGGCAGTGGCTGAGGTGACCAATACAGGGGAAATTCGAGAAGAGGATAGGGACCGATACCTCCTTGGCGAGGGAAGGGGGAGAGGGCTTCATATTACCACGCGATTGATCAAACAGATGAAAGGAAAGATGGAGATGGAATCAGGGGAAGGGCAGACGACCTTCCGAGTGATGTTCCCTCTCATAAGAGAACACTAAAGCCACTCCAAAAATTGCATAGCGCAGAGCACAGAGGGCAGAGCGAATAATGACTCTTTGCCTTCTTTTTTTTAGCCATGCTCCATACCATTTGCTCTCTGAAAGTTTAATTCATGGAAAAATTTTTCTGTTCAAGTTGTAAACGATTCTATTCTATTCAGCCAACAAAATGGCGGTGCAATTGTGGTTCCTTTCTCGATCTCGAATTTAAATCCAAATTTCCTATTCAAAAAATATTAAAAAGAAGTCCAACCTTATGGCGATATCGTGAAGCAATCCCGATCCATAACGATGCCTCTATCCTCTCCATGAATGAGGGGTTTACCCCTTTGGAGGAGTTAGAGTTCAATGGGAATCGAGTTCTAATAAAGATTGATTATCTTTTCCCGACTGGGTCTTATAAGGATCGCGGGGCAACGGTGCTCATCAGCAAAATGAAGGAGTGGCGAGTTCAAAAGGTGGTCGAGGATTCCTCAGGGAATGCAGGATCAGCCATTGCTGCTTACTGTGCCAAGGCAGGGATTGGATGTGATATATATGTTCCGCAATACACCTCTCCAGGAAAATTAATCCAAATTCAAGCTTATGGAGCCACCTTAAAAAGGGTGGAGGGTTCGAGGGAAGAGACAGCTGAGAAGGCGATAGAGGCGGCCTCCAAAATCCCTTATGCCAGTCATTGCTGGAATCCCTTTTTCCTCCACGGGACTAAGACCTTTGCCTTCGAGGTCTGGGAACAAATGGATTGGAGAGCTCCGGATACGCTCGTTCTCCCCATTGGACACGGGACACTTTTTTTAGGAGCCTACATAGGGTTTAAAGAGTTGAAGGCAGCAGGAATGATCAAAAGAATTCCTAAAATAGTCGGTATTCAATCCATCTCTTGTGCCCCTCTTTATCAGGCCTTTAAAAAAGGGTGGAGAGAGCCACGGGGGATTGAAAAGAAGGAGACCATTGCCGAGGGGATTGCCATTGCAGAACCCATCAGGGGAAGGCAGATATTGGAGGTAATCCGGGAGACGGATGGAGAGATTCTGGTCGTGAAGGAAAAGGAGATTGGGAAGGCTCTGAAAGAAATGGGTCAAAAAGGTCACTTCATCGAGCCTACCTCTGCTGCCACGATTGCTGGATTGAAAAAGTACCTGAGAAAAAAGAGGCGAAGGGAAACCGTGGTTTCCACTTTGACTGGGATGGGTTTGAAATCCGCAGGAAAAATGTTATAAAGAGAGAGTTTTGGAAAACTAATACACGCTCTCTTGATTACACAGATTTCAGAAAGATTATAAAGATTTTCTAAGGAGTAACTCATCTGTGTAATCGTTATTTAATCTTATTAATCAAAGAGCTTTCCATTTTTTTAAGCTCTCAAAGATTTATCTTGACAACCCTTTGACAAACGATTAAATTTTTATGCAAAAAATTCCTTCCGGGGCTGGCAAAATACTAAATTTAAATAAACGAAATTTTAAGAGATGTTTTGAGGAGGTAAACATATGGGGCGAGTAAATCGAGGCCGAACGATATTCTTTATTATTTTGATCGCATTGTCATTACTCATTGTGCTCCCACCCTTCACTTTTGCACAGGAGGAGAAGAAGGATCTCAGGCCGGAGCGTGGCATCGCGGTGTATCCGGAATTCTCCGGGGTAATCGTCTCAAAGGGAGAGGCGGTGAGGATGGATCTGATTTTAGAGAACAAGGGACGGACGGACGAGACAATCGATGTGAAGGTCTCGACAGTCCCAAAGGGATGGAAGGCACAGTTGAAAGGAGCCAGTTATCTGATCACGGGGATATATGTCCCTAATGGGAAGACAAAAAATCTGGCTCTGAATTTGGAACCCGATAAAACAGTAGGGGTGGGAACCTATGTTTTCCAATTTGATGCTCAGACCTCAGATGGAAAATTCACCTTCACTCACAAACTGACTGTGGACGTCCAGGAGCGAATCACAGGAGCCGATGATATCCAGATCACCACCTCTTATCCTGTGTTAAGAGGCCAGACGGATGCGAGGTTTGAATTCTCTATTGAAGTGATGAATAAGAGTGAGAGTGATCGTACCCTGAACCTTGCCGCTATGGGACCGGAGAAATGGGAGATCAACTTCAAACCCGCTTATGAAGCGAAGCAGATCTCCAGCCTCCGCATCAAGGGAGCACAGAGCCAAACCGTGGCGGTGGAAGTCACCCCTGCAAAAGATGCCCTGTCCGGAGAATATCCCATTCTGGTGAGGATTAGTTCAGGAGAGAAAAAAGCTGAAGTAAAATTGATGGTGGCCTTGACAGGTATTTATAAACTTGATGCTGGAACACCTTCGGGGATCCTCTCCTTGGAGGCCATGCCAGGAAAACCAGCCAACCTTTCCCTCTTTGTCAAGAATACGGGTTCTGCTGTCAATCGAAATATCACCTTTTCCTCCTTTAAACCTGAAAATTGGGAGGTGACTTTCAAACCTGAAAAGATTGATGTTTTAGAACCCAATGCTTTGAAACAGGTGGAGGTCACAGTCAAACCTGCCCAACAAGCTCTGGTCGGAGATTATTCCGTAGGCGTCATGGTAAATGGAGAAAAATCGGATAAGACCATTGAATTCAGAGTGACGGTAAAGGCCTCTACCGCATGGGGTTGGATTGGAATCGGCATCATTATCTTTGTGATTGCCGGATTGAGTGCGTTATTCATCTGGTTGGGGAGACGTTAAAGTGGAAAACCAGGCCATCATTGAAGCTGAAGGACTGACCAAAAAATATGGTCATCAGATAGCAGTGAATGATCTCAATCTCAAAATCTGTGAGGGAGAGGTCTTTGGATTCCTCGGCCCGAATGGGGCAGGGAAAACCACCACCATACTCATGTTCCTGGGGCTCACTGAACCCACCTCAGGGAAAGTCAGAGTCATTGGATTCGATCCAACACGGGATCCTTTCCACGTCAAGGAGAAGGTTGGATATCTGCCTGAGAATGTCGGGTTTTATGATGATATGGATGCCAGGCAAAATCTTCGATATATCGCCAGGCTGAACCGAATCCCCGATAAGATTTCTTCTGCGAGGATTGACGAATCGCTCAAAGTGGTCGGTCTTTTTGAAGAGGCGGGGAAGAAGGTTGGGATTTATTCGAAGGGAATGAGACAGCGCCTTGGAATTGCGGAGGTTCTGATCAAAGAACCCAAACTCATTTTCCTTGATGAACCGACCATCGGCCTGGACCCCGACGGGACGAATCGGATGCTCGACCTCATCCACTCCCTGAGCCGGGAAAAAAATATCACCATTTTTCTCTCCTCCCACCTTCTTGATCAGGTTCAGAGGATTTGCGATCGAGTCGGAATTATGATCAAAGGAGATCTGGTAGCCATGGGTCCCATTGAAGAATTGGCCAAGAAGAAGCTGGGTGTGGATAAAGAAGATTATACGCTTGAAGAGATTTACATGAAGTACTTTAAGGAGGCCTAAATTGTACGGGATCTTCACTGTATTTAGAAAAGAGATGGAGGACCACTTCAGCAGCATACGGTTTCTCCTCATATCGGCGTTGATCGTGATGGTGGGTGTGATCATTGCGTCGATGGTGGGCATGAGCATCCAGGAGGAATCGAAAGGCATGGCGAAACCCACCCTCCTTTTTTTGTGGCTTTTTACCTCGACAGGAAAACTTTTCTCTTTTGTTCAGTTCATTGGCTTTTTCGGTCCCCTGATCGGTATCTTCCTGGGTTTCGATTCTATCAATCGGGAACGGGTTTCAAGGACATTGAGCAAACTGGTCTCGCAACCCATTTATCGTGATTCGATCATCAATGCTAAATTTTTAGCCGGTGTCGCCGTCATTGCCATTGTATTGGTGGCCATTGTCCTCATCATCTCAGGCCTTGGCATTCGATTAATCGGAGTGGTGCCAGGTTCGGAGGAGGTCTGGCGTCTTGCCATCTACCTCATCACCAGCATCCTCTACATCGCCTTTTGGTTGGGGATATCGATTTTATTTTCCGTCGTCTTTCGGAGCACAGCTACCTCTGCCCTGGCCTCTTTAGCCGTGTGGATATTTTTCTCCTTCTTTGTCAGTTTGGGGGCAGGTTTTCTAGCCGATGCCATAGCTCCGATCAGTCAAAGTGGGGCAGGGGTGGATCCTCAAATGTTGATCAAACATGAAGGGATACAGAGGATGATTTCTCTCTTCTCTCCGATGACCCTTTACAGCGATTCCACCACGATCATCCTCGATCCGATGCGAAAGACCACCCAATCCCTGATCTTGATGGGACCGTTGGAAAGACTTTCTTTGTCCCGATTTCAAAATCCACTTCCACTATTACAGAGCCTCGTCATCGTCATTCCCCATTTAATTTCTATTGTGGCCATCACCGTTCTCTGTTTTGGGGTCTGCTATCTCGCCTTTATGCGGCAGGAAATCAGGACGGTCTGAAATCCCATAGAGCAAAGAGCATAGCGTCGCGTCTACATTTATTGGTGGCGAATATCGCTTTTCCAAATATATCTGTTCAAAAAAGAGAGATTTTTGGCTGGGCAATGTATGATTTCGCCAACTCTGCCTTTGCCACCACCATTCTTGCCGTCATCTTCAATCAATATTTTGCCACCGTTGTAGCAGGAGGAGAGAGAGGAATTGAATTCTTTGGATTCCGTCTCCACGGTGCCTCCGTCTTCACTTTCTCCGTGGCTCTCAGCATGGTTGTCTCAGCTGTGCTCGCTCCATTTTTAGGTGCCGTGGCAGATGCCTCGGCTTCCAAGAAACGCTTTATGATGGTCTTCTGTTATATCGCTATTCTCTTCACCGGCCTCCTCTATTTCGTCCATGCAGGCAACTATTGGAGAGGTGCGATTTTCTTCATCTTTGCCAATATCGGTTTCGCCGGTGGAAATGTCTATTACAATGCCTTCCTCCCTGAAATCTCGACCGATCAAAGCATCGGACGGATTTCGGGTTTAGGATGGGCATTGGGGTATATTGGGGGAGGAGCGCTTCTGGGAATCAACTTGATCATGCTGAAATATCCAGATTGGCTTGGATTCTCTGCTGGGTATTTCACCGTTCAGGATTGTTTTCTCTCTGTGGCTTTTTGGTGGCTGATCTTTTCCCTTCCCACCTTTCTATTTTTGCGAGAGAGAGCACAAAAAACCTTTCCGTCTTTTAGCAAAAATTATTTCAGCGAAGGTTATCGACGTATCCAACATACCTTTCGGCGAATTAAAACCTTCCGGGAATTGACGAAATTTCTGGTGGCTTACCTCATTTACAACGATGGGATCGAAACGGTCATCATCATGGCTTCGATCTTTGGTGCTGAAGTCTTAGGGAAGGAAACTGGCGAGATCATTCTCTTCTTTTTGATGATTCAGGGAATTGCATTTTTCGGTTCTCTCTTTTTCGGATTTTTGGCAGATGCGATCGGGAATAAGAAGGCGGTGATGATCTCCTTAGGGATTTGGTCTCTCATCGTCATCTGGGCGTTTAGGTTAGGGATCATCTGGGATCCAAAGACAGAATACTGGATCTTAGGGGTTCTGGCAGGGATCGTGATGGGTGGAAGTCAGGCCGCCTCCCGTTCTCTTCAGGGAATCTTTACCCCTGATGCCAACAGCGCTGAGTTTTTTGGCTTTTTTGCTGTTTCTGGGAAATTTGCCTCTGTCTTTGGACCACTGATCTACGGAATTCTGATTGCCATCACAAGAAGCGTCCAATCGGGCATCCTTTCAGTCCTTCTCTTTTTCATTGTTGGAATGTCGATCCTCTGGACCGTCAACGAAAAGAAAGGTATGGAAGAGAAACTGAAACCCGTGGTTTAGTTCTTTTTTTGCCTTCTTCAATTTTCCCTCCTCAGGAAGATTGACTTATTTAAGATAGGATTATATTAATATTAGAAATATGATATCCGGAAAAGATTCAAAAGAGGAGTATCCCTTATGATCGTCAGGGATTATCTTTATAAACAGGCCATCGAAAGGCCGGATAAAACTGCCATTCTGTTCAAGGAAGAGAAGATCACCTTCTCTGACCTCAACACAATGTCCAATCGATTAGCCAATCGGCTCCTCAATGCTGGGGTCAAAAAGGGAGATCGCGTTGTCCTCCTCTTTCAGAACTGTATTGAATTCACGATCTCCTATTTCGCAATTTTAAAAATCGGAGCGGTTGTGGTCGTTCTTGATTTTCGTCTCAGCCCTGCTGAAATGGAACCCATCTTTCAGGAAACGGAGGTCACCGCAGTCGTCACCAGTGTAAGGCAGAAAGTCTTCATAGATCGTGTGAGAAAAACGGTCCCTACCTTGCAGCATATCGTGGTGACGGGTGCCGAGGGCGAAGATATCAGAGATTGGCACTCCTATGAAGAGATCATGGGAAGGGAATCCTCAGAGAGGATTTCAATTCCCCTCAGCGAAGAGGATGAATCTATCTACCTCTATACCTCCGGAACAACTGGAAGATCGAAAGGGGTAGTTCTTACCAATGATCATCTTAACTACTTTCCTGAAACGATGCATCATGCCTTGAAGTGTTCTGATATGGATACCTTTGGCCTCGTCCTCCCCATCTCCCATATTACAGGGCCCGTTGTCATGAATTTGATGGTGGAATCAGGGATGACGGTCTCCCTCATTGATGAGATGACCCCGAAGAAAATCCTCGATGCCATCCAAAATCACCGCATTACCATTACGGCTGCTGTTCCTCCAATTTATCAGTTGATTTTGAACGTTCCTCACTGGGAGCGATATGACTGTTCCAGCCTCAAGATGGCGGCAATGATGGGCACCGTTGTTCCGGAATCATTAATGAGGGAATTCGGAGAACGTTATCCACATCTCCAGCCCCTTCAGGGTTACGGGGCAACCGAAACCTCGCCTCTTCTAACACTTACTCACTTGAAGGATGCTCCACGAAAAATGGCGAGTGCAGGAAAGGCAGCTCCAAAAGCGGAGCTGAAGATCATAGGCCAAGATGGAAAAGAAGCTGAGATGGGTCAGATGGGGGAGATTATTGCCCGTGGACCTCAAATCATGAAGGGGTATTTCAAAGATCCCAAAGCGACAGCCAAGAAGATTAAAGAGGGATGGTATTATACAGGAGATTTAGGGCGGATGGATGAGGATGGTTATCTGTATGTCCTCGGTCGGGCAGATGACATGGTCATCACCGGAGGTCTCAATGTTTATCCTTCAGAGGTGGAGACTGTACTGCTCAACCATCCTAAGGTTCAGGAAGCGGCTGTTGTGGGGATTCCGGATTCGAGAAGAGGGCAAATCCTGAGGGCAAACGTTGTACTGAAGCACGGAGAAACCGCGACTCATCGAGAGATCCTCAGCTTCTGTAAAGAGAGACTGGCCAGTTTTAAGATGCCTCGACAACTCGAGTTCAAAGATTCCCTGCCCAAGTCAAGAACAGGAAAGGTTGCTAAAAGACAGCTGAGGATGACAGAGACGACCTATGCGAAATGGCGCGATTTTATCTCTGAGAGAGAGGCCTTCATCGGTCCATTGGGCCTGGTCCTGCTCTGGTATCTCATTTCCACATTTCAGTGGGTCAATCCCTTCTTTTTGCCTTCGCCATGGAATGTCTTTCTCGAATTAAAAGAGTTGCTCTTCTCCCAAGGGGTTTACACCCACCTCGGAAAAACTCTTTACAGAATGTTCAGCGGTTACATTTTAGCCATACTTTTAGGAATTCCTCTCGGGATTATGGTCGGATATTGGGAAAAGGTCTACAATTCTTTAGAATTCGTCATCGAATTCTTTAGAGGTTTTCCAGCCACCTCTCTCTTCCCTCTTTTTATGTTGGCCTTTGGTATCGGAGATGCAGCCAAGATTGCCATTGTTATTTTCTCTTGTAGTTTAGTCATCACCATCAATACGCTATACGGTGTCCGAAATTCTTCCAAAACAAGGCAGATGGTGGCCGAGACAATGAAAGCCAGCAATACTTACATTTTTGCCAGAGTGATCCTTCCTGATGCACTGCCTTATATCACTGCTGGGTTACGAACTGCCCTCTCTTTAACTCTAATCATCGTTGTCATTTTAGAGATGTTCATTGGGACGGATAAGGGATTGGGCCACCTCATCTATAACGCTCATATGACATACCAGATTCCCCAGATGTATGCTACCATCGTCATTACCGGTCTTATCGGATATGGAATGAACAAGGGATTTATTAAATTGGAAGAAGAAATCATTCATTGGGCAGGGAGATAGAATTGAAATTGAGAGTTAAGAGTTGAGAATTTAGAATTAAAATTCACAAATCACGATGAAGGAGGGTACTATGAAGAAAATAGTTGTTATTGCTCTGGTTCTCCTGTTTTCAATAATGGTTGTTTTTGTAAATCGCTCTACGGCAGAGGATGAGGTGAAGATTGGATACTTGGGTTTTGTTCTGGCCCTGCCCACCTTTGTCGCCTTGGAGAAAGGCTATTTCCAGGAGCAGGGGTTGAAGGTGACTGCCACGCTTTTTGAGTCGGGAACGATCATCACCGATGCCTTGATCACGGGTCGTATTGATGTCCAAACGGGAAGTGCCATCATCGCCTCTTGGCTGGCCGAGCAGAATATGCCTGGCACCTATAAAATTTTTATCATGTATGGGAATCGCGCAGTTCTTCAGGATAACACCATGGCTTTGATGGTAGCAAAGGATTCTCCCCTCAAAGAGATAACGGACCTGAAGGGGAAGCGGATGGGAACCTTTCCTGGGATTGCTTCCATCGCCCTGGCAAAGGCCGTATTGAGGAATTCTTTTAATCCGGATAAGGAAATCACCCTCATTGAAGTCCCACCTGGAAATATTGTCCAGGCTTTGGCAGCCGGTCAGATCGATGCTTATTTTGCACCAGAACCCTTTGGGATGATTGGTGAGGCCAAAGGGGTAGGTCGGCGTTTGGTGAAGAGCCCTCTTCTTTTGCTCAATCTTAAAACCGGCATCCCGGGAGCACCCTTTTCCTTCAATTCAAAATTCATAAAAGAAAAACCGCTCGTGGCGAAGAAGGTAAAAGCCGCCTATTATAAAGCGGTGGATTTTATTTATTCGAATGAGACAGAGGCAAGAAAATTCCTTCCCAAATATACGAACTTGCCCGAACCCTTTGCTATGAAAATTCCTTGGGAATATTGGGTTAAGGTTGAAGAATATGACAAAACGTGGGGCCAACCTTACTTTGAGCTTCTCAGGAAGGAAGGCCTGTTTCAGAAGCACGTAGATACAAGCAAACTTTTCTATCAAGAATAATATAAGGATTTAGAACTTAAAGTGAACGATTGAGAGTTTAGATTCAGATAAATGAGTGAAAAAAATCGATAGATGTAGGAAGTTCAATGAAAAAGAGGTGGCTACTTATCTGGTTTTTGTTTTTTGCTCTTGCTCTATTTGGAGGTGATCATTCTATGGCACAGGAGGAGGTGAAGATCGGGTATCTCAACTTAGCAGGTAGTCTTCCCGTTTTTGTGGCCCTTGAAAGGGATTATTTTCAAGAGCAGGGATTGAAGGTTGTTGCCACATCTTTTGAGTCGGGGACGATTCTCGTCGATGCCTTGGTTGCTGGTCGGATTGATATCACGACGGGAAACTCAATCGTCACTCACTGGTTGGTAGAACAGAGCTTACCCGGAGCTTTTAAAATCTTTATCACTTATGGCCCCACAGGGCCCAAGGATGTGACGTTTACCCTGATGGTGGCAAAGGATTCACCGCTCAAAGGGATGGCGGACCTGAAGGGAAAGCGAATTGGAACTTTCCCTGGCGTTGCCTCCCTCTCCCTTGCAAAAGCCGTATTAAGATCCTATTTTGACCCAGATAAGGAGGTAACCCTCATACAGACTCCACCCGGGAATATTGTTCAGGCTTTAGCAGCTGGTCAAATTGATGCTTACTTCGCTCCAGAACCTTTCGGGATGATGGCGGAGGTCAAGGGAGTGGGCAGGCATTTGGTGAAACATCCCCTTCAAGCCCTCAACCTTCAAAATGGCTTCCCAGGGGCTGTCTTTGCATTCAGCTCAAAATTTTTGAAGGAGAAACCGCTGGTGGCAAAGAAAACAAAAGCGGCTTGTTATAAAGGCGTTGATTTCATCCAGGCTAATGAGGTAGAGGCGAGGAAATTTCTCGTCAAATATACAAACCTACCAGAACCGTTTGCCATGAAGATTCCTTTTGAGCCCTGGATCAAAGTTGAACAATATAATAAAACTGCAGGGCAACCTTATTTTGATGCCCTAAGAAAAGAAGGGTTATTCCAAAAGCATATTGATACAACTCAACTTTACTATCAGGAATAAAATGGCGCGAATCGGAATTAAAGATTATTTGAGAGTGGAAGGTCTGACCAAAACCTTTTCGAGCACATCGGTCAAAGAGAAAGGGTTTCAGGGAAGCCTTCGCGTTCTGGATAACGTCAATTTTTCCTGCAAAGCCGGAGAGTTCATCACACTGGTCGGTCCCAATGGATGTGGGAAGACCACTGTCTTTCGAATCATCGCGGGATTAGAAGATCAGGAATATGGGAGAATAACCATCGGGGGGAAACCCTCCTATGAGTCGAAAATCGGATATATCTTTCAAAATTATCGTGAGTCCCTCTATCCATGGCGGACGTGTTTTGATAACCTCCTGGTTCCCTTGGAGCTAAATAAAGTTCCAAGAAGAGAAAGAAAGAAACGGGTCGAACAATTTCTCTTCAACCTCGATTTCAAAGTTCAGGATGATGCGTATCCTTATCAATTGAGCGGAGGGCAACAGCAACTCCTATGCATTCTCCGCGCCCTTCTGTATGAACCCGATGTCCTTTTAATGGACGAACCCTTCAGCTCCCTCGATTTTCAAACGACCCTTTATATGCATGACAAAGTGCTCGAAATCTGGGCGAAGACCAAGGCCACCATTCTCTTCATCTCACACGATATTAATGAGGCAGTCTATTTGGCGGATAAGGTGGTGGTCTTGAGTAAGAGGCCTGCTCATGTAATGGATGTGATCGAGATAGATCTCCCAAGGCCACGGAAATTGGAGATGACGGAGAGCGAAGAATTCTTTGCTGTAAGAAATCGCGTTCTCGATATCTTCAAGGATGAAATTGCAGACAGTCTTATCCGGATGGAGATGAGCGGTTTCTAAAGTTTGAGGGGATCTGAATATTTAAAAGATAGGCATGGAAAAGACCTCTCATCATGATTTGAGTCCCGGGAAAATTATTCTCGATACCTTTGCCTTTGCTAGGACTCGTATCTTAAGCACGGCCATCGATCTTGAAATCTTTACTCATATCTTCAAGGGGAAGAAAACTCTTTCCGAGCTTGCTCAGGTAACAAAGACTCAATGGAGGGCCCTTGAGATACTTCTCAATACTCTTTGCGCCATGGAATATCTCCAGAAGAAAGATAGGCGATATGAGGTAACCCCCTTGTCAAGATTTTTTTTAATAAAAGGGAAAAAGATGTACTATGGAGACTATGTGAAACATACTGAACTTTCCTGGGATCCCTGGCTCAAACTCACGGAGGTGATAAGGGCTGGGAAACCTTCCTTGCCTGCCGGGACAGCAGAGAAAGATGGTTTTGATTATTATCAACAGCTTGTTCCTTTACTTTTTAATACCACCCATCTTGTGGCTGTTGCCGGGGCCAAGGCCCTCGGTATTGGGAAAGAACTCAAAGGGTTAAAGATCATGGATGTGGGCACAGGATCAGGAGCCTGGGGCATTGCCATGGCTCAGGAGGATCCCACCTGCCAAGTGTATGGGATGGATGATGGAAAAGTTTTGGAGCAGACCAAGAGATATGTGGAACAGTTCGGCCTTGAAAAACAATTTTACTATATCCCCATCAATGTCGAGCAAGATTCTCTGGGTAAGGATGAATATGACTTGGCCATATTAAGCTATGTCTGCCATGGAGAAGGGGGAAAAAAGAGCAGGGAGATTCTCTCCAAAATATATAAAGCTCTGAAGAAGGGTAGTCGAATTGTAATTTGTGAAATCTGTCCGGATGAAAACCGGGAGAAAGATCTCTTCCCTCTTCTCTTTGCTGTAAATATGCTCATTCATACAACAGAGGGGAATACTTTTACCCTCTCCGAATATACCTCCTGGTTACATCACTCAGGATTCAAAAAGGTAGAAACCATTGATATCCCGGAAAGCTCGCCGTTGATTATTGGGATAAAGTAAATAAGGCTGAATTCTTTTATATAGTTTACCTGCTCAAGGATGTTTAGGAAATAGACTTTTACCCGTCTGGATATCCCTTGCCCTTTTAAATCTTGGACGAGCCCACCACCACTGCTCAGGGTATTCTCGGACGGTCGCCTCTACAATTTTGGTAAGCTGGGCAATGTTTGATGTAATATCTTGCTGGCTATTTCCTGTGGTATTCAACCCAAAGGGAGGATGAATGATTATTTTATGATGGGAGTCCGAATTCCGGATGGTGAACACAGGTAGGATGGGAGCTCCAGTGCGAAGGGAGAAGACGACAGGCCCTTTAAAGGTGGGAACGAGGTAACCAAAGAAATCTACCCAAGCCTCAGTGGCAGGTGCATTGAGATCAATATGTACCATTAGAATTCTGTTTTCCTTTAGAGCCTTAAAACATCGTGCGACACAGGTCATTGGGGGTTTGAGAGGGATGAGTTCGAATCCAAAGGTATCCGTAACCGAAGTTATGAATTTTACTATTTTCAGATTTTTTGAAAATCTGTTGACGATTGATAAAGGATAACCCTCATCGGCCAACCGACCGCACATTAAAGGGAAATTGCCGAGATGGGCAGTTAATGCAATAACTCCCTTCCCTTGTTTGAGAGCCGTATCGAGATATTCCTTTCCCTCTAATCTTACAAGCGTTTTAAAATTGCTATCCCTAAACTCGAGATAACGGGTGTTTTCCATCATATCCCTTCCAATATTTTTAAAACTATCCAGACAGATCTGTTTAATTTCTTCCTCACTCTTTTCGCTGCCCAACGCCAGATGTAGATTATTCAGGGCATTCCTCCTTGGTTTTCTTAAGAGATGGAGGGCTATTGTGCCGAGCTTTTCGCCATAGAACCCAAGAGATTTTAAGGAGAGGTGTCTCGCCCAAAAGATCCAGAGTTTGAACAGGAGATACACTAAAGAAATCTCTAAAGATTTTATTAAAGGGGATTTCTTCCTTCTACTCATTTTTGTCCTCTTTTGCTCAGATCAACATCTTTAAAATTGATTAGGATCCACTTATTCTAAAATCATAAATGAATCATAATCTTTTAGTCAATATTTTAATAACAGAATCTAATGCTATGTTTAACGTTGACCTCTTTGTCTTTAGCGACGGGATCATCGAGACGGATGAGATGGGTTTGAAGTTTCTTCCCTATCCATCCCTCCCCCTCAAGGGGAGAGGGATGGAGGGGGAGTTAATACCGAAACCGAATCCTATATTTAACCTTTACTTCTTTGTCCTTGGCAACAGGCACATCGAAACGGATCAAATGGGCACTCAGTTTTTCAAAGGAATGGGTGTTCGAAAGCATCTCCCAATCCCCTGGGATCGGTTCCTCAACCAAAACTTTAATGTCTTCTTTTTTGTGATTTCTTAAACTCACTTCAAAAGCAACCTCGAAGAGATTGGAGCCCAGACGTTTGTAATCTGTTTGAACCCTCTCTCCAACCACATCAAAGGCCTCTCCGATCTTGATCTTAAATTTTTCATCCTTTGGGGTATGGTCAATTCGATCTTCTCCAATAAACTGGAGGCTTCCATCTTTATCCTCTTTGTAGACACGGATCGTCCCTTTAGGAAGAGGTATTCCGAGATTATTCTTTTTGCTGTTCTCGAGTTCGAGGAAGACCCCAACTTTTTGTTTATTTGAGCCTTGATTCATTTGATAATAGTAGTATTGAGGTGAGCCCGCGAAGATAAAGAGTTTCTTAAGGGGAACCTGATTGGCATCGAGAAGGGTCATTTGTTTAGTTTGATTATCTTTAATCGTGGTTCTTCGATCCAGAGTATAGAGATGGTATTCGAAGAAGGATTCTTCTTGGAACTGTTGGCTTGCCTCTTTCGCCGCAGCCATTGGCCTGGCATAATCCATTCTCATCTCACCTTGAACCCGATGGATGTCACCGGCTACCAATTTAAGCAGTGCATTCTGGTAAGTAGCGCCGCTTCGATTATCAATCGTGACCCAGCCGGTCAAATCAGTCATCGTGTCCAATTTATTTAAGACCGCCACATAGTCAGCCTTCCAGTTGATTCCGGAAGTGAGATAAGAAGCCTCTAACTTTTGAGGCTTTGAGAGTTTATTTTCCAACATCCAGACCAAGGTGGGTTGAGGGATGAGATTTTCAGGGATTTTGGAGAGCAGGACCCGCCCATAATGGCCAATGTGGATCTTGTCCCCAATCTGAAAGATATTCCCACCCTGAGTGGAGAGGAGGGTCGCTTCAACAATCTCCTCCTTTTTTGTTTCAGGGTTGATCGTGGCGAGTTGAACCTTTTGACCCACAAACTTTTCAAGAAGCTTCTGTGGGCTGAGAAGATCGTATTCATAGTTCTGCTCCAGGACATTGAGGCTCGATCCATTGATCAGGGATTTGATGTGGACGGTTGTGGGGTCTATCTTTGCGGCCACATCCATGAATTTCAGTTCATGAATACCGGGTTTAAAATCAATGAGCCGGATATCCTTGACCAGCCCCACATTCGAATTGTAGATGGTGACCGCCACGTCTTGTTGATCCTTGAGCGTACTGGTCAGGGGTACCGCATAACTTATTTGGATAGAAAAAATGAAAGAGATGAGAGTGATTAAAACGACTAACTTTTTCATTGGAAGCCTCCTTTTTTAGATTTTATTAATTAAAGACAACAATGGGCCTGATTTGGTTCCGAAGAATTTTTTTATTTGATTCGAAGTAGGGTTGAACGTTCAGGATGGGAGCATAGGAGTACAGACAATTATTAAAGATTAAAATGCAACTCTTCTATTTCTCTCTATAAACCCCATTACTGACCGATTGGGCAGGACTTCATGCAATTGAAACAGAAATATTGGAATCCAATCGAGCCAGCCTGGTATAAACGCCAGAAGTTCACATCTTTCACCATCTTCTTTTGATCTTCTGGTGTACTCTCCGCAAATTTTGTCCAGAAACGGATAGCGCCTCCAATGCCATAGGGTTGACTAATTTTGAGACATTTCATGTTATCGGTTTTACCTTCTTCATCCAGCGCATGCGCAGGGCAATTTTCGACACAGATATTACAATCCGTACAGAGTTTCTCGGTAACAGGAGGGTCTGAGGTCAGATCCAGGTTTGTGATGACCGCCGTAAAAACTACTCTGGAGCCCATTTTGGGATGAATCACCAGGTTATGACGGCCAAATTTACCAAGACCTGCGGCAATAGCAGCATGACGCAGAGAAATATCTCCCAATGTCCCTTTTGTTTCGTAGCTCATATACAAAGGATAAGAAGGGGGTACGGTCATCGCCTTGGCCTTAAGTTCCCTTTCCAAGAAGCGCGCAACCCTGTAATTGGAAGAACGTGCAAATTCTAATATATCCAGCCTTCCACCTGTGGCTATTTGCATATTTTCACTCTCGCAGTTTGAAAGTTCTTTACAGGCGAGGACCACCAGTGATTTGGCCCCAGGGAAAATTCCCTGCAAGTCCTGTGACCTTGAACTCTTGTAGTCTCCAACCGAAGCAATCCCCACATCATCTACCCCTAAACCTAAAACAAATTCTTTAATTTTTCCCTTCATAGATTTTCTCCTTTCAGCTTTCGCCCTTGGATCAATAAGGCATTCTTTTTCAGCCACCTTTTGTCGCAGCTAATCATACCACAAAAGTGGGGCTTGAAAAAACACCCTATTGAGTTTACACTGGTCTAAAATTCCGCAGAGATTGTTCCATGAAATCCTATCAGCTTGATCATCTCATCATCACCCTTGACAAGGAAGGATCACGGGAGTTTTCCAAGGTCAGCTTTCCGATCCGCTACGGCTGTTTTTCAGAGATAAAAACTCCGGATACCATTTTTCAATTTAATCTGAATGGAGAAATCAAATATATTCAAGGACTAGGTGAGAGCTGGCCACATTTAGTAGAATGGCTGAAGCGAACCGTAGGTAATGATTGGATATACTACTCTGCTGGCGATTATAAGGATATTTACGACTACTTTGGTGAATATTATTTCCCATATCTTTCCTATCCAAGTAACTCCATTATTGACAACAATCCTTTTGGCGGCGATACCGTAAATTCTGCCATGAAGTCTTGGCAATTGCTGCAGGAGAAAATAAAAAAAATGATTCCAGGTGCTAAGCCAAAGAGCCTCAAAGATTTTCTAATTCGTATCATCAAAAATGATGAAGAGGTTCTGGGGTTAAGATCAGATCAATTGCATCATCTCATTAATGGGCAGGTTACTGTTCTTCCCCCTGATACCCGGCATGTGGACTATGAAGTCATTCCCATCATCGTGGCGGATGGGTGTTTATACAACTGCGGCTTTTGCCGAGTGAAAACAGGACAAGATTTCGCTCCTCGTACTCCCAAAGACATACTAAGACAGATTAAAAACTTAAAACGGTTTTATGCGCAGGATCTTCACAACTATAATGCCATTTTTTTGGGACAGCATGACGCTCTTTCCGCCGGACGTGAGCTCCTTGAGTTGGCTGCAAAAAACGCCTACGAAATATTTGAATTTGAATATTCTTATTTAAGAGGAACCTGTCTTTTTCTTTTCGGGAGCGTTGATTCCATGATCCATTCTGAAGAGAAGCTCTTTGAGTCACTCAACAATCTCCCTTTTTCTATTTATATCAACATAGGACTTGAATCGAATGATCCAACAACCTTGGAGGCATTGAAGAAGCCTGTTTCTGTTGAAAAGGTTCGCGAGGCTTTTACAAGGATTTTAGATATCAACAGAAGGTATGAAAAGATCGAAGTGACTTCGAACTTCGTTTTGGGGAAAGACCTTCCTCCAGGTCATTTACCTTCCCTTTTAGAGTTGACCAGAAGGAGATTGAATCTTTCTCACAACAAAGGGGCTGTCTATCTGTCTCCACTTATGGATGAAGGGATGAGAGATAAGGAAAGTAAAAGGGAACTTTTAAGGAAGTTTCTTAAATTAAAAACCCAAAGCCGTCTTCCTACTTTTATTTATCTCATCCAGAGATTGTAACCTGCCATGCTCTCCGTTGATGATAAATTACCCATGATTTAGGCTTACGCCCATTTTTATCTTTTCGTTAGCCATCGGCCATCTTACAAGACTTTCACGATACTGAATATAGTCCCATATTTCTTGGCGGTATCTTTTCATCTCCTTCTCGAATCCATTTTGGAAGCTGGACAAATCAATAATGAGATCGCCAGACTTCATCCACTTTCCATTGATTTGATTTAAAAGATCCTCATCCATTTTCTTCCACTTTAATCTATGTTTTCCAATCAACTCATTAATAATGTCTACCTATCCTTTTCTAGATAATCCTTTTTATGATCGACCCTGTTTCTGAAATCCAGTTGGGTTTTTCTCAATGATATCAAAAAGATAAACATAAAACAAAATTTATTTTTTTCTTCTATCAGGGTATTGGAAGTAAAGCATTCCACAAATTTTGGATGGTATCTCCAAAAGGTTTTTCCCCTAACCCATCCATGACGAGGGAGATGAGAAAAACAATGGATACGATACCCAGAAAAACAAAAAGAGCAATGTCATGATGGTGATAGAATTTACCGACCCATTGGGCCGTGGTGTAAAAAGAATTTTTTTTAGTGGGTGTTTTTGAAGGTCCTTTTCCTCCTTTTGAATAATAGGGGGAGTTGATTCCAGAGAAGAGGAGAAGAAGCCTTGAGCTAAGGTAAAAAAGGTAGACAAAAACTGCAGCGATGATGACAAATTCGTAAGAAAGATTAAGGAACATGACGGTCATATAGGTGAGAAAAGCATAGAAGATTCCTCCGATCACTGCCAAGGTGATTCGTATCAGAAGGGAATTAAAAAAATCCATTCTTCTTCCTCAATACACTTTTACTCTCTCACCTTTTTAAACCGAAAAAGGTTAATAAGTGTTTTAGCAGCCCTTTCCGGGGTGGGATAATTTGGAATATCTGATCTTTCAAGCCGATTAATTTCATCGTCCCAGATTCCTGCCGGGGAAGAAAAACAGCATAAGATAGGTTTGTTTGTTCTTCTTTGCAGTAGCAGATCAGTTAATATTCCTACAGCAGACCGATTGGCTGAAGCGAACATGATGCATAGGAGAATGGCATCAATGTTTTTATCTTCCAGAACAGTCTGTACAATTCCTTTGATTGCCTCTGAGTCATACCATGCAGGTCCCATATCTACAGGATTTGTCCTGATGGCAAGAGGAGGAAGCAACTCCTCCACCCTCCTTTGGGTTTCTGCAGAAAAGGGAGGAACCAATAACCCTTCCATCTCGCACACATCACAGGCCGCCATCCCGGGTCCGGCCTGACCCGAAAGCACAGCCACTTTGTTTCCTTCGGGGAGTGGACACATGGTCAAAGCCTTTGCCGCATCCAGAAGTTCTTCCGAACTTCCCACCGTTAAAATCCCGGCCTGTTTAAAAGCACCTTCATAGATCTCATGTTTTCCTGCGAGGGAGCCCGTATGAAACTGAGAAGCCTTATCACTTGTAGAGGAGCGTCCGACTTTGTAAACAAGAATAGGTTTTTCCCGATTTCCTCTTTTAGCCACCTCCATCAATCTCTTTGGATGATCGATCCCCTCCATATACATGGCGATTACTTTAGTTTGAGAATCTTTGATTAAATATTCCACCATTTCTGCAAAATCCACATTACAGCGGTTTCCTAATCCGATGATTTTACTAAATCCAACCTTGTCTTGAAGAGAGAGAAAAGCCATCAGATGAGACATCCCTCCGCTCTGGCTGACAAAACTGATTCCTCCTTTCTCCACCAAGGAGAATTCCGGCGTAAACGATGCATTAAGGGGAAGATGGAGGTTTACAATTCCGAAGGTATTCGGGCCAATGATCTTGATGCCGGATTGGTATGCCAATTCTGTTATCTCCCTCTGTAATGTCTCTCCTCTTTTATCTTCGATTTCTTTGAATCCAGCGGTGATGAGGACGATTCCCTTAACATTCTTTTCTTGACATTCTTTTATTATTCTGGGGACCTGTTCAGCTGGAAGGACGATGATGGATAAATCAACGGTATCAGGGACCTGGGAAAGGGAGGGGTAGGTTTTGATTCCCAGGATTTTATCTTTCCCTGGATTGACAGGATAGATTCTGCCTGGATATCTCCCTTGAGTCAGACTTTTCATGACATGAGAGCCTAACTTGCCTGGATTGTCTGAAGCCCCGATGATCGCAACAGATTCTGGATTGAAGATCGCCTCCATTGCCTCTAAACCTCTCTCCATCTCTTTTTCTCCTTTATAAATTTATGATTCTATTCCTTTATGACAACATTTCAAGGTCTTAGACAGGAGAAATATTCTATTTTATGACCCCACCCTGTTTTTATTAATTTAAACCAATTAAAAGTAATGAGCAAATGATTTTAATGGTTTGATCCATTTTTCTAATTGGGGTGAAGAAGAGTCATTTATTGTTGTAATGAATCTTTTTTGAAGATATATTGGTTTCGATGAAATCTACAAGATGGTATTTGTTCTTGGTGATGGGCCTTTGCGCCCTTGTCTTCTTCATAGAACCCCTTGTAGTCTCCAGTGCTCAATCCCCCTGCTGTTCTGAAGATCCAGAGTTTTCCTATTTCCTTTTCCCAAAGGCATCCCAAACGTATCAGTACCTGGTTCGATATGAGATCTTTTTTTCTACTCTATTGAATAAGGAGAAAGGTTTTTTCATCATCCTGCCAGAAGATTTTTTCCAAAACCCTAACACCAAATATCCAGTTCTCTTTCTTCTCCATGGATATAATTCTCATCGAACAGGAGTTTGGTGGAAAGTCCACTCTCCTGAAAAAGCAAAGAGGCTCCTTTGTGAAGTGAAGGAGGAAGAATATCATTGGCTTTTCCATGAAGATATTGCTGTCATCGCCTATGCGATGATGGATTCGAAGAATCGTACTTATCGAGAATTGGAGAAATCGCTGGAGATGCGGTTTCAAGAACTCTCTCAGTCTGGAGGTCTTGCCAAGGAAGATTATTCCCCGAAGGAGATTGCCCAATCGATTGTTTCCCATAACCTTCATCCCCAGAGGAATCTGAACGATCCATTCCATCCCCTTCAGAAAATGGTCATCATCCTTCCTGATGGAGATAATGGATTTTATACCGATGAGAATGAGGGGAGGAGGCTTTTCCCTGAGACAAAAAATCGGAAGGCTTGCGATGATTTCCATCCGGGAGAGGCCTTGAACTATTCGCTTTTCCCCTTTCTCTATATGAAACCGGGAGCCCTGGGAAAACATGAATCCTATTTTCTTGAACTTCTTCAATACATTGAGTCTCAATCTCCATACAAGGAGAGGCTTCTTCAAAGAAGGGGTCTAGGTGGTGTTTCAATGGGAGGATTTGGAGCGATAAAGCTTGGTCTAAAACATTCCCATCTTTTCCAGTCCGTGAGCAGCCAGAGCGGGCTTCTTGACATCGAACTCCTTCAAGATAAGTGGATGCTGAAGATGATCCTCCCTGAATTTTTAGAGGTGTTCGGTCACCTTGAACCCAATAAACTTCCTTCTAGTTCTTCTCTCGACTCGAAACATATTCAGGCTAACAATCCCTTAACCCTGATTAAAAAGAAGGGAATAAACCAGTTACCCTACTGGCTCTATTTTGATTACGGATCGAAGGAAGGGTTTGACGGGATTACAGAAGGGAACAAAAATTTTGAGAAGTTGCTCAAGGAAGGAAATCATCAGATTCCCGTGCAACCTTTTAATGGGGATTCTGGACATAACTACCAATTCTGGCGCAGCCGGTCGGGGAATATCCTTCAACATCATTCCGATGTACTTCAAAAAGTCCTCTTAGAAAAATGAAATTCTTGTTCTCGTCCTATCACCGGTATGGGAGAACAAACTCCTTGGAACGGTGACCGGTATATTCTGAATATTTTCCCTATCCTCCTCGTCTAAATAGACAAAAGGTAAGAAAAGGAAGGATGTGATTCACATGAATAAAACAAAAATAGCAATTTTAAGTTCCATTTTGATGCTTTCCCTGTCTTTTTTATTCTCTTCATCCTTTGCTTCAGAACCAGAGTTAGGAGAAGGCCGAATCAGTCTCGTACAAGGTCAGGTGTTCGTCCAGGCAATGGATGAAGGAGAATGGACAGAAGCCGTCGTCAACTTTCCCATTGCTGATGGAGATCGGATTTTGACCGAACAGGATGGGAGGACAGAACTCCAGTTTCAAGATGGAACTTATGTGAGGGTGGGTGAGGAATCCCAGTTAGATATTGTTTGCTTAGGCTTCGACCAGGGAAAGGCATTCTTCCATTTCAATCAGATGGAAGGGAAAATTTATGTGAATTACCGTCCGATCAGTGGAGAGGCTTCCTCCTTATATGTCGATCTTCCTTATGGAGTTCTTTCATCCTACGTTCCATCAAGATTTCGGGTATACTTCACTACCTCTGAGGCAAGAATTTCCGTTCTGGAAGGGAGTGTCGAATTCAAGAGGGATGGAAGAACTATCCCAATCGTTCAAGGAAGGACTCTCGTTGCAAGTGAAGGGGGTTCTGCACAGGTAGCTCAATTTTATGGAAGGGACGAGTGGGATCGGTGGAATGAAGCAAGAGATGATGAACTCCTTCAAAGAACATATGCCCAAAAATATCTCCCTCCAGAACTTGAACCCTATGGATATGAAATGGAGAGGAATGGCCGATGGGTCTATACACCTGAATATCAATACGTATGGGTCCCAACAGTCGCTGTGGGGTGGACACCTTTCCAGTATGGTTACTGGGCCTGGAGAAGAGGGGTTTATTGCTGGGTCCCTCGCGAACCGTGGGGATGGGTTCCTTTCCATTATGGAAGATGGGTTCATACACACAATCATGGGTGGGCTTGGGTGCCTCCAGTTCGTCATGCTACCATTTGGAATCCGGGAGCAGTAGCATGGAACATTGCTCCCACTCATGTTTCGTGGGTTCCGCTGGCTCCAGGTGAAATTTATTATGGGAATCGATACTATGGTCCTCAAAGCGAAAATATCAACCAAGTCAAAATCAACATTCAGGAAAACGTCTATATCAATGCGCGAGTCAAGGATGCTGTCGTGACAGTCCATAGAGATTCTTTTTTTAGAAGAAATCCAGTAAGGATCACAAAGGTGGAGAATCCATTCCTGCAACCGGCCAAGGTATCGGGCCCCCCAACAGAAAAACCCGTTTTCTTAGAAGGGAAGAAAACTCCGCCACGGTTTATGAGAGAGTCTGTTGGAAAGGTTCAACCGGAAAGAAAGCCTTTATCAAAGGAATTAGGAAGAGATATTCCTTCCGTAGAAAGAGATCCTAAAGTTATTGAACAGAAGCGAATCACTGAAAGTCCCGGGAAGAGAACGATCAGTGAAACAGCTCGAAATCGAGTTGAAAGGATTGAACGGCCTAATCGGCAAACAGACACTACTCAAGAGAAATTAGTGAAAAGGGAATCAACTCCGGTTCTAACAAGAGAAAGAGCGAGGGGAGAAAGCCAGACTCCTAACCCAGAGGTGAACAAAAATAGAAATACGCCGATTGTTCCTCCTGTAATAATAAAATTACCCAATGCAAAAGAACCAAAATATTCCCAAGCCATTTCGGAGAGGAATGCTTCGCGTATTATGAATCAAGATCAATCCGGGAGAATAGAGCAGTCCAACTCTAATAAGGAAAATCTTGCGCAAAGAAATCTAATTTCCCTTCCTCTGAAGGATGAAACAAGGGTTAAAAGTCCCAACCCGGTGGCGCAAAGTCCACAGAGGAATACTTCGGTCAGTGTTAATCAAAATCGTGCTGGAAGAACAGGACAGCCTAATTCTCTCCAATCCCTCCCTCCACGTCAGGAAGGGAGAGCCTTTGCTGGAAGGTCGTCTTTGCCAGAAGGGAGGTCGTCTCCCGCTCCGGCATCAAAAGGACAGGTGAAACAAAATAGCCACGGCTCAGTAGGAGGACTCTTGGGGTCATCCCCACTGAAATCTTTTCGCTAAGAAATTACTGATCCATCAAAAGCCGGCTCAATTTTTCTTTATCGATTCCGAGACGTTCCCAGTTTTCAATATAAACGGGTTTCCCTTTCTCATCGTAAGGATCGATAAGAACTTTTCTTAAGAAGAAAGAGGATTTTTTAGAGTGGCATTCCTTGCAACCCCGGGCACCGATGACTTCCGGTCCTGACACCACATTATGGCTGAGAGAGAAGTCAAGGACTTCAGCCTGCTCGTGTTTCATCTTTTCCACCTCTCCTTTTTTATTCAACTGATAAAGAAACCCGCCTTTCATCAAAACGGGATGGAAGGCTACGGGATTTCCAAATTTATCCTTCCCCTTCAGTGCCTTTAAAAAGGCTTTAATTTCATCAAAAGAATTCACTTCAGGAATTCCATCTCCGTTGTCATCTTTGAGAGGGGGTTTTTTCAATTCCTGTATCTTCCAAAGGGAGATTGGTTTTACCACATTGGTCTTTGGATCGAGGTCTCCCCAATAAATGACCGCTAATGACTTCGCAGGAACCATTCTACCCTTCCATTTTGTTATGGCAGGATACCAGATATTGGGGTCTACTCCAGGGACAGACCTTTTGGGATCCAGAGGATCATTGGAGAGAAATTTTGAGGTGTCATCGATAAAGGTCCATCCATTTGAGGCATAATCATAAACCAAGTCTGCCGGGGCGGTCTGAAAGGGAATATGGCAGGTCTGACAGGAGATCAGTTTCAAGTGGCGTGGCGAGAAAGGATGTTTGTATCTTGGCGCTTTCTTATCCTTGCCTCTGTAATGGCAGTCTTCGCAGGAAGACATGCTGTTGTTCAAGTCATTTCTTACCGTCTCCTGGATGGTATTCCCTTTAGAAAAATTATGCTCCTTATCACTTGGATGGCATGAGATACAGTGGAGGCCCCTGGCTTTATGGACATCCGTTTCTGGACTCCACTGACGACCTCTCCTTTTTCCATCGGCCATAGCATGGCAGGACCAACAATTCTCGTCAGGGGGGTTTCTTACAATCTGAAGGTGAAGATTTTCGAAATCAGTCACCTCTTTTTTAATATAATTCACTATCACCTCATCCGCTTTTAAATTTCCAGATTCATCCTGAGAGAGTTTAATATTCGCCCATCCAGCTCCTACCGTAGGCCCGTACTTAAAAAACTTTCCCCTAAGGGTAGCACCCCGTTCTTTCCATTGATACCCCTTTAAGTGGCAGATGAGGCAGTCTGCCTCGCTCACTCCACTTTGGTCCCAGGGAGCTCCGTAATTGGCATTCCCATTACTAAATGGAGTATAGTCACCATCCAGCCAAGGACTTCCTCCTGAATCTTCATAACCAAACTTCTTGCCCTCTTCGTTATAGTAAAGTTGACCTTTCCGATCATATTCACTCCACCCCCCTCCTGGGTGGCATGCTCCGCAATTCTGAACAAAAGAGAAAGAGGACTTGTCAATTTCAGAGGGATGTTGATTAACTTTTTTAGCCAATTGGCTTGAATCCATAGAGGCTACCATATACTTCCCATACATTCCTGAGGACAGACTCCAAGGATATTGGGGATCGAATGTATCACTGATGACGATTTTACCAGTTCCATCAGTCCGGCCTTGCTGGAAATGGTAACCATTGGTGATTTGATCATAATGATGACAGCCCCCACAAGTTTTTTTAGGGCTGTAAGGTATTTTACTTTCAAGGGTGAGTGGATTGCCATCGAAACCCTTAAGGGTAATCTTTTTATGGAAGGAATCCTGGGAGGGGATTGAAGTCGGATAAAGAAGAGAGAAGAACAGAGTGACTGAAAAGGTCAAAAGAAATATTCCAACTTTTTTCAGAGCAAGCACCCCCAGGGTAGATTTAAATTAAGAGAGAAGATGGGATATCGTGTGATATAGTATATTGATAAGGCGAGTTAGGAGCAAGGAATTATTTGTTTTTTCCAAAAAAATTTTAAAAAATTTCTTGACAATAAGGAATTATTTTGTTATCTATAATAAGTTAAATTCTTAATGATCCTTATTCCACTAATATAACTCATTGATTTTCCAGTCTTTTTCTGTACCAGGAGGAAATGTTCAATCAAAATAATGAAGATTTAGAGTCGGAGAGGTTCCCGAGTGGCCAAAGGGGACAGACTGTAAATCTGTTGGCGATGCCTTCGGAGGTTCGAATCCTCCCCTCTCCACCAGGCTTGCCAGCGGGCGATTGTCTGAACCATTCAACCCATTATTAAATTCAATTTGAATAATTCAAACGCCGTAAGCGTGGTTCATTGTCAACCCCCGTCAGAGATGACAGGTAGAAAGGTTGATCTTCACGGGAAGAGTTTCGACTTAAGTAAGGCGAAAATAAAATTCAATGATTGGGTATCATCCATTGGTAAGGATAGTTTCTTATTTAAAGGCGGGAGTAGCTCAGTTGGCAGAGCATCAGCCTTCCAAGCTGAGGGTCGCGGGTTCGATCCCCGTTTCCCGCTCCATTGCGATAAAATTATATTGTTAATTTAACTGCTAATAATTCGGCCAGCCTGTCTTTTTAATTGACAGGTTTTTCTTTATTTTTGGCCCACGTAGCTCAGTCGGTGGAGCACTTCCTTGGTAAGGAAGAGGTCATCGGTTCAAATCCGATCGTGGGCTCCAAAGGAAAGGTGGATTGAACGATCTTTGCGGGAGATAAGGAGGGTTTGAGCCATGTCGAAGCCGAAGTTTGAGAGGACGAAGCCGCATGTGAATGTGGGGACGATTGGTCATGTGGATCATGGGAAGACGACGTTGACCTCAGCGATCACGAAGGTAT
>JBEKWN010000014.1:0-58494 GCA_049513055.1 Thermodesulfobacteriota bacterium
CGGTACGAGACCTTTTTTGCCAGGCA
This sequence comes from Thermodesulfobacteriota bacterium, assembly GCA_049513055.1. Lineage (GTDB taxonomy): Bacteria > Desulfobacterota > BSN033 > BSN033 > UBA1163 > UBA1163. The sequence goes on from JBEKWN010000014.1 coordinate 27, forward strand.
ATTGGATAAGGAGAAAGGTTTTTTCATTATTTTACCAGAAGATTTTTTCCAAAACCCCGGTGCCAAATATCCAGTTCTCTTTCTTCTCCATGGGTATAACTTCTATCGAACAGGAACGTGGTGGAAAGTCCACTCTCCCGAGAAGGCGAAGAGGCTTCTTTGTGAGGTGAAGGAGGAAGAATATCACTGGCTTTTCCACGAAGATATTGCTGTCGTCGCCTATGCGATGACGGATTCGAAGAACCGGACTTACCGAGATCTGGAGAAATCACTCGAGATGAGGTTTCAAGAGCTCGCTCGATATGGAGGCCTTGCCAAGGGAGATTATGACCCGAGGGAGATTGCCCAATCGATTGTCTCCCATAATCTCCATCCCGGGAAGGATCTGAATGATCCATTTCATCCTATTCAAAAAATGGTCATCGTCCTTCCTGATGGAGACAATGGATTTTATACTGACCAGAATGGAGGGAAGAGGCTTTTCCCCGAGACAAAGAATCGGAACGGTTGCGATGACTTCTACCCAGGAGAGGCATTGAACTATTCGCTCTTCCCTTTTCTTTACATGAAGCCGGGGGCCTTAGGAAAACACGAATCCTATTTTCTTGAAGTTGTCCAATATGTTGAGTCTCAATCCCCATACAGGGATAGGCTGCTTGGAAGAAGAGGGCTGGGTGGTATTTCAATGGGAGGATTTGGAGCAATCAAACTTGGGTTAAAATATCCCGATCTTTTCCAGTCCCTCAGCAGCCAGAGTGGCCTTCTTGACATCGGACTCCTTCAGAATAAGTGGATGCTGAAGATGATTCTCCCTGAATTTTTAGAGGTCTTTGGACGACTTGAGCCCGATAGACTTCCTTCGAGTTCTTCTCTTGACCCAAAACATATCCATGCCAACAATCCCTTAACGTTGATCGAGAAGAGGGGAATAAGCCACCTCCCTTACTGGCTCTATTTTGATTACGGATCGAAGGAAGGGTTTGACGGGATTACGGAAGGTAATAAAATTTTTGAAAAGCAGCTGTGGGAAGGGAGCCATCAGATTCCTGTTCAATCTTTCAACGGAAAGTCTGGCCATAACTTCCAGCTTTGGCGCAGCCGTTCGGCGAATATCCTTCAGCATCATTCCGACGCCCTACAAAAGGCCTTCCCAGAAAAATGATGTTCTCTTACAGTCTGATCTATCGTTCACTTAGCTGCTTCCAGTCTTCTGTACACAGAAATTACTGTTCCATTAAAAGCCGGTTGAATTTTTCCTTATCGATTCCAAGACGCTTCCAGTTTTCGATGTAGACAGGTTTCCCCTTCTCGTCGTAAGGATCGATCAGAACTTTTCTCAGGAAGAAAGAGGACTTCTTGGAGTGGCATTCCTTGCAACCCCGGGCGGAGAAAGAACCCTGAAAGAATAACCCAAAAATCTATTATGAACTGGGGAGAGGAAATTTTTGGTAAAGAATTAGATACCAAAGATATTTTCTTCATTCAAGTGACGATAGATGAGAAAACCATTAGAATTTATCGGCCTGTTCCATTCATTATAACTCAGAAGGATGTTTAAAAAATAAATGTTTGCTAAATGGTGAAATCTTAAAATACTGTCTGTTCGCATGGGTGTCAAATATACAAAAAAGGGATTGAATGTCAAAAAAACATTGATGATTACCGATTCAAATCAAGCATGCATTACCAAAATGTCCGGTTGTGGACTTCAGGAAGGAATCCTCGAGAAGAGGGTTTGGACTTTCAAAGAGGGAATTGGAATGAAAAGGGGACAACAGTTTTCCTTTCTCCCGTCCCCTTTTTTTTACCCTGCCGGTTAAGATTGAGGCCATTTAAAAAACCCTGAAAAATTCGAGGATGTAATCCATTGAAATTATTAGGATCGTAAATCGGGAAACGGCATTTATTATAGTTATAGTTCGTATCCATTCTAATCAGAGAGATAAACCCCGTTAGAAATTCCAGGGGGGCATTAAACCCCGCCGGAATTATTCTAAAATCTAACCCCGCTGCAGCCGCCGGCCCAGAGGGCCTCTGGCCCGGAGGGAGCAGCGGGGCATTATTTCTAACGGGGTAAATTGGAGAAGGCATTAAGTGATAAGGGTGATCGAAGCCCTCGTTTTAAATATTCGTATCCAACCACACCCACCATAGCGGCATTATCTGTACAAAATGAAGGAGAAGGAAGATAGACTTTCAACTTCTGCTCGAATGACTCCTCCTTTATCTTCTGTCGAAGGCGTTGATTGGCTGCCACCCCTCCTGAAAGAACGATCCTTTTCAATCCCTGCTGTTGAGCGGCTTGAACTGTTTTTTTCACCAATACCTCGACCACTGCCTCCTGAAAACTGGAGACGATATCCTTGATGAGATCTTCTGGATAACCCCCTGGAGGTTCGGGATGAGCCTTTACATAATTGACAACAGCGGTCTTGAGTCCACTGAAGCTGAAGTCAAAGGAATTTTTCGAGAGGACAGGCCTTGGAAATCGGATCGCCTTCGGATTCCCTGTTTTTGAGAGGTCATCAATGATCGGTCCTCCTGGATATCCGAGACCTAAAAGCTTAGCCACCTTGTCAAATGCCTCCCCTGCTGCATCATCTCGGGTCTGTCCTAATCGCTTATATTTTCCAAATCCATCCATACGAAAAAGAGAGGTATGACCTCCGGAGACAACCAATCCGATGAAAGGAAATCTTGGAGGTTTCTCCTCAAGAAAAATGGCTGAAAGATGTGCCTCGACGTGATTGACTCCGATGAATGGTAATCCTGTAGCAAAGCCTATGGATTTGGCAAAGGAGAGGCCAACTAAAAGGGAACCCACCAAACCCGGTCCCTGGGTCACAGCAATGCCATCAATTTCTTTTAACGTAACCTTGGCTGTTTCCAGGGCCTCTATCACAATGGGCACAATCGCTTCGATATGTTTTCTCGAGGCCAGTTCTGGGACAACCCCTCCGTATTTCTGATGGATGGGAACTTGAGAAGAAACGATATTAGAAAGGACCTTCCTCCCATCCAAAATAACAGCCGCCCCAGTATCATCACAAGATGTCTCAATCGCCAAAACCCGCATCAATCTTCCGTATCCCCTCCTATTCATTGTCTTCTTAAGTAGAAAAGATACCTCAAAATACCAATGGATGCAAAAGAAAAGATAGGGAAAGTCTCCAAAGGGAGATCTCAAAAACAAAATTATCTTGACGGAAATGGAATGGCACCTTAATCTATTTTTATAGAGTTCTTCCAGCTTGAACGGGTGGAAAACCTTCGATTTGGAGAAAACGATCTGTGAATTCTATTAAATTCTCAATCATTGTGCCTGTATTTCATGAGGGGGAAAGGATCAATGATCTGATTGATTGCCTGAATCGCCAGGATTCTGATAAAAATTTTGAGATTATCATCGTGGATGGCTGTCGGGAAAAAGACACCTTCGAAGCTATCCATAGCAAAGAAGTGATAAAGATTTCATCTGAAAGGGGTCGTGCAAAACAGATGAATGCCGGGGCTTCTATGGCTAAAGGAGAGATTCTAATCTTTCTCCATGCTGACACAGAACTGCCTATCCATGCCCTTAAAAAGATCAATTCCTTAATAGAACGAAAAGAGTATGTGGGAGGTGCTTTTGATCTGGGTATAAAATCGGATAAGTTCATTTTTAAGGTGATTGGAACCCTATCCTCTTTGCGTTCTCGCTTGGATAGGATACCTTTCGGAGATCAAGCTATATTTATCCGAAAGGAATATTTTAGCCAGATAGGTGGTTACAAAGAGATTCCTTTAATGGAAGATGTGGAATTGTTGAGACGCATTAAGAAGTCTGGAAATAAGATTTGGATTTTCTATGACCGGGTGATGACTTCTCCCAGAAGGTGGGAGAAAGAGGGAGTAATTTATTGTACGCTCAGAAATTGGTCCCTACAAACTCTCTATTTCCTTGGCATTTCACCTCATAAACTGGCAATCTTTTACAAGAGCGATAACCACAGAAGAATTGAGGCTTAAAGGATGGACCCTCTGGTCAACAGGAATGAATTACTGATAAGACTTGGATCTTTTTTCGGCATTCTCGTAATCATGTTTCTTTGGGAACTCATTGCGCCTCGCCGTCCTTTAACCACATCGAAAATAACAAGATGGTTCAGTAACCTTGGTCTAGTCCTGATAGATTCCATTGCGGTGCGCTTAGTTTTTCCAACGGCATTGGCGGGTGTTGCCCTCCTGGCTCAGCGACAAGGGTGGGGCCTATTCAATCAATTTGAGCTGTCTTACTTGTTAAAAATCATCTTCAGTGTGTTGATCCTTGACCTCGCTATCTATCTTCAGCATGTCATGTTTCATTCCGCCCCCCTGTTCTGGCGGCTCCATATGGTTCACCATTCAGACATGGATATTGATGTGACCACAGGGGTTCGCTTCCATCCAATAGAGATCATTCTTTCGATGGGTATCAAGATGATCGTTGTCATCCTGATTGGTGCTCCTCCGGTATCTGTTCTGATCTTTGAAATTATACTGAACGGGACTTCCATGTTTAATCATGGAAATGTCCGGTATTCTCAACAGATTGATTCCTTTCTTCGCCTGTTAGTGGTGACACCGGAGATGCATCGTGTTCATCACTCAACGATAAGATGGGAAACAAACAGCAACCTCGGCTTCAACTTTCCATGGTGGGATAGACTGTTTGGAACCTATCGGGATCAACCTACAAAAGGACACTTAGAGATGACCATCGGTCTTGACCAATACAAGGAACCCCAAAAATTAACATTACCATGGTTAATCGTCTTGCCATTCATTGGCAAACTTGGAAAGTACCCGATGACCAGAAGTCCAGGGACAGAATGAGGGTAGGGACAGGTAGGCATCCCTCAAAAACTTTACCCCGTTAGAAATTCCAGCGGGGCATTAAACCGCGCCGGAATTATTCTAAAATGTAACCCCGCCGCAGCCGCCGGCCCAGAGGGCCTCTGGCCAGGAGGGAGCAGCGGGGCATTATTTCTAACGGGGTAAAGTTTTTTCAACATACCTACCTGTCTTGAGGTGGTTGATCAAAGAGAAAGTGAACAAATTATGTGGCGGCCGGTATTGTTGATCAGTTTAATCGTGACCATCTTTGTCCTCGCCATTGTATTGGGCATAGGTGAGAAGCTGGGTGCCCTCAGGGGATGGATTCAATCCCTGGGGGTCTTAGGACCCGCTGTTTTTGTGGGTCTCTACATTTTGGGAGTGGTGGCTGGAATTCCTGGCTCAGCACTCACCATTGCCGCAGGAGGTCTGTTTGGATCATCATTAGGAATCATCCTTGTCAGCCTGGCATCCACCCTTGGGGCAAGCTTAGCCTTCTTAATCGCCAGATACTTCGCCCGTGATGCTATAGCCAACTGGCTTTCCAGGAGGGAAAAGTTTAAGAGTCTGGATGTGATGACCGAAGAGCATGGGGCCATGATCGTAGCCATCACACGTCTCGTCCCGATCTTCCCCTTCAATCTTCTTAATTACGGATTTGGCTTGACGAAGATTCCTTTCTGGACATATGTGTTCTGGTCTTGGCTCTGCATGCTGCCGGGAACGGTTCTCTATGTCGTGGGTGTGGATGCTGTGATTCAATTGATCGTTCAGAGGAAGATGCCATGGACACTCCTCGGAGTGATCGCAGGGGTCGGTGTGCTCCTGGCAGTACTGGTTAAGTTTGCACGCCGCAAAATGAAAGATAAAGGAGAGGGAGATTAGAAATATGGAACAGAACCTGCCTTTAGAAAATCAAAAACTTAATAAAAGAGAGATAGAAACCGTTCAAATCAATCTCGGGAATCGCTGCAATCAGACATGTTACCACTGCCATATGGAAGGATCACCTTCGGGAAAGAGAAATATGGATCGTTCCACTGCTCAAAAAATACTTAAAGCCTTAATAAGATTAAACATCCCGAACATTGAGTTTACCGGCGGGTCTCCAGAGATAAACCCAAACCTTAAATTTTTTATCGAAGGACTCTCAAAGTATGGTAAAAAGCTGACCGTCAGGACCAATCTAACTATCCTCGAACTCCCAGATTACTCCATTTATCCCGATCTTTATAAAAAACATCGAGTCCGTGTCGTGGCATCTTTACCATCAATATTTGAAGAGGCCACCGATCGGCAAAGAGGCAAAGGCGTCTTTCATTCGAGTATTAGGATCCTCAAGAAACTTAATGAGATGGGATATGGAACAAACGGACTCCTGTTAGACCTTGTCTATAACCCAGCCGGGGATCACCTTCCTCCGGAACAGACTCAATTGGAGAAGGAGTATAAAGATTTATTACAGGAGCATTATGGCATCTTATTTTCCCGTTTGATTCTCCTGGTCAATTGTCCTGTTACAAGATTTAAGAATTTTCTAACCAGACAGGGGAAATACGATCAATACATGGAGCTCTTGAAAAAGAATTGTAATCTAAAAACCTTAGATTCCATGATGTGCAGAAACTTAATTTCTATTGATGATAAAGGTCACCTCTATGATTGTGACTTTAACTTGGCGGTAGGTATGAGAATTAAGGGTTATGAAAATAAAAAATTTTGGGAAATCGATTTTAATCACTTTGGGCCTGAAATCGCGCTTGGAGAACACTGTTACGCCTGCACGGTCAACCCGGGTAGTCACTGAAGCCCTGCAATGGGGAATCGGTGATTTCCCCGCATATTAAGGGTTTATCGGTGTTTGGTAAGGAGCATGGTATTGGATAATCGGTGTTTGCTTTTCTTTATAAAAAATCCGAAAAAAGGCAAAGTTAAAACAAGGGTGGCTTCTGCGATTGGTGATAAGATGGCAATGAAGCTTTACAGACGCTTTCTGCTCGAAATGTTATCAACCTTAAACAGAGGAACATTTCTTTTCTATCTATGCTTTCACCCAGAGAATTCTCTGAACGATCTCAAAGATTGGTTAGGAGACCATTACCTTTACACGCCTCAGATGGGGGAAAATCTTGGCCAAAGGATGAAGAACGGTTTCGTAGAAGCTTTTTCTATGAACTTTAAAAGAGTAATCCTCATAGGAAGTGATATTCCTGATCTGCCACTCGAGTTTATCGAAGAAGCTTTCAATTCACTTGGTGAAAAAGATGCAGTGATCGGTCCTTCCTTCGATGGCGGATATTATCTCATCGGTTTCAGGGATAAAACCTTTTCCCCTCAGGTGTTTGAAGGAATCCCCTGGAGTACAGAGAGGGTTTTTGAAGATACCATGAAAATTTTAAAACAGGAAGGGCTATTGGTTCATACCCTGCCACGCTGGAGAGACATCGATACGATTGAGGACCTGAAAAATCTCCCCGGGCGGTCTACCAACTCTAAACCCGATGGATGAAATATAAAAATACTTTCTTAATTCTTCCAATAATAAAAAGGCCTGCCCAGATTGGGCAGGCCTTCCGCCGTACCTTAACCGTTCCCAGTAAACACTTACAAGATTTTTGGTATAATCACCCACACAACAAAAACCACAAAGAAGAACCCAAAGAAGATAAGGCTGCCGACAAGAAACAACTCCCTCCACAACGATGGTCGATACTCCTTCGGGAGGAACTTCCGATTCAACCGTATGGTCAGAACTGCTGAGAGGGCCATCGTAAAGTTGGCAATATTGGCGCTGATTGCAAGGACGACGAGTGGAACCGCGATATTAATGAAAAGGCAACCCCAGACCATGAACACAGCCAGGAAGAAATAGTAAATCCGTCGAATGTCCAGCTTTGCCCATTTCCTGGCTCGCTCGGAAGCGAACCACACCATATCTGTGCCCTGCCGAACTACAAGGTCCACATTGCTAATGGCTGTGGAATAGAGAATCCAGAATCCAAAAAAGAGCGCAAGAAACCAGCCAAAGTTGCCAAGCTTTAGGATGAGACCGCTTGCAGAAGACGCAGCGATTCCCCAGCTTGGAAGAGTCATTCCTCTTGGAAGCACCGCAACATAAAGGATGCCTGGAAGAAACATTCCTGCCATGGCCCCAAACCAGAAAACGGCAAACTGGTCGATGTCAACAAGTTTCCACCAACCTTTCCAGCTATACAGGTTCTTTTCTGTGGGCATGGGAACCTTTCCAACAGGTGAAACGTGAACAACTTTGCCACCAATCGCGGCCGCGATATAACCAATCTTCTGCCCCATGCCGTACCCCTTGTCCCGGTACCAGTTTGTGATCGCGTTATTACCAAACCCACCATAGGCAGAATATCCGACGAGTGCACCCAAAAGGAGTAGATCAACACCCTTTGGCACATATCCAAAACTTACAAATCCCGTAATGCCTTCCCACCAGACCGAAGCTGGAACGATGTAGAGATCGAGCAAGAAAAGTCCCCCCAGAACCACGAACATCATGAGCCAATTTGCCCACTCGAGGGTCCGTTCGATCTTTCGCCCCAAAGAGACAAGGACAACACAGGAGGCAAAAATGACATAAGTCCAAATGATGACCGTACCTTTATCCGGGCCTCCTGGGACCCTGCCTAACTGAGCGGCAGCTAAGGCTGTCGCCGTGACCATGGCCCATCCTGGCAAAGCTCGCTCGATGAATCCAATAACGGTGTAGAACCATCCCCAGAATGCCTTGCCAGGCCAAAGCCTCATATAACCGACTGTGATCGGTTCTCCGGTATAGAGTGTGTAACGAATCATCTCAAGATTGAGGAACACCTGGAGTGTAGATGAGATGGTAGTGATCCAGAGAAGAGCAAGACCCCATTTTACGAAGAGGGAAGGACCTACAAGCCATTCACCACCACCGATTGTCCCGCCGAGGGCGATAACAGCCGGACCCAAAATCGCAAAAAGTTTCCTTGGGGTCAAATCCCGTACGGGCTCTGGCAGATCGGAAATTTCAAAGTTGGGTCCACAGCCACCAGCTACAGTTTTTACTTGTTTTTCGGGACTCATAACCTCCCTCCATTTTCTTCTCCAGTAAATCCCCATGGAGAAATTCACACCTCTTTTAAGGTAATGTCTTTAAAATCTTATCCCACCCGACTTATAAAAAATAAACCACCTCCTTTCTATGCCTTTAGAGATATTATTCGCTTGTTTTTCCTGAAGTCAACAAAAATAAGTACCACAAATTTGGATGAACAAAATGATGCCAAATAGGATTGCCCTGGAGGTCTATTTCAAAAATAGCATTGGGTCAACAGCTTTGTTATTTCTCCTAATTTCAAAATGGAGATGAGGGCCTGAGGCCCTCCCTGTCTGACCCACTTTTCCGATAATCTGCCCCTTCTCCACCCATATCCCCTCCTCTACCAGATTCATTTGATTGTGAGCATAAACCGTAACATACTCCTCGGAATGGCGAAGGATGACCAGGTTCCCATATCCCTTGATGGTATTATTGGAGTAGATAACCATCCCGGCATTTGAAGCTTTGATTGGTGTCCCGATGGGAGAAGAGATATCAATCCCCTGATGTCTTCTGCTTTCCGCCTCTTCAAAAACATCATTGATTTTTCCTTCAACCGGCCAGATGAAATCAAGCTTTTTATAAGCAATCTTTAACTTTTCTCCTTGTTCTGCTACTACATCATCAATATAAATCTCAACTTTTAAAAGCTTTTTTGCACCCGGGATAAAAATCCGTTGATCGGTCTGAATCTTACTCGGATCCGAAATTCCATTTAAAGAGGTTACTTCTTTGAGATCAACCCCGTAGGTTTTACAAATGCGGTAAAGGGTTTGGTGTCTCTCCACAACATGATAAACCCCTTTCATCCCGTGAGGTGGAGATAGTCTTTCGACCGGGACCTTATGACGAGCGCAAGTATTCAAGAAGAATACCGTCGAAATAAGAATTAACATTAAAAATATTTTCTCATTCAGCTTCCCACCCATATTTCCCTATCAGTTTGACAAATCGACAACCGCCCAAGTCCTCCTTTTTTATCCCTTCTTCTGTCTTGGTCACCCGAAACAAATCTTGGACAAACGCATCTCCTACAGGAATGACCAGTCTTCCGCCGATCGCCAATTGATCAATCAGGGGTTGGGGAATATCAGGAGACCCTGCCGTGACGATAATCGCATCGAATGGACTCTCTTCCATCCATCCAAAGGTCCCGTCAAAGATTTTGATTTCGACATTGAAATACCCCAACTCATAGAGTAACTTCCTTGCCCGAATGGCCAAGGGACGAATCCTTTCGATGGAGAAGACTTTCTCAGACAATTCAGCTAAAATCGCTGTCTGATATCCAGATCCTGTACCGATCTCTAAAACCTTTTCTTTCCCGGTTAACAGCATTGCCTCGGTCATCAATGCGACCATATAGGGTTGAGAAATTGTCTGCTTTTCTCCAATGGGCAATGGATGGTCACTGTAGGCTTGGTTTTGGAGGGCTTCTTCTACGAAGAGGTGGCGAGGGATTTTCTTCATCGCAGTAATCAACTTGGCATCTTTGATCCCCCTCGAGATGATCTGTTCTTCCACCATCTTCAATCTTGCCTTAGGGAAATCGATCATCCTCTCAGAGCCCCACATCAAGAATTCGGATTACGGATTGCGGAATGCTGAATAGAAAAGAATCTTTCATTCATCCTTCTCGGCTTTTTTCTTCAACTCATCCAGAATATTTAAAGCTTCAAGAGGGGTCAACTGATTAGTCTTGATCTTCTTCAACTCAGATCGGATGGGATCAGGCTGAACAAAGAGGGAAGGTTGTAGGGGAGGTTTGGGCTTCGAGGTCACCATCTTTGTCGTTGCGATCTTCGGCATCCCCATGGCATCCAATTCGCCTTTCTCCAAATTGGAAAGGATCTCTTTTGCCCGATCGATCACCTTTTGGGGAAGGCCTGCCAGTCGCGCCACTTGAATACCATAACTCCGATTGGTTCCTCCCTCCACAATTTTCCTGAGAAAGATAATCTCCCCGCCCCACTCCTTTACTGCCACATTATAATTTTTAACCCTCTCTTTTGTGAGGGCCAATTCCGTCAATTCATGGTAGTGTGTCGCAAAAAGGGTCTTCGGCCTGAGCGAGGGATGGTCGTGGAGATGTTCAGCTACTGCCCAGGCAATGCTCAATCCATCATAGGTGCTGGTCCCTCTTCCGATCTCATCTAAAACGACAAGACTCCTCGAGGTAGCCTGATTTAAAATGCGAGCTGTCTCCATCATCTCTACCATGAAAGTGCTTTGTCCCCTCATGATATTGTCCAGAGCGCCAATCCGTGTGAAGACCCGATCCACCACTCCAATCTTTGCTTCGCTTGCCGGGACAAAACATCCCATCTGCGCCATTAAAATGATAAGGGCCACTTGTCTTAAATAGGTTGATTTGCCTGCCATATTGGGCCCGGTGATAATGAGAATTTGATGCTCTTGGGTATTCATTTGAGTATCGTTGGGAACAAATCTTTCAGAAAGTCCCATTCTCTCCAGGACAGGATGTCTCCCATCACGAATCATTATCTCATCCCCTTCATCCACAACGGGCTGGACGTAGTCATACCGATCAGCAATCTCTGCCATGGAACCCAGGATATCAATGATCGCAATGGCTGAAGCCGTTTTTTGAAGCCTCGGCGTTTCATCTGAGACTCTTTTACGAATTTCTTCGAAGAGCCGGTATTCTAATTGACAGATCGCTTCTTCAGCTCCCAACACCTTGGTTTCAAATTCCTTGAGCTCTGGGGTGATAAACCGTTCGGCATTCACCAAAGTCTGTTTTCTGATATAATGGTCTGGGACAAGGTGAAGATTGCTTTTAGTCACTTCAATATAATAACCAAAGACTTGATTATATCGGACCTTCAAAGAGGAGATTCCTGTCTTCTTCTTCTCCTCTGCTTCCAGGTGAAGGATCCATCCCTTCCCCTCCCGACCAATCTCTCTTAATTCATCCAATTCCTTGTTATAGCTCGGTTTGATGATTCCCCCCTCTTTAATCGTTAGGGGTGGATGATCCACTATGGAAGATTCGAGGAGTTGATAAAGATCATCAAAATTTTCGATTTCTGATGCGAACTCTTCGATGATGGAGGCGTCAAAAGGCTGGAGATTTGCTTTGAGAATGGGTAAGTTTTGGAGTGAATTTTTTAATCCGATAAGGTCCCGAGCATTGGCATGTCCAAGGAAAATCCGTGAGGTCAATCTTTCGATATCCTGAATTCCTCCTAAAGACTCCCTCAGCTGCTTCCTTTCGATCTTTTTCTCTTTCAGTTCAGAAACCCCTTCCAAACGGCGCTCGATCTCCTTGATATCTATCAGGGGATAATTTAACCACTGTTTCAATGTCCGACTTCCCATCAGGGTTATCGTTTCATCTAAAAGCCAGAAGAGGGAACCCCTCTTGCCCTGCTCAAAAAGGGATTGCGTCAGTTCTAAATTTCTCTTTGTCACTTCATCGATGACCATAAAATCCTGTACCTGATAAAAAGAGAGGGGGTGAATGTAGGAGAGCGGTTTTTTTTGGTTCTCCTCTGCGTAGTGAAGAACCATGGCTACGGCTTGGGCAGCTAAAGGCGCTTTCTGGAGGAATGAATTTCGCTCCATCTCATCCAAAGAAGGGATGGCATCGAATTTTGGATCGTCTAAATAGGTAATCAAACGATTCTCAAAATTCTTTTTAAATTCTTCAAAGAAGGAGTGTTCCTGAAATCTCTTGAGGGATAAGATTTCTTTGGGTTCGTTTCGAAGGGATTCGCTCAGAAAGGGTTCAAATCCTGAGATTTGACAGGCTTTCAATTCACCCGTCGAAATGTCCAAAAAGGCAAGCCCGAAAACCTCTCCCTCTGCATAGAACCCCATCAGGTAATTATTTTCTCCAGTTCCCAATTGAATTGTATCGACCACCAGGCCTGGAGTAAAAACCCTGACCACTTCTCGCTTGACAATCCCTTTTGCAAGCTTTGGGTCTTCTACCTGGTCACAGAGGGCAACCTTATATCCTTTCTGTAATAGTTTGGAGATATACGTTTCGGCAGTAAAATAAGGAATCCCGCACAGAGGGACACTATCCTTTTGACCCTTATTCCTTGAGGTTAAGGCAATGTCGAGTTCTCGAGAACCCACGCGGGCATCCTCGAAAAACATCTCGTAGAAGTCCCCCATCCTGAAGAAAAGAATGGAATCCGGATATTGACTCTTAATCTGGAGATATTGTTTGATCACGGGAGTCAAGGGTTTCATTTACGTTCCTATAAAAGAAAATAGGTGAGCCTTTTCTTTTGAAAATAATCTAACAAAATCTTTTCAGGATGTAAAATGGAAAGAAAAGAAGAGTTAAGGGTGGAGTATTATGAGTTATGACTAATAAGTTATGAGGTTTGAATTAGCAATGACGCTATGCGCTATGCTCTTTGCTCTATGCAGTCTTCGTATTATGGAGCAAGAGGCAATACATCAAGTCCCATAGTCTCAGGATATCCCAGCATAATATTCATATTTTGAACTGCTTCGCCGGAAGCTCCCTTGACCAAGTTATCAATCGCTGTAACGACAACGGCCCGTTCATCAGGCTCACTTACCACAGCGCCAATATCACAATAATTGGAACCCCTCACATCCTTTGTGTTGGGAAGTTTCCCTTTTGGATAAACTCGGATGAAGGGTTCGCCTCGGTAATGATCCTGAAAAGCATTGAGTAGTTCTTCGGTCTTCAGCTTTTTTATAAGCCGGACATAGAGGGTGGACAAGATTCCCCGATCCATCGGGATGAGATGAGGAACAAAGGTAACTCTGATCTCCTTCTGAGCCATCTGGCTCAATTCCTGCTCGATCTCAGGGAGGTGTCTGTGTTCAAATATTTTATAGGCCTTTACCCCTTCATTGACCTCACAAAAAAGCGACTCCAAAACAACGTCTCTCCCCGCGCCACTGACCCCGGATTTAGAATCGATCACAATATTTTCCAGGGAGACCATCCCCTTCTTCACCAGAGGGATGAGGCCTATCAATGCTCCGGTTGGATAACATCCTGGGTTCCCAACAATTTTTGCATTACGAATCTTCTCTCGATGGAGCTCAGGGAGACCATAAACAGATTCCGGGAGTAAATCTGCACTCGTATGCTTTTGATACCATCGTTCATAGACGCCAGCATCTTTAAATCGAAAGTCTGCACTCAGATCGACCACCCTCTTCCCTTGCCGATAAAATAATGGGACGGTTTCCATGGCGGTCTTATGAGGAACTGCTGTAAAAATAAAATCTGTCTTTTTTGAAATTTGGTCAACCGTGAGTTCTTCACACTTCAACTGGAGATGTTTCATCAGGGATGGAAAGACTTGGTCAATTGGAACTCCAGCATATTTCTGTGAGGTCAGTGCGGTGACCTCCACCTGAGGGTGATGAAGGAGAAGGCGGAGGAGTTCCAATCCCGTGTATCCTGTTGCTCCAATGATACCCACTTTCGTCTTCATCTGATTTCCTCCAATGATTACCATGTGCATAGCTTAAAAAAAAAGGAGGTGCCATGACCTCCCTTTTTAAACCGGATCGATAGAGTCATGGAATTACCTTTTAGAGTACTGTGGTCTTCGCCTGGCTCCTCTTCTCCCGTATTTCTTCCGCTCTTTGACCCTTGAATCACGTGTGAGAAATCCAGCCTTTTTCAAAACATCTTTAAAATCGGCATTATATTGAAGAAGGGCTTTTGCAATCCCATGGCGGATAGCACTGGACTGCCCGGATTCCCCTCCTCCATGTACATTAATGGTTACATCGAACTGATTTCGGGTTCCTGTAATATCGAAGGCCTGAAGTGCGACCATTTCGCTAGTCTCTCTCCCGAAATACTCTTTCAATGCTCTCTCGTTGACAACAAACTTTCCTTCCCCGGGTTCAATCCAAACCCTTGCGATGGATGTCTTTCTTTTGCCTGTAGCATAAATTGGTTCTGTCACTTTCTTCTCTCCTTATCTAAAAACTTTTTAAATCTCGAGTGAAATAGGTTCTTGAGCTTCGTGGGGATGGTTCGGGCCTGCATAGATCTTCAGCTTTCGAAGCATCTGACGGCCCAAACTATTTTTAGGAAGCATCCCCTTCACCGCCATCCGGATCATCTCCGTGGGTTTTTTCGCCAAGAGCTTTTCAGCATTCATCTCTTTAATCCCACCGGGATAACCAGTATGATGATAGTAGATCTTGTCTTTCATCTTCTTTCCAGTTAACGTCACCTTCCCTGCATTGACAACAATAACAAAATCCCCTGTATCCACATGGGGGGTATAGGTGGGCTTATTCTTCCCTTTCAATATCTTTGCCAACTCTGTAGCCAGTCTCCCCAAAACCTTACCCTCGGCATTCACCAGGTACCACTTATATCCTAATTCTTCTTTTTTCGCTTGATAGGTCTTCATTCTGCCACCTTTGGCTATCCAATCTATTTAATACATCGTTTCGTTTTATGTCAAGAATTGCGCCCTATCTTCTCTTTCTTCTGCTCGTAATGTGCTCCTCCCAGAAAAGGACGACTGGGCTCGCAATATAGACGGTAGAATAAGTCCCGGTAATGATGCCAACAATGAGCGCAATGGTAAACTCATGGAGGACGCGCCCGGCAAAGAAGAAGAGGATCAGCACCGATATCATGACCGTTCCCGTGGTGAGGATTGTCCGCCCGAGGCATTCATTGATACTTTCATTGAAAATCGTCACCAGGTCCTCTTTTCTCATCTTTTTGATATTCTCTCTGACCCGATCAAAAATGACAATCGTATCGTTAATTGAAAAACCGATGATGGTGAGGATGACCGCCATGAGGGACAAATTGTATTCCAGATTCAGGAGAGAGATAGCGCCATAGGTCACGATGATATCGTGAAACAAGGAGATCACACCGCCAAGTCCGTAGGAAAACTTATGGAATCGAAAGGCAATATAGACCATAATCCCCAAGAGCGAGAGCACTACCGCCCAGGTTGCTTTCTGCTTCAAATCTTTCCCAACCATCGGGCCAACAACCTGGACATTTTGTATATCCGGAGTCTTGCCTTTGAAGTGCTCCTGGAGAGCTATCTGTATCCTTTTGGATACGGCCTCCAGATCTTCTGAACTCTTCTCTACACGAATCAAAAATTCGTTCTCTCCTCCGAAGTTTTGAACCACTGCTTCCTTCACGCCAGAGGTATCTAAAGCACTTCGGACCTCCGAGATGTCAGCAGGCTTCGGGAATTTCACCTGTATCACTGCTCCCCCTGCGAAATCGACCCCGTTCCTCAACCCGCCATGATAAAGAATGGAGCCAATGGTCACAAGGATGGCCAGCATTGAAATCCAGAGGGTAATCTTCTTCATCCCTATGAAATCGTAATGGGTACCCGGTCGAATCAATTCCATATGAAAGTTCCTGCCTACCGTTTAGATGCTCAATCGTTTAATCGCAAACTTAAGTGTGATAATATCGTAGATCAACCTTGAAACAAAAACAGCTGTGAAGAGGTTAGCCAAGAGACCGATACACAGCGTCACGGCAAATCCCCTGACCGGTCCGGTTCCGAATTGGTAGAGAATAACCCCTGAAATCAGGGCAGCTACGTGGGAATCGAAAATGGCAGTGAAGGCACGATGGTAGCCCTGATCGATGGCTAAGCGAACCGTCTTTCCTAACCTTAACTCCTCTTTAATCCTCTCATTAATCAGGATATTGGAATCGACGGCCATTCCAATGGTAAGGACTAAACCGGCAATGCCAGGAAGGGTTAAGGTCGCCCGGAAAAGAGCCAAAGCTGCCAGTGTCAATATCACATTCAGGATGAGAGCGGAATCGGCAATCAAGCCCGAATACCGATAGTAGAGGACCATGAAAATGGCTACGACAATCGCACTCAACAATATAGAGATAATCCCTTTGTGGATGGAATCTTGTCCAAGAGAGGGTCCTACGGTCCTCTGTTCAATGATCTTTACAGGAGCAGGGAGTGAACCTGATCTGAGAACAATGGCTAAATCGCTTGCTTCTTTTGTATCAAAACGCCCGGTGATCTGTGCCCTTCCTCCGGCAATCCTCTCCTGAATCACAGGGGCAGAATAGACATTATTATCCAGGATGATCGCTAGTCGCTTTTTTACATTTGTGCCAGTAATCTGCTCGAAAAGTCTTGCTCCAATATCATTAAGTTCGATCGCCACATAGGGCTCATGGAATTGGGAGTCAAGGGCCACCCGCGCGTCCTTGATCACGTCACCCGTCATGAGCGTCTTTTCCTTCAAGAGGTAGGGGACCCTTCGCGCAGCTCCTGTCTGGGGATCCACAGATCTCTGATACAGGATGATATCTCCGGGGGGGACATTCCCCTTTAATGCCTCCTCAAGGTTTCCTTCATCATCAACCAGCTTGAATTCCAAAAGAGCTGTCTTTCCAATAAGATTGATTGCCCTTTCAGGATCCTTGACGCCCGGAAGCTGAATGAGGATTTGATTCATTCCCTGCCGCGTGATTTCAGGTTCCAAAACACCAAATTGATCAATTCGATTTCGGATGATTTCGAGGGCTTGTTCGGTTGCATGCCTCTTCGTATTCTCCACATCCCTGCTGTCGAGAACAAGTTGATACTTCCATATCCCTCCCTCTCCAGAGGAGGCCTTTTCGTGGAGCATGGGAAACCGTTGGCTAAAAAGATTGTCCACCCTCTCTTTGGATCCAGAAACCTCTAAGACAATTGTCTCTTTTTCTCGATCCACCTTTCCGGCCGGAATCCCCTGTTCTTTTAGAGCATCAGCTAGATTGCTTCTCACCTGTTCAACATAACTCTCTACCGCCTTCTCTTCCTCCACCTGGAGGAGAAGATACATGCCTCCTTGGAGATCCAGGCCCAGGCGGATCTTATCTGTTGGAATGACTTTAGTGAACCATGGAGGTAACTGAGAAATCACGGTCGGAAAGAGAAGAAGAATAGCGAAAATGGTGACCGCCGTGTAGAGGATGAGCTTCCACTTTAAACTTCTCAGCATGCAATACTCCTTTTCATTTCACCCTAACAAAATGAAACCAAGGGGTTTTCTTGCGCCCTTGGAATTTATAAACATAGCTCATCAAAAAGCATTTTGCAAGAAAAAATTTAAGAAAAAGACCCAAGGATCATTCACTTGGGCCTTCATGAACTATCTCAAGGGAGGAAGGTTATTTCACATCACTCCATTTCCCATACTTCTCCCTTAAAATACGATGCAGAATCTTCCCAGTCGGGGTCATGGGCATCTCTTCATCCTTGATGAAGTCGACGGATTTCGGAATTTTATACCCTGCAACCTTCCCCCGGCAATGGTCGATGAGTTCTTTCTCGGTAGCTGTTTTTCCCGCATGGAGGGTTACGATTGCCTTCACTGACTCTCCCCATTTTTCATGGGGAATCCCGATCACAGCCACATATTTTACTGCAGGATGGGATCCCATAAGATTCTCTACCTCTGAAGGGAAGATATTTTCGCCTCCGCTAATGATCATATTCGCCTTTCTATCCACCAAGACATAGTATCCATCTGGGTCCCGGTAAGCCATATCTCCTGCTGAGAACCATTCTCCTTGGAAAACCGATTTTGTCTTCTCCGGATCCTTCCAATATTCTTTAAAGACATGGGGAGTCCGTGAATAAAGCTCTCCCACCTGTCCATCCGGCACCTCTTTACCATTCTCATCTAAAATCTTAATCCGGTCTGATCCCCAGATCTCCCTTCCAATAGAACCCAACTTCTTAAATTGCTCTTCGGGTCTGAGGAGTGTCACGAGACCTGCTTCTGTCGAACCATAGGCTTCCCAGAGTTCTGCATTCTTGAAATAATCCATGATGGCCATTTTGGTATCTTTACGGGCGGGAGCGGAGGAGATCAGCAGTTGTCGCATCGAGCTCACATCATATTTCTTTTTGATCTCGTC
Source organism: Thermodesulfobacteriota bacterium (assembly GCA_049513055.1). Taxonomy (GTDB): domain Bacteria; phylum Desulfobacterota; class BSN033; order BSN033; family UBA1163; genus UBA1163. Next base: position 18,887 of record JBEKWN010000014.1, read on the forward strand.
CGGCTGAGAAAGAATCATGATGTAGTGCGTCGGAACAAGGGAAGTGAAAGTGATCTTCTCTTTCTGAATCGTCTTCAGCAGATCTTCTGGATCGAAGCTGATCATATTGTAGACAAAAACCCTTGCACTACAATAGGTATAGGTAAATGAATAATAGATTGAATTGATATGGCACATAGGCATGACGAGCATCACGCAATCATCTGGCCTGATGCCTGTATTCATTGCATTGAGAACGTATTGGGCGAGATTGTTTTCATGAGTCCTGACGACCCCTTTAGGTTTGCCAGTGGTTCCAGAGGTATACATTAGATTCCAGACATCCTCTCCATCGACAATCACATCGGGCTCCTCAGGAAAAGCCTGCGCAATAAGCTTCTCATAAGATTGATAACCCTCTGGTGTTGGATCATCTCCCCAATAAACATAATTTTCTGGCGGGATAGAAGGAAGTTTATTACGAAAGGAATTGACCACTGGAACAAAATCTTTTGAAACTAAAAAAGCCTTACATCCTGCATGGTTCACAACATATTCCATTTCAGGAGGTGCAAGACGAAACATAATTGGGACAGTAATTTGTCCAGCCTTTGCAGCCGCTGCATAAATCTCTAACCATTCAACACAGTTGTAAGCCAATATCGCAAACCGATCTCCCTTTTTAACCCCCAATTTTGTTAATGCGTTAGCTAACCGGCAGCTCCTTTCGTTCCATTCTTTGAAAGTCACCTTCCTAAACTTATCCCCTGCCCCTTGCTTATCAGGGTAATGCATGGCCATCATTTTAAGAACCGTTCCTGCTGTCATCCATTTACTAATTGTCATAAACCCACCCCTCTCTTAATCCCAACCCACGCTTTTAAAAACGGGAGAAGGAATTAATATTTTTATTTAAGAAAAGTACTTGTGATTTTTTTTACATCCCATTATCATTATGGTGTTAATTTGTCAAGAAGAAGTTTTAAAAAAGACTTGTTATTCTATTACCTTTAGTGTATATAGCCATAAAAAAAGAAAGGGGGATTTTGCACAATGGAAATCGAAGGTTATGTTTTTCCAGACAATTTATATTACCACAAAGAGCATTTTTGGGCAAAAGTTGTAGGTAATATTGTGATTATGGGCACAAATGATTTTGCCCAAAAATTAGCAGGCCAGATCGTCTATGTCGAATTACCATCTACAGGAAGAGTGCTCGAACAGGGCAAACCTTGCGGCTCCTTAGAATCAGGTAAATGGGTGGGAAGAATTTACGCTCCTATCTCTGGAGCAGTGGAATCCGCCAATCAGGAACTTGAAGATACTCCTGAGCTGATCAATGAAAGCCCCTATGAAAAAGGTTGGATATGCAAAATCATTCCCTCGAATCTTGAGGAGGATCTCAAAAATTTGATAAAAGGAGACAGCTTAGTAGAATTTATAAAATCCGAAATCATTCGAGTGAAAAAAGTGAATAATTAAGAAGGACTTTCGTTGAAAAATGGGTGCACCTATTTTATAAATAAATACTAACCTTATTGGGCTTTTGATCTCAATTTTTAGTCTCTCATTTTGAGGAACGGAAAGAAGAAATAAAAGGGCCTTCTACTCCTCATTGGAGTACTGAAGGCCTGAATGAGATTATTAAAATTCGGTTCGTATTGTGAAAGAAAGATTACAGGTTTCTTCCTTTTTCTCAATAAACAATCTTCTTGGAGTGGACTGTTCTATCCAAGACCTTGAACGATGAAATCTCCGAGGAAAACACAATGAAAAATAGGGGTAGGTCGACTTCAAAAGAGACGAAGCAAAACAGAGTGAAGTTGAACAGAAGGACATTTCTTAAATTATCGGCATTCGCTGGTGCAGTAATTGGAGCAAACCAGATTATAGGACCATCGGATACCCCTGCCGCTTTACCTCTACAAAAAACTTCTCAGAAAGCCCTTGAAGAAAAATGGGTTTCCACTTCTTGTTTGAATTGTCCGGCTCGCTGCGGTATTCGCGTAAGAGTTATAAATGCCAAGGCAGTAAAGATAACCGGAAATCCACACTCTCTGGTTTCGGAAGGAAAGATCTGCCCTCGGGGTCACGTTGGTCTCCAGGTATTATATGATCCCGGCAGGATTCTTTCCCCGTTAAAAAGAATGAATAAAGAAAAGGGAAAGGGAATAGACCCCAAATGGGTTCCCATATCGTGGGATCAGGCTTTGAATGAGGTTACTCAACGCCTGAAATCGCTGCGAGAGGTTGCTCAACCACACAAACTTCTCCTTTTTAGCGGACTGAACACCGTGAGTAGCGAAGATATGATTGCTCGATTTGCAGAAGCTTTTGGAACACCAAATCTTATTTCGGGAGATGGACTTGATATTGAGACAGAGAAATCGGGCAACTGGATGGCAGACGGACATTATACCAGTACTGCTTATGATCTTGATCATACCAATTATATCCTCGCCTTTGGGGCTGATATGCTGGAATCTTGCAGGCCGTTAGCTCGATTTTTAAGAAAGTGGGGAAAAATACGGCGGGAAAAACCAAATCGTACAAAAGTGGTGGTAATCAACCCAAGATACTCCCTGACCGCTGCCAAGTCCGATGAGTGGATCCCTATCAATCCCGGAACTGACGCGGCTCTCGCTCTGACCATTGCAAATGTCATCATCAGCGAAAATCTTTATGATATAGATTTTGTCAATCGTTGGACCACAGGATTCGATTCATATAAAAAATTAGTACTCAGTCAATATAGCCCGGAGGTTGTATCAAAAATAACTGACATTCCTCCTGAGGTCATTCAACGGATAGCAAGGGAATTTGCCCAAACCAAACCTGCCCTTGCTTTGAGAGGAAAAGAATCCATTAACTGGCCTGAAGGGTCACACATCAGCTATGCCATATTCTGTCTGAACGCTTTGGTAGGAAGCATCGACGTGCCCGGAGGGATCATTTATCAAGAGGACCCAAAATATAGAGACATGCCTCACCGGGTTGAGGACGACATTGCCCGAAGAGGAAAAAATAACCCAAGAATCGATTTCCGGGGAACAAATAAATTTCCTGCTGCCGAAGTCGTGACGAATCAGATACCAGAATCCTTATTGGAAGGTGTCCCTTACTCGGTGGAGATGGCCATTGGTTTCAATAGCAACTTTAATATGTTTGCTCCGGGACCGGAGCGATGGGATAAGGCTTTAAAAAAATTGCCTTTTTATGTCCACATCTCTCCCTTTACCAGTGAAATGGCACTCTATGCTGATCTGGCATTGTCATCCACTACCTATCTGGAAGAATGGGGCTATGATCACTCTCCCCCGGGATCAGGGTTTGCTGAGGTTAGAATAAAACAACCCGTTGTCAGGCCCCTCGGTGATGCACGGTCTATTACCGATATCATTTTTGAAATGGCGAAGAGACTGGAGGGAGGGCTGACACAATCTTTTGCCGGTATGGGCGATAATTCAGAAGGATTTATTAAATTCAGAACCGAAACGCTCATGCCTTGGAAAGAATTTCTTAAAAAGGGTGTCTGGATAGGAAAAGATTACGAATACAAAAAGTATGGACGTATCTTCAATACCCCTTCCAAAAAATTTGAATTCTTCTCAGGGAACCTCAAAGCCTTGGTTTCGAAGATGAGAAAAGGGACAGAAAAAGATTTTGACTACTTGCCCAACTACAAGGGAACAAAATTTTTAGGGGAAAAGGAGAAATACCCTCTTCTCCTCCTTCCCTATCAGCCTCTCATGGTTGTCGAAAACGGAAGCCAGAATTATCCCTGGGCCCAGGAGATATTTCTGCCAATGCATGGGATTGGATGGGATACCCTGGTGGAAATGAATAGTGAAACCGCAAAAAGCCTGAGACTCCGGGATGGCAATGTAGTCTGGGTGGAATCCCAATTTCAAAAGGTTCAGGCAAGGCTGAAATGTTCAGAAGGGGTTCATCCACAGGTGGTGGCCATTGCCTGTGGTCAGGGCCATTATGCCTACGGTAAATGGCAAAAGGGTATGGGGGTAAATCCCAATGAGATCATCGGTGTGGATTACGACACCATCAGTGGGCAAGCGGCCTTTTTTAACACAAGAGTTAAAGTTTATAAAGCATAAAAGGGGACAAAATGCCAAGATGGGGAATGGTTATTGACCTGGATAAATGTGTTGGCTGCCAAGCATGCTCAACCGCTTGTAAGAACGAGAACAATGTTCCACATGGTTCACCGGATGAGCAAAGATTGAGAAGAGATATTTACTGGAATAAGGTCATTGCTGTGACCAGCGGTAAATATCCTCGGGTGAATACGGAACTCATCTCTATGCCGTGTATGCATTGTGATCATGCTCCATGCGTAACCGTCTGTCCGGCCAAGGCGACCTATCGGCGTGAAGACGGTATTATTGTGCAGGATTTCAGAAGGTGTATCGGATGCAAATATTGCATCGTCGCCTGTCCTTACGGGGCAAGAAGTTTCAATAGCAGAGAACAAGAAGAAAAAGAATATTACCGTCCCGATTTACCTCCGGACCAAAACGTTTGGGGTCAATGGCCATTTCCGACCAGAACCCATGGTGTGGTTGAGAAATGTACCTTCTGCTTTCATCGAATTGATCAAGCAATAAAGGAAGGCAAAAAAATAGGAACAGAAGTGGTCCCGGCCTGTGTCGAAGATTGCCCCGCAGAGGCCAGAAAATTTGGAGATTTGGATGATACCCACAGCGAGGTATCTCGCCTGCTGTCTTCAAGAGGATGGATCAGACTACGGGAAGAGTTGGATACGAAATGCAAAGTATACTATCTTCCCAGATGAGGTAATTTCAGATGGGATCAGCCTATTCAAAAATAGATGGTAAATCGAGAGAGTTTTATATACTCCTGATCCTCTTTTCGATCTTTACGCTCATTGGCTTTATCTGTTTCATGGTGAGCTATATTTCAGGTCACCATGTCCTTGGATCGAGCAGCATTATCCCTTGGGGAATGCCCATTACGATTACTATTTATTTAATAGGGTTGAGTGCTGGTTCTCTTATCCTTTCTGCCTTGACCTATGTGTTCGGGAAGGAAGAGTATCGACCCATCGCAAGACTCGCTGTCTTTTTAGCCATCATTCTTATTTTTGGTGCAATGATAGGGATTGCTCTGGATCTGGGAAGACCTGAGAAATCGTGGCGGCTTTTTATGTTTTTTGTCTTGAATAATATGCGCTCGATGTTTGCATTAAATGGAATTCTATATGGAGGGTACTTCCTAATCGGTATGATTTACCTCGGGGCCATATTTGCCGAGAAATATAAATTCATTAAGATGATGGGAAAAATCGCTATCTTTTGGGCAGCTCTGGTTCATATGGGCACAGGAGCCATATTTGGATTCATCGCCACCCGACCTATCTTCTTTTCACCCATCAAGCCTTTTGAATTTTTATCTGCAGCCATGGTCTCTGGGCTGGCCCTATTGATTATTGTTGTGGTAGCCATTTTTAAATTCACTAAAAGGAATTTGGATAAAGATATCATTTTTTCCTTGAGTCGATTACTCCGAGTGTTGATTATTGTTTTGGCTGTGATGGTCTTAGTGGACAAGTTGACTCATCTTTATTCACCCCATCGAGAACCAACCATCTGGCTATTGACTGGGCCTTATTCTTGGATCTTCTGGTTATTCCAAGTCGGATTCGCCTATATTTTTCCCCTCTTCATATTATTTCACCCTCAATACGGTAAGACCCTTAGAGGAGTAATGGTTGCTGCATTTTTAGTTGTTATTGGCATATTTGGAGAAAGATTTTCATTAGTGATCCCTGGGACAGCATATCCTTTGCCTTTTTATCCAGGGAAAATCGAAGGTATCTGGGGAATGGCAGGCTCCTTCCCCATCACTCCTGTTGAGTCCTTTATGTCCCTTGGGATATTTACCCTGATGGGACTTTTATTTCTTGTAGGTTTGAAAAATCTGGAGTTATTACCAGTTGATGAGATTGGAGAGCAAACGTCCGAAATAGCAAAGAAGACATGACATTACACGCTTTAGGATCTAAAGACGGGATTAGCCGACGAGAGTTTTTGAAGATCATCCGGCTCAAGAATCATGGGAGACCCATCATTGATAAAGAAAAATGTACGGGCTGTGGTCTTTGTACGATTGATTGTCCAACAAAGGCTTTAATGATTAACCAGAGCAGTGAAAAGGATACCTATCAACTTCTTTTTCGACAAGAGGCTTGTAATGCCTGCGGCGTTTGTGAAAAATCCTGCCCGGAGAATTGTCTTCAATTAGTAGAAAAAGAACCTGAACAGAGTAAAACAGGAAAGGAAGCCATCGTCATTTTTGAGGATAACCTTTCCAGATGTATCGTGTGTAGTATTCCCCTATTTCCCCGGTCCATGGTAAAAAAGTTGGAAACTAAAATTCTTACAAATAAGGAAACCACCTGGCCGTTTAACCTATGCCCTTCCTGCAGAATTAAGACTCAGTTTAAAAAAGAAATGGTAGAGAGAATTAAGACATAAAAACAATTCGATGTTGAGGGACAGATTATGGAAGGTTTCTTTAGACCAATAGCGATTGCGGTAGAAGTGGTCATTTTAATGGCAGTGATTTATTCTCTATTCCTTGGGGTAAAATTCTCAGTATTGGACTTTGGATTAGAAGAAAAATACAAAAGTTTTATTTGTTGGGTTTTTATGATCATGGGCTGTTTGGCACTCGTTTTCTTCATTGCCCATTTGATTACGTTCTATCCTCGTTTATCGGTTTAATATCTAAAGGACTTGGGAAGGTAAAATGGATTCTCTTAATCGGTTCTGGACAGGCCAAGAAGTTTATATTACGAAGATTTTTTTGCCTATCATCATCGGCTTTCTCATTCTTTTTATAGGGCTGCTTGCGATTTTTGCCCTGAGCTTTTGGCGGCAGCACTATCGATTATGGCATTTGGGAAAAGATGAGAATCGGTCTGATCAAGTGGCCAAAAGAGTGAAGACTCTTCTATCTGTTACATTTGGTCACCAGCGGTTCTGGAAGGAACTCTATCCCGGCACTATGCATTTTTTAATCTTTTGGGGAGCCATTTTAATTTTTATGGGTAAGATTGTTAGACTTTTCTCATACCCAGTGGGGCTCACGAATCCTCCTCAAAACATTTTTAAGTATGCTTCTTTCGTTTCCGAAATCGGGGGCCTCCTTGTGATTGTGGGTGGTGGCATGGCTGTTTATCGTAGATATATCCTCAAGCCCCCCCGTCTGGAAACCACGCCCGAGCGAACTCTAATTTTTGTTTGGGGGGTTATCCTTCTAATCACTGGGTATTTGGTCAAGGGGTATCGAATCGCCACTGTCGGAGCGACTATCCCTTCCGATTGGCTTTCATGGGCACCGATAAGTTATGCGGTTTCACATTTTTTTCTGATCCTTCCGACTGCGCCTTTAAACGAACTCTTGCTTTGGCATCGAGTTTTAATCCATGCGATCCCTGCCTTCTTATTCTTTGTCTATGTCTTCGTTACCCGTACCCCTTTACAACACTTTTTCTTATCGCCTATCAATGTCTTTTTCCGTTCCTTGAAACTAAAAGGTATTCTTGCTCCCATTCCCAATTTTGAAGAAGCAGAAACCTTTGGTGTGAGAGAGATCTCCGAATATACTTGGAAGCAGTTATTAGATCTCGAGGCCTGTACCAATTGTGGCCGGTGCCAGGATGTCTGCCCGGCCCACCTTACTCAAAAGCCACTTTCTCCAAGGCGAATGACCCAGAACCTGAAGGACCACCTGAGGCGGGAAGGGCCGAAACTTCTCTCCACTCCTCTGGATCAGCGTCAACCAGAAGCCATCATGGAAAAAACCGTCGGTGAGGATGAACTCTGGGCCTGTACAAACTGCATGGCCTGTGAAGAGGCCTGCCCCGTGTGCATAGAGCAGATCAGCCGGAACATTGATCTCCGGCGATATCTGGTCCTTGTTGAAACAAAATACTCCTCCGACATTCGATTGACTCTGAAGAATCTTGAGAAGAGCAATAACCCATGGGGAATGGCCCGCGGACTTCGGACAGAATGGACAAAAGATCTTGGAGTAAAGATTTTTTCTGAAGTAACCGATCCTGAAATCCTCTTTTGGGTGGGATGCTGTGGAAGTTATGATGCTCGGAATCAAAAAGTAGCCACCTCGATGGTGAAAATCCTCCAGGCGAGTGGTATCCGGTTTGGAATCTTAGGCAATGAGGAAGGATGTTGTGGAGACCCCGCACGGAGAATTGGCAATGAATACCTTTTCCAGATGACGGCTGAGGCCAATATCGAAATCATGAAAAGATACGGCGTTAAAAAGATCCTCACCTTATGCCCTCATTGCTTCCACATCTTGAAAAATGAATATCCCCAATTGGGTGGAGAGTTTCAGGTTATCCATCATACTCAGTTTTTGACGGAACTTCTCACCGGTGGAAGGTTGAAGCTCACCAAACCCATCAATAAAGTGATCACCTACCATGATTCTTGCTACCTTGGAAGGGCCAACCAGATCTTCGATGCCCCCCGAAAGATCTTAAAATCCATCCCTGGCTTGAAGCTCATCGAAATGGAGCGACATCATAATCGGAGTTTCTGCTGCGGGGCTGGGGGGGGAAGAATGTGGATGGAGGAACATATCGGAACGCGGATTAATCAGATGCGAACCGATCAAGCCATCGAGGTAAAGGCGGAATTGATAGGAACAGCCTGCCCTTATTGTCTTACGATGTTATTCGATGGAATCAAAGAGAAGGGGAAGGCAGAAACCATGGCCGCCTTCGACCTGAGCGAACTCGTCGAGCAATCCATGTGATGTCGCATCTATACTATGTGCTAAGGGATGTGATAACAATTTAAAATGAACCGCCAGCATTTATTATCGAAAAATCTCATGTTATGATAAATCAAAAAATTGAATAATTAATAGTAAGGGAGGGGAGAAGAAGGAATGAAGAAGGGGAGGAATGACCATGGACTACATTAAAGATTTGATCGAAATCGTGGGTGAAAAGAATGTCAAGACCGATCGCCTCGAGCGGCTCTGTTTCTCCCGGGACATGTCCGTCCATGAAGGCATCCCCGATGCCATCGTGTTTGCTAAAACAAGGGAGGAGGTCTCGAAGATTCTCAAACTGGCTAACGACTGTGAAATCAAGGTGATCCCCCGGGGTTCGGGAACAAGTACCACAGGAGCTGTTCTCCCCTGCCTTGGAGGTATTATCCTCGACGTGAGTCGAATGAATAAGATTAAGGAGATCAATCGCAAAGACGGCTATGCGGTGGTGGAGCCCGGGGTGATCTGTCAGCAATTGAACAATGCCCTCGCCCCCACCCACTTCTTTCCACCTGATCCTGGCAGTGCGACAATGGCCTCCATCGGTGGTATGGTCTCAACCAATGCAAGCGGCAACCGGGCCATTAAATACGGTGCAACCAAGGATTACATCCTAGCCTTGGAGGTTGTTCTGGCAGACGGAAGAATGATGAGAACAGGTTCCATCGTGACCAAAACCTCTTCGGGATATGATCTCGCCCACCTCTTCTGCCGGGCAGAAGGAACCCTTGGTGTGATGACAGAAATTACTGTAAAAATTCTTCCCATGCCAGAATATATTGCCTTTGCCCAGGCCTGGTTCCCTTCGGTCGAAGATGCGGGAAAGGCGGCCGAAGGAATCATTACCTCTGGAGTCCCCCTCTCCTCTTGTGAAATCCTGGATCGGGTTTCTATTGATGTCGTGAACAGGGCAATGGGACTTAATATTCCTGACAATGTGGGAAGTATCCTTTTTATCGAGATCGACGGGAATCGGCAGGCAGTCAAGGAAAATATCCAGAAGATCGACCGGATCTCAAAGGAATGTAACGGCCTTGGTAATCAATGGGATGATGATCCGGAAAAACGCCTAAAGATGTGGGCGGGCCGCCAGGGTCTCGTCCCCTCTCTCTCTAAAATAAGAAGAGGGGCGAAGTTAATCCCCTTTGTGGAGGACTTCGGCGTCCCCATGTCCAAGATCCCTGAAACGATCCGTGAGCTTCAAAAAATTAGTGATAAGCATAAATTCCCTATTCCCGTCTTCGGCCACATCGGCGACGGAAATCTCCATGCTGTGTTGATCCTTGATGGCCGGAACAAGAAGGAATGGGAGAAAGTGAAACTGATCGCCCAGGATTTCATTGACCTCACTATGAAATATAAAGGAACCCTGACCGCAGAGCATGGGATCGGTATGGCCAAATCTCCCTATATCCATCATGAATTGGGATTAAGCCATGAGGTGATGAAAACGATCAAGAAGGCGCTGGACCCCAAAAATATCCTAAACCCTGGTAAAATGGGATTTGACGATGCCCCAAAGGATATTCTCGACCACTTCACCTATAAAGAATTTCTGGAAACCCCGGACCAGATTCAGAGTTTCGGTCAGGCTGTGGATAACGAGATCTTAGCCTGCATCAATTGTGGCTTCTGCCGCGCGGGTTGCCCGGTTTTTGCCCAGACGGAGTTGGAATCGGAGAATGCTCGAGGAAGGGTGATCATGGCTTACTACCTGTTGAAGGGAACCCTTGAACCCTCCAAAGAAGTGGCGGACAAGTTCTACCTCTGCACTACCTGCCTTAACTGCAAAGCTACTTGCCCTGCAGGAGTTGTGGTCTCTGAAATTGTTGAGGCAGCCCGTGAGCGATTGGTGAAGGCTGGATTCCTTCCTGAAATTCACAAGGCATTGATAGAGAATCTGAAGGCCACCGGGAATCCATTTGGAGAACCAAAGGAAAAGCGTACCGATGTATTCCCTTCAACTTTCAAACCCAGAAAAGGGCCGGTTGACACCCTCCTCTTTGCAGGATGTGTGACCTCTTATCAGGATATCAATATCGTTCCCAATATCATGAAGATCCTCGATAAAGCAGGTGTCTCTTACACAGCTTTGGGAAAGGATGAAAATTGTTGCGGATACATTTCCTACCTAGTAGGAACCAAGGAATTCAAAGAGATCGCAGATAAGAATGTGGAAGCCTTCTCAAAAATTCAGCCAAAGCAAATCCTGACTACCTGTGCTGGCTGTTACAAAACCATTAAGGAACTCTATCCTAAATACACCTCCTTCAAGACTGATGTCATCCATGCTGTTCAATATTTGGATCAACTCATCCAGGATGGGAAGGTCAAATTCAAAGATGGGAATCCGATGAAAGTCGCCTATCATGATCCATGCGATCTGGGAAGACACCTCAATATCTTTGATCCACCCAGAAATCTACTCACAAAGATTCCTGGAGTTACTTTAGTGGAATTTAAGAACAACCGCCTATTGGCCAAATGTTGTGGTGGCGGAGGAGGACTCAAGGCATTTGATACCAATCTTTCAGGTGAGATCGCTTATAAGCGGATCTTAGAGGCCCTCGAAGTAGGAGCAGAAGTTGTGGTCTCTGCCTGTCCCTCCTGTAAGTCCAACTTACAGGTGGCTGCGGCAAGACTCCGAAAAGAGAAAAAAGGCCGAATTAAGGTAATGGATATTACGGAGTTGGTAGCGGAAGCCCTGGCCTAAGCATAGATTAAATCCAAATGTCAAAATCCAAATGCCAAATGAATGTCAAATTTCAAAGTTAAGAAATTTTTGACATTTGAGCTTTGAGCTTCATTTGAAATTTGAGCTTTGACATTTGACATTTTATTTTACAAAATAGTCCTTCCAAATCTCTTCAATCCGATTGATCAGCTCCCTGAATTCATAAAGAAGGGTCATCTCGTTAAGATAGTCATCGAGCGAAACAGCCTGGGATGTTTCAACAAACCGCCGACAACTTTTTCTGAGGGTCGGCTGGGGCTTATCACAGCCAATGGTCTTTGCCCTGGTTTTGAGCGGCAAGGTCACGTGAGCGGTGCCTACGTCATCATAAAACCTTCCGTAGAGACAACGTACGCATCTGGTCTTCCTCAATTCAATAGCCCGATCGATCTCCTCGTCTACAGCCTGACGAATCATCCTTTTCAAAAGAACCGCTCTTTCCTTCTGAGCCATCGCCTTTGCCAGCCTGACTATCTCTCTCTTAGTACCTCGAATCGATTGGGACATTTCATCAATAATAATGTGAGGGGTGAAAGAGTGTTCCAACCGCAATAATCTGACCTCTTGAATGATCAGGGTTTTGATTCCCAATCTTACGGCTTCTCTTAATTCTTTATCTTTCACCAGCATACAAATCTTTTATCAAAAAGAAATATTTTTAGCAAGAGTAACTAAATTTAATCTCCCAGATATCGGTCCATTCGGAAATCTTGGAGCAATATACAGAAGTTCTTTAAATGGAGAGGACCCTTCGATTCTTATTAACACTCTCTTCCATAAAAAATATAATTTGCATCAATTGGAAATAGGTTTGAGCTTTTAATTGAAAATTGAACAGGCTGGTAATACAATGAAGATATGTGGTTACCGACGGTCATCTTAGAAGGGAAAAAACTGCCGAGAACGATCTTCTCGATTCAGCCTCCAACCTCTCACGGCGATCAGGAAATCTATCCCCTTATGAAAAAAACCTATGAAATGGGGGCTTGGTGCTTTGACCTCCCCTCGGCAAAACACCTCGAATCCTTTAAAGAGTTAAAAAATTTAACCCCTGATGAAATGCTTATAGGCCTCTGCCATTTAGAGGTGGAGAAGGGAGTCTCCTTTTTAGGAAAGCCTCTCCACCGATTTGAATCAAAAGCCATCTCAACGATCAGAAAGGATCTCCTTCCCTCTCATCTGGCTCGAAATATTCTCCCCCCCTCCTCTTCCTCCGAGGTTTTTACACAAAAAGAGATTGACCGGATCACCTTCGATCCTCTCCGCTTTGACAAAGCTCTCTCCCTTTTCAATCCCAAGGAATCTCCTTTTCTTCTGCTCGGAGAAAAATATGGAGATTGGCTTTTGGCACTGGGCCGGATCAATCTTCTCCACGAGATGGTGTCGAGGGTTAGGGAAAAAGGATTTATCCCCATCTTTTCTGGTCAATGGGCAACCTTTGTCCTTCCCAAGGCAAAATCTCTTGATGTCGCAGCCTACGCCATTCCTATCAATAAAAAATGGAGCCTCTTTGATTTGCAGCAAGCCACTAATCTAATCAAAAAGTTTGAAAAGCCCGTGATCAGTCTCAACCCTCTTGCCGACGGAACACTTTTGAAAGAATCCGAAGGTGCCTTTTCTTTCCTCTTTGATGAATTGAAGGTTTATGCGGCGATTGCTAAGATTGCCTCAGAAAAAGAAGCCAGAAGAATCGTTGAAGTCCTGAAGAAATTCCCTTCCCTCATCCCACACCGAAAAACATGATCGCCCCTGCCACAAGGGGAATGGTGAGATTGTCGTTCACTTTGATCGGAAGAACCTCGATCAATGTCGCCCCCAATGCCGCGAGACTTCCTGAAAATCGATCCAGATGGGGATAGATCCAGACAATCAAGAGGGAGGTAAGAAGAAAAGCCATACTCCCTTCAATGGTTTTCCCGAAGATCTTAATTCTCCCAATCCATTTTCCTATCACAGCGGCCGCTGTATCAGAGAGGATCAGGATGAGGATGCTGGCAATGGCAATGGATTTGGGAAAGAGAAGGATGGTCAGGATCGTTGAGAAGATGAAATAGGTTGAACCCATAAAGGTGGGCTTCTCTTCTTCTCTGAGAACTTTCTCAAAGAAATACTTTTGAAAAAGAGAAGCCATTCCGGAATGGAAGTGGCGAAGGAGATCAACCAATAGAAGAGCTAAAAAGAAAGGGACGAGAAATAGGATGACCGTTTCTTCAGAAGTCAATGCATATCCGACAGGGATGACCAAGGTGGCCAGATGGACAATTTTCCTTTTGATCTCAACGCCAGTAATCATTTGGAAACCCTTAAGTTATTAGTTCGGAGATTTTTGTTTTAAACTCCGAACACCGAACTCAAAACTTATTTACTCCGAACTCCTAACTCTAAACTCCGAACTTATTCGTTTGAGCTTCTCCGTTTCTTCAAGGGTAAGATAACGGAACTGTCCGAAAGGAAGGTCCCCCAATTGAATTGGTCCATATTCGACTCGCTTCAACTTGAGGACCGTGTGGCCGATAGCTGATAACATCCTCTTCACCAGATGATTTCTCCCTTCTGTCACCACGACCCGAACCCAGCTATTTTTCTCCCTTTGGCGGATCAGGCTGCAGGAAACAGCCTTCGCTTCTCCATCTTCGAGCATCACGCCCCTCTTGAGCCGTGTCAGTTTTTTCTCCTCTGGAACCCCTGCCACTTTCACCAAATAGGTCTTCGGAATAGAAAATCTGGGATGGGAGAGGAGATGGGCAAGGTCACCATCATTGGTGAGAAGGAGAAGTCCCTCCGCATCGAAATCGAGGCGACCTACTGGATAGATTCTCCACTTCATATTTTTAAGGAGATCCATGATGGTCGGTCTTCCCTTTGGGTCTTTGACCGTGGAAAGATAGCCTCTGGGTTTATTGAGGAGGAGAATGACTTTAGGTTCAAAATGTGTGAGCCTCTTCCCATCCACTTTAATGTGATCTTTGGAGGGATCGGCTTTAAAACCCAATGTCTCAACGACTTTACCATTTACCGACACCCTTCCCTCGATCACCATCCTCTCGGCTTCCCTTCTCGAGGCGATCCCGGCCTTGGCTAAAATCTTTTGAATCCGCTCCAGTGCCAATCGAATTCCCTACTCTTCTCCCTTGTTCAGAGGAAGATCTTGGTGAGAGGTGATCCCCTCTATTTCAGTTTTTACAATCTCTTCTTTGGATATTTCTTCAGGCGCTGGAGGAGGTTGGATTTCTTTGAGGGTGGGGAGATCGGACAGGGTATTAAGACTGAAGAGTTCAAGAAAGGTTTTGGTGGTTCCATAGACGATGGGCCGTCCAGGCAGGTCCTTACGGCCCATCGTCTTGATCAATCCCTTTTCCAAAAGGGTGTGAAGAACAGATCCCGAATCCACCCCGCGAATCTCCTCAATTGCAGGCCGGATGATGGGCTGACGATAGGCAACGATGGCTAATGTCTCTAAAGCGGCTTGGCTCAACTTAACCGCCCTCGCCTTTTTTAGCCGGTTGGCCCATCCGGCCCAACTGGATTTTGTCCGGAATTGATATCCACCGGCTATTTCTGTCAGTTCTATTCCCTTGGAAGAATCCTCATACTCTGCTTGAATCTGACGAATCCCCCCTAAAATAGCTTCTTTATTTGATTCGGGCAGGATCTCGACAAGGGTCTCAAGACGAATGGGAGAATCCGAAATGAAAAAAAGGCTTTCCAATATTGGTTTGATATTAAAATGATCCATCAAACGATCCTATTTCGAGTCAAGAAATTCTAATTTTCCACCAGGGGAAATTGAACAGATAGCATGTTTATAGACTAGCTGATCCGTTTCTCCTCGGAGGATGATACAGAAATTGTCAAAGCTAAGAATAACCCCTTCGATCTTACGGCCCGTGGTCAATTCAACCACCACATGGTTTCGATCTCGCCGGATACGATTGAGAAATTGATCCTGGATATTAATCTGATTCTTGATCATGCCCGTCCCCCTTCTCCCCAAAAAGATTTAATTTCAAGAAATATTTTCCCCCGATCCATCGATTCATCCCACCAGTGAACCTCTGGATCAGCCTTAAACCATGTCAATTGTCGCTTGGCATAATGACGGGTATCCCTTTTTATCTGTCCAACGGCTTCACTCCATCCGATTTCTTTCAAGAGGAATTGAACCATCTGTTTATAACCTAAACTCTGCATGGGCTTCAATTCAGGTCCATAACCCATCTCCATCAGTCTCTCGACCTCTTGAAGGAAACCTTTCTCTAACATCTCATCCACTCTTTCTTCGATTCGATGATAGAGCATCTCCCGATTCATTTCCAGACCAACTTTTAAAGTCAGGTAGGGTTTTTCTCCGAAACGATGTTGTTCTCGATAGAAAGAGATGGGGACTCCTGTCGAATCGAAGATCTCCAGAGCTCGTATAATTCGAAAGAGATCATTGGGATGGAGATGAAAGGCTGTTTGGGGATCGACTTTTTTCAAACGCTCATAAAGGGCATCGGCCCCTTTCTCCTTTGCTTCCTTTTTTAAACTTTCCCTCACATGAGGATCGATTTTAGGGCTGGAGAAGAGTCCCTGGGTGAGGGTTTTAATATAAAGTCCAGTTCCTCCTACTACCCAAATGGGTGTCTTATTCTGGAATAATTGATCAATCATTTTCCGACCCAGCGTTCGATAGAGGCCAGCGTGAAAAGGCTGATCAGGGGTCACTAAGTCAATCAGGTGGTGCCGTACTCTTTTTTGGTCATCGAATGTGGGTTTGGCTGTGCCGATATCCATATACCGATAAACTTGCATGGAGTCAGCACTGATGATTTCACCCCCCAATTCCTCCGCCCATTCAAGTGCCAATAGAGATTTCCCCACTCCCGTTGGGCCAAGGAGAATGACCATCCGAGGCCGTTCTATTTCATTCCTTGCGGCCATATCGAGTGGATTTTAATGAATTCACAATGAGACTTCAAGTGTAAAGTAAACGCGAGAGAAAGCCAATAAATTTTTCTTGAAATTGGAATCCAATTTATATTAGATTAACCCTGTTGTTGATGAAAAAGAGTCAAAGAATAATTGCCAGTGCAAAGATTTGAAAAACGTTTGATAAACTCGGGGATTGATTTTTTCAACAACAGGATTAACCCTCGGAAATAAACTTTGAATAACCCCGTTTACCCAACACCATCGCTTCATTCGAGTTCCAATGGATAGGAGCCTGATATGTCTTCCACTTTTTTCATCAATCCTCGGTCAAATCCTGAATTGAGGAGCCTGAACGAGATTATCCTACTCCCTCAACAGAACCACCTCCAAGATTATTTTCTTGGAGTGATGGCGATCCTGTCTGAATATTTTTCAATCAAGTATTCGGCCCTTTTCCTCCAAGACCCCCAAAAGGATTCTCTCCATGTGGAAGCCCTCTATGGAATCGAAAAAGAAATTCATCCTCTCACTTGCCCTAGCCAAAAAGGGACGATAGGTAAAGTTCTGGAATCACGACAACCCATGACAATCCAGAACTTAAGTCAAGAGCCTCTCTACGAAGAGATGATGAAGAGCCAGAAGCGGATCGATAAGATCCAACCCCCTTTGCTCTGTATCCCTCTCATTACAGATGATGAGCCGATGGGTGTCATCAACGTGAATTCCCTCTATGGTCCCAGACACGAATTTGTTGAGGATTTCCAGTTCCTCTCCATCCTCTCAGCTATCCTCTCTCCGGTGATTAAAAATTATCAACTGAAAAAGGGTGAACTTCTTTCGAAAGATAGCAAACCGAAGACAAAATCTCATCTGCTGGATGAGATCTTAGAGCAAAAGTTGGCTGAAGTTCTGAATAAGATTGATCCCTATGTGGAGATAAAGACCAAGATGGGGATCTTTGATGATATTATTAGAGTGGTAGAGAAGATTTTGATCAAGTCCGCCTTAGAGAGGGTGGACCATGTTCAAATTGCTGCTGCCCAACTCTTGGGGATCAATCGAAACACTCTCCGTAAGAAGATGAAAGAGCTGAAGATCAAAGCGCGTTAAGGGAATATCGGAGGATTAAGATTAGAGGAGCGTCCCTCTTCAGGGACTTTAGGTTGAAGACAAAGAAGGTTTTGCCTCAAACGAAGTGATCCTCAAACCTCAAACTTTTTCGCCATCAAGGGAAGTGATAGAAATGTCTGAGGCCGATAACCTGAAAAAAATGAGAGTGTTCTCCCGACAGTGGGGAGGCTCCCTGTTTGGAGTGGCAGATCTTCGCTCTTTTAAAAAAGAAGAAATCCTGCTTCCTCCTTCCTTAATTGATCAACTTTTTTACGGCATCTCTGTAGGGTTTCACCTTTCCGATGCCATTTTAGAAGAGATTGAAAACCAACCCACCCCCCTTTATTTTCATCATTATCAGAGAGTCAATATTCTTCTAGACACCATCGGGCTGATCGTGACCTCAGCGATTCAAGACCTCGGATACCAAGCCATCCCTATCCCGGCTTCTCAAATTGTGGATTGGAAAACCCAAAAAGGCCATCTTTCCCATAAACATGTGGCCTGGGCTGCGGGATTGGGATGGATTGGCCGAAACAACCTTCTCGTCAACGAACAATTGGGGTCACGGATTCGTCTGGTCACCATCCTCACTGATCTTCCCCTTGTGATCAACTCCCCTTCAATAAAGGACTGCGGTTCCTGTCTTGATTGCCTATCCCTCTGCCCTGCAGGAGCGATTAAGGTACGCCAGGAAGAATTTGACCACCTTCGATGTTACGAACAATTGAGGACCTTTGCCAAAACCCTCCATTTCAGCCATAATATCTGTGGTGTCTGTGTGAAGGCCTGCCGGGGCCCGCGCTGAGTCGAAGGATTCAAGGGTCCAAGTAGTCAAGGGGTTGAGTGAAATTCTTAAAAATAGACACTTGAACCCATGAACCCTCGAATCCTTGAACCCTTAGTTACAACTTAACGATGGAAGCTGAGATTAATTCATCTACCCAATCTCAAAAAGAATACAATGTCATTGTAGTGGGCGGGGGTCATGCTGGAATCGAAGCCTCTCTGGCCTGCGCCCGGATAGGACACCCTACCCTTCTCATCACTCAAAAAGTCGAACAGATCGGTTATATGTCCTGTAATCCTGCTGTCGGTGGGTTAGCCAAAGGCCATCTGGTGAAGGAGATTGATGCACTGGGTGGAGAGATGGCCAAGGCCACTGACGAAACAGGAATACAGTTCCGCCAACTCAATACTGGGAAAGGACCTGCTGTTCGTTCTTCAAGGGCTCAGGTGGACCGTCAGGAATACCGAATTCGAATGAAAAGGACCGTTGAGAACCAAGAAAATCTCACGATTAAACAGGCGACAGTAGAAGAAATTCTAACAGATGGAAATCAAATCGTTGGAGTAAAGACAGATTTAAATGAAACGATTCTGACAAAAACCTTGATCCTTACTCCGGGGACCTTTCTGAATGGCCTTATCCATATTGGTCTCACTCACTTTTCTGCTGGCAGAATGGGTGATCCATCCTCCATCGGTTTATCGGAATCGCTCAAAAAATTGTGGTTCCGGATGGGAAGGCTCAAGACCGGAACGACTCCAAGGCTTGATCGCAACACGATTGATTTCTCTCAGCTCACACCTCAATATGGAGATGAACCACCCATCCCTTTCTCCTTCACAACAAAAAAGATCGGAACAGACCAGGTTCCCTGCTATATCACTTATACAAATCTTACTACCCACGAAATTATTAAAAGCGGCCTTGACCGATCCCCTCTCTACTGTGGAATCATTAAAGGCATCGGTCCCCGATACTGCCCCTCAATTGAGGATAAAGTAGTACGTTTTGCAGATAAGAAAAGACACCAGATCTTTTTAGAACCTGATGGCCGAAATATCAACGAGATCTATCCGAATGGGATCTCTACCAGCCTTCCTCTGGATATCCAAATCCGAATGCTGAGGTCAATCAAGGGGCTTGAAGAAGTGGAGATCATCCGGCCGGGTTATGCCATTGAATATGATTTTGTGGACCCCACGGAGCTCAAGCCTTCTCTTGAAACAAAAAAGATCAGAGGACTCTTCCATGCTGGACAGATCAACGGCACATCCGGTTATGAAGAAGCCGCAGCACAAGGATTGATGGCTGGAATCAATGCTTCGCTCTATATTCGAGGGGAGGAACCTCTCATCTTGAAACGTTCCGAAGCTTATATCGGTGTTTTGATCGATGACCTGGTTACCAAAGGGACCGCCGAACCCTATCGAATGTTTACCTCCCGGGCGGAATACCGCCTCCATTTGAGAGAAGACAACGCTGATTTGAGATTGAGAGAAAAGGGATATGAGGTGGGATTGGTGAAGGAGGAGGATTATCAAATCTTTTTTGAGAAAAAAGTGGCGATTGAAAAAACATTATCCAGAATCTCAGAGGTAAGAGTCAATCCCACAAAGGAAAATAATGAAATCCTCCATCAATGGGGAAGCTCGTCTTTGAAGAAAGACGTTTCCCTTCAAGAAATATTGAAGAGGCCAGAAATCCATTTCAAACACCTCTTTGCCTTTGATCAAAGCCTCGAAAGTCTTCCAGAACCAGTACAGGAGCAGGTTGAGATTCAGGTGAAATATGATGGTTATATCAAGAGACAGATGGAGCAGATCGAAAGGTTTAAAAGGTTGGAGGAGGTGGGTTTCCCAGAAGGATTTGATTTCAGTTCTGTGATCGGACTCTCCACAGAGGTGATGGAGAAACTGAAGAAGATTAAACCCTACTCCCTCGGCCAGGCCTCAAGAATCTCCGGTGTCACCCCCGCTGCCATTTCCATCCTGATGGTGAACCTGAAGAAACAGGGGTATTTATAAAGAATTCAAAATCCTTGAAACAGAAATCCGTGATTGACTTTCCGACATGAATCAATCTGGAGTTCAACTACGGAAAAAGCGCAGGAAAGCCCCAATCCCTCGGCTCACCGCACTGATCAGTGTTGCAAGCTCGAGGAGGGGCTCCTCAACCCTGGTTAATACTGTTTCCTCGAACTCCCGCAGGCGCTCGGCAGCATCCCGAACAGTGGTAATGCCTTCTTCAACTCTATCCACTTGCCGATGAATGGATTGGAGAATACCACTGACCTCCTTGGAAATGATAGTCAGGTCATGACTCAGGGGAACAATCTGCATGCGGACGGTATCTAATAATTTCTCAGCCTCGCGAGCCGTGCGACGGATCTGCAAAATTACAGGGACGAGGACAATCGCGACAACAACTATAGATGCCGCAACGACAGTAACACTGATAGTCAGTAGCATAGGTGGTGATCTCCCTTTAATTTAGGCTTGGGGTTTTTCCTTCTCTTCTTTCTTCGTAAACTCGTGTCTGGCGGCTTCCACACCAGCTTCCAATGCTCCCTTCACTCTCTTCACCTCTGTTTTCGCTTCCCCGACGGCTTCTTTGGCGAATTGGCTGACCTCTGCAGCTTTTTCCTCTGCACCCTTTAAAATCTCTCTGGCCTTCATGCGAGCTTCAGTAAGCTGGCGGTTAGCTTCTTTTCTTAATTCTTCTGCCCGCTGACGCGCATCCTCAAGGATGGTTTTCGCTTTAACCTGTGCCTCTGAATAAAATTCCTTTGCTTCGCCGAGGAATTCACTCCCCTGTTGCTTAAGTTCGGATCTCAACTCTTTTCCGGATTTAGGGGCAAATAAGAGCCCTGCTAATGCTCCCAGGACACTCCCTATAAGGAATCCTCCCAGGAACCCCCCACGACCATTTCCATTTTCTGCCATAAGAAGGCACCTCCTTTCCTTTTTTGTTAGTTACCTCTTACTTTCTTGGACATATTTCCCCATTTATTAATAACACAAAAATCTAATACTTCTATATCAGAATCCCTTATTTAAAATATCAAAAATTGTAAGCAAAGTAAATAAGATAAATTTAGTATTTTTTGGAAAATTCTAAATCAAAGCTCCTTAAATGGACCAAAAATAATCCTCTACTTTATTGCTTTGAAATTCTCAGAGTTTATAACGTACTTTATATCCCTTCTGATACTTTGGATCTCTTATCCTTCTAACCTCTGAATTTTTCTTACGCATCCCCTACTATTTCTTCGGGTGACTCAATATCGTTTAGTGGAGCTTTTTCTCTCCTCCCGGCCACACTGGCCAAAGCATTTCTAAACTTTGTGCGACGATCTGAGTAAAACCGCTTCGTCTCCTCGAAGGCTTCGTTTGTTTTCCCCTTGATATCTGACCTCAGTTCTTTTCCAGATTCGGGAGCTAATAGAAAACCTGCTGCCGCACCCAAAATGCTGCCAACCATAAGTCCCCTCCACAGATTGGAATGATTTCTTTGATTAGTCTCCATTGTCTTCTCCTCCTTTCATTACCCCGCCCTTGTTACTCTTAAAAATTATTATGTTAACCCCACAAAATCAGAAACCTTTCAATTTAAAATTAGTTATTGAGTGCTACGTTTGTCAAGGTTCATTTCAACAAGAGTCATATTCAGCCTAATCCTTTCTGAGTGTTACCCGGAAAAGCCTCTTGGGAAGTGTCCCTTCTTCAAATTCATCAACACTTAGGATCTCAAAACCTTTTGCTAAATGTTCCACCTTCTCTTTACTAAAAAAGTGGATCACGAAACCTCCAATTTCATAAATCTCTTCACCTTGGTGGACGCCTGTTCGGTAATGGGGATCGTTTGTGTTTCGAACCGTGTAAATATTAAGTCCATTTGGTTTCAACACCCGTCGGATTTCATCAGAAAGAAATTCAAGTTCGGCCGTCGTAAGCGCCATACAATAAAGCATATGGGAATAGCAAGCATCGAAAGATTCGTCATCAAACGGGAGGGGTTTCCGAACATCGTGACATGCAGCGGTAATGGACTTTGATACACCTGATTCTTTTGCCTTTTGCGTGATAGTCTCAACCCCACTCTCACAATAGTCTAATACATAAACTTGAAACCCATTTTGAGCGAAAAAGATCGTATCTCGCCCCTGCCCTCCTCCAAGTTCAAGAATCTTGGTACTACCTTCTTTTTTGAAAAGCTCCGCCGCCTTTTGAGCAGGATCACTGCGTTCGGTGCCAAACATTTCAGGCTTATTCAATAGCATATCCTCCCAATGTCGATGCTGGCCGTTCAAAACCTCTTCCACTTTCCTTTTATCTTCTTTCATTTCTGATTAACTCCTTCTACTTAAGATCTTTAATTAAATATATCATTTTTCTATTATAAACGTGCTAACAATTAAACTTTCATTCCGAAGAATCCCGCAGTTGCGGGACAACGAAGCAATCTCAAGGAAAACGAGATTGCCACGCCCTTCGGGCTCGCAATGACAAAAAATTATTGAGTTCAAATTTCTTGGGGCCGGTTTGCTTAGCTTGCGAAGATTATCTCTGGGGTTCGATGATTACTTTTATGGAATCTTTCGCCTCGGTCACTAATTGGAATCCAAGACCTGTCTCTGCAAGGGGAAGCCGATGGGTAATCATTTCACGAAGGGGAAGGCGTTGAGCCCTTATCAATTCAATGGCATTTGTAATGTCAAAAGGACTCCCCCCATAAGTGGACAAGAGTGTGATTCCATCGTTCCAAAATTCAAAAAATGGAAAAACAAAATTGAGACCCGGCTCAAGGGGAGCAAAACATAAGACGGTTCCTCCCCGCAAGGATCGTTTCGTCTGCCCTAAATTTCTTTGCTGCCTTCAGGCGGCATTCATCAATATCCGATGCTATGATCCATTTTGCTCCTGAAGCATAAGCCAGCGCAATATGAAGAACTCCAGAAATTCCACTGCCGATGACAAAAACACTTTGCCCAGGCCTAAATCTCGCCAATCTCTGTCCCCTGAGCACACAAGCTAACGGCTCAATGAAAACGCCATCTTCAAAAGAAAGTCCCTCTGGCAATACGAATACTCCCCGATCAACATTGATCTGAGGAACACGGATATATTCTGCAAAACCTCCTGGATCGAAATTGGTTCTTCGCAAAGTGTCGCAAAGGGTATGAAAACCATTCAGACAGTATTGGCAGGTATTACAGGGGACATGGTGGGAAACGAATACACGATCACCAATCTTGTATTGATCCACCCCTTTACCAACCTCCACAATCTCTCCTGCGATCTCATGACCGAGCACCCGAGGAGCCTTCTTAATCCGATACCATTCCATGACATCGCTACCGCAGACACCACTTGCCAACACCTTGACCAATAACTCGCCAGGTCCGATCTGAGGGGTTGGAATTTCTTCCACTCTCACATCCTTGTTGTTATAATACATGGCCACTCGCATCAGTCTATAACCGTCTACTACTTTCCCCTTTTACTCTTCTCTTGTTCGAATATATCATTCGCTTCCTTAGCTGTTGCCTTTTCGTGGATGATAGCACGTAAGGCTTTGATCATGGGCACAGGGAAGTCATGCTGCCAGATGTTTCTTCCAAGATTGACTCCAATGGCACCCTTTTCCATTCCATCATGGACAAACTCAAAGACTTGTAACTCAGTATCAACCTTAGGCCCTCCAGCCATGACTACAGGAACAGGACAACCATTGACCACCTTATCGAAATTCTCACACCAGTAAGTCTTTACAATCCTTGCTCCCAATTCAGCAGCAATCCGTGAACTTAAAGAGAGGTAGCGGGCATCTCTTTTCTCTAACTCCTTTCCAACAGCCGTCACCGCCATGACTGGAATGCCGTATTTTTCTCCTTCATCAACCAGTTTTGAGAGGTTCAATAATGAATCCTTCTCATGTTCACTGCCGACAAAAATTGAGATGCCGACGGCTGCAACATTTAAACGAATAGCTTCCTCCATGGATGTGGTAATCCCTTCGTCAGAGAGATCTTTCCCAACCATGCTTGTGCCACCGGAAACGCGAAGAATAATGGGCTTCGTGTTTTCAGGATCGATAGATGCACGCAATACCCCTCTTGTTACAAACAGAGCATCACAATAGCGAAGCAGCGGCCGAATTGTTTCGCCAGGTTTTTCCAATTTCAGGGTAGGTCCCTGAAAATAACCATGATCAATGGGTAAAAATAGACAATGCCCATCCGATTTAATCAACTGTGCCAAACGATTTTTCATTCCCCATTCCATCTTTTACCTCCCTTAAATAAAAAATAACGTGATTCGTGCTCATGATTCGGTAAACCCGAACCACCAACACCAATCACCATCACCATTCTTTGTTCATTTCCCCCCTATAATATATTTCACCACGAGATCGCCGACCTGAGAGGTGCTATATCCCATTTTCCCGGCGTTCAGGCTCTTCACATCCTCCTTGACCACCTTCATGATGGCTTCTTCAATCCTTTGTGCGGCCTTTTCCTCTCCGAGATATTCAAGCATCATCTGGCACGCAGAAATTGCTGCCAAAGGACTCACCACTCCCATCCCTGTATATTTAGGAGCTGAACCACCAATGGGCTCGAACATCGAAACTCCATTGGGATTAATATTTCCACCAGCAGCAATTCCCAGTCCTCCCTGAATCATTGCCCCCAGATCAGTGATGATATCTCCAAACATGTTATCGGTCACAATCACATCGAACCATTCGGGATTCTTCACCATCCACATACAGATTGCATCCACATGGGCATAATCGGTCTCAATGCCTTCAAACTCTTTCGCCACTTCACGAAAGGTTCTCTCCCAAAGGTCAAAGGCATAGGTAAGAACATTTGTTTTCCCACAGAGGGTGACCTTATTTTTCTGATTTCTTCTGCGACAATATTCAAAGGCAAAACGGATGCAACGCTCCACACCTTTTCGAGTATGGATCGCCTCCTGGATGGCAATCTCATCGGGTGTTCCCCTTTTGATAAATCCCCCTACTCCAGAATAAGCCCCTTCTGTATTCTCCCTGACAACTACAAAGTCAATATCCTCAGGACCCTTGTCTTTCAGAGGAGTTTCCACACCTGGATAGAGTTTGACAGGTCTGAGGTTAATATATTGATCTAACTGAAATCGAGTTTTCAACAAAATCCCCTGTTCCAGAATTCCAGGTTTAACATCCGGATGACCGATCGCACCTAAATAAATTGCGTCCATCTGCTTCAATTCATTGAGAACAGAGTCTGGCAATATCTCCTTTGTTTTCAGATAGTGTTCCCCACCCAGACCGTAATATTCCAGTTCGTATTTGAACTTAAATTTTTCGGAGACGGCTTTCAGAACCTTCAATCCCTCGGCCACTACTTCAGGCCCAGTTCCATCTCCAGGAATTACAGCGATCTTATACATGTTTTGAATTATCCTAACTGTTTTGATTTGTCATTCCCGTGCAAACGGGAATCCAGACATGGATTCCTGCTTTCGCAGGAATGACAGGAAATTAATTATGGGTTCTCTCCCAATTCTGTAAACAAAACGCTATGCACTATGCTCCATGCACTTTCCGTCTTTTCCTACAGCCAGCACAGTGCTTTTTGACCAATATCAGTTCGATAGTGAGCTCCATCCCAGGAGATCTTTTTAACCGCTTGGTAAGTCCTCGCAATGGCTCTCGGAATATCTTCTCCCAGTCCAGTCACCCCTAATACTCTTCCTCCATTAGTGATCATCTGCCCATCTTTAAGAGCTGTTCCCGCATGGAAGACAAAGACTCCTTCCATTCGAGAAACCTCCTTCAACCCCCCGATGACCTTTCCCTTCTCGTAATCTCCAGGGTAACCCTTTGAAGCCATCACCACACACACAGAGGCACGGTTGTCCCATTCAATCTTGTGTTGGGACAAACTCCCTTTCATGCAGGCTTCCAGAATGGGTACGATATCCCCTTTCATCCGCATCAAAACAGGTTGGGTTTCCGGATCTCCAAATCGAGCATTGAACTCCAATACCTTCGGATGACCATCATGAATCATCAGACCAGCATAGAGAACCCCCTTATAGAGTCTCCCCTCCTCTCCCATGCCATAGATGATTGGTCTCAAAATCTTCTCAATGATCTTTTCATGTACCTCATCCTTTACAACAGGTGCGGGTGAGTAGGCTCCCATTCCGCCTGTGTTGGGACCCTGATCTCCATCAAAAACCGGTTTGTGATCTTGAGAGGATGCCATAGGAAGGATTGCCTTTCCATCGGTGAATGCAATGTAAGATGCTTCTTCTCCCACAAGATATTCCTCGATGACCACTCGATTGCCTGCCTCTCCGAATATCTTCTCCACCATGATCCTATCAACAGATTGGATGGCTTCCTCAACAGTTTTACAGACGATCACTCCCTTGCCTGCTGCTAAGCCATCGGCCTTGACCACAATGGGAGCGCCCTGTTCGCGGATATATTTCACTGCTTCATCCCGGTTATGGAATACCTCATAAGAAGCTGTTGGAATGTTATATTTCTTCATCATCTCCTTGGCAAAGGCTTTGCTACCCTCGATCTCTGCCGCCTTCTTGTTTGCTCCAAAAATAAAAAGGCTCTTTGATTCGAAAAGATCGACAATACCCTGGGTCAAAGGATCCTCTGGCCCAACGACAGTCAAATCAATCTTTTCTTTTAGGGCGAACTCAAGTAAACCATTTAGGTCATTGGCCTTGATAGGGACAATCGTGGCCTGTTCGGAGATCCCTGCATTTCCTGGAGCACAATAAATTTTTGTAACTTTAGGGCTCTGGGCAATCTTCCAAACCAAGGCGTGCTCTCTGCCCCCACCGCCCACCACCAAGACTTTCATATAAACCTCGTGATTCGTGATTCGTGACTCGTGACTCGTGAACCGTATGGTTTAATTTACGATTCATGAATCACGATTCACTTTTCACGATTAATGCCGGAAATGTCTCATCCCTGTAAAGACCATGGCAATGTTGTATTCATCCGCCGCGGCGATCACTTCATCATCTCGAATCGAGCCTCCGGGCTGGATAATGGCTGAAGCACCAGCTTCAGCTCCTGTATCCACTCCATCTCTGAATGGAAACATGGCATCCGAGGCCAAGACTGTTCCCTTGGTTGAAGATTGTGCCTTCATCACTGCCAAACGAGTAGAATCAACACGACTCATCTGACCAGCACCAATTCCAATGGTCCGATCCTCCCGGACGAGGACGATGGCATTTGATTTGACATGCTTAGCAACTTTCCAACCAAAAGCCATAGCTCTTTTCTCTTCCTCAGTCGGTTTCCTTTTTGTCACTACTTTCCATTGATCCATTGGCACCCTGCCAAGGTCTCGATCCTGGACTAAGAGTCCACCCACCACTTTTCTAAGATTCAATCCCCCTTGTAGGAAAGAATCTGTGAGAGGCGGGGTTTTGAGAATGCGGAGATCTTTTTTCGTTTTAAGAATCCCCAATGCTTCCGGATCAATACCTGGAGCAATGATGGCTTCGAGAAAGATTTCAGCCATCTCCTTTGCCGTCTCTTTATCGACGACCCGATTGAAACCCACCACCCCACCGAATGCAGAGACCGGATCACAATCCCTCGCTTTTCTGTAGGCGTCTGCTAAACTCTTAGAAGAAATAGCCACACCACAGGGATTGTTATGTTTGATGATAACTGTAGCCGCCTCATCAAACTCCTTCACCGTCTCATAGGCAGAGTCAATATCGAGTATATTATTGTATGACAATTCTTTACCCTGGAGTTGAACGGCATTTGAAACAGAAGGCTCGGTCAACAAATATTCCCGATAAAAGGCTGCCCTTTGGTGGGGGTTTTCTCCATAACGTAACTCCTGAGCTTTCTTCACCTGGAAGGTAAAGGTCTCCGGAAATTCATAGGCCTTCTTGCTCTTCTCGATCTGGCCGAGGTAATTGGAGATGGCACCATCATAACGTGCCGTGTGCTGAAAGACTTTCTTGGCTAAACGGAAATTAGTCTCTAAAGAAATCTCCCCCTTCTCTTTTAATTCAGAGAGGATTGGTCCGTAATCACTGGGATCCACCACAACGGTCACATCGGGGTAGTTTTTCGCTGACGAACGGAGCATGGTTGGCCCACCGATATCAATATTCTCAATGGCTTCTTCAAGCGTGCAATCTTTCTTCGCCACAGTTGCCTCAAATGGATAGAGGTTGACCGCCACGAGATCGATGGGAAGGATCCCGTGCTCCTCCATCTTCTTTACATGTTCCTTTTTTGATCGCTGTCCTAAAAGACCTCCATGGACTTTTGGGTGGAGGGTCTTCACCCGTCCATCCAGCATCTCCGGGAACCCCGTGTAATCAGAAATATCAATCACAGAGACGCCCTGCTCCCTCAACGTTTTTGCCGTCCCTCCAGTTGACAGGATTTCAACACCCATCTGTGCCAAACCCTTTGCAAACAAAACCACTCCGGCCTTATCCGAAACACTGACAATTGCCCTTCTGACTTTGCCCATAGTTCCTCCTTTGTAATTTCAGATTTCTAATTTCAAATTTAAGATTTTTGGAAGATTTTAAAATCTGCGATAGGCAATTTGCAATCTGCAATTTAAAAACCCAGTTCTTCTCCGACCAGAATGATGAGGATATCTGTCAAGGAGGGTTTTCGTTCATGGATGACGATCACCCTGCAGATCCGGTTGGGAGAATTACAATCCACGCACTTCCCCACTTTAGCACAGGGGACATCAATATTGAGTCGCCTTGCGTTAAGGGGGGCAGCAACATTCTTTATCCTTTTGATCGCTTCTTGAACATCTTCAACGATCTTATTGTAACCGGCAACGAGGATGACCTTTCCAGGACCAAAATTGGTTGAATTCACACGGTTCCCGATCCCATCGATATTGACCAGTTCTCCGCTCAGAGTGATGGCATTGGCGCTGCTCAGGAAGAGATCAGAAGTCATTTGCGACTTTCGTATCTCAAGGATACTCTCTTTTGAAAGCCCAGGCTTCCAATGATTATAAATAGTATAACCTCCTGCTTCCAATTTTTCCAAAATCCCTAATTCTCTTATCGTAAGGGACCCGCCCACCCCTATCCTCTGTTTTGGGGTGATGTATTTCCAAACTTCTTGAACCGCTTCTTCTTTCGTTTTCACATAAATCGCTTTAAATTCATGAGCCACCAGTTTTTCAATAGCCTTCTTTGCCTTCTCTTCAACCCACCACTGTTTGATCGGATCCATTTCTGCCCTCTTTCTTCTTTACAAAATTGAAAAGTATTGCTCCAATTCGTAATCGGTCACCCTTGCCCGGTAACCCTCCCACTCAATCCTTTTGTTCTCGATGAATTGATGGAAGATATGGTCTCCCAGTGCCCGTTTTATTTATTCAGATTTAGCATAATCCCCTGCTTTAGGTCAACTCTACGGAAAATTCATTAGGAAACAACTTCTGTTGACAACTTTCGATCTTTTGTGTAAATTTATCCCTTCGTTGAATGAGAATAGTAAAGGAGAAAGGGGCACCGGATTGCTCTATAAAAAGACACCCTACAAAAAGCAGATTCAGGCTCTTTCAGAAATCAGCCAAGCCATCTCATCCGATCGATACTTGGACGATATCTTAAAGCTGATTGTGACCGTAACAGCCAATGTGATGGATTCAAAGATCTGTTCCCTCTGGATCTTGGATGAGAAAGAGAAGGTTCTCAAAATCAGCGCCACCCAAACCATGAGTGAGGAATACCTCAAGGAACGGACTCTAAAATTAGGAGAGGGCGTAGTGGGTTATGTGGCACAGCAAAAAAAACCCTTAGCCATCTTCGATGTCTTGAAAGAACCTCGTTATAAAGAGAAAGAATTAGCAAAAAAAGAGGGCCTGGTCTCCATGCTCAGTGTCCCGTTGACGGTGAAGGATAAGGCAATCGGGGTAATCAATTGTTATACCTCCTATCCCCACGAATTTAATGAGACAGAAAGAGCGGTTCTTATAGCCGTCGCCAGCCAGGCGGCCATCTGTATTGAAAATACCGAATTGATAGTGAAGACCAAGGTGATCCAGGAGGAATTGGAAACTCGAAAATTGGTGGAAAGGGCCAAGGGGGCCTTGATGAAACATCATGACTTGAGTGAAGAGGAGGCCTTTAAAAGGATTCGAAAGGCGAGCATGGACAGTCGAAAGACCATGCGAGAGATCGCTGAAGCCATCCTCCTTACAGAAAAAATGGGGGGATAGCCCCCTCCTCTTAAAGAAATTTCTGAAAAAGTCCAGAAATTTCTGATTACGCAGATTATGAAACGATCACACAGATTAGACCTGCCTGCCGCAGGCAGGAATGCATTGAAAATAGAGGAAATTTGTTTAATCATTTTTTGAAATCTGCGTAATCAAGAGGGCGTATGTTAGTTTCTCAGAGCTCTCTTAAAATATTCTTGACAAAAAAAATTTACATACTATTTAATTCGCTGGTCAATACAAAGGTGTATTGAAGACAAGGGCGTTAAAAAAGTTTGGTGCCCTTTTTTTATCCCGTACAAAGTTGTATGAAGTGACAAGGGCGTCGAAGAAATTCGACGCCCTTTTTTAATCATCTTAAAATAAAAAAGGAGGAGAAAATGACTTTCACCAAACCGAACCGTAGTCCGGCAACTTTTACTCGAAATCGGGTGGAACCCGCCCCCATATCAGGAATCTGTGTGACCTGTCTGGATGGCTGTCCAGGCCCTTGTGAAATAGGCCGTTCCGCCTTAAGAGGAAGAGAAATTCTCTATCCCCAGCCTTTTTCCAAGGTCACGGCGGGAGCTGAAAAAGATTATCCCATTGATTATTCCCATTTTAATATTCAAGGGACCTGTGTCGGTGCGGTCGGCGTTCCAGCCGATTCAGACCGTGCGACCTTCCCGTCTGTAGATGTTTCCACTGAGGTTGGATCGAAAGAAAAGATTAAATTGAAAGTCCCCTACTTTACAGGCGCTTTAGGTTCAACCGAAATCGCACGGATCCATTGGGAAGCGATGGCGATTGCAGCGGCCATCTCCGGAACTCTGGTCGTGGTAGGTGAAAATGTCTGTGGTATGGACCCCAATGCTGAAATTAAAAACAGCCATGTGGTCAGGTCTCCGGAGATGGAACGCCGTGTCAAGACATTCCAACAGTGGTACGACGGGAATGGGGAATCGTCGTTCAATATAATGTAGAAGATGGACGCCTTGGCGTTCCGGAATATGTGGTAGAAAAACTGGGCGTTCAGATCATCGAACCCAAATGGGGACAGGGTGCCAAAGACATTGGTGGTGAAGTTAAACTTCCGACCTTGGAAAGGGCACTCCAACTGAAGAGCCGGGGTTATATTGTCCTTCCCGATCCTGAAGATCATGTGATTCAGGAAGCCTTCAAACAGGGAGATTTTAAAGAGTTTGAACGCCATTCCAGGCTGGGCATGGTGGATGAAGAAGGGTTCCATAAAGAGGTGGAACGTTTGAAAAAGATTGGAGCCAAACATATCTCCCTTAAAACCGGAGCTTATAGGCCTGCAGATCTGGCCCGGGCCGTCAAATATGCCTCGGATGCTAAGATTGACCTTCTCACGGTAGATGGCGCTGGAGGAGGAACAGGAATGAGCCCCTGGCGGATGATGAATGAATGGGGAGTCCCCACGGTTTATCTTGAAAGCCTCCTCTACCAATTCCTGAAACGCTTAGAGCAAAAAGGTGCGTTCATTCCTTCTTGTGCTATGGCAGGCGGATTCTCCCTCGAGGACCATGTCTTCAAAGCAATCGCCCTGGCTGCTCCTTATATTAAAGCCATCTGTCTCGGCCGAGCTTCGATGACGGCCGCCATGGTGGGAAATACGATCGGTGAGATGGTCAAAAAAGGAAAGGTTCCTGCGGATATTGCTAAATTCGGGTCCGATGTGGAGCATGTTTTCATTCTGGCGGCTAAACTGAAGGATAAATATGGAAAGGATTTTGAACGCATTCCCACAGGGACGATTGGAATGGTCACCTATTTTGATCGGCTGAATGCAGGACTTCAACAATTGATGGCCGGAGCCAGAAAATTTGCCCTGAGGTACATTTCGAGGGATGACCTCTGTGCTTTGACCAGGAAGGCTGCCGAGATATCCGGGATCCCCTATGTGATGGATGCTGATCGAGAGGAAGTCGAAAAGATCCTTGGCTAAGTTGAATCGTCGATCAAAAGGGGATATCGGGAATACCCGATATCCCCTTTTTTATTTGGGAATTCCCCCCCGTATCCTTGAACGGAAGAGAGGTGCCCTGCACCATGTAAGGTTCAGGACAGCCATGCACCCTTCGTGGTGCATGGGTAATTTACTTCCCAAATGAAGGATTTTCGTTTATGATAGAAAAAATCAGGAGAATGGTTTTGTCTGAAGAGAGAAAACGTCCCGAGGCCAAAGAGATCAACGCTCTGCTGGAAATCAGCAAAGCCATTGCCTCCGATCTCTATCTTGAAGATGTCTTGCGGCTGATCGTGACGGTCACCGCCAATTTGATGGACTCAAAGATCTGTTCCCTTTGGATTCTCGATGAGAAGGATCAAAAGTTGAAATTGAAAGCCACCCAGAGCATCAGCGAAGAATATCTCAAGGAGCGAAGTCTTGCCATGGGAGAAGGAGTAGTCGGCCATGTAGCCCTACGTAATCAACCCATGGCCATCCTCAATGTCATCAAAGAACCCCTTTATAAAGAAAAAGAGTTGGCCAAAAAGGAAGGACTGGTTTCGATGCTCAGTGTCCCCATGTGTATTAAGGACAGGGTCATAGGAGTGATCAATTGCTATACTTCCTACCCCCATTCCTTTTCAAAGAGTGAAGAGGAGATGCTTACCACCGTTGCCAATCAGGCAGCCATCTGCATTGAAAATTCTGGTCTGATGGAGACCCTTGACGTCGATGAAATTCTCAGACTGGTCTTGGAAGGGGTGACAAAAAATATCGGATTTGATCGCGCCCGTCTCTATCTGGTCAATGAAAAGAGGAATGTCCTTGAATGTAAAATGGCGGTGGGAATTGATGAGGAAAGGATCAGGGGAATTGCGCTGCGTTTAAATCCAGAGGACAGCATCGTGGCCCGATCAATTTTTGAGAAGCAACCCTTCATTATTCCAGATGCCAGTAAAGACCCGAGAGTCAATCCCATTATAAAAGAGAAATTCAACCTCCACTCCCTGGTGGTGATCCCCCTTCTGGCCAAGGAAAAGGCCTTGGGGGCGATTGCTGCAGACTTCATTGAGCCCAATAAGAACATCACGAAAGAGGCTCTCGAATCGGTGATGGCTTTTGCCCAACAGGCTGGCTTGGCTATCCACAACGCCTTCATGTACCAGGAGCTCAAAACCTTCAGCCAACAGATGGAGGAGAAGATTCAAAAAACAACTGCTGATTTAAGAAAGACGGAGGCTCAATTGATTCGATCCGAAAAATTAGCTGCCTTAGGGCAATTGGCCGCCGGCATCGCTCATGAGATTCGCAATCCATTGACCAGCATCAACATCCTTATCCATTCCCTGACGGAGAATCTTCCATCCGGAACCTCCCATAAAGAAGATCTCCAAGTCATTGAGGAGGAGATCCACCGGATTAATGAAATTGTGGATCAGTTTCTTCGATTCGCCAAGCCGGCCCCTCCACTTTTAGAAAAAGGCGATGTCATCTCCATTTTTGAAGAGACGCTTCAATTGCTCAGGCCTCAAATCGAGAAACAACGGATCATTGTTCAAAAAGAATTTCAGCCTCTGCTCCCCATCTTGATGGACCGTGAACAGATGAAACAGGTCATTCTCAACCTCTTATTAAATGCTGTTCAGGCAATGCCAAAGGGCGGCTACTTGGCATTGAAAGGGCATATTCCAGAGGATGATCAATGGATAAAACTTTCCATTCAGGACTCTGGGGTGGGTATCCCCGGTGAAGACATGAATAAACTCTTCGATCCTTTCTTCTCTACAAAAGAAGGTGGGATTGGCCTTGGCCTCTCCATCGCCCATCGGATCATTGACCAGCACCATGGAAAAATTGAGGTGGAAAGCGCCCCCGGAAAAGGGACTCTCTTTACTCTTTGGCTCCCTATTTCATGAGAGGAAGAAGATGCAGACCATTCTGATCGTCGATGACGACAAGTCAATCCGATACTCCCTGAAACGGATGATGGAAGAAAAATATTTTATCCTCACCGTCCAAAACGGGGAAGAGGCATTAGATCGAGTGAGAGAAAGCTCTCCTGACCTCATCATCATGGACATCAAGATGCCAGGTCGAAACGGAATCGATGTCCTGAAAGAGATTAAATCGATCGATCCAAAATCCTTGGTGATCATCATGACCGCCTATGGGACTACCGAGACAGCTATCGAAGCCATGAAGTATGGGGCTTTCGACTACATCCTGAAACCTTTTCCCATCCCACAGATGAAAGGGCTGGTTGAAAAGGCCCTTGCGTTGCGAAAACTGATGAAAGAAGAGGTCACTTATGCTCCCCAGGCAGCTCCTGAAGGAGAGGAGGAGCGGATTGTCGGAACTTCTCTCAAGATGCAGGAGATCTACAAGATGATTGGTCAGGTTGCCCCGAGCGATGTCACAGTCCTCCTCAGAGGGGAAAGTGGAACAGGTAAGGAATTGATCGCCCGGGCGATCTATCAACATAGTCTCCGTTCGAACCAACCTTTCCTTCCAGTCAATTGTGCAGCCATCCCAGACACCCTTCTCGAGAGCGAACTCTTCGGTCATGAGAAAGGAACCTTCACCGGAGCCACTTCCCGCCGCATTGGAAAACTGGAACAGTGTCAGGGAGGGACGATCTTTCTGGATGAAATTGGCGATATGTCTCTCTCCACTCAAGCCAAACTATTGAGGGTCCTTCAAGAGAAGAGTTTTGAAAGGTTGGGGGGAATGGAGACGATCAAAGTGGATATCCGGTTAATCGTGGCAACCAATAAAGATTTAGAGGAAGCCATTTCAAATGGAAAGTTCAGGGAGGATCTCTACTACCGACTCAATGTGGTCTCTATCACCATCCCTCCCCTGAGGGAGAGAAAAGAGGATATCCCTGAACTGGTCTCCTATTTCTTAAAAAAGTTTAACCGAGAATTGAAGAAGGGGGCTGTTGGAATCACTCCTTCTCCTATGGAAAAAATCACTTCCTACGGATGGCCTGGGAATGTACGTCAATTGGAAAATGTCTTGAAAAGGGCTATGGTGCTGTGCCAAGGGGAATGGATTCTTGAGGATCAACTCCTTTTCGAAAAAGGGTGGGAAAAACGAGAAGTGGAAGAGGATTTGAGCAAAAAGAACATCGAAGATCTTCTCAATGCCCTCTTTGAAGAATTCTCAAAGTCCCCTGCAACCACAAAAGATTTGGACATGATCTCAAATTTGGAGAGGGGCTTGATTCTCCGCGCCCTTCAAAAAACCAAAGGGAATCAGCTCAAGGCTGCCACATTACTGGGGATCCATCGAAGTACCCTCCGGGGAAAAATGGAGAGGTATAATATCAAAAAAGAGGTGCTGGTATCGGAAGATGAAAGTTGAGAATTTAGAGGTATGAATTTAGAGTTATGAATTATGAGTTGAGAGTAAAAATTTTTGGCTTTGAACTTTACACCTTACACTTTACGCTTCACACTTTACGGTTTTAAGGGGTGAAAGATGCGGACACTTAGAATTGGTCTCTGTCAGATCAACACGACGGTAGGTGACATCGAAGGAAATACGAAAAAGATTCTCGACCACATTTCAAAAGGAAAGAAAATGGGCGCAGATCTGCTAGCTTTCCCGGAGATGGCTGTCACCGGCTACCCGCCTGAAGACCTCTTGCTTATGCCGAAGTTTATCGAGGCCAACTTGAAAGCGATAAATCGCATTGCCAAGGCCACTTCCTCCATCACAGCCATCGTCGGTTTCGTAGATAAAAAAGGGGATATTTTCAATTCAGCTGCCATTCTCCACCACGGGAAGTTGATCGATGTCTATTCCAAAATCTATCTCCCGAATTACGGCGTCTTCGACGAGGACCGATATTTTCAACCGGGAAAGGAGAATTTCATCTTTACCCTCAGATCGACCCCCATCGGCCCGAGCATCTGTGAAGACCTCTGGTATCCTGGGGACCCCATCCGCACTCA
Organism: Thermodesulfobacteriota bacterium; assembly: GCA_049513055.1. Classification (GTDB taxonomy): domain Bacteria; phylum Desulfobacterota; class BSN033; order BSN033; family UBA1163; genus UBA1163. The sequence goes on from JBEKWN010000014.1 coordinate 55,424, forward strand.
GGCCCTTTACGGAGGGGCAGAACTAATTGTCAACATCTCTGCCTCACCCTACCATGCTGGAAAATCAGCATTCCGAGAGAAGATGATCTCGACCAGGGCTTCCGACAATGCCGCGATCGTTGCTTATTGCAACCTGGTGGGTGGCCAGGATGAATTGGTCTTTGATGGAGGAAGCATGATCTTTGATCAGAGAGGGAACTTGATCGCCAGGGGGAAACAGTTTGAGGAGGACCTGGTCCTAGCGGACCTCGATATGGAAGCGGTCTTTCGAATGCGACTCCACGACCCCCTGATCAGGCGAGAGAAGTTGGCCAATGAAAAGAAAAGTCTGAAGAAGATCGAACTTTCAGATCACGGCCCCCCGGTTAAGAAAAGATCTCCGATTCCTAAATGGGAAGTCAAACCTCTGGATCGCCTCGCTGAGATTTATGCCGCTTTGGTCCTTGGGACAGGGGACTATATTCGAAAAAATGGTTTCCAGACAGTTTTGATCGGTCTGAGTGGAGGTATTGATTCAGCCTTGACCGCAGCCATTGCTGTGGATGCATTGGGGAAGAAAGGAGTGGTAGGGGTAACTATGCCCTCTCAATATTCCTCCCGGGGATCCATAGAGGATTCCGAACTTCTGGCAAAAAACCTTGGCATCCGTCTCATCAAGATTCCGATCACAGAGATATTCCAGGCTTATTTAAAGACCCTCTCTCCATCTTTTAGAAGATTAAAACCTGATGTGACGGAAGAAAACCTTCAGGCCCGCATTCGAGGAAACATCCTCATGGCCCTCTCCAATAAATTCGGGTGGATTCTTCTCACCACCGGCAACAAGAGTGAGATGAGTGTGGGATACTGCACGCTCTATGGAGATATGGCAGGGGGTTATTCAGTCTTGAAAGATGTCCCCAAGACTTTGGTTTATGAATTGACCAAATTCAGAAATAAAAAAGAAGGAAGGGCTATTATTCCAAAAAATGTCTTTGTGAAACCCCCCTCTGCGGAATTAAGGCCAGATCAAAAGGATGAGGATTCCCTTCCTCCTTACCCTGTCCTGGATCCCATTCTCCAAGCTTATGTGGAAGAAGACAAGGGGGTTGAAGATATTGCCAAGATGGGATTTAAGGAAAGGTTGATCAAAGAAGTGATTCAGATGGTTGACCGAAATGAGTATAAACGAAGACAAAGCCCTCCAGGGGTGAAGATTACCCAGCGTGCTCTGGGGAAGGATCGAAGGCTACCCGTTACCAATAAATATCGGAACTTTTGATGAAGGGAACCCTTGATTCACTATCCACGGGGCTCCTTCTGAATCACCATTCTCCAAAGAAATCCGTAATAGTGGAAGCTTGGCAAGAAGATGGCACCACCAATGGTCGTGTAGATAATGGCCATGTATTGTTTTGGAATGGGTGAATTACGGAGAATGGCGCCCAAAATGATCATGAAACCAATAATCAAATATCCCCTCCATGTTTGAAAAGCAAAAACGCAGGTCCTTTCTGTCAACAGGCAAAGCCGCCGAATATTCTTCTGAGCAATTTTGGAAAAGCCGAAATGATAGGCCGCAAGCGCCATCACAATGCCAAACAATCCAAAAGTTGTTGCCACGCCCCTATTAATTATTGCAAGCCAATTGTAAGCAAGGCGACAAAGCATCACTCCTACCCCGGTCCACACCAGTCCTGCCAATGCAATGATCCAAGATTTCGTCACAGCCGGTCTTAAGCTTTTCAATGTCATAAATTCCTCTTACCTCGTTAATGGTATCGTTGTTAGTATTATGCAATATCTGTACCCTGAAAAACCACCAAGCCCGAAAACTTAAAAAGATGCCAAGTAGTCATTCTTCCATAAGAATTGAGGCTCTCAAAATCAAGAGACAGGAGAATTCCCTGACGCATTTGTAATTTTTCCTCAGACTGGTGCGGGATTTTACTCAGTTACACGCTTAACGAGGCCGATTGAAATTGTGAGGATAGGAGGCATCCCAATCAGAATTATTTTCTATGCTTCGTCAAAGGGTAGGATATTTGCTTCATCTACAAGTCATTACTGGGGACCATATTCAAGAATCGAAGATTACGGGTTGAAAGTGCGTATGCCGAGCAGATAGAAAAGGAATTAAGAAAAAGCGTTTTGCTCTTTCCTCAATTTTGTCTTCCCGAAGCGTTGCGAAGATTTTCAAGAAATTTAGAAGGAATTTTGTAGCCCAAATCTTGTGCCTTTTTAATGTCCTTCCAAGATTTGTCGTATTCTTTCTTAAAGTAATAGGCAATTCCCCGATTATAGTAGGCATCAGCACTCTTTGGGTCTATCTCAAGGGCCTTGTTGAAATCAGCGATCGCCCAATCAAATTGGCCTTTATTCACATAGGCAATTCCCCGATAATAGTAGGCACCAGCACCCTTTAAGCCTATCTCAAGGGCCTTGGTGAAATCATCGACGGCCTGATCGAATTGACCTTTCTCCCCGTAGGCAATCCCACGATAATAGTAGGCGCCAGCATCCTTTGGGCCTATCTCAAGAGCCTTATTGTAATCTGAGATCGCCTGATCATGCTGGCTTTTATTCGCATAGGCAATTCCCCGATTATAGTAGGCACCAGCACTCTTTGGGTCTATCTCAAGGACCTTGTTGAAATCAGCGATCGCCTGATCATATTGACCTTTTTCCCCGTAGGCAATCCCACGATCGATGTAGAACTTAGCATCCTTAGGCTCATCCTGTTTTTGTTGAGCGGAGGCATAGGAGAACAAAAAGAAGAGAACTATTGGCAGGATTATCCCTATCGATTTATTCCCAGTATTTTTCATAGTTCCAATCAAAAAGCCGAACTTATCCCAGGGTTGGCTTTTTAGGTGAGTCGTTACTGGTAACTTGTTTATCAAGAAATGTGATATTTGTCAATCAGGCAATTCAATTTGTTTAAGGTATTAACACAGCCAATGTAATTTGTCGAGTCGAGTAGCCCAGGGGAATTTCACCCCCAGGCCCTCACAGATCCGGACGTGACAGTCTCCCGTCATCCGGCTCTTATCATCCAGTTGCTGTCTCCAGCAACGTTGCCTTACCCCTTG
>JBEKWN010000015.1:0-40644 GCA_049513055.1 Thermodesulfobacteriota bacterium
ACAATGTGGCGTTGACGGTGGAGTTGATTACGCCGATTGCAATGGAGAAGGAGTTGCGGTTTGCGATTCGGGAGGGGGGGCGGACCGTGGGCGCAGGCGTCATCAGTGATGTCCTCGAATAAAGGAGAGGGACTTCGACATGACAACTCAAAAGATCAGAGTTTGTTTAAAATCTTATGACCATAGACTTCTGGACAAATCGACCGCCGAGATCGTCGATACGGTTCGTCGAACGGGAGCCAGTGTAGCAGGTCCTATCCCTCTTCCCACAAGGATCAATAAATATTGCGTACTGAGATCCCCTCATGTGGATAAGAAATCGAGAGAGCAGTTCGAAATCCGGACCCACAAGCGCGTTCTGGATATTTTAGAGCCAACTCAACAAACTGTTGATGCGTTGATGAAACTGGATCTTGCAGCGGGGATCGATGTAGAGATCAAGTTATAAGGACGAAAGGCAATGAAGAGGACCTTAGGAATCATCGGGAGAAAATTAGGGATGACTCAAGTTTTTCTCGAAGACGGCTCCGTGATACCGGTGACCGTTGTCGAAGCCGGCCTTTGCTCAGTGATTCAGAAGAAGACGAAGGAAAAGGATGGCTACGATGCCCTTCAACTCGGTTTCCTACCGAAGAACAGTCAAAGGGTGAACAAACCACTCTCCGGACATTTTAAGAAAGCAGGAACAGGAGCTTTTTATACTATAAAAGAATTCCGTGTAGAGGAGGTAGGAGGGTATGAGTTAGGTCAGGAAGTAAACGTCAATCTCTTCAAACCCGGAGATGTCGTGGATGTCACTGGCCTCAGCAAGGGAAAAGGGTTTACAGGGGTGATGAAACGCCATGGATTTCACGGCTCCCCTGGATCACATGGAACACATGAATATTTTCGTCACGGGGGTTCTATCGGTTCAGCCGCCTATCCTCACCACACCTTTAAAGGTATGAAGATGCCGGGGCAACATGGGAATCAGAAGGTGACCCTTCAAAACATCAAAGTCGTCGATGTCAAAGAGGATCAGAACCTCCTCCTTCTAAAAGGAGGAATCCCAGGAAGCCCAACGGGATGGGTCCTCATTCGGAGTGCTACCAAGAGGAAAGGTTCTGCTGCCCCATCAGTTTAAGGAAAGGGAATGGGATGACCACGTTAGCCGTTTATGATATTGGAAATCAAAAGGTGAGCGATATCGAATTGGATGACCGGATCTTCGATGCAAAGATCAATCCTACGCTTTTCCATGATGTCGTCCGAATGGATCTCGCTTCCCAGAGAAAAGGGACGGCTGCCACAAAAAACAGGGCCCTTGTCCGGGGAGGGGGAGCAAAACCCTGGAGACAAAAAGGGACTGGAAGGGCCCGAGCAGGAACCCGACGATCTCCCCTCTGGAGAGGAGGAGGGACCATCTTCGGCCCCATGCCAAGAGACTATTCCTTCTCTCTTCCCAAAAAAGTAAAGAGAGCAGCTCTCAGGGCGGCTCTCAGCCTAAAGCGTCAGGAGGGAAAACTGATCCTTCTGAACGATTTTCCGCTGGAAGGATTTAAAACCCGCCAGGTTCTTGAAGTTCTGAGAAGATTTCAAGTTGAGGACGCCCTCATTGTCACGGATGAAAGACACCTTTATTTAGAGAGATCAGCTCGAAATATCCCTGGAATTGATGTCCTGCGTTACGAAGGCTTAAATGTCTACGATATCTTAAATCATGATCATTTGATTTTACTCCGTCCAACGGTTGAAAAGATTGAAGGGGCACTCGCATCATGAAGGAAGCACAGAAAATCATCCGAAGGCCTTTGATTACTGAAAAAAGCACCCGGCAGAAAGAGGAGAACCGTCAATACGTTTTCGAAGTTCACCGGGATGCCAATAAGATTGAGATTCAGTCAGCCGTTGAGCGCCTCTTTAAGGTAAAAGTCCTCCAAGTAAGAACCTCCAACGTATTGGGCAAGATCAAACGCTTGGGAAGAAGATATGGCAAGAGGCCTGATTGGAAAAAGGCGATCATCACTCTGAAAGAAGGGGACCGTATCGATTTCTTCGAAGGGGCTTAATATCGTGGCTCGTGAGTGGTGATTCGTGAGTCGTAATAAAAGAACGCTTTATCAATTGTCTTCGCGAATCACGAGTCACGACTCACGGATCACGAGAATGGGGTTAAAAGATGGCGATTAAAAAGTTTCGACCAACCTCTCCTGGAAAACGGTTTCAGACCATCTCCGAGTTTGAGGAAATCACCTCTCTGACACCCGAGAGAAGTCTTCTTCGTCCTTTAAAAAAGACAGGAGGAAGAAACTGTTATGGAAGAATCACCGCTTGGCATCGGGGGGGAGGTCACAAACGAAAATATCGAATGATTGACTTCAAACGAGACAAAAGGGAGATCCCAGCGAAAGTGGCTTCGATCGAATACGACCCGAATCGGTCTGCTCGGATTGCCTTGCTTCACTATGTCGATGGGGAGAAGCGATATATCCTCGCCCCTTCTAAACTGCAGGTTGGGGAGCAGGTGATCGCAAGCCCGACAGCGGATATTAAACCTGGCAATGCCCTGCCCCTCCGAAATATCCCGACCGGTACATTGATTCACAATATCGAGTTGAAAGTGGGAAAAGGTGGCCAGATCATTCGGAGCGCAGGAGCCTCCGGTCAATTGATGGCCAAGGAAGGGAAATATGCCCATGTCAAACTCCCCTCGGGTGAAGTCCGGTTGATCCTTCAGAGTTGTTACGCCACCATAGGCCAAGTGAGCAACCTCGAACATGAAATTATCTCATTGGGAAAAGCTGGTAAAAATCGCTGGTTGGGGTGGAGGCCTACTGTTCGTGGAGTGGCCATGAATCCCATTGACCATCCTTTAGGCGGCGGCGAGGGAAAGAGTTCAGGAGGCAGACATCCTTGTACGCCATGGGGAGTGCCGGAGAAGAAGACTCGAAAAAATAAAACGACCAATAAATATATTCTGAAGAGGAGAGATTGATGGCCCGTTCAATCAAAAAGGGGCCTTTTGTCGATTCCCATTTGATGAAAAAGGTGGAGGAGGCCCGAAGGACAAAGGAAGCAAAAGTGATCAAAACTTGGACGAGGCGATCCACGATTGTCCCTGAAATGGTGGGGTTGACCTTTGCCGTCCATAACGGGAAAAAGTTTATCCCGGTCTTCGTGACAGAGGAAATGGTTGGGCACAAGTTAGGGGAATTCTCCCCGACCCGAACCTTCCACGGCCATTCCGGAGACCGAAAGACTAAAATTAAAGGGAAGGCTGCTCCATAGCAGGTGAATGGCGAGATGGAAGTGCAAGCAAAATTAAGATTTGTTCGAGTTGCACCTAGAAAGGCACAATTGGTAGCCGATCTGATCAGGCGCAAGGGGTCAGAAGAGGCTTTAAACATCCTGACTTTTACAAAGAAGGGAGCGGCCAAAATCATTATCAAATTATTAAAATCGGCCATTGCCAATGCCACCCAAAAGAAGAACATCGATGTAGATCGCCTTTACATTAAAAAGATTACTGTGGATCAGGGGCCGACAATGAAACGCTTCCAACCCAGGGCCTTGGGCCGTGCCACCACGATCCGAAAGAGAACCAGCCATATCACCATCGTCTTGGACGAAAGATAAGGGAGGACAAACCTTGGGACAGAAAGTACATCCAATAAGTTTTCGATTGGGACTGATTAAGTCCTGGGATTCTCGATGGTATGCAGAGAAGGATTATCCTCAACTTCTCATCGAAGATATTCGGATCCGTGACTATCTGAAGAAAAAACTTTACCACGCCGGAGTCTCCAAGATCGAGATCGAACGGGCTGCCAGCAAGGCGAAAAAGGCCAAGGTCACTATCCACACCGCCCGGCCCGGCATCATCATCGGGAAAAAGGGAGCAGAGGTGGAGAACCTGAAAAGGGAACTCCAAAAGATGACCAACAAAGAAATTTTTATCAATATCCAGGAGGTCAAGAGGGCAGAGATAGATGCCCAATTGGTGGCTGAGAATGTGGCCCTCCAGTTGGTAAGACGAGTTGGATTTCGAAGGGCAATGAAGAAGGCCGTGACTTCCGCACTCAAACTGGGCGCGAAGGGGATCAGAATTGCTTGCGCAGGAAGATTGGGAGGGGCAGAAATGGCCCGTAGAGAATGGTATCGGGAGGGTCGAGTACCCCTTCACACCCTCCGGGCGGATATTGATTTCGGCTTAGCCGAGGCTAAGACCACTTATGGGATTATTGGCGTGAAGGTTTGGATCTTTAAGGGAGAGGTCTTCCCGACAAAAGAAGGAGAAGGGCGGGCTACCTAATGTCAAAGCTCAAAGTTCAAATTTTTAAAATTAAGTTTTGACATTTGGAATTTAGATTTTATTTGGCATTTGGATTTTGTTAAGGTGACCAATTATGTTGATGCCGAAGAAAACAAAATATCGAAAACAACAAAAGGGAAGGAGAAGAGGGGTCGCCTCCCGTGGGAACACCCTCAACTTCGGTGACTTTGGACTCCAGGCCACAGAATGTGGTTGGTTGACTGCCCGTCAGATCGAAGCCGCACGAATTGCCATGACCCGATTCATCAAGCGGACTGGTCGAATCTGGATCCGTATCTTCCCAGACAAACCGATTACCAAAAAGCCTGCAGAAACCCGAATGGGGAAAGGAAAAGGCCCTCCTGAAGACTGGGTGGCCGTCATCCGGCCTGGCCGAATTCTTTATGAGATGGAAGGGGTTCCTGAAGAAAGGGCCAGGGAGGCATTCCTCCTGGCTTCCCATAAATTGCCGATTCATACAAAGTTCATCATGAGGGGGAGCCATCTATGAAGGCAAAGGAACTTCGCCAACTGAGCGAAGGGGAGTTGCTCGAGAAGGAAAAGGAACTGGGTGAGGAACTCTTCAATCTTCGCTTTCAGCATGCCACAGGACAGTTGGAGAATGTCATGCGAATCCCTCAGGTCAAGCGGGATATCGCTCGGTTGAAGACGATCCTTAAAGAGAAGGCTCTGAACAAAGGAAAATAAAGCCAATGGGAGAAAGAGGCAAACGAAAAACGTTAACGGGCGTGGTATCGAGCGATAAAATGGATAAGACTGTCGTCGTCATGGTCAATCGTCTCGTCCTCCATCCTACTTACAAAAAATATATCCGGAAGAGGACGAAGGTGAAGGCCCACGACGAAAAGAATGAATGCCATATTGGAGACAAAGTTCTATTGATCGAAACCCGTCCGCTTAGCAAAGAGAAAAGGTGGCGCGTTAAGGAGGTCCTTGAACGGGCCGCTTAACCAATGATTGAGGTGGAACCAGGCGAAGCTGCTGTAGGAGTGGATCATGATTCAGATGCGGAGTATTCTCGAAGTCGCTGATAATTCAGGAGCCAAAAAATTGGGGTGCATTAAGGTCCTCGGCGGCACCCGTCGGAAGTATGCCACCTTGGGGGATATCATTGTTGTTTCCGTCAAAGATGCCCTTCCCAATTCTAAGATTAAAAAAGGGGATGTGGCTCGTGCTGTCATTGTCCGGACGAGGAAAGAGGTGAAACGTCCTGATGGTTCTTACATCAAATTTGATGACAACTCTGCTGTCCTCATTAATCCGCAGGGGGATCCTGTTGGGACCCGAATTTTCGGTCCGGTTGCCCGGGAACTTCGGGCCAAACGGTTTATGAAGATCATCTCCTTGGCTCCGGAGGTCCTCTAAAGATAGTATGCCTACCTTGCCTGCTGGCAGGAAGGCGTTAGGATGAAAAGGAATTTGAAATGATTGTCCCAAAATATCACATCAAAAAGAATGACCTGGTAATGGTCATCAACGGAAAGGAAAAGGGGAAAAGTGGTCGAGTTCTGAAAGTTCTCCCCGAGAAGGAGAAGGTGCTGGTTGAAAAGATCAATTTCGTCAAGAGACATTCTCGCCCCCACGGGAAACAGAGACAGGGAGGGATTTTGGAAAAGGAGTCACCCCTCCATCTCTCCAATGTGATGCTCCTCTGTGAGAAATGCAATAAACCAATTCGAATCGGACACCGCATCATGGAAGATGGAAAGAAGGCGCGGTTCTGCCGAAAATGTGGGGAACTTTTGGATAAGTAGGTGATCGAATGGCTAAGTTAAAAGAGGTCTACCAGGAAAAAGCAGTTCCTGCGCTGATGAAGCGGTTCAACTATAAGAATCGGATGGAGGTCCCTAAGCTGGAGAAGATCGTGATCAATATGGGATTGGGAGAGGCCATCCAGAATATAAAAATTCTCGATTCCGCAGTTCAGGAACTCAGCCAAATCACGGGACAGAAGCCTGTCATCACGAAGGCGAAAAAATCGATTGCCCAGTTCAAGTTGAGAACGGGGATGCCGATCGGATGTATGGTCACCCTTCGGAAAGAGAGGATGTACGAATTTTTCAATCGCCTCGTGAATGTGACCCTTCCGAGGGTCAGGGACTTCAAGGGCCTCTCTGGAAAGTCCTTCGATGGCAGGGGGAATTATGCCCTTGGAATTCGTGAACAACTGATCTTTCCAGAAATTCATTACGATAAAATTGACAAGGTAAAAGGGATGAACATTGTCATTGTGACCACAGCCAAAACCGATGAAGAAGGAAAGGAACTGCTAAAGTTATTGGGAATGCCCTTCAGAAATTAGGAGGAGGAAATTGGCAAAATTATCCTTGATGAATAAGGCAAAGAGACCTCAGAAATTTAAGGTGCGCGAGTACCATCGATGTCCTCTCTGCGGAAGGCCGAGGGCTTATTATCGAAAATTTAACATGTGCCGACTCTGTTTAAGAAAATATGCCTCCCGAGGCGAGATCCCTGGGATGATTAAATCCAGCTGGTGAAAGGTACGAGGTTTGTATGTCCATGACCGATCCAATAGCCGATATGTTTACACGAATTCGCAACGGATCTAAAGCGAAATTCGAAAAGGTGGATATCCCCTCCTCCAAAATGAAACGAGAGATCGCGAAGATTTTAAAGGAGGAAGGCTTCATCAAAAACTTTAAAGTCGTTACGGATGATCAGCAACATGAGATGATCCGAATCTTTCTCAAATATGATGCCAACCGAAAGGAGGTTATTCATCTCCGACGGATCAGCAAACCAGGACGGAGGGTCTATGTGGGAAAAGACAGCATCCCCTCTGTCATGAGTGGATTAGGATTTTCGATCCTCTCCACCTCCAAGGGAATCTTGACGGATAAATCTGCCCAAAAGGCCGATGTGGGGGGAGAGGTCTTGTGCTATGTCTGGTAAATTTGATTTCAAATGGCAGATCGCAGATTGCAGATTGAAAAATCTGAAATCTGAAATGAGGTTAAGGTAAATATGTCTCGTATTGGAAGGATGCCCATTACAATGCCGAAGGAAGTGAAGACCGCCTGTGATCCCTCAAAGGTGGAGGTGACAGGACCCCAGGGTCTTCTCAATCACCCACTCCCTCAGGGGATTTCAGTTTCCGTGGACGGAGGAAAAATTTTCGTTCACCGCGCCGATGACCAACGAACGACCAAAGCGCTTCAAGGTTTGACGCGAAGCCTCATCGCCAATATGGTCACTGGGGTCACTAAGGGCTTTGAAAAAAAGCTTGAGATCGTGGGAGTGGGTTTCCGGGCAGAGCTTCAGGGCGACGTCCTCAAACTCGCCCTGGGATATTCTCACCCGATTCTCTATCCCGTTCCAAAAGGGATCCGGGTAGCAGTGGATAAACAAACTCTTCTTACGGTGAAAGGGATTGACAAGCAACAGGTGGGAATCGTTGCTGCCCAACTTCGTTCGATCAAACCCCCCGAACCTTACAAGGGAAAAGGAATAAGATATCTCGGTGAACGGATCCGTAAGAAGGTCGGGAAGACTAAAGCTTAAAAAAACCGTCCCGATTAGACGTGACAGGCCTGCTTGCCGGCAGACAGGGAGTTGAACCTTGAAGGAAAGAAAGAAATTAGCCAGATTGAAAAGGAAGAAGAGAGTGAGGAGCCATGTCGTAGGAACTCCTGAGCGTCCTCGCCTCAATGTCTTCCGAAGTCTGAAGCATATTTATGCTCAAGCCATTGAGGATACAACAGGAAAGACTCTCGTCAGTGCTTCCACAAAAAGCCCTGAACTGAAAGGAAATCTTCGTTATTCAGGAAATGTGGAAGCGGCAAAGAAAGTGGGAGAACTGATTGCCAAGAAATGCCTCGAAAAAGGAATTCAAAAAGTGGTCTTTGATCGAAATGGGTATCTTTATCACGGCAGGATTAAGGCCTTAGCCGAAGCTGCCAGAGCAAGTGGTTTGATTTTTTAATGGAGGGAAAGACATTGCCGAAAATTGATCCAAGTGCATTGGAATTAACCGACCGGGTGGTTCATATCAACCGGGTAGCCAAAGTGGTGAAGGGAGGGAGACGATTCAGCTTCAGCGCCTTGGTAGTGGTCGGAGATGGAAACGGCCATGTGGGAAGCGGGTTGGGCAAAGCCAATGAGGTCCCGGAGGCTATTCGAAAAGGGATTGAACATGCGAAACGGAACTTGATCAAGGTTCCCATCATCAATAAAACGATCCCCTATGAGGTGATGGGGAAATTTGGGGCAGCCAAGGTCTTGCTCAAACCAGCCTCCGAGGGAACAGGGGTCATTGCCGGTGCATCGGTCAGGGCCATTGCTGAGTCTGCAGGGATCCAAAACATTTTGACAAAATCTCTCGGATCAAATAACCCTTACAATCTCATCAAAGCCACCCTCCAAGCCATCAACCAATTGAAAACTCCTGAAGAGGTTGTTGATAAAAGGCGTGAAACTGCAACGGAAAACTAAGGGGTCCGATATGGAGAAAACGATTACGGTCAAATGGGTCAGGAGTGTAATCGGACGAACCGACGACCAGAAAAAGACCATTCAGGGCCTTGGGTTCAAACGACTCCATCAAACCCTTACCTTGCCGGACCGACCCGAAATTCGGGGAATGATTAATCGCGTCATCCATCTGGTAGAAGTGAAGGAATGATTTGAAGGGGAACGGGGATGAGATTAGATGAGTTGGCTCCTCCGAAAGGAGCAAGAAGAAAGAGGAAACGAGTGGGCAGAGGAATTGGATCTGGCCATGGCAAAACAGCCTGCCGAGGATCCAAAGGTCAGAATTCCCGTTCCGGGAGAGGAACCAAAGCGGGTTTTGAGGGAGGCCAGATGCCGCTCCAACGACGCCTTCCCAAAAGAGGGTTTCGTTCACCTTTTAAAAAACGCTTTGCCATCATCCATGTAGGAGACCTCAATCGCTTCCCCAAAGATACTGTGGTGGAACCTGATCTCCTGCTTCAATCTGGCCTTTTAAAAAAAGAGGAACCGGTCAAGCTTCTCTCGGATGGGGAACTTCAGCATCCTTTGACCATCCGTGTCCATCAAGTCAGCAAGGCCGCCCTTAAAAAAGTTGAAAGCGCTTCAGGGAGGGTAGAGGTCATCGGCTCATGATTTCAGGGGCCCAGAACATCTTTAAAATACCGGAGCTCAAAAGAAGGATCCTGTGGAGCCTTGCTCTCCTGGCGATCTACCGTATCGGTGTCCATATTCCCACTCCTGGAATCAACGGAGATGCCTTAGCCTCCTTCTTTGCCCAGGCAAGGGGCACGCTCTTCAGTCTCATCGATATGTTTTCGGGGGGGGCACTGGAGAGGCTCTCGGTCTTCGCCCTGGGCATTATGCCTTATATCAGTGCTTCGATCATCCTCCAGCTTCTCACGGTGGTCATCCCCTATCTCGCACAGCTCCAGAAAGAGGGGGAGATCGGCCGAAAAAAGATCGTCCAATATACTCGTTATGGAACGGTCGTCCTCAGCATGATCCAGGGATTTGGGATCGCCGTCGGGTTGGAGAATATGCGAGGGGCAGCAGGCGAGATGATCGTCATGGTTCCAGGATGGTCCTTCCGGATCATGACCGTCATCACCCTGACCGCTGGTACCGCTTTCATCATGTGGCTGGGCGAGCAAATTACAGAAAGGGGAATTGGGAACGGTATCTCCCTGATCATCTTTGCGGGGATTGTCGCCAGAATGCCAAATGCCGTGGCCAGCACCTATGAACTTTTCAGGGTGGGACAGATGAGTATCATCACCATCCTGGTCTTGATCATCCTCATGGTATTGGTGGTCGCGGTTATCATTTTTATTGAAACCGGGCAACGGAGGCTGCCTGTCCAATACGCCAAGCGGATTGTAGGGAGAAGGGTCTACGGTGGCCAGAGCACCCATCTTCCCCTCAAGTTAAACACGTCAGGTGTCATTCCTCCTATCTTCGCCTCTTCAATCCTGATGTTTCCATTGACGATTGCCAATTTTATGCCCAAGCCTTGGTTGGAGGCACATTCCTGGGTTCAATCGATCCTTAACAGTTTAGGCCCTGGTGCACTTCTCTATAATCTTCTCTATGTGGGATTCATTATCTTCTTCTGCTATTTTTATACGGCCGTCACTTTCAATCCAAATGATGTCGCTGAAAATATGAAAAAATTTGGTGGCTATATCCCGGGCATTCGTCCGGGGCAGAAGACGGCTGAGTATATTGATAAGGTGCTGACTCGAATCACTCTCGGGGGAGCTATTTATGTCTCGGCCATTTGCGTCCTGCCCACCATCCTCTATAGAAAATTCAATGTCTCCTTCTATTTTGGAGGAACATCACTCTTGATCGTGGTCGGCGTGGCCCTGGATACCGTCCAGCAGATAGAAGCCCACATGCTCTCAAGACACTATGAGGGGTTGATGAAAAAAGGAAGATTGAAAGGGAGACGGGGGTAAGAAAAAAACATTGCAAAATGCAAATTATAAATTGCAAACTGTAAAATTCTTGTTTTTTTTCTTAAATTTTCATTTTTCATTTTGCAATTTTCAATTTCCAATAAGAGGTTAAATGAATCTTATTCTTTTAGGCCCTCCTGGGGCAGGAAAAGGTACTCAGGCACAAAGGATTGTGGAACGGTATCACATCCCTCAGGTCTCTACCGGAGATATTCTGAGGGCAGCGGTGAAGGGGAACACCCCTTTGGGAATGAAGGCAAAGGGATTTATGGATCAAGGGCAACTCGTTCCGGATGAAATCGTCATCGGGATCATTGAGGAGCGTCTGAAGGCAAAGGATTGCAACCCGGGTTTTATCCTTGATGGATTTCCAAGGACGATTCCTCAAGCCGAAGCTCTCCAACCCATCCTCACCAAAATTGGAAAGAAGATTGACCACGCCATCAACATTGAAGTGGATCCCGAAGAATTGGTACGCCGGCTGACGGGAAGGAGGACCTGCAAAAACTGCGGGGCGATGTTTCATCTCCTTTTCCAACCACCGAAAAAAGAAGGAATTTGCGATCGGTGCGGAGGAACGCTTTACCAACGTGCAGACGACAACGAAGAAACCATCCGAACACGGTTGAAGGAATATGAGAAGCAGACCGCCCCTCTCATCCATTATTATCAGGGTAAAAAAACGCTTCGCTCAATCCAGGGAGTGGGTGGTCCCGATCAAATTTTTGATCAAATCGTCCGTCTATTAGACGCAACGCCCGTTTAAGGGTGCGGATGGAGACGCTATGCCAAAGGAGGATGCGATCCAAGTGGAAGGGAAGGTCTTGGAAACCCTTCCCAATGCTATGTTCCGAGTAGAATTGGAAAACGGCCACAAGGTGCTGGCCCATATTTCTGGAAAGATGAGAATGCACTTCATCAAAATCCTCCCCGGAGATAAGGTGACGGTGGAACTCTCCCCCTATGATCTCTCGCGGGGGAGAATTATTTTTCGGGAGAAATAAACTGTGAAAGTCAGGGCTTCGGTCAAAAAAATCTGCGACAAGTGTAAAATTGTAAAACGAAAAGGGGTGATCCGGGTGATCTGTGAAAACCCCAAACATAAACAAAGACAAGGATAAATAGAGGCGGAGGAGCGTCCCGCAAAGCGGGACTTGAGGTTTGAGGTAAAAGATTTTGTGCCTCAGCCCTCAAACGAAGCGGTCCTTAAACCTCAAACATCATTTAAGGAGAAACACATGGCACGTATTGCAGGGGTCGATCTTCCAAAGGATAAACGGGTGGAGATCGCCCTCACCTATATCTATGGAATTGCAAGACCCTCATCCAATAAAATTCTCGAAAAGGCGAACATCAATAAGGACACCAAAGTGAATAAGCTCACTGAGACCGAGGTGGTTCGCATCCGAGATATTATCGAACAGGAATACAAGGTGGAGGGAGATCTCAGACGAGATGTTGCCACCAACATCAAACGATTGATGGATATCGGCTCCTACCGAGGGCTTCGCCATCGAAAATCTCTGCCCTTGCGCGGTCAAAGGACTCACACCAATGCCAGGACGCGAAAAGGACCCCGCCGGGCCATCATCGGAAAGAAAAAAGAGAAGGAAAAGTCCAGTAAACCCCGTTAGAAAACGTGAACGGGGCTTGGGTCTTGGAAAGACATTTTATGAAATTCATCTGCTGTAAACGACAATATTTATTTCTAACGGGGTAAAGGAGGAGATATGCCCAAAGGGCAGGGAATAAAGAAAAAGAAG
This sequence comes from Thermodesulfobacteriota bacterium, assembly GCA_049513055.1. GTDB lineage: Bacteria > Desulfobacterota > BSN033 > BSN033 > UBA1163 > UBA1163. The sequence goes on from JBEKWN010000015.1 coordinate 12,504, forward strand.
GTTAAAAAGAATATTCAAGTGGGAATTGCTCACATCCAGGCGACGTTCAACAATACCATCATCACCATCACCGACCCAGAGGGAAATGTGATCACCTGGTCCAGCGCCGGCACACAAGGTTTCAAGGGCTCCCGAAAAAGCACTCCCTTTGCTGCACAAATGGCAGCAGAGGATGCTGCCAAAAAGGCGATGGAACATGGTGTTCGATCCATTGATGTCTATGTCAAAGGTCCAGGAGCTGGAAGGGAATCGGCACTGCGATCGCTTCAGGCAGCTGGCTTGAAAGTCCATCTCATTAAGGACGTCACGCCTATTCCCCACAATGGATGTCGCCCTCCTAAGCGAAGAAGGGTATAAGGAGGTTAACGTTGGCGAGACATACGGAATCGGTTTGTCGGCTTTGTCGGAGGGAAAATCTCAAGCTCTTTCTCAAAGGGGAGAGGTGTTATACGGAGAAGTGCGCGTACGACCGGAGGAATTACCCTCCTGGGCAACATGGTCAGGGTCGGAAAAAGTTCTCGGCCTACGGAACTCAGCTTCGGGAAAAACAGAAAGTGAAAAGGATGTACGGGATTCTGGAAAACCAGTTCCGTAACATTTTTAAAGAAGCGGATCGACAAAAGGGCATTACCGGAGAAACCCTCCTTTCTCTTTTGGAAAGGAGATTAGACAACATCGTCTACCGACTCGGTTTTGCCAATTCAAGAAACGAAGCACGTCAGCTCGTTCGACATAACCATTTCTTGGTCAACCAGTCCAAAGTGAACATTCCTTCCTATCTCGTGAAGCCGGGGGATGCCATCGAGCTCCGGGAGAAGAGCAAGAAAGTTGTCCGTATCTTAGAGGCTCTGGAAGGGGTGGCTCGGCGAGGTGTGCCTCAATGGCTGGAATTGGATAAAGATCTCATGAAGGGGAATGTGAAAGGTCTGCCCACCCGAGAGGACATCACCATCCCTATCCAAGAGAAGTTGATCGTCGAGTTGTACTCAAAGTAATTTGGAGGCGATATGCAAAAAAGTTGGAAAGACCTGATTCGACCCAAACGGTTGGAAGTAGAAAAAGAAACACTGACACCCTTTTATGGAAAGTTCACGGCGGAGCCCTTTGAAAGAGGCTTCGGCATTACGATTGGAAATTCTCTTCGACGCATCCTCCTCGCTTCCTTGCAAGGGGCGGCGATCACATCCGTTAAAATTGACGGCGTGCTCCATGAATTTTCGACCATCCCCGGGACCAAAGAGGATATGACCGAGATTATCCTCAATCTCAAAGAGGTCAGGTTAAAACTTCATACCGAAGGTCCAAAAACCATTCGGGTGAAGGCAGAAGGTCCCAAAGTGCTTAAGGCAGGGGATATACTCACAGGCGATGCGGTGGAAATCCTTAACCCAGACCATTACATTGCCACGCTTTCCAGAGATGGCAAACTCTCCATGGAGATGGTGGTGAAGGTGGGCAGGGGCTATGTCCCTGCAGAGCGAAATAAGGAGGAGAGCCAACCGATCGGGACCATTCCCATGGATGCCATCTTTTCTCCGATCAAAAAGGTGAATTACACCGTGACCAATGCCCGGGTGGGACAGATCACCGATTATGATAAGTTGACCTTGGAGGCCTGGACCGATGGAAGTTTGAATCCAGAAGAAGCCGTAGCTCATGCGGCAAAAATTTTGAAAGATCAACTCTCCATCTTCATTACCTTTGAGGAAGAGGAAGAGGCGGAGATGTCCTATTCTGAAGATGTGGAAGAAAAGGAGGGCGTTAATGAAAATCTCCTCCGAAGCGTGGATGAATTAGAGCTCTCCGTCCGATCTGCCAACTGTCTGAAGCATGCGAACATCAAGCTGATCGGAGATCTGGTTCAGAAAACAGAGGCTGAAATCTTGGCCACCAAGAACTTTGGCCGAAAATCCCTTAACGAGATCAAGGATATTTTGACAGAAATGGGGCTTAGTTTGGGAATGAAATTAGACAATTGGCCTCCCAAGAAATCTGAAGAGGAAATAGAATCTGGAGCCATTGGATAGGAGTAAGGAATGAGGCATCGTGTCGCAGGCAGAAAATTAAGTCGCCACACTCAGCATCGGGAGCTGATGTTTCGTAATATGTTGGTCTCGTTGCTTCAATATGAAAGGATTAAAACCACTTTAGCGAAGGGAAAAGAACTTCGAAGTTGGGCAGATAAGATGATCAGTTTAGGGAAACAGGGAACGCTTCATGCCAGAAGACGAGCCTTTGCCCTTCTCCGGGATAAGGGAATCGTTAAGAAGCTCTTTGATGAAATCGCCCCGAAGTTTAAAGACCGACAAGGAGGTTATACCCGGGTCTATAAATTGGGATGGCGGCAGGGGGATGGAGCTCCCCTTTCCCTCGTCGAACTGGTCACCTATGCAGTACCCGAGGAGAAAAAGAAATCGACCCTAAAAAAAGCTAAAGAAGTTCTTGAAAAAGTCACTCCCAAAAAGAAGGAAAAAGAAGAAAAGAAAGAGAAAGAAAAGGAAAAGGGAAAAGAGAAAAAAGAAAAGAAGGTCAAGAAGGAAGAAAAAGAGATTCCAAAAGAGAAGAAGGAAAAACCGAAGAAAAAATCTTCAGAAGGAAGAAGTAAATAAAAATTTTTATCCCTGAATCCAAAAGCCCCTATACCTAACAGGTTTAGGGGCTTTTTTTAAATCATATATACCCGGTGAACCACCGGTAGGAATTAACTTCAACTAAATCTTGTCGAACCACCCGCAGGACTACAAGAAGACGAAGATTCCGATCCCTTGGATGAAGAGAAACGGGAGAACACTTTCTCGGGCTTTTTCCCTCCACAATAAGGACATTTCAAAGAGTTCCCTCCTTCATCTACTTTCTGAATCTTCTCAAAAAGCTTCCCACACTTACGACAACGATATTCATAAATCGGCATTTTCTCCTCCCTTTGTTAATGGCATAGTACATGGAGCATAGCGGATAATGAAGCACTAAATCCCAAGCACCAAATTATAAATAAATCCCAATCACCCAAATTCGAAACAAAATCTATTCGGTCATTTAATATTGGAACTTGGAGCTTATTTGAGATTTGAAATTTGTGATTTGGGATTTTAAACTCTATGCCCTCTGTTCTATGCACTTTGCGAAATAACTTCGTAGCCAGCGTCTTCGATGGCCTTTGCGATTCGGTTAGATGCTACTTCCTTCGTATTATCAAATCGAACCTCTCCTTTTGCAAGGTCAATCTGAACATTCTTAATCCCTTCCAGTTGACTCAGCGCCTTCGTGACAGACATCACGCAATGCTGACAACTCATCCCTTTGACTTTCAAAGTAATCGCCATTTTATCTTCCTCCTTCCTTTACGCCCAATCGATATATCGAGAGACAGCTTTTTGAAAATCTTTTAAGGCCTCCCCTCGCTTGACACCGGCCTTCTTTTGAGTCTTATCCAGGCATTCCTCCATATAGGTCTTCACAACAACTATGCCCACTTTTTTGATAGCAGCGGTGACTGCCGCTACCTGGGTCAGAATGTCCGCACAAGAAACCCCCTCTTCCACCATCCTCTGAAGCCCTCGGAGTTGCCCCTCAATTCTTCTCAATCTCAATAAGACGTCCCCCTTTTCTCGCCTCATACTATACCCCCCTATGGTATAGGCCATTTTAACCATCTAACCCCCTCTTGTCAAGAAAAAAATTGAGATTTCCGAAAAAGTCCAGAAATCTCTTTAATCATTTTTTTTGAAATCTGTGTAATCAAGAGAGCGTATAGTAGTTTCTCAAAGCTCTCTTCAATTTCCGTTGACAAGCGTCCATCATTCATTTAACCTGAACAATAGATATTGACTCTATAAGATCAGTCCTCAAGCTATGGCGCTTGAGGCATTAAAGGTACTAGAAAAATAAAATGTAATGGGGAAACAATGCAAATCAAGGCCAACGGCATCCAGATAAATTACGAACTTTCTGGCAAAAAGGGGGCTCCAGTAGTGGTTTTAAGCCACTCCGTGTCCTCTAGTCTCATTATGTGGAATCCTCAGATGAATGTCTTGAACACCCATTTCCAGGTACTCCGATACGACATCCGTGGCCACGGCACTAGCGACGCTCCATCAGGAGCATATACTTTGGAACTCTTGGGAAATGATACCATTAAATTATTGGATGCCCTGGGTATTGATCAAGTGCACTTTGTTGGACTCTCTATGGGTGGAATGATTGGTCAGTATCTCGCCTTAAATTACTCCCATCGCCTCAAGAGCCTTGCTTTATGTGATACGGCTTCCATCGTTCCTGCAGAGGCCCAACCAATATGGCAAGAGCGTATTGATAAAGCGCACGAGAAAGGGATGGCTGCCCTATTAGAGGAAACCATGGAGCGCTGGTTTACTCCGCCTTTTCTTACACAAAACTCCAAGATACTGGCACTCATTCGAAAGCAGTTTCTGGCCACACCGGTGTCTGGTTATATCGGCTGCGCTGAAGCGATTCGGAAGCTCGATTATTTGGACCGACTCTCCGAGATCAAAATACCAACTCTGATCATGGTTGGGGAAGACGATCCTGGAACACCAGTCTCTGCCTCAAAGACCATGCACGAGCGTATTACAAATTCAAAGCTAGTGGTACTCCCGTCTGCCCGCCACCTTTCCAATGTGGAGCAGACCAGGGCTTTTAATTCTGCTCTATTAAATTTCTTGAAGAATCTTTGACCCATTCGACGGCGCTAAGCGCCGCTCAGGGTAAACTTGCTGAATATTAATCTTTGAACCGTGTAATGGATATGTCGATCTATTTCAAGAGGAGATGACTTTTAAAGCCTTCTCCAGGTGTTGGTTGGATTGAGAAAGTTTTCCTACGGCTTCTTCAATCTCGGCCTTTACCAGATCTAATCCTAACTCGCCAGCTGTCTGAGCCCATTTTTTGTACTCACCTATATGGCCCTCGTTATGTTCGATCCAGTGTTCAATAACGACGGATAACTTTTTCTTCTGGTCCATTCTTTCCTCCTCTTCCTATCAAACTTTTTCCCAGCGCACAGCCACAAAGGCGCCTGTATCCAAATTCTTCCTCTGTCCCTCACGCTCAATCTCAACAGCCCTCTCCGGTTCATCTTCTTTTTGAAAATGTATCGCTGTTTTAACCACACCTTCTATAGAAGCAAGTGAGCGTAGTTCATCAGGAGATCTGAAAATTGCCTTTTCAAATATGGTGTGCCTCTCCTTTGCCTCAGCCTTTCTGCGCGAAGCCCAAGAGCTCAGGCTGTTAAGGGTCGCCACAACAATGCACCCTCCCCTTTTGGTGACACGGAATAGTTCTTCTACCGCACCTTTTGCATCCTTAATGAATTCAAGGGCAGTCACTGAAACGACTTTGTCAAAAGAATTTTCTGAAAAGGGCAAATTCAACATATCTGCCAAAACCATTCGGAAGGGATATCCCTTGAGCTTCTTTCCTGCTTGAATAAGCATGGGGAAGGCAATATCTAATCCGACGACTCGTGAACCCATTGAGAGAATATCGAGTGTGAATACTCCCGTTCCACAGCCAGCATCCAGTATGATCTCGCCTTGTTTGGGTTTCAACAGATCCAGGATCAACTGAGCCTCATACTTCTTTACAAGGGAGCCAATAGGTGTTGTAAACCACCTGTCGTAAGCCTCAGGCCATTCATCGAAAAGCTGAACTCTCTCCCTATTCATAATAGGAAGCTTATCACCTGTTTCAGCAGGGGTCAAATGATGTCATCTTAAGGAAAAGCAACAAAGCTGAAGGTCAATAGAGGCGGGTCATCAGGTTGTGCTGGAAGAGGATAAAAATAAAAGATCCCTTCATCTCTTTTTCTTCTTGGGTGGATCTATTTTCTTTTGAATAATCAACTCCAATCTTTCGGCCCTCCGGTATAATTGTTTTGTCGGAGTGTCCTTTCCCATGATCGATTGAAGGATGACTTCTAAGACCCGGGAGGGTGAAAACCCCTTCACCTTCTTCGTAAATTGACCCCAGACGGCTCGGTCGATGTAAATATCTACTCTTCTTTTGTTTGCCATAGTTGCCTTTTCCCTCATTTCTTTGGATATTCAAAATACCCAGAGAACCGATTCTACACGCAAGATTTATTTTGTCAAGAAAATTTCTATACGGGAATTATACACAGAACTAAAATATTTTCTTGACAAGTCCTTTTTATTTTGGTATCTGTCCTTCTAGAAACCTTCCTATCGAATGAATAGCACTCTGTAAAAGATAAAATTCTCATTATGCCATCTTTCTATGATCGATTGAAAGCAACGTGTACTAAAACGAATTAGAAATGGGTGGGACGAGTAGTTTTAGTCCGAATACATCTGAACTATCATAAAATACGAATAATCAGATTATTAAAAAGTGACTCTGACTGATTCAAGAAGAGGGGCATTGCCTTGAGCATAGAGGATAAAACCGTTTTAAGATGAACTTTTTATCTATTTAGGCAAACTTCGCGGATTAACGACTCAGTGTGGGTTGCGATTAAACACTTATAAGGAGGGGACAAAAATGAGAAGAAAAATAAGAATTATAGAGTTGAGTGTATTTTGCTTTTTACTGATGTCATCAATAGTATCCCTCACATTTTTGGATACGGAGGCAAGTTCACCACCCAAGACCATTAAGATCGGGGGGGCGGTTTCTTTTACAGGAAGGTTCGCAAGCGGTGGACTTGAATCAAAATTTGGTTATGAGCAAGCGGTAGCAGATATCAATAAAGAGGGTGGTGTCTTTGTTAAAGAGTTTAATAAACAGATCCCCTTGGAGCTAATCATCGAAGACGACGAATCAGATTCTACAAAGTGTGTTGCCCGATTGGAGAAGATGCATAGCATAGATAAAGTGGTTGCTTATCTCGGACCATATGGGAGCACCCTCTGTGCGGCAGCAGCCGGTATTGCTGAAAAGAATAGAGTGCCAATCCTAGCCGTATCTTTTTCTCTATTAGCGCCTCATCAGCAGGGATACAAATATCTCTTCTCCCCGTTTGCTAAAACAGATACTGGCCTTGAAGCAATCTTCGCTACAGTCGACACTATCCCCAAAGCTCAGAGGCCGAGTACAGTAGCTATCTTTGCGGAGAAGACAGATTGGGGTGAGGAATTGATACGTCTAACCCCTGATATAGCAAAGAAGCGAGGTTATACAGTCGTAGCAGATAAGAGCTATGCAGAGGGGACCAAGGACTACTCATCTCTCATCATCGCAGCGAAGTCCGCCAATGCTGAAATCGTTATTGGTGTGCCTACGCCGCCTGATGGAATTGCCCTCATGAGGCAAATAAAAGAGCTCGATTACAACCCTAAGGTTGTGATTTTTTGGCGTGCAGCCGGTACTCCCCTGTGGCCAGCGAACCTGAAACAAGATGGTGATTATGTGGGTTATTGCAGTAATTGGGACCACAATTTCAAATATCCTAGGTGTGCTGAACTGGTGACAGCATACAAGGTAAAGCATAATAAACTGCCAGCTGTTACCGTAGGGGTTACTTACTCTTGTGTTCAAATATTAGCTGACGCCATAAAAAGAGCTGGTACATTGGATAAAAATAAAATCAGGGATGCCGTAGCCGCCACTGACATGACCACTGTCCAAGGTCCAGTAAAGTTCAGGACTGACGGCGTTGGAATCACTCCGGTGGCCATCATGCAATGGCAAAAAGGAGTATCGCAAGTGATCTATCATGAGAAGTTTACCACGTCTCCCCTCCTTTTGATGCCGAAGTGGAGCGAGAGAAAATAGCATTACAGAACATCCACAAAGGAACAGAATAAGATGGCTTTTCTCAAAGTGGAAAACCTCTCCAAATCGTTTGGTGGGTTGCAAGTCCTAAGCAATGTAAACTTCGAGGTTCATCAGGGAGAAATTTTAGGACTCATCGGCCCCAATGGTTCTGGGAAAACGACGCTCTTTAACCTGATTACGGGATTCCTGAAACCGAATACAGGCAAAATTATCTTTGAGGGAAAAGATATCACGAGCGCTCAGAATCATCATGTATGCCAGGTTGGGATAGCTCGGACTTTTCAACTGGTGAAACCCTTTGCCCACATGACAGCGCTGCAGAACGTTATGGTGGGCAGAATGTACGGAAGAAAGCCAGCCCGAAGTTTAAAAGAGGCCCATGCTGAATCAGAGGAGATTCTGGGATCTATAGATCTTGGTGTGAAAAAGTCCAACGTCGCTCACAGTCTCACGCTATCCGACCGTAAAAGGCTAGAGCTGGCCAAGGCCCTTGCAACAAGGCCAAAGTTGCTGTTAATCGATGAGATGATGGCTGGATTGAATTTGACCGAGACTGAAGATGCCATTAGGATAATAAAGAAGATCAGAGATTCAGGGATAACCTTGATGGTGGTGGAACATATCATGAGGGCGGTATTAGGAATTTCGGACAGGATAATGGTGCTTAATGCAGGGGAAAAGATAGCCGAAGGGGCACCTCAAGAGATAATGAGAGACAAGGGAGTCATTGAGGCATATTTAGGGAAAGAGTCGTATGCTTGAGATTGATCAGATAGACGTTTTTTATGGAGATCTTCAAGCCCTTTGGAATGTTTCACTGACCGTACATGACGGAGAAATTGCAGCATTAGTGGGTTCTAACGGTGCAGGAAAAAGTACCCTGCTCAAGACGATATGCGGATTGCTGAGGTTTACCCATGGGAGTATACGTTTCAACGGTTTGCAGTTAGATAAGACGCCGGCCCATCAGATCGTCCAACTGGGTATCTGCGTGGTTCATGAGGGAAGGCGATTATTCCCTGAAATGAGTGTCTTGGAAAATCTGGAGATGGGTGCCTTCAATGCAAAAGCCAGAAAAAAGAAAAGTGAAATGACCGCATGGGTTTATGAAATCTTCCCAAGACTTAAGGACAGGAGGAATCAGACGGCTGGTACTCTAAGCGGGGGGGAGCAGCAAATGCTGGCAATCGGTAGAGCCTTAATGTCCCAGCCGAAGCTCCTACTCATGGATGAGGTTTCCTTGGGCTTAGCACCCATTCTGGTACGTCATATCTATGATGTTGTCAAGGAGATAAATCGATCAAAGCAAATAACGATATTTCTTGTGGAACAGAATGTTCGATTAGCTTTAGAGGTTGCAGACAGCGGATATATTATTGAGACCGGTTATATCGTCGGGCATGATAAAGCAAATTTGCTGTTATGCAGTGACCACGTCAAGGAGTCTTATCTGGGCTTCGGGCAAATAAAAAGGTACACATAAGAGAAATGTCCTTAATAGAATCGATTGGTCAAAGCCTTATCTACGGTATTCTCATCGGTGCGTTATATGGATTAGCGGCCTCAGGACTTTCTTTAGTCTTTGGCGTGATGAGATATCTCAATATTGCCCATGGCTCTTTGCTCATGATTGGTACTTATTTAGCTTTTTCTCTGTTTTCTCTCTATCGCATAGATCCCTTTCTCTCCATCCCCATTGTGATGCTTGTTCTTTTCTTAATCGGCATGTTTCTGTACAAACTGATGTTTTCCAGCCTGGCCAAGTATCCTGTGGGGATAAGGATTGACAACTCTTTACTTATTAGTTTTGGTTTAATGCTCGTTTTAGAAAGCCTCGCTACCATAATCTGGAGCCCAGATGAAAGGAACATTACCACCCCTTACTCCGGTATGACTTTTAGTTTTTTGGGATTACGGATTCCTTATGTTGGACTATTCGGAGTAGTCCTGACGACGGTACTCATATTTGCCTTACATCTCTTTTTAAACAAAACTTACTTTGGCAAATCCATAAGGGCCGCTTCGCAGGACTGGGAGTCGGCCCTGACAGTAGGAATTAATATTGAACAGACTTATTTTTTCTCTTTTGCTATCGGCATTGCTTTAGCGGGTGCGGCTGGAAGCATTCTTTCCTTTAGCTATGCTTTTAGCCCAGCGATTTCAGAGGGATGGTCTATCAAGGCGCTGATCGTCATCACCTTAGCTGGCCTGGGACGGATTGGTGGCGTATTTGCAGCCGGTTTGGTTCTGGGGGTTATTGAGGCAGTTAGTGTCTATTTTATAGGTGCTTCCTATCAACAGGTTGTTGGTCTTGTCTTGTTCATATTGCTTCTGATGTTCAGACCGCATGGATTATTTACGAGGAAAGGAGGAGGCGCAAGTAGCTCGGCTGAGAATCTTCCTTCCTCCAGCTATGCTTTTAGCCAGAAAATCTCCATTTCAGAAGGATGGTCTTTCAATGCCCTCAAAGAGGCAATCACTGATAAAAGGTTCTTCATCATTGGAATTTTGATCGCGGCATGTTGTTTGCTGCCTTTAGTCATTAAGTCAGACTACCTTATAAACTTTTTTATTTTACTCTTCCTTTATATCTCCATCACTCAGAGTTGGAACATTTTGGGCGGTTATACAGGTCAGATTAGTATTGGGCAATCTGCATTTTTTGGTATAGGAGCTTTATCGACTCGCTTACTCTGGATGTCCGGAGTGCCCATTTTTTTGGCTCTGTTGGCTGGAGGTGTTTCTGCTGCAGTTTTGGCGGTTATGATCGGCCTTCCCAGTCTCAGACTAAGAGGTGTCTACTTTGCCATCGGCACCCTGGGATTGGCTATTATTACGGGAGTGATTGTTCACAATGTCTTTCCAGGGGTAAGCTTCCTTCCGGCTAAATATCTTGCCTCTTTTACACTCACACCCCGTTATTATGTCGCACTTGTACTGATGTTGGTCACGATAGGGGCAGCTTACCTTTTAGTGAACTCAAGGCTTGGTCTTGGAATGATAGCTGTCAAGGAAGATGAAGCAGCAGCTGCTGCTACAGGGATTAATACATTTAAATGCAAAGTCCTTGCCCTCGCTGTCAGTACTTTCCTTGCTGGCTTGGCCGGAGGCGTCTACGCTTTTTATTCGGCTGTCTATTACTACTTTGTCCCCTTCGAGTTGATCTGGAGTTTTGAACCAGTCCTGATCGTAATCATTGGAGGGGCAGGAACTATTATTGGGCCTATTTTGGGGGCAGTCGGTTATGTCGCCCTCAAGGAATTGTTTACGGTCACAATTGGTCAGTTTAGTGTACCTATATTTGCTATTCTTTTTATTATAACCGTTTTATCTTTGCCCGGTGGGTTAGTTGGGGCTACTGGAAAAATCTGCAACTGGGTTGGATCCTATAAAATTAAAAAAGGGGGAATGCAGAATGTTACCTGAATATGCATGTTGTCCACCTCGGTTTGATTATATGACATTGGAAGAAAGGAGAAAACTGCAAGGTGAGAGGCTTAAAGCCCAGGTCCGTCATGTTTATGAGAGCGCACCCTTTTGGCGGAAGAAACTTAACGATGCTGGCATAACTCCTGAGGATATAAAGGGATTAGACGATCTGAGGAAAATCCCTTTTACAATAAAGCAAGAGTTGCAGGATGATCAGGAGAAAAATCCTCCTTACGGTAGTTACTTAGCGGTGCATCCCTCTAATTTATATCAATTCTTTGCAACATCTGGCACGACAGGTAAACCACTCAACAGGACTATGAGTCGAAGGGATTGGGATCTTTACACTGGAAGGCTTGCAGTCTATACACCTTTTAACCCCGGTGAGATTGTGGTCGTTTTGGGCCCTACAGATGGATTGATGGGCCCTTCTGCTGGAGCAGCCGCCCGGATGTTAATGGGGGCGATGGTTGTTAGACTGGGTAGATATAGTACTCCAGAAAAGATAAGCCTGATTCATCAATTGAAACCAACTCTCGTTAGTTCGACAGGCTCATTTCTATTGTATCTTGCTGACAAGGCAAATGAGATGGGGATGAGTTTTTCGGAAATGGGATCTGTGAGGATTGTAGAATCTGTTGGTGAGCCAGCCGCTACGATACCAGCGACGAGGGAAAGGATAATAAGTGCTTGGGGTGCGAAGGAAGTTTTTGACCGATATGGTTCAACGGAAATGTGTGTTCTTGGGAGGAGTTGCCAGGGTAGTACTCAGCTTCATGCATGGGATGACTATGTCATTGTGGAAGTGGTAGAGATCGGTGGAAATCGAGTATTAGACCCGGGCGAAAGAGGTGAGCTGGTCTACACCAATATTTTTGGCGATTCACAGCCTCTGCTTAGATATCGATCTAATGATGTTGGCCGATTGTCTGAATTTGGTTCTTGCCCTGGATGTGGCGCCACCTGTACACGAATTGTTAACGGAGTGGAAGGCCGCGCAGACGACATGATCTGGTATAAAGGAATCAATATTTTCCCCTCAGCGATTGAGAATGTGGTGAGAAGCTTTAATGAATTGGGGAACGAGTATGAAATTATTTTAGATGAGGAGGGGTTTACGCAGACCTTAACGATTCGTTGTGAAGCGAAATTGGAAGTTCCAAAGGACAAGTATGGTGAGCTGAGTAAACGGGTTGCCTCAAAAGTTCAGGATGCTATTGAGGGAGTGCATCCCAAGATAGAAGTCCTTCCTGAAGGAACTCTTCCAAAAACAGAGGGAAAGGCAAAAAGAATAAGGGATAATAGAAAGAAGACTCGGGGAGTAGCATAGTTTCGATTCCTTTTCATTGGGATCGTTGAACTGCCCATCTTTCTGACTGAGCTGAGCAAAAGGCTCAAATTCAGCTAACCGAGGTTTTCTTTAGAGAGTATGGAATTGATCCGAGGCTCTTGCTGGGAAGGGATGGTTGAAGAGGGGTTTGCCAACGATGGATAAGTTGAAAAAACTTCAATCTGACCGACTCATATTTGTGCATTACCGTTATTAACAAAATTGACCTCCTCAGGTGTCAAGAAAAATACTGGAAAGAGTGGTTAGCAATCATCTGGCAATTGTAGGAACGATGATGGACGTCACCCAACGTAAGAATATCAAGGAGACTTTGCAGGCCAGTGAGAAGGAGTACCGAACCCTGTTCGAGGAATCGAGAGATGCAATCTGTATTACTAATCGAGACGGCAGACTTATTGACGTTAATCAATCTTTTTTATCTCTTTTCGGCTATACGAGAGAATGGGTAAAGGATCTGAACTTCCGGGAGTTGTACGTGGACCCTGATGAAGGATCCAGGTTTCAGCAGAAGATAGAGCAAATGGGATCTCTGAGAGACTATGAGGTGAAGCTCCTTAAGAAAGATAGGGCAAAAATGGACTGCCTCATCACTGCAACGGTGCGAAGAGATAGCCACGGGAGCATTCTGGGCTATCAGGGTATTATCCGCGATATCACCGACCTCAAGCGGGTGCAGGACACTCTTCGGGAGTCGGAAGAGCGGTTCAGAAGGCTCTTGGAGAACGCCAATGACGCAATCTACACACATGACTTAGTAGGCAACTTAACGTGGGTAAATCAGGAGGCAACGCGAATCTACGGTTATAGTACCGAAGAATTGCTCAAGCTTAATATTACACAGATTGTTGACCCCGAGTACTTGCCATTGGCGAGCCGTAAGATCCGGGAGAATCTGAACGGCTCCTCACAGTCCGAACCGTATGAGCTCCTGACTTACAGTAAAGAGGGTAAACCCATCTGGGTGGAGGTCAGTACTCGCCTTCTTGAAAGGGAGCCTCACCGCGTGGAAGTACTCAATATTGCGCGTGACATCACCGAGCGCAAGCGAGTGGAGAAAAGACTTCTTACCCATCAAGAGCAGCTTCGGTCCCTCGCCTCAGAGTTGTCATTAACGGAAGAGCGGGAAAGGCGGCGCATCGCAGTGGAGCTGCATGACCGTGTTGGGCAGCTGATTGCCATGGCCAAGATCAAGTTAGGAATGCTACGCGAATCGAAGCCTTTCACTAATCTTTCTGGTCCCTTAGACGAAATCCGCGCGCTTATCGACCAAGCCATACAGAATGCACGGTCGCTGACATTCGAGCTCAGTCCACCGATCCTCCACGAACTAGGTTTTGAGGCGTCGGTGCATTGGCTATCTGAACAAATGGAAGAAAAGCATGGCATTCCGGCACACTTGGAAGACGATTTGGAACCCAAGCCGCTGGATGATGATATTCGGGTTGTTCTCTTCACAGCCGTGCGTGAGCTATTGGCGAATGTTGCCAAGCATGCACAGGCACACAAAGTAAGTGTATCCCTCCGGAGGGATGGTGATAAAATACGTATCAATGTTGAAGATGATGGGATTGGATTCGACACCTCGCAAACCGACCCTCATATGCCTAGAATCAGCGGGTTTGGCTTGTTTAGCATCCGCGAGCGATTGAGCCATTTCGGCGGGCACCTTGAGATCAACTCCAGTCAAGATAACGGGACCCAGGTTAAATTAGTGGCGCCGCTGAAGTGCAAAATATGACCACAGTGGAGAACAAGAAGTGAAATTAAGAATTCTACTGGCTGACGACCACAAGATCGTACGTGAGGGGCTCCGCACATTGATTGAGAAGCAGCCGGGTACAGAAGTAGTTGGCGAGGCAGATAGTGGACGAATGGCGTTAAAGCTGACCCGGGAACTGAAGCCCGATGTGGTCATCATGGATATCACCATGCCTGATTTAAACGGTATCGAAGCCACTCGACAGATTCATTCCGAAATCCCTGGCGTCAAGGTTATCGCGTTATCAATGCATTCCGACAAACGGTTAGTTGCTGGAATACTTATGGCAGGTGCCTCAGGCTATCTGCTCAAGGAGGATTGCGACTCTGGCGAACTTGCTCGGGCAATCCAAGCCGTGGCCACTAACCAGACCTACCTGAGCCCTAAGATAGGTGAGGTAATGATCAAAGACTACGTGCGTCATTTGTCAACCAATGCTTCCTCTCCTTTCTCCATCCTGACGCCCAGGGAGCGCGAAGTGCTTCAACTTCTGGCTGAAGGCAAAAACACAAAGGAAATTGCCTCCTCCCTTCATGTGAGTGTGAAGACTGTTGAGACGCACCGCAATAAGATCATGGAGAAGTTGGATATTCGCAGCATAGCTGAACTCACCAAATATGCCATCCGAGAAAGACTGACTCCCCTCTAAACCTGTAATAGCCCTTAGGCTGAAGGATCCCGCCTCCATAAAGGTCTCATTTCATCCTTTTCCTGATGGTAAGCTAAGGTATTTCGAAACCAATAATCACGAGTTTCCCTATTGCATTGAGGCTCACTTAATGATATTGAAGGCCAAAATATCAGCGGGTGGGGAAGCAAGTCAGAGTGTTCTTTCCCCGACGATAGGGAAGTCCACGGCTATTATCCTAGCCAGCGGGCATGCCTATGCTCAAACAATTAAGCTATACCACAGGAGGAAGTTATGGCGAATATCATTGTGGGCATTGATACTGGAGGGACTTTTACGGACGGTTTTTTGAGTGATGGAACACGAATTGAGAGAATTAAGGTTGATACCACGCCCCATGACCTGACGGTTTGTTTTATGAATTGCCTTGAAGAGGGTGCAAGGGCCTTCGGTTTTAAAGACTTGCGGAGTTTTTTAAAAGAGGTCCAAGTGCTTCGCTTTTCGTCCACAACGAGTACCAATATCCTTGCACAGAGAATTGGAGACAAAGTAGGCGTGTTGGTGACGAAAGGATTTGAAGATGGCCTGTATAAGAAGGAGGGGGGGACTCGCCTCCCCGAGTTTTTGCTCATTCCTGACTTGATTGAAACCATTCAAGAAGAAGTCACACCGGCTGGAGAAGTAACGAAGACTCCAAACGATGCCGACATAATGGAAAAGTTGAAACGACTTTTGGATTATGGTGCTCGGATTATAGTAATATCCCTTCATAATGCGCATCTAAACCACCAAAACGAAATGAGGGTCAAAGAAATCATAGGTACTTATTATCCAAAACATTATCTTGGGTCGCTCCCTGTTATCCCTGCGAGTAAATTTTGCAATCATCCGGACGAAGCGGGCAGGACGAATTTGGCTGTATTGGATGCCTATGTGCATAGAAAAGTATCGGGAACCCTATATCACGCCGAGGACCTTTTGCGAGAGTCCGGCTATCGAAGACCTCTTTTGGCAGTCAACAGTAGTGGGGGCTGTTCGGGAGTCGCCAAGACGAAGGCAGCGGACATCATAGGATCGAGTCCTACAGCGGGTTATATGGGCGCAGTATATTGGGCAAAGAAGTATGCCCTTCCTAATGTGATTACTATTGATATAGGAGGGACCAGCATTGATATAGGTTTAATTGTGGGTGGAGAGACTTTATATAGCGAGGAGAGGAATCTTTTTGACACTCCCGTTGCTACCCCTGTGTGGGAGGTCTCCTCCATTGGACTCGGTGGAGGGTCTATAGCCAAAGTGAACCTGAAGACGAAAAGTGTGGAAGTCGGACCGGAAAGTGCCGGTGCTCTGCCTGGCCCTGCATGCTATGACCTGGGGGGGGAGAATCCCACTGTTACCGATGCCGATGTAGTACTAAAGCGCATCGACCCGGAATATTTTCTTGGGGGGAAGAGAAAATTGAATGCTGACAGAGCTCGCGAAGCAATCCTTACCATGGTCGCTAACCCCCTTGGTCTTGACGTGGAAGGAGCGGCGATGGCGATTCTCAATAAGGCAGATGAATTAATGGCTGCCGAAATTAAGAACATGTTAGACAAGATAGGCAAATCCCCTATCGATTTCGTTCTATTCGCTTTTGGAGGGGCTGGGGCAACTCACTGTTGCGATATAGGGGAAAGACTGGGAGTTCCCAGGATTTATACCTTTCCTTTCTCTTCGACATTTGGTGCTTTTGGAACTTCAATGATGGACCTAATGCATATCTATATGTGCTACAAGAGTCTCCCTCTTGCCATGGGGGGCAATGCCGTTCTCGACATCGAAGCCTTTAATGATGTGGCAAAGAAGGAGCAAGAAAACGCATTAAGAGACATGGTAGGGGAGGGTTTCAAGGGAGAAGACATAAAGTGGAAATTAGAACTTGAAATTAAAGGGGAATTAGATCGGCGTAGTATACTGATAACTTCCCCCAAAGTATTGCTAAACAACCCGGCAGATACCCAGGCTATCTTAGAAAATTACGAACAGGAGAGATCAAAATTAAGACACGGGAAGGCGAGCCGAAATATCCAGATAGAGGTTTTTTACCTCACGAGTTATTGTCCACTTTTCAAATATGAATTTCAGAGACAGATTATTGGTGATGCTGACCCAAGTCATGCACTTAAGACAGAGAGGGCAGTTCTGGGGACAAGTTGGTCACCTGCGACAAAAGTCTATACCAAAGAACTTCTAAAATGTGGAAATGTGGTATTTGGGCCAGCTATTCTGGAAAGTAGCGATACGACGTACGTTATCCCTAAAGGCTGGCAGTTCAGCGTGGATGAATACTTAAACGGCGTGATAGGAAGATTGAAATGACCGTGTTGCCGAGAAATGGAGGGGGTGAACTATGGGGCTTAAAGTTAAAATAACTGAATGTTTGGACATCGATGTTGATGAAGAGATGTGGCATTGTAACAGGTGCGGATATTCACTCATTTCGGCGAGAGAAAACTATAAGAAAGGTTGCTTAGTATATGACCAGGATCCTTGGGAGATTTGGCCATCTGTTACCGGAGAGAAGTTGGATTATAGGCCCGACCCCAATTGGTGCCGGATTGTAAATTATTTCTGCCCGGGTTGTGGAACCCTGATAGAATTGGACGTGCTGCCACCCGGTCATCCTATCATTCACGACATAGAGTTGGATATAGACAAGTTGAAAGCAAAATACAGCAAAACGTGAGTTCAAACATGGCAGGCCTTTTAGGCAGGTATCATGTGGCAAAGCGTTAAGTCAAGGGAGAGCGAAAATGAATAATATTGGTATTGATATTGGAGGAACATTCACCGACTGTTACGTAAGATACAAAGACTCAAATGTAACAACAAAGACACCTACTACAACTTATGATCTATCCATAGGGCTGGTACGAAGTATCGAGGATGCAGCTAAAGTGATTGGCATTTCAGTAGAAGAACTCCTAAAGGAAACTGAGTTTATCTTTTACTCCACTACTGTGGCAATGAATACCTTGATACAGCGGAAAGGTCCTAGACTTTGTTTGATCACTACGCGGGGGTTTGAGGATACCATCTTGCGAGGAAGGGGAACCCAGTGGCAGGATGGGTTAACCATTAAAGAAAAGAAGTGTATCCCCGTGATGTCCAAGCCCGAGCCGCTTATACCAAGAGAACTAATAGTAGGGGTAAGGGAAAGGGTAGACCAGATGGGTAAGGTGGTTTTGCCCTTGGACGAAACAGAGTTTCGGGAGCAACTTCGATATTTGGTTGATAAGGGTGTCAGAGGGTTTGCAGTCTGTCTGCTATTCGCCCATTTGAATGATCTTCATGAGAGACGCCTACGAGAGATCATCGAGGAGGAATACCCGGACTACTGCCTGGGCGGCATGCCGGTAGTCCTTTCTTCCGAGGTTCTGCCAAAGCAGGGTGAATATGGCCGCACGATGTCTACCATACTAAACGCTTATCTTCAACAAGCAATGTCGGAACAGTTGTCCCATGTCACGGATCAATTGAGAAGCCGTGGGTATGAGAAGTCCTTGAAAATTATTCATAATACTGGAGGTGTGGGAGAATTATTTACCACCATGGCCATACAGACCTACAATGGAGGTCCTGTAGCAGGGCTGATTGGGGGTGCCTATATCTCGTCCAAACTCTATGGCGCCAAGAACTCGTTAGTTACTGATATGGGGGGTACGAGTTTTGACATGGGCGTGATCGTTGAGGGGAACCCGCGTTTTTATACCTTTTGGCCTGTAATGGATAAATGGTTAACGGGTATAACCACCTTAGAAAGTCGTTCAATAGGTGCGGGTGGTGGATCTATCGCTTGGGTCAATGAGATATTCCGGCGCTTGGAGGTGGGTCCGCAAAGCGCGGGGGCGATGCCCGGACCTGCCTGTTATGATCAAGGGGGAGAAGAGCCAACTGTTACGGATGCCGACGTCGTATTGGGTTACATCAACCCCGACTTCTTTCATGGCGGCAAGCTCAAACTGAATAAGGCGAAGGCGTCTAAATCAATCAAGAAGATCGCACAGTATTTTCAATTAGACATAGAGGAAACAGCTCTCATGATAAAGAAGATTATTGATGCCAATATGGGGAACAACCTTTACAAAGAGACTGTCCTCCGGGGATTTGATCCGAGAGAGTTCTTGCTCTTTGCTTTTGGGGGTGCAGGTCCGACACACTGCTGTGGCTATAATCAGGCTATCGGCGTAGAGAAAATCATCGTTTTCCCTTACTCGCCCGTTTTTTGCGCTTTTGGATCTACCGTGATGGATATGCGACGTATCTATGAACAAGCGAAGTACATGATACTTTCGCAGCCGTTGACTACGAGGCTCGTCGCTGAGCCGGAGGAATTCAACAGTGTAGTCCGGGGAATCCAGAACAAAGCGATGAGGGACCTTGTCGCGGATCGAGTAAATCCGATGGATGCGATATACAGCTTAGAGCTGGACATGAAATTCGGTGGACACATCCATACCTTAAGATGCCACTCTCCTCGGGTATTTCTCAGGGATGAGGGAGATGTGAAAATGCTTTATGAAGCCTTCATGAAAGAATATAGTGAAGTTTTTAGCCCTATGGCACTTCTTCCCAGATCAGGTGTCGTGATCACGAACTTCACTTTACATTGTGTCGTTCCTCAGGTGAAGCCGGAATTCGCTAAATTCAGAAAGGTCGGGTCAAGCTCGAAGAAGGCGTTTGTCACCAAAAGACCTGTCTGGTGGGAGTATTCGGGTACCTTCAAGGATACTGCTACTTATAATATGGACCGTCTTGAATGTGGCAATATTGTGGAGGGGCCTGCCATAGTAGAGGCTCCCGACACAACAGTCGTCATATATCCGGGATACCGTTATAAGATAGATGAATATTTGAATGGCATCATCGAAAGAACGTAAGAATTTAGGAGGTGCTAAGATGGAGTTAGGTTGGGGATTTGTAGATGAGGTTCCAGGGTTGTTAAAACCTGAGCCTGCAACAGAAAGAGAGTTGGAAGCGATGGACAAAATTTCGCATACTGACTATGCCATTTATACGGAAAAGCTTGGGCTAATTTGTGAAGAAGCTAAGGAAATCTTTGTCCGCTCAGGCCGGGCGGCAATGCTTCTTGCTGGTGACCTTATCGTAGGAGTGTATACTGCCGGGGGTGATTTGGTAACTGGTATGGCAGGTGCTTATATTCATGCAGTAACATCTACACCGGCTATAAAGTACATTTTGAGACGCTGGAAGGATGACCCTACCGTTGGCTTGAAGGAAGGGGATATCTGGATTAACAGCGATCCTCTTTATGGTGGACTTCATCCCCCGGACATGGCCATGGTGTTCCCTTTTTACGCTAATGGGGAGTTGATAGCCTGGATTGGTGCCGCGGTACACGAAGGTGATACAGGTGCAATAGGTCCTGCTATTTCGCCTTTGTCAAAGAGCCGCTTTGAGCAAGGAATTACGATACCACCTCTGAAGATAGGGGAGAACTATCACCTACGTCAGGATATACTTCACTTGATATCAAACCATACTCGCACCCCTGAGAGCTTGGAAGTGGATATCAGGGCGAGGGCTGCCGCTTGTGACCGTGTCCGTATCAGGTTCAATAGTATAGTAGAGGAAAAGGGAGCCGACTTCCTCGTTGGGCTTCTGCACCTTATGGTGAAAGAGACTGAGCGTGGAGCTAAAGCGAGGATCAAAGAGTGGAACGATGGTAAATACAGGGGTGCGATCTTTTTTGATTCGGTCGGTCTTGAAGAAGGTCTCGTGAAGGTGAGTTTAACCGTGGAAAAGAAAGGCGACCACCTTACGTTTGACTTTACTGAAACCTCGCCTGAGAACTATAGTAGCTGGAATTCCTTCTCCCATATGGGGATAGCCCATGCTGTAAATGTGCTTTACTGGGGGGTATTTAGTGAACTTCCCACTTCTACCGGCATTTTCGCTGCCATAGATTGGAAGTTTAAACCAGGCTCATTCTTACATGCTGGTAAGTGGGCCTCTACGATGCTTGCACCACCTGCTCTGGTGAGCGTGATGGTACTTGTAGAAATATGTTTTAGCAAGTTGATGTATGCTTATGAACCAGACCGCAAATTAGTTATTGCAGGCACAGGCTCACAGGGAAATATGAGTTTTTCCGCTATGAATCAGTGGGGCTTTCATGTGGCTGACCTGTCTACCATTTTTTTGAACGGTATGGGTGGTGGAGCAAGGTATGATAAAGATGGGGTGCATAGCTTCTTTTTTGCCCATTGCCCGTGGGGTAAAGCAATGGATGTGGAAGATACTGAGATCGAAATACCCTTTTTGCACTTGAACGCCTCGCATCTTCCTGATCAAGGGGGGTTTGGTCATTACCGTGGAGGCTCTGGGACGAGCCTTACCCTGATGACCCACCTGGTACCAGCAGGCGCCTTGATGAGTTGGGGTGCGGGGACAAGGGTACCACAGACTCTCGGCATTTTCGGTGGCTATCCGGCACCAGGTGCACCAACTATTCAAATCAGAAATACCACGATTCACGAAAGAATGAAACGCGGAGACATCGTTCTCCCTGCGACTGTCATGGAGCTTGCTGCCGAAAGGGCAATAGACGGGGATTATGTGATCGGCCCTGCAGTAGGAAAGGTCATGGGTTTATTTTCTAAGGGTGAGATATACGCACAAACTCGTGCAGGTGGCGGGGGCTACGGCGATGTTTTAGAGAGAGAACCGGACTTGGTGATAAAGGATTTGAGAGATAAGGCTGTGTCCCACTGGGTAGCACAAAACGTTTATAAGGTAGCCTATGACCTGGATTCCTTGGAGGTGGATTACAAAAAGACTGAAGAACTGCGCCAGAAGGAACGGGAGGATAGAAAGAAAAAAGGTAAGAGGTACGAGGAGTTCGAGAAGGAGTGGCAGGCAAAGAGGCCTCCTGAAGAAGCACTCGCATTCTATGGTTCCTGGCCCGACGGGGCTGCTGTGAAGCCGATTATGAGAATTTAGGCAGAATAGCTCTGATTTGCGTTCTATTCCTTATCAGCTTGACGATGCAGCTCACGCAAATGACTGGAGGGTCCCAAATGAGAGAAATGAGAAAAACAGAAAAATTAATTATAACAGTGGCTCAGACTGGGGCATTTCAGGGGAAAGAGGCTAATCCAAACTTGCCGTTACAACCCGAGGAAATTGCTCAGTCGACATATGAGTGTTGGAATGAAGGTGCAGGTATAGTTCATATTCATGCTAGAGAAAGAGAAACAAACAAACCAACAACTGACCCAGACATTTTGCGCGAAATTGACCAGCGAATAAAGGATAAGAATTGCGACATCATTATTCAGCACAGTACTGCTGGTGACTACATACCACGTTTGCCCACTGACAAGAGAATCAAAGCGATTGAAATGAATCCGGAGATGGCAAGTTTGAGCGTTACGTTCACTCGTATGAATTTTTGGGGAGGTGAGAATGTCCGCATCGTCACCCCTTCTGAAATTGAGCATGGTGCCAAGGCGATGCTCGATAGAGGCATAAAACCTGAGCTTGAAATCTACAACCCTATCAATATGCATGATGTCTATACCCTTATAGATAAAGGACTCCTAAAAAAACCTTATTGGATCGATTTTGTGTTTGGGATGCATCGAGTCAATCAGGGATTTATGCCCTATTCACCAAGGTATTTAATGTGGTTAATCGATTTGCTGCCCCCAGATTCCATGTTTAACGTGATGGCTGTAGCAGATTCAGAATTGCCTGCGACTACGCTGTCAATTCTCTTGGGGGGGCACCTACGGGTGGGTTTTGAGGACAACATCTACTATAAGAAAGGAATGCTAGCCGAGAGCAATGCCCAGTTGGTGGCGAGAGCAGTCCGTATGGGCAGAGAGTTCGGCTGTGAGATAGCTACGCCTGACGAGGCTCGAGAAATGCTTGGGATGCCTAAGCTCCAAAAGTAATATGTATGTACAAGAGGGACCATCAGTGGCAAGCTACCTGTAAAAAGGACGGGAGCTTTAAATAGAGGGACGGAGATAGACGCTTAATGGTAGGTCAAACGTCTAAGGAATTGTTTACGAACCTTTTCCAAATGAAGATTCTCCCTCGATTACCATTCATCCCATGGATAAGTAGCTTTGCCGCCAAATTAGAGCAAATTCCTGTTAGAAAAATGCTCTCTGATGCTACCCTCCTGTCAAGATCACTTCAAAATGCACAAAAATTATTTGGTTACGATGGAATAACTATGGTCTTCGATCCAACTCTTGAAGCGGAGGCATGCGGCTGTGAGATTAAATGGAGCGATACGGAGGAATTACCTGTAGTGATTTCTCATCCGTTTAGTGAAGGAGCTGAAATAGAAGATTTAGATATTTCGGAAATCGAAAAAAAAGGAAGGATCCCAGTAGCCTTAGAGACGGTTAAGAGAATCAGTATGTTAAAGGGAAAGGAAATTGCTTTAATAGGGGTAATCACTGGACCTGTGACTTTGGCAAGATTTCTGCGAGGAGATAACTTTATCCCTGAGTTGGAAAATCCTTCCGAGAAAACAATGGAATTTATAGAATTAGCACAAAAAGTTAACTTGAAACTGTGCGATGCTTACTGCAAACAGGGTGTAGACGCTGTTGTTATTGCGGAGAAGTCCTTAGGGGAACTACGCCCTGACTTAATTAATACGATGATAGCCCCAGTGCTTGAGACCATTTGGAGAGTTGCAAGGTACTATAATGCTTATACTATAATCTTGACACGAGATTGCAGTGAGAGACATATTGAACCTATTTTCCAACTACAAGCTGATGGTGTTGTAATAAGTGGCAATATTGATCAGGCAACTATAAGAGATGCCGCCATAAAATACAACCGTTGCTTCAGCATAAATATTCCTTGCTCAGCATTGTTAGGGACACAGGCTGAACTCAATGATTTGTTAAGACGTTGCCTAAGCACACAGGAAAGAAGAGGCTTTTTTCTATCCACTGAGTGGGAAGTACCATACGACACCCCATTGGCTAATATTTATGAAATCATGAAAAGCATCAAGGCAAAAAGTGGTTAGATTGTAGGCAGGCGACTTGTTACGCTCGAGTTCTTTTGAAATGGTACCTTGGTTACGCCCGATGCTCGCAGATGAAAGGGGGTGATGCCTAAAGGGCACAAAAGATTTCAGTTAAATCAGAACTCAAATCTGAATAAGGAGGTGTTCCAATGGCAAAAAAATGGATTCTTGTATTGAATAGCATATTACTTGTTTTAATATTGGTCGCACCCAACCGCTCAGCGGGGGCGACTAAAGCACCGGAGAGCATTAAAATAAGTGCTGTTCTCTCCCTCACCGGTGCATTTGCACCCCTCGGCACGCAGGCCAAAATGGCATACCAGATATATATTGACAAAGTGAACTCCGCTGGTGGTATCTATGTTAAAGAATTCAATAAGAAAATACCCGTTGAACTGAAGATACTTGACGATGAATCAGATGGGCTTAAAACAATATTACAGCTTGAAGTGGCCAATGAGTGGGGGGCAGTGGCCAATTTAGGGGGATTCGGTTGCACCTCTTTTGAAGTGGGCACCGTGGTCGCTCAAAAGAATAAGATGGTATGGATTGGCCCGGGCTGTTCTGGCTGGACACCCCATCAACGGGGTATTGATTACATGTTCTCGACTCTTCTCAAAACACCCTTCCTTTCCCCATTGGTTTTTGACATGGTCCTGAGCATGCCTGAACCAAGGCCAAAGAAAGTTGCGATCTTCGAGATCAATCAACTGGACTGCCAAGAGGCGACTGAATATTGGCGCAAGGGGGCCGAGAAGGGAGGCTTCGAGATTGCGTATCATTATAAGTATGCCCTCGGGACCAAGGACTTTAGTGCCATGATCACCGGCGCAAAAGCAGCTGGAGCCGAAATCCTCCTCGGCTATCCTACAATACCAGAGGGTCTGGCCATTATAAAACAGATGAAGGAACTTGATTATAATCCAAAGCTTGTCTACTGGGTCCGTGCACCCACGAGCCTATCGTTCGGCCTTGCATTAGGCCCCCTGAGTGACTATGTGTGCTCCGTTATCGATTGGAGTAATCAAATACGCATACCCGGGAATGATGAACTCAATGCTGAACACCAGAAAATATATGGTAAGCTGGGGGACCCTTTTGCGGGCTCGTCCTATGCTGCAGCCCAGGTTTTAGTTGGCGCAATTCAAAAAGCGGGGACTCTGAAACGAAAAGCCATCAGGGATGTAGTCGCTGCTACTGATATGGAGACCGTAGTTGGCCGTATTCGCTTTTCCCCTCAGGGAAACGTGATTGATCCTTTGGTCTTAGTCCTTCAGTGGATGGGCGGAAAACAAAACGTTGTCTATTACAACAAAACGGGCGAGAAATACAAACAGTATATTCCAAAGGTAGATCTGAAGTGGCAACCGGCATGGTCTGCGAGATAGTCAGAGCCCCATGTTGCGGTTGGTCATAACCTTCATGGCATAGGGGTAATGGCCAACCGCAACGTTTGGATAGAGGAGATCGAAGCATCTCTGAGGTGTTGGGCGGTATGCTCGAAGTCAGCAATATAGATGTTTACCATGGAGACCTTAAGGCGTTGTGGAATATCTCTCTCAATCTCAATGAGGGGGAGATAGTAGCCCTCATTGGTTCTAATGGGGCTGGAAAGAGTACTCTACTGGAAACGATAGCAGGTCTTTTGATTCCCGCTACGGGACGTGTTCTTTTTAATGGTGTGCGATTGGATAAGGAACCCTCTCAAAGAGTAGTGCAGTTGGGTGTCAGTTTGGTTCCTGAAGATAGGGGAATATTTCCTTATATGAGTGTCTTGGAAAATTTAGAGTTAGGTGCATTTAACAAAAGGGGCAGAAGGTTAAAAGATGAGACTCTAAAATTCGTCTATGGATTGTTCCCCATTCTGAAAGATCGGGGTTCTCAGCCAGCAGGAACCCTGAGTGGTGGAGAACAACAGATGCTCGCCATAGGCAAAGGGCTATTGTCCAAACCTAAATTGCTAATGCTCGATGAGCCATCCATGGGATTGGCGCCATTAGTCACCAGAAACATTTTCGAAGCGATTTACCAAATAAACAGAATTGGAGTAAGCATTCTTCTCGTAGAACAAAATGTCCGTATCACTTTAAGTATCGCCAGCAGGGCATATATCATTGAGAATGGACGTATTGTACACCATGGGGATTCAAAGAACCTTTTAAATGATGAGCAGGTCAGGCATGCCTATCTCGGAACCATCGATATCTGAGGAAGGTGAACGATGTTTGAGTTTTTAGCCCAAACTTTCGTCAACGGAATCAATGTGGGAGCACTATATGGATTGGCTGCAGTCGGTCTCTCTTTGATTTTCGGAGTGATGAGAATCCTAAATGTGGCCCATGGTGAATTCTTGATGATCGGAGGCTACGTAGGGTTTTGGCTTTTTACACTATATGGTTTAGACCCCTTTATAGGGTTGCCTCTGGTAGTCATTTTTCTCTTCTTATTCGGGGCAGCTTTTTATAAGGTGGTTTTCGCTCGGGTGGCCAAGTTCCATGAAGAACTCAGATTAAAGAACTCTTTACTCATTGGTTTTGGGTTATACCTCATATTCCCTCAAATAGCGATGCTGCTCTGGACTCCTGACGAAAGGGCGATAAGCCCCGTTTACAGTGGAAAAGCATTTGATATTCTCGGTATACGTTTTGGTTATGTTCCCCTCGGTGGGGTACTGGTTGCACTCATAGTTATTATTGGTCTTCAACTATTCCTCACTCAGACCTACTTTGGCAAATCCTTGAGAGGAACGGCCGAGAATTGGAAGGCCGCTAAACTATCAGGAATCGATATTGACAGGACATTTATGATCACATTCGCCTTGGGTATCTCCTTAGCCGGTTTGGCTGGAGTAATCATTAGTCTAATCCAAGAACTTACCCCCGTTATGGGAATGCCATGGACTCTTAAGGCTCTTATTGTTGTGGTGCTGGCCGGAATGGGGAGCATTGGGGGAGTATTTATTGCCGGTCTGATATTGGGAATTGTAGAAGCAGTCAGTGCAATCTTCATGGGCCCCTATACAATAGCTATCGGAATGTTGATTTTCCTAATCATTCTTATGGTCAGACCACAGGGATTATTTGGAAGAACGTAAGGAGAGTTGATTGACAGGCAATTGGAAGAGAATCTCAGTAGGCGGAGGCATCTTAGCACTTTTAGTAATACTGCCCCTTATAACAACGCGATCTGATATTCTCACATGGTCATGTTTAACCTTGCAATACATTCTTCTATCACAAAGTTGGAACATCATTGGTGGTTACGCAGGCCAGGTAAATCTCGGCCATGCCGCTTTTTTTGGGCTGGGGGCTCTAACGACACGCTACCTATGGCTATCCGCGCTGCCCCTGCCGTTTGCTCTTCTTGCTGGCGCTTTAATGGCCACTGCTTTTGCTCTCCTTATAGGCATACCTGCTTTTAGACTCAGAGGTATATATTTCGTCATCGGCACTTTGGTGTTGGCGGAGATACTAAAGGTCGTTGTTGACACTCGTCTTCCTGTGGCTTCTGTGCTACCTGCGCCAATCCTGGCAACCTATAGTGTAGTTCCTCGCTATTACATTAGCCTAATAGGGGCTGTTTTGGCTGTGGCCACCGTTTATGGCATCCATCATTCGAAACTTGGGCTCGGATTGATTGCAATTCGTGAGAATGAGGATGCAGCTAAGACTTCTGGAGTAAACATCCTTAAATACAAGCTTGTGGCATTAGCAATCAGCACTTTTCCTGCTGGTCTGGCGGGCGGGATATTCGCATTTTACATGATTGCTATTCAGCCGGGTTATGTATTTGCGCCTGTATGGACCTTTGACCCGGTGATTATAGTGTTTATTGGAGGGATTGGTACAATCATAGGCCCTCTGATCGGTTCCATATTCTTCGTGTTACTTAAACAATGGATGTCACTTTACTTGCCAGGGGGGTTTCATCTCGCAGTGTTTGGTGTCCTTTTTATCGTAGTAGTCTTGTACTTGCCGAATGGATTAGTTGAAGTGATAAGGCGACATACCAAATTGATTAAAACGTTCGGTTAAATCGATTGAGGTAAAGTCGAGCACCAATTAAACAGACACGTTCAACTCGTAATATGGCATCACGAATCATTGGGTTTCAACATCACAGCGGCTGGTTATACGGAAGTTTTCATATATTCCG
>JBEKWN010000016.1:0-62224 GCA_049513055.1 Thermodesulfobacteriota bacterium
AAGCCTCTGAAGAGCAACATCACGGACAATGAGAGTGCAAAGATGAAGACCTCACACGGGGTGATCCAGGGCTACGATGGGGTAGCGGTGGTAGACGGAAAGCACCAGGTGGTTGTGCATGCGGAAGCCTTTGGGGCGGCGCAGGAACATGATCTGCTTATTCCTATGATCGAGGGGGCGAGGGAGAACTTCGAGGCCATTGGCAATAAAAAGGATGTCTTCAAGCAGGCGAAGCTTACAGCCGACAGCGGGTTTCATACTGAAGCGAATATGAAGGAGGTCATGGAGCAGGGTATTGATGCCTATATTGCGGACACACAGTTTCGGAAACGGGACCCCCGGTTTTCGGGCGTTGACAAGTATAAAGAGCGATTCAGAAAAGAGAGGGCCGAGTACTACGGAGTGGCCGACTTATACAGGCCTCACAGGGATTTTACGATCAGCGAAGACAAGACGCACTGCATCTGCCCTGCGGGGAAACGTCTGTATCGCAACGGTGCTAACGTAATCGTCAATGGGAACAAAGCTGTTAAGTTTCGGGGTCGGAAGACCGACTGTCGGATCTGCGAACTACGGGAGAGATGCCTGAGACATCCAGACAGAACTGAGGCAAGACAGGTGTACTTCTTTCAGGGTAGTGCGGAGTCGAAGCCGGAGACGTTCACACAGAAGATGAAACGCAAAATAGATTTGATAAAGGGCAGACTCATCTACAACAGGAGACTTGGAACGGCAGAACCTGTATTTGGCAATATTTGCTCCACATTGGGGCTGGATAGATTCACTCTACGTGGGAAACGGAAGGTAAATATACAATGGGTTCTCTACTGTACGGTTCATAATCTCCTGAAGGTACACAGATATGGTCCGGGGTTTGCGTGAAGGGGTCAATGGATTGGTATTGGGGTGGGAACGATATCATGGCAATAAGAACATTGCATCAAGGAGTGCAAAAGTTTCAGCGAGAGAAGAAGATGATGATAATTTCTTATTTTCGAGCTGCCAGAAGGAACGCTTTTTAAAAAACTGACTTTTTCTACAGGCTCGTTATATGCTATTAGGAATTGTGAAACAAGGAGGTATCAGTTGCCACTTCTTTCTACTGTTTTCCCTTTCTGGCTGACTGAGTGGATGGATGCACAGAAGATTGTCCTCTGGGGTGTGGCGGACCTTCGGGATTTTCCCACGCCTCAGGATGAAACAGGACATGGTTTTCCTTTCGCCCTTTCATGGGCTATTCCCATGAACCCTCAAATTATGGTTAGTATCCAGAATGGCCCTAACCACAGATACGCTGATGAGTATGCCAGAGTGAACAACCGCATCAACGAAATATCAGGAGCGTTAGCAGCCGAAATCAGAAGCAGAGGATATCGCGCTAAACCGCTCGCGGCTTCTGAGCGTACCGATACAGTTAATATTAAAGGTGACTTTCCTCACAAAACTGCGGCTACCCGAGCAGGTTTAGGTTGGATAGGCCGCCACTGCCAGCTTATTACCCGGAAGTTTGGGTCGTGGGTTCGTTTGGGAACCGTTTTTACAGACATGGAACTTCCCTGTGGGCCACCAATAGAGCGTAATTTTTGCGGTCGTTGTACGCGGTGCATCGATGCTTGTCCTGCAAAGGCATTGAAAGGCAATGCATGGTATCCAGGAACACCCCGTGAGGAAATTCTGGATGTCCACGCATGCGATCAATGGAAAAAGGAGCACTATTTTCAGTACCACAAGGGGCACAACTGCGGAATTTGCTCAGCAGTCTGTCCCTATGGATTAAAAGTGCTGAAGAGAGCGCATGACAAACAATGACACCGGAGGTACGCTAATAAACTTGCATATAACACTCAAATCCAGCGGACTCACGTGATGCGTTCACTGCTGAGCCGTTGGGCCTCGGATGGACTTGACAGGATGCAGGCCTTCGGCTATACTTTGTATAACTTATGGAGGTATGAATATGGTTACTAAAGTTCAGAAATGGGGTAACAGTCAGGGGCTCCGCCTCGCTAGGCAGGTTCTTGAGGAAGCTCGCATTTCGGTTGGTGATCCCGTCGATGTGTCCACAAGAGACGGTGTGATCGTCATCGCCCCCGTGAGGCGCGTACGAGGCAAACAGAGCCTGCAAGAGCTGGTGTCCCGTATTCCAAAGAATTACAAGACCAGGGAAGTTGACTGGGGAAAACCTGTTGGCAGAGAGGACTGGTAAATGACAACGTATATTCCCCAAAAAGGCGACTTCGTTGCAGTCACTTTCAACCCGCAGTCCGGCCATGAGCAGAGGGGCCGCCGGCCTGCCCTGGTTGTGAGCAACACCCTGTTTAACAAACATACAGGTCTCGCTATCGTCTGTCCCCTCACCAACACAGATCGGAGCTTCCCCTTCCATGTGGCCGTTGTGAACGACCCAAATGTCACTGGATTCGTCATGGTTGAGCAGGTCAAATCAATTGATTTTCGCGCACGTAAGGCCAATCGCATCGGGAAGGCTTCGGATAGCGTGCTTGAAGAAGTTCTGTCCATACTTGATGCATGCATCTATTAAAAGCCCAACATCCGTATGCACCGGACTCACAACAGTCCGGTAGAGTGATTATTTATGTTTGGCATTGCCCGCCGGTAATGCCTGGTGTTGAGTCTGTAGGAAAAGTCATTTTCGTAAATTTGCTATCAATAAAATCAAATACTTATCAGTCGGGAAATGGCCCAAATAGGTCTTTTTGTACAGACTCGGTAGACGATAAATCCTCATAGAAAAAAGTGAGCCATGCCATTCATTAACATTCGTGACCTCAAGATGTATTACGAGATCCGGGGCACAGGCCCACGCTTGCTCGTCATCAGTGGTACAGGGGGTGATTTACGCCGCTCACCCAGTATTTTCGAGATGGCCATTGCCCAACACTTTAAGATTCTCGCCTATGATCAACGCGGTCTCGGCCAAACCTCGCGGCCGGATATCCCCTATACCATGGTCGACTATGCCGAAGATGCCAATGCGTTGCTCGACGCAGTGGGGTGGGATCGTTGTTTGGTCATGGGCATTTCGTTCGGAGGAATGGTGGCACAAGAGTTCGCCCTGCGCTATCCGGACCGGGTGGAACGCTTGGGCTTAGCCTGCACAAGTAGTGGTGGTGCGGGCGGGGCCTCATATCCATTACATGAGCTCGCCCTGCTTTCGGTGGAGGACTATGCTCGCCGCGTCCTCTACCTCAGTGACACGCGCCTGGACGCCGTATGGCAGGCCGCCAACCCTGCCCAATTTCAGGTTTTGTTTGAACAGACCCTGGGGAGGCTGCGAGTGGGAGCAGACGAACCGGGGCGCCAAATCGGTGCCAGGCGGCAGTTGGAAGCCCGAGCACGCCACGATACGTATGAACGGCTCCCTAACCTCCGGATGTCTGTCTACATTTGCGGGGGTCGGTATGACGGCATTGCCACGTCCGCCAATCTCGAAGCAATGCAGAAACAGATTCTGGGAGCACGCCTGGAACTGTTTGAAGGGGGCCATTTGTTTTTCATTCAGGACCCTCGAGCATTCGAGCGCATTGTGGCGTTTCTGAAAGGGGATCTCAACGGTTAATCCCTGAACGGGCATCAGCGTTATCGCACTGTCCCAGCTAAAGAAAGAGTAATTAAGGATTAAGTCTTGAAATATCAGATTATTGCGGCATTGGTTATTGGCAATTTTATTAAGTAATAATTGGAGACCCCATTTACCCCGTTAGAAATAATGCCCCGCTGCTCCCTCCGGGCCAGAGGCCCTCTGGGCCAACGGCTGCGCGGGGTTACATTTTAGAATAATTCCGGCGGGGTCTAATGCCCCGCTGGAATTTCTAACGGGGTTTACTTTAGCCCCCTTGAACCCCAGAACCCTTGCCCCCTATAACTCGCAGAGAACAAAGCGTATAGGGATAATTATCTTAAACGCTATGCTCTATGCCCTACGCCGAGATCTTTTTTACTCCCCATAAAAAGTAAAAAAAGCAACCCGCTGCTGATTTTGAGCATCGCCATGATGAAACAGGTTTCCTTTAAACCAACCACTGGCAACAAAAGAATACCTCCAGACAACCCTCCGAAGAAACCTCCCAATAGGTCCGCCCCATAGAGTAAACCTGCTGTTTGGGCGAGTCCCCCTTTTTCAGGATGGGACCTTAAATAAATTTTGTTGGCTAAAGGAAATTGGAATCCGATGAACATTCCAGAAAGAAAAGACATGATCAAAACGGCTCCATAGAGAATGAAATAGACAACCCTATTTTCAAGATGATGAGATGGAGCGAGGAATACAAAGGGGAACAGGATGGAGAAGAGGATGATCGCTACTTCTGTTTTTAGAAAAAGGAGAGAATCATTTGTAATCCGATCGAAACGTTTCGTGATAAAGAAACTACCTGAGGCAATCCCGAGCATCAAGATCGCTATGAGAAGGCCAATCTGGTGATAGAGATAGCCGTAAAGGGTTTGAAAAGCAAAGATAATGGCTAAACTGAATACCATCCCTGTTAACCCGGTAGTGAAGATGGAATAAGTGATGGAATGCCTGGAGAGACGAGGCATTCTTATAAAAAGCGTTGCAAGGATAATGGTGATGAGAATGATTTTGGCAATGGATAAGGTCAGACTGTATTTTTCATACCATTTAAAGATTCCTGTTAGGTAGGGGGAGAAGAGGGCATTCCAGTAAGAAAGGCTAAGGAAAACAGCCATGGGACGAAAATCAGAATTGATCTGAATCCCTTTTCTCTCCATGGATTGTAAAAACCATTTTAACCATCTTTCGTGTAGTCGAAATTCCAGGTAGTTTTTGGTGAAGACGCTTGTTTGGATTTTCCTTACCTCAAACCTTTTGATTATTTCCCCAGTTGTGACCTTTTCAAATTGACTGGAATTTGAGGCCAGATAGAGATTGGTATCACCGGGGATGATTCTCACAGACCGAAAAACACTTTTTAAGGTATCCAAGATGCACCCGTTTAGATCTCTTAGCTCCGGGCTAATATAAGTGAGGGAACCGGGAAGGGTAAGCGCAAAAATGCTATTCGGGTTCATCTTTTCTTTGGTCAGAGAGAAGAATTCCGAGGAGAACAATCGGTTTGTCTGTAAAGACTGAGGTGCAGAGAGGCCGATAAAAATGATGTCGAATCGGTCTTGGGTTCTTTGGACAAACAGCCGGCCATCCATATAATGAATTTTTACTCTTTTGTCTGAGAGCTCGGATTGAGTTAAGGGTGTCGGGAATTCCTGGACCAGTTTCAAGAGAAGGGGATCCAGCTCCACATAATCCAAACGGGTTACGGGATATTTCAAGATTTCATGAATCATCCCTCCAACTCCGCCGTTCAGAATCAGAATCGATTCAGGTTTTTCATGAAAGAGCATCGGGAAGTGAACAAAATCCTCGATAGAGGCAATATCTGGGACAGGGGTAGTGATGGATGGGACCCCATCGGCGAAGAAGGTGTACTGTTCCCCTCTTTTTGTGACCGTGATGTTTCCGTAGATAGAGTTTTCATTATGAATGACGGTCAATCCTGCCCACTGGGATCGGATAGAAGATTGATTAATCGAGCTTGAGGTTTGAGGCAGGAGGCCATAGGCAAAGAGAAAGGAAAGAAGAATCGATAGAATCATGAGACCCTTTTGAAAGGCGGCTTTTGAGGATCCTGGTTTTAGCCAGAGGAGAAATATTGACATGAGTGAATTCAAGAAAGAGATCAGGAGGGCAATCGTGAAAGAATTGAAATATTGAATGAGGAGGAAGGTAAGGAGCAGGCCCCCGATCATGGATCCCACTGTTTCAAAAAGATAAACCTGCCCAACAGAAGAAGCATCCTCACCATCATACTGGGCATAAAGTTTACATCCGTAAGTGAAAAGGGCTCCATAGGGAAGGGTCACGGGGAAGAGTATCAACAAGGATGAGTAGAAGATAGGGGCAAACCCAAGTGCTTCTCCTGGTGTAACGAGAAGAATATTTTTAAACATCCGGCATAGAAAGATGGTAAGGGGGAAAGCGACAGATAAGGCCATTTGGAACACGACAAAGACTTCCAATTTTCTTTCAACTCTTTCGACAGATTTACCAATAATAAAAGAGCCGACTGCCACCAGAATGAGCCAATTGGCGAGAATGATTCCAAGAGTGAGTTCATTGCCAAGGAAGGAAACGAGCAGTTCTCTGAGGAGGACGATCTGAGCCGTGATACCACTCAGCCCCATCAAGAGTAAAGAAATTTTGAGGGGTGACTTTCCCATGTCTTAATTCATTATCAATATATTGATTCTTTGTAAAGAGTGCGCAATGAAACGAGAAATAAGGAGATGGGGTGATAGGGAGATAGGGTGAAAAAGCTGGAGAGTCGGATCTTCAGACAACAAGATATTTGCGAACGATCTCTTCGTTCTGCCAGATTTCTTCCATGACTCCTTGATACTGAATCATTCCTTTTTCCAGGATGTAGCCTCGGTCAGAAGTCTTGCGGCAGAATTTGAGATTCTGGTCTGCGAGAAGGATGGTCACTCCTTCGCTTCGAATCCGGCCAGTGACCTCAACCAGATTTTGAACAACGAGGGGCGCCAGGCCTTCAGAAGGTTCATCGAGAAGAAGAAGATCTGGATTTTTCATCAAGGCTCGGCCGATCGCCAGCATTTTCTGTTCACCGCCGCTCAGTTGAATTCCCTTCCGCTCCTTCAATTCCACAAAGACAGGGAAGAGTTCATAAATCTTTTCAAAGGTCCATTGGACTTTGCCTTTCTTTGATAAGCGACGGGCCAACTCCAGATTTTCAAAAAGGGTAAGGTCGGGAAAAATCCTGCGATCATCCGGTACATAGCCAATACCCATCTGAGCGATCTGAAAAGGATGCTTCCCTGCGACGTCAATGCCTTTGAGGAGAATCCGACCTGATCGCGGAGGGGTGAGACCCATGATGGAACGAAGTGTGGTCGTCTTACCCACTCCATTTCTTCCCAAAAGAGAAACAACTTCCCCTTTATGAATAGATAGAGAAACTCCCTGAAGAACATGGCTCTGGCCATAGAAGGTGTTGATCTGATCGATGTTGAGAATAAAATCCAGAGACTCAGGAGTCATATCTTTTCCCACAAAAGCTCTTCGCCCAAGTAGACCTTTCTCACATCCTCATTTTGTTTGATCTGTTCTGGTTTCCCGTCGGCTAGGATCTGGCCTCTATGTAAGACGATGATCCGATCCGAAAGGGAGAAGACGATGTCCATGTCGTGTTCGACGATTACAAAGGTCGATTGCTTTTCATGGGACAATCTTCGTATATTTTCTAAGACCTTGACCCGCTCCACAGGGTTCATCCCTGCGGTGGGTTCGTCGAGGAAGAGAAGTTTGGGTTCGGAGGCCATGGCTAATGCCATCTCAAGCAATCGTTGATCACCATGAGAAAGTGTTCCGGCTGGGAGATCTTTTTTATCTACCAGCCCGATCTCCTTCAGCAAATTTTCAACACGCATATTCGCATCGGCATGACGATGAACAGGCGTGAAGAAGTTCAGATTCCTGTTCAAGAGGGAGAGGATTGGAATCTGGAGATTTTCATAGACGGAAAGTTTGGGAAAGATGTTCATGATCTGGAAAGAACGGCAAATTCCTTTCTTCACTCTTTTATGAATGGGGAGATGCGTGATGTCTTCATCATTAAAAAAGACCTTTCCCGAGTCGGGCAGAATATTTCCGGTGAGGAGGTTGATAAGGGTTGTTTTACCCGCTCCATTGGGGCCGATGATCGAAGTCAGTACTCCTTCTTCGATCTGAAGATCAATATCATCTGCAGCACTGACCACGCCGAAATATTTTCTAAGTTTCTCCGTCCTAAGAAGTTCTGCCATTCGGAGTACCTTAATTCCTAAAGTCTCCTCTCCCCGAGTGGGAGAGGATTGAGGTGAGGGGGAAACAGACCTTTTACTTACCCCCACCCTCACCCTCCCCCATCAAGGGGGAGGGGAACGATGAGATAATAGAGGCCAGATTCGTTCAGTAAAGAAAATCACGACCCCACCACGAAAGACTAAAACTAAAAAGACGACGATAGAACCAAACCATATCAGCCAGTATTGAGTATATCTTACGATAATATCCTTGATGAGATAGAAGAGAATCGATCCCACAATCGGACCTGAAAAGGTATGGATGCCTCCGAGAAGAGTGACCATTACAGGCTCGGCTGATTGTGTCCAATGGGCGAGGGGTGGAGTGACGGTGTTCTCCAGGGGTGGTACGAGTGACCCTGCCAGACCCGCATATAGACCAGCAAGAGTAAAGGAGAGGAGCCGGTAATTTCTGATCGAAATTCCTGCAAAGGCAACTCTATTTTCGCTATCTCGGATTCCTTTCAAAGTGAGACCAAATGGGGAATTGACGATACGGTAGAGAACATAAATGGCAATTAATGAAATTATAAGGACGAAATAGTAATAGTTTCCCATCGACTCCATGTTGATGCTGAAAACCCCTGGGATTTGGAAGGGGGCCCTTGGGATTCCAACCAATCCATCATCACCACCCGTGACATCCCGCCATTTCCACGCTATGGAATAGATCATCATTCCGAAACAGAGTGTCAGCATCGAAAAATAGATTCGCGTGTGACGAACACAGAGATAACCAAGGATGAGAGCCGAGATACCTCCGGCTACCATCCCCGCGATCGCTCCCAACAAGAGGGATGGGATAACGAGAAGAATTTTGGCTGAAGCATAAGCTCCCATTGCAAAAAATCCTGCCTGACCAAAAGAGAGTAAGCCGGTGTAACCTAAGAGAAGGTTGAAGCCCAGAGCAAACACAGAGAGAATAAGAATATGAATGGTCATATAGAGGAGATATTTCCCCGCAAATGTGGGAAGGAGAAGAAGAAATAGGATTAATGCTGCAAGGAGTATGGCTTTTAGCTTTATCATTCCAGTAATTATTGATTATTTTCCAAAGAGTCCTTCCGGTTTAACCATCAATACAATCGCCATCACGACAAAGATGATGAAGAGTTCAAAGACGGGGAAGAGCAAAATTCCGAAAGAAGTCAAGATGCCGACAATCAAAGCCCCGACAAAGGCGCCTTTTAAGTTACCTAAACCACCAATGACAGTGATGACAAAGGCTTGAATGATCATGGCTGTTCCGATTCCAGGTGCCACTACACGAACAGGCGTACCCAGGGCTCCTCCCAGAGCAGCGAGCATGGCTGCAAAAACAAATACGGTGGTGAAAAGGATAGGAATGTTGATTCCAATGGCACTCGCCATCTCTCGGTCAGAGGCAGAGGCTCGAATCATCCTCCCCCACCAGGTTTTTTCCAGAGTGAGCCATAGGACTATGGCGACAAGCAACCCAGCAAAAATGATGAAAAGATTATAGATAGGGAAAGGCCTTCCGAGGACAGAAAAGTTACCCTCAAAGATCCGAGGCATAGGGGGAATCATCGCCACCCCTCCCCAGACCATTTTTACCAGATCATCGAAAATCAAAATGAAGCCGAAGGTTAAGATCAATTGATAGGCCAGGTCGATATCATAGATGCGACGGATAAAGAGGCGCTCAAAGATTGCTCCAATGATACCTACGCTGATGAGGCTAAGTCCGATGGAAAGCCAGAAATTAAGACCGAGTTTCCCATAGAATGTAAAGGTGGCATAGGCACCCAGCATAAAAAGACTGCCGTGGGCAAAGTTGAGTACCCCTAGAACTCCGAAGACAAGGGTGAGTCCAGCGGCAAGAAGCCAGAGGTACATTGAAAAACTTAAACCGATGAGGGCTTGAAAAGCTAATTTTTCGAGCATCTCTTTAAATAAAGGCTAAAGGGTGGAGGTTATAGATTAAAGGTTTAAATCCTAAAGCCTAAAACCCAAAACCTCAAACTTAAAAGGGGAGGGGGCCTTCCCAAAAATGAAAGGGCAGGCAATCCCCTCCCTGACCATTTGCACTTCTTATTTTGTTGCAGCAATGGGCGTAAAAGGTGGATAACGATAATAATCTTTAGCCGGTATAACTCTCAGGTCACCAAGAATAGGAAGTGGATAATTCTTGTCATAAATGACCCTTCCTCCGGGAACAGTATAGACAGCCTGATGGTCTTCTGGTCTAAAGAACCTCTTACCTGCAGGAGTCATAATCTCCATTCCTTCCAAGGCACCAACCAGTTTGGCCGTTTCGAAGGATTTTGCTTTCTCAACGGCTGCTTTGATGACATAAATTGTGGAGTAACTCGTTTCAGCAGAATAATTTGGATATCGATTCCATCTCTTTTTAAATGCTTCAACGAAGGTCTTATTTTCTGGTGTGTCAGGGTAGTTGTGTATATAACGGGCCGATGCCCATAACTTCCCCTTGAACTTATCCGCCTCAACTTCCCTTGCTATTCCTTGAAGGACATCGACTGAGCCTCCCATACATTGCCACCATGCTTTGATATTGTCAAAGACACCGAGGGTGAGTGCCTGCCTGATAAGCATGACCCCCTCTCCAGCCCATTTTGTCGTATGAATAGCGTCAGGTTTCTCAGCCATAACGGCTGAAATATGCGATGAAAAGTCCATTGTCCAGAAAGGAGCCCATGCGATTGAAACGAACTCCACATCAGGGCGATATTTTTTCATGGTTTCTTTAAAGAGGTTCCACGACACATACCCGTATTCATAATCTTCGTGAATGCCTGCCCATCTTTTTATCTCGGGGAAATCTTTCATAATTAAAGCCGGCAGGATTCCATCCTGATAGGTGGGAGCAGATATACGGAAAATCTGTTTTATTTTTTTCTCGTAAACAAGATCTTCTGTAAGTCGATGTGTTGATGCGTGGCAAAACATGCATAGGCGGCCGAGTTCAGGTAATACCGGGCCTATAGCCATCGCACACCCACTGGAGTCTACACCGAAAAGGAAATCAGCTCCCCAATCCGTGACCAGATATCTCGCATTTTTGACGGCAGTAGCCGGCTTTAACTCTTCATCCATGAATTTCAGTTCGAGTTTTCTACGCAAGATCCCACCCTTGGCATTGATTTCTTCAATGGCCATCGTAGACCCAGCCATCATCATCCAGCCATAATCGGCATGAGCTCCAGAGAGAGCACCCTGTCCACCAATCTTAATCGGACCTGCTGGCTTCTTGGCCTGGCCATAGGTCACCCGATAACCTCCCAATCCAGTTCCCAGGGCAACGCCACCAACAACTGCATTCTTCAAAAAATTTCTTCTACTAATTTTTTTAGCCATAATCCTCCACCTCCTTATGAATTTAACCCCTTTATATTTTTATGACTTTCCTTAGGTTCTCTCCTTTTACCGCAATCATCTTCTTCCTGTCAACACTATTTTATAGAGCATTAGAAATGGTGCCTTTTAAGATGTTTTTTTCTTAATAACTTTCTCAGAAGCCGCATTTTTTCCAGCTATTCTGCCAAGTACAACACATCTTGCCAACGAGCCTCCACTTATATAGTCATCATAAAAGATACCTCCGACGCACTCCCCTGCTGAGTAAAGCCCGGGTATAATCCTACCATCAGGTTCAAGGACTTGGGCATTGGTGTTTACCTTAACCCCACCAAATGTCAGGGTGATCCCTGGAACCAGAGGATAGAAGGCATAAAATTTAGGTGTTATTATTTTGTTTGCAAGGGCTTCCTTTGGAGGTTTTATCCCTAAGGCCTTTCCATCTTTTACCGCATTGTTGAATTCATCTACAGTAAGCTTCAACGCGGCAGGAGGAGCGCCTATTTTTGAAGCAAGCCCCTCGATTGTTTCAGCATCGATCACCTCTATACCTAAGCCCTGGAAGAGCTTTACAGTGGCCGTTCCTGCAGGTGTCTTCTTTATCTCCTCATCAAAAACCAAAGCCACCTTTTGCCCAGGTTGTTTCATCACTGCCTTACCATGTGCAACGTATCCCTTTGATTCGTCCATATAACGCTTGCCCTCTCTGTTTACAGCAATACAAAATGGCAAAACTATGAAAGGATTTCCAGCAGCGGTGTTCTTTGGGCTTACTGCTGCTATATGTAAGCCTGTCATGCCTCCCATATTTACTAATAATGCTCCTGCCTTGTGAGCCATCTTTATCCCATCTCCGGTTGACCAGGGTACTCCTCTTGCCATCATTGCATCCGCATCAGGATCTACCCAGAGTTGGAGCATTTCTTTATTGGCAGAAAATCCTCCACTGGCAATGATAACGGCTTTAGATATATAATCCTTCACTCCAGCATTATCGATAGCCTTAACTCCCACTACCTTTCCCCTTGAGTCCATAATCAATTCTTTTGCCTTTGTCTCATAGGTTATCTTCCCACCCTGTTTTTCCAAAACCTCCCGCAATCGCTCAAGTGCTTTAGGCATTCCTTTAAAAAGGCTAGGAACAGCTACAATTGCTTTAACCCGAAAACCCGGTATTGGTATTGGAGGCATGAATTCGATCCCCTGTGTCTTCAGCCAATCCACTCCATCAAAGACCTGATCCGCTAAAACCCTTGTTAGGTCTGGGTCTGCCTTTCCCATGCTTTTCTTTATAAAATCTTCGTAATAATCGTCCTTTGCCTGTTTCGTATTATCGCTGGGGATGGCAATCATTCCTGCAGCAAGCTTTGAGCTACCCCCCGAATGATTCATGTTGGTCTTCTCTAAAATGACGACGTCCGCACCGTTCATCCTTGCTTCGAGAGCCGCTAATAGACCAGAAAGTCCTGTACCTATAACGACGACGTCATGCTTTTCTTTGCTAATGCCTTTTGGCAATTGAGCAGATTCTGCAAGGCCAACCTGACCCAATGCCATAATTCCCGCTCCAACGCCTGTGTTCTTGAGAAATTGCCTCCTCGTGATCCCGTCTCTTCTCTTTCTTTTCATATTCAATTCCTCCTTTTCTCGTTAAATTAGTTTCCTATTTTAAGGAACCTTATAATACCCGGAATCATGACATGTGATACAGTAATCTTCTGATTGTTTGTGTGCGTGATGACAGAGTTCACATTTTACATTTCCTAAGTGTGATTCGTGAGGGTTGGGTATGACCTTCTGAGTTCGTTCAGCAACTTTAAGCTGATCTCCGTGACATTTGGTACACACCGCTGTCGAAACCTGCTCCTTGGGTGGATTCTCCTTATGACAACCGTCGCAACCGATGCCAGCAACTTTATGTTTATCTACTAAGAATGATGGTGCTGCCTCAACAAAAGAGAAAGGAGAATAAAAAGAGTTAAATAGGGAGATACAAATAACTAAAATTCTAAAATACTTTATCATATTTGACTCTCAACAACCTTTTCCAAAACAAATCATTTGGCCAACTTTAATTATTGCCCTGATATGACAACGGCACACCACCTCCTTGTTTAAAAGAATGAAAGGGATTAAGTAATCAGAAGGGAATTAAACAGGGAAAAGATAACTTCCATTTTTCTCCCACCCACGTTTAACTTAACAAAACTTAATAATTTGTCAATACTTTTTACCCCCTTTGGGAAAAGAGAGTTTATGGAAAGAGGTCATCCTACATCAACGAAGGAAGTTTAGTTGGAAGGAAGGAGGTGTCTCTGAACGTCATCTCTTCTTTGGGGCCCATCGAAGAGGGGGTAAATAGGTGGCTCGGCTTCCAAGCTCCTCTTCAATTCGCAGAAGTTGATTGTATTTGGCTACCCGATCTGTTCTGGAGGGGGCGCCAGTCTTGATCTGCCCAGACTTGGTGCCCACGGCCAAATCTGAAATGGTCGTATCCTCCGTCTCGCCAGAGCGATGAGAGATGATGGTCCGATAGTTAGCTTTTTTAGCTATCTCAATCACTTCAAGGGTTTCGGTCAACGTCCCGATCTGGTTGAGTTTGATGAGGATGGCATTTCCCACCCCTTCTCGAATCCCTCTCAAGAGCCGGTTCGGATTGGTGACGAAAATATCGTCTCCAATTAATTGGATCTTTTTTCCTAAACAGGCTGTCATGGCCTTCCATCCCTTCCAGTCATCCTCGGCAAGGCCATCTTCAATGGAGACGATAGGAAGCTTCTTAATCAACGTTTCGTAGAAATCAATCATCTCAGAAGAAGTCTTTTTCGACTTCTTTTCAGCTTTGAGAAAATAAGCTCCGTTCCGATAGAACTCGGTCGCAGCGGCATCGATGCCAAGGGCCACCTCTTTTCCAGGTTGATAACCTGATTTTCTGATGGCGTCCAGGATCAAAGAGAAGGCCTCCTCATTAGAACGAAGGTCCGGTGCAAATCCTCCCTCATCGCCCACAGAGGTTTTGTAACCTTTTGCTTTCAGAATAGCCTTGAGATAATGAAAAACCTCCACCCCCATTCTGAGTGCTTCTTTAAAACTTTTGGCTCCCACAGGGATGATCATGCATTCCTGTAAGTCTAAATTATTATCAGCATGGACCCCACCATTGAGAATGTTCATCATGGGGAGGGGAAGTTGGGTGGCTGAAAGGCCTCCAAGATGTTGGTATAGAGGAAGTCCCAAGTGATTGGCAGCTGCCTTGGCACAGGCCAGGGAGACCCCCAGGATGGCATTG
The DNA here is from genome assembly GCA_049513055.1 of Thermodesulfobacteriota bacterium. Lineage (GTDB taxonomy): Bacteria > Desulfobacterota > BSN033 > BSN033 > UBA1163 > UBA1163. The sequence continues at coordinate 14,528 of JBEKWN010000016.1, forward strand.
GCGCCCAGCCGGATTTTATTAGGAGTTCCATCCCATTGAAGCATGGCGGTGTCGATGGCTTTCTGATCGAGGACATTCATTCCCAAGAGTTTTGGCTCCATCACCCGATGGATGTTTTGAACTGCTTTCTGGACTCCTTTGCCCAGATAGCGTTTGGGATCCTTATCCCTTAATTCCAGGGCTTCATGCTTTCCTGTGGAGGCTCCGGAAGGAACAGAGGCTCTCCCACTAAAACCGCTTTCCAAGAAGACCTCTACTTCAACGGTCGGGTTTCCTCGGGAATCGAGAATCTCTCTTCCAATGACCTCAGCGATGATCGCCATATCGAATCCTCCCTTTAGTGACGGGTGCTTATTTTTTTTCATTTAAAATTCGAGTGCCTATATAAATGTAATGAGATCCTGATAAGATAGTCATCACAGCCGTTCCATAGACAGCCATAACAGAAAGCTGCTTGAAGGCTGGGTAGTATCCTGTCAAGAGAACCAGAACAATGGTGATGATTTGAAATGTGGTGGTCATCTTACTCAAGAAACTCGGGTTGATCTTTGGATGATAATTGGTGAGTATCATTACAAGAAAACCTACCAGGATGATGACATCACGGGTAATGACGATGACCACCAACCAACTAGGAATAATTTCAATGATGGCGAGGGTAATAAATGCAGCGAAGAGAAGAAGTTTGTCAGCGATGGGATCGAGATAAGCCCCCAATTCGGTTCGTTGTTGAGTTAGGCGGGCAATCAGGCCATCAATTCCGTCTGTAATTCCTGCGATCGCAAAAGTAATCAGAGCCCATCCGAAGTGTTTATCGATAATGAAGATGACGAAGAACGGGATCATCAGGACTCTTGTCAAGGTCAGGATATTAGGCAGATTCATTGGGAGCTCACCCTCAATGCAAAATACAAAATGAAAAATTTGAAATGTAAAAATTTTTTCTAATTTAAAAGGTGAAACAGGAATTAGGATGACTCGTAAATATTTTCAGTCTCTCCCTTGTAGAGGTCTTTAAAGGTCGTGAATTTATCTAAAAAAGCGAGGTCGATCTTACCGATGGGGCCGTTCCGTTGTTTTCCGATGATGACCTCTGCTTTGCCACGATTCGGGTTATCTTCTGACCTGTTATAAACTTCGTCGCGATAAATGAAAATGATCAAGTCGGCATCTTGCTCAATCGCACCGGATTCCCGGAGGTCTGACAGTTGAGGCCTGTTCCCCGTTCGTTCCTCAGTCTTCCGGCTGAGCTGAGAGACAGCGATCACAGGGATACTGAGTTCCTTGGAAAGAGCTTTTAAGGAGCGGGAGATTTCTGAGATCTCCTGCTGTCGGTTTTCGACTCTTGCCCTTCCTTTCATCAGTTGAAGGTAGTCAACGATGAGCATCCCCAAACCATGCTCGGATTTAAGACGACGGGCCTTGGCTCTCAATTCCAGGGCCGAGAGGGCTGCCGTATCGTCAATATAGATAGGTGCTTCAGATAGATTCCCCGCCGCAATGGTCAGCTTTGGCCAATCGCTCTCGTTGAGATAGCCTGTCCTGAGTCGGGTCCCTTCCACATGGGCTTGGGAACAGAGCATACGGATGACCAGTTGTTCCTTTGACATCTCCAGCGAAAAAATGGCCACAGGAATTTTATTCTCAATGGCTGCATATTCAGCGATATTGAGGCAAAAGGCTGTTTTACCCATGCTGGGCCTTCCTGCAATGATGATCAGGTCAGAGGGCTGGAAACCCGCCGTCATTCGATCCAGTTCTTTAAACCCCGAGGGAACGCCGGTGACGAGTTCCTTCTTTTGAAAGAGCCTTTCGATGGTTGTAAAGCTATCTTTAACGATTTCCCGGATGGAGTAAAAAGAGGGTCTCACCCTTTTTTCAGAAATCTCAAAGATTGCCCGCTCCGCCTCATCCAGAAACACTTCCACATCCCCTCGATCCTCATAACTTTGGGTGATGATCTCAGTGGAGGTTTGAATCAACTTTCGAAGGATGGCCTTTTCCTTGACAATCTTGGCGTAATATTCAATGTTGGCAGCCGTAGGAACCGAATCAATGAGAGAAGTGAGGTAGGAAGCGCCTCCGATGGAATCGAGCTGGTCAATTTTTCGAAGTTCATTGGTCAGGGTGATCAGATCAGCGGGTTCATCACGTTCCGAGAGGTTGATCAAGGCATTAAAGATTTTGCGATGGGCATCTCGATAAAAGTCATCGGGGTCAAGGATTTCTGTCACCCGATTGATCGCTTCATTTTCAATGAGAATACCTCCCAGTATGGATTCCTCCGCCTCGATATTCTGAGGAGGAAGTTTGTGGGAGGAGAGGTCCGCATCGTTCATGAAACGTTACTCCTGCACCACCCAAACCTTAAGATGGGTGGTCACCTCGGGATGGAGTTTGATCGGTACGGTAAACACCCCCAAATTTTTAATGGGTTCTTCCAGGGAGATCTTTTTACGATCCACCTCAATTTCATTTTCCTTCAAATAATTCTCAATATCCATGGAAGTCACGGAACCAAAAAGTTTTCCACTTTCTCCAACCGGTTTTACAAAGGTGCAGGATAACTTTTCGATCCGTTGACCCAACTTTTCCGCATCCTTTTTTGCCTTTTCTATACGTTGTTGAACTTGGCGCTTTTGATGTTCTATCACCTTAAGGCTTTTTTCTGTGGCGAGAATGGCCTTCTTCTGAGGGATGAGATAATTTCTCCCGTATCCATCAGAGACCTTCACCAGGTCTCCCGCTTTTCCCAAAGAAAGGATATTCTCTAACAAAATAATCTGCATGGATCACCTCCCAATGGTTTCTTATCCCCCCATCCAATCATTTACCGGACGCTGTCGTAAAGGGAAGAATCGCAATATTACGCGCCCTTTTAAGGGCGACCGTCACTTGTCTTTGATGCTTTGCACAGTTCCCGGAGATCCTTCGGGGAATGATCTTCCCTCGTTCCGTGATAAAATATCGAAGGATCTTTGGATTTTTATAATCAATATCTATTTTTTTATCTGTACAGAATCGACAGACCTTTCGCCTCATGAAAGGTTTTTTCCTTCTGTCGGGAGTTGTTTTTTCTGTGGGTCTCTTCATTCTATTCTCCTTGTTTCTTTGACTTTTGTTGTATTTGATTCTTCTCTTCGATCGTCCGGAGGTCTGTGGCGATCACCTCTGTGCGGGTTCGATTTTTCCCTTCCGGCGTTTGCCAGCGTCGTTGATTGAGTTTACCGATAACCATCAGGAGTTGGCCACTTTGGAGGAGATCGAGTTTGAACTCAGCCAATTTTCCAATGACCACGATGTTGATCCGATTTCGGCTTCCCTGACCCGGTAGATCCTCTGAGTCGTTTAATTCCAGAGGGAATTGGATCACAGGTGAACCGTCCGGACGATAATGACGACGAGGAGGGGTGATCACCTTTCCTGTGAGGATCACACGGTTTAAGAAGGTCATGTCTTTTCTACAGCCTCGGATTCCTCCTCTGGAGTTTCATCCAGTATCGGACCTTCTGAAGAGGATGCTTGCCGTTCGCTCAATCGAACGGATTGGTACTTGATAACGGCATCCATGACTCGAAAATTTCTCTCCAATTCAGAGAGCAAAGCGGGTGATCCCAAGAAGTGGATCAGGATATAATGACCTTTAGGTTTCTTTTTGACTTCGTAGGCGAGTTTTCGTTTTCCCCAATCTTCAACCTTTAAGATTTCTCCATTGGTTTGGGTAATAATTCCTTTGACTTTTTGGATAACCGATAGGGCCTGTTCTTCTTCAAGATCAGGATCCAAAATGAAAATGGTTTCATATTTCCTCATGTTTCACCTCCTCGTGGATTATAGCCCTAAAACAAAGTTTAGAGCAAGGGGGTTAAAAACCTTGAATTAAGAGATAAGAAGGATGAATTAAAAATTATAAATTAAATCTATAATTCACAATTCATAACTCATAACTCTAAATTGTTCAGTCGGCTTTCAATACATCCTGTTTGACCACTCCTGCAATATGACCTCTATTGACCTTCACTCTTACCTTGTCCGAGATTTCAACGGTAACTTTGTCATCTTTGAGGCCAGTCACTCGGCCATAGATTCCTCCAGAGGTTAAAACGTTATCTCCCACCTTGAGGCTTGACAACAGATTCTGATGTTCTTTTTTCTGCTTCTGTTGAGGTCGAATGAGCAGGAAGTAGAAGATGACGAAGATGAAAATAATGGGCAAAAAACTCCAGATTTGAGACCCTGAACCTCCACCCCCTCCCGGTAGTGTTCCCATTGCATGAGCTAGATCCATTCCCATAAAATCCTCCTTTTAAATTTTTACCTCGTCCTCAGTTTGATTGAAAATGGGCCGAAAATTCTTTTTCAAATCCATGGTGTGAGGTGCGGGATCGATAAAAATCGAGAAGACGCCCCTCATGGATGGCTTCCCTGATCTTTACTAAAAGGTTTATATAATAAAACAAATTATGAATGGTATTCAACCTCGAAGACAAAATTTCTTTTGAAAGGTAAAGGTGGCGGAGGTAGGCCCTGGAATAATGGCGGCAGGTGTAACAAGCACATGTTTCATCCACAGGCCTTCGGTCCTCAGCATATTGGGCCTGTTTGATCGATAGCTTTCCTGAAGAGGTAAAAAGTGTTCCGTTTCGTGCATTCCTTGTCGGAAGGACACAATCGAAGAAGTCCACTCCAAGCATCACCGCATCGATAATATCCTCTGGGGTTCCAACGCCCATTAAATACCGAGGGGTTTTCTCCGGCAAAAGGGAAGTGGTCCATTCCAGAACATCCAACATCATTGATTTCGGTTCACCCACACTTAGACCACCCATCGCATATCCTTGGAATCCCATCTCCACCAATGTTTGAGCGCTCTTTTCCCTTAAATCTCGATGCACCCCTCCCTGGACAATGGCGAAGAGAGCAGGATCGCTTTCTTGCCTCACCTGCAAGCATCTTTTTGCCCAACGGTTCGTTCGCTCCATCGAGGCCTTCACATATTCGTAGGGAGAAGGGTAGGGGACACATTCATCTAAAACCATAGCAATATCGGAACCGAGGACCCTCTGAATTTCCAGCACCTTTTCCGGTGTGAGGAAGTGGGAAGAACCATCTAGGTGAGATTGAAAAGTAACCCCTTCTTCTGAAACTTTTCGGAGACTTTCGAGGCTGAATATCTGGAAGCCACCGCTATCCGTTAAAATAGGCCTTTCCCAATGGATGAAATTATGAAGTCCTCCTAATCTACCAATCGTCTCATGCCCTGGTCTGAGGTAGAGATGGTATGTGTTACCCAAAATCGCCTCGACCCCTATCTCCACTAATTCTTCAGGGGTGAGGGATTTGACCGCACCTTGTGTTCCCACAGGGAGAAAACCAGGGGTATTGAAAGACCCATGGTCTGTTTCAACCCTCCCTATTCTTGCCCGGGAAAAGCTATCCTTTTTGATTATCTCGAAACGAAAAGCCATATCTCTTTAAAGCATTATCCGTGCTCTTGATTCGTTTCCGCAAGTCATTTTTTACTCTTTCCAAATTCTTATTACGGACACGCGACACGGACAACAGTCACGTCAGTTCCTATAAAATAAGCATCGAATCGCCATAACTATAAAATCGGTATTTTCTACGAATGGCTTCTTGATAGGCCATCATTAACAAGTCTTTTCCTGCGAAGGCTGATACCAACATGATCAACGTCGATTTAGGCAGATGAAAATTGGTGACCAACCCATCTATGACATGAAAGCGATAAGGAGGATAGATGAATAAAGATGTCATCCCTTTGCCAGGTCTCACCCCTCCATTTCGATTGGAAAAGGATTCAAGGGCGCGCGTTGTGGTCGTACCCACAGCAATGACCTTTCCACCCCGGGCTTTCGTATCCTCAATTTCTCTCGCCGTTTCCTCTGATATCTCTATCCATTCTGCTTCTATAGTATGGTCTTCAATGTCACAGGTTTTTACCGGGGCGAAGGTTCCAATTCCAATATGGAGAGTGATCGTTGTGGTACGTACTCTGTTTTCTTTAAGCGATTGAAGCAAAGCATGGGTGAAATGGAGACCTGCTGTCGGTGCGGCAATCGATCCATCTCTTTCTGCTAAAACGGTCTGATAGCGCTCCCTGTCCAATGGTTCATCCCCTCGCTTGATGTAAGGGGGGAGAGGGATGTGGCCGATCTTTTGAAGTATTTCCATCACCTCCCCTTGATAGGAGAAGTTCACCTTTGTTTTTCCATTCCTTATCTCTTCTACTTCTCCCTCAAGTCCCTGCTCAAATCGGATTCGGGCCCCTCGTTTTACCTTCCCTGAGCCCTTTATCAAGGCTTTCCATTCTCCTTTTATTCCGTTCCATGAAGGGATGAGGAGCATCTCGATCCTTCCTCCTGTCTCTTTTTTCCCAATGAGTCGGGCCGGAAGAACACGTGTATTATTCATGACCAGGAGGTCGGAAGAATTCAGGTAGCGAGTAATATCTTGAAAGGCTCGGTGCTCGATCACGCCTGTCTGACGGTGAAGGATCATTAAAGAAGTCTCTCCCCTTTGGGGAGATGGGTATTGAGCGATCAAGGATGTAGGAAGGTGGTAATCGAACTCTTCAATTCTCATATTCAGTCACCTGAAATACAAATAAAACTTAATAAAATTAACAAAGTCTATCAAAATCTGCAAGTAAAATATTGACTCGTTCGGCGGTGCAAGTTCCGCCCTTCAGGGCGGTCTGTAAAGCGCCGCTCAGGGCCATTCCTGAGCCCTCGGTCTGGGCTCGGGCCGAAGGCAAGCCCCAGCTTTTAGGCCGGGGAGTCGAAGAGTGTCGAAGGATTGACATTTTAGTGGGTATCGATTAATCTAAAACATATTTAAGTTTTGAAAGAGGAAGAGAGTGAAAAAGTTCTCTTACAAAAATGCAGGGGTTGATATTGAAAAGGGGGACGGTTTTGTTCAGGCGATCAAACCAATGGTGGAATCTACGTTCCGACCTGAGGTATTAACAAAAATTGGTGGTTTTGCAGGGTGTGTCTCTCTCAATCTGGAACGTTATAAGAAACCGATTCTCGTCTCCTCAACCGATGGGGTAGGGACAAAGCTGAAGATCGCCTTCTTGATGGATCGTCATGATACAGTTGGGATTGATCTGGTAGCGATGTGTGTCAATGATATCGTAGTCAGTGGGGCGAAACCTCTTTTCCTCTTGGATTACTTGGCTACTTCTAAATTGGACACCGAAAAATCAATGAAAGTAGTCTCAGGTATTGTCAAGGGGTGTATCGAAGCCGAATGTTCTCTCATTGGAGGGGAGACGGCTGAAATGCCAGGATTTTATAAAAAAGGGGAATACGATCTGGCTGGTTTCGCAGTAGGCATTGTGGAGGATTCCCAATTGATTGATGGTTCTGGTGTGACCGTTGGGGACAAATTGATTGGGATCGCCTCCAGCGGTCTCCACAGCAATGGATACTCTTTGGTAAGAAAGGTAATTCTCGATCAACATAAAATGGACTTGGAAAAGCGGGTCGAAGAGATTGGGGAGTTATTGGGTGAAGAGCTACTCCGGCCGACCCGCATTTATGTCAAGACTATCCTCAACCTCACGCGAGACTTCAGTATTGGTGGAATTGCTCATATCACAGGGGGGGGTATTACGGGAAACCTTCCGAGAATTATCCCAAAGGGCTGTAAAGCGATTGTCCACAGGGGAGCATGGGACATCCCTCCTATCTTCTCCTTTGTGAAAGAGAAAGGGAAGATTTCCGAAGAGGAGATGCTACGGACTTTCAATAACGGGATCGGAGTGATCCTCATCGTCAGACCTAAGGAGGTCGAGGACATCTTAGGCAGGCTTCGTTCTCTAAGTGAGAAAGCCTTTATCATCGGCGAGGTGGGAAAAACAGAAAGGGAGCAAGAGACAATCGAATTTGTCTGATCCTTTATTTTCCCATCATCGTATCCTCTACCCTATTTGATTAATCCAGTATCATCATGAGATGAAACAATCAGGAAATGACCAAGAGGTGATTGTATTAGGTTCTGGCCTGGGAGGTCTGGTGGCTGGGACCTTGTTGTCAAAAAATAACCACCCCGTCTTGCTACTAAGAGAAAAAGGATACCAACCCTCCTATGCTATAAAAGGATACCATTTTGTCCCCTTTTCAAACTTTTCAGAAAAACGGCTATGCCCTAGCCTTTTAAAAAAAATCTCTCAGGCATTGAACCTTCCTTTTCTGATGGGGACCCGAGAAGAGGTTAGACAGGCTAAGGTCCGTTCGGACAAATCAAAGCGGAGTGCCGCCTTTCAAGTGGTCCTTCCCAAGGCAAGAATTGATATTTTCCCTCAGCGTTTCCTATCCCAGAAGGAATGGAAGAGAGAATTTCCCAAAGAGGTAGCTCAGATTGAAGAATTTTATAATGAGCTGGATCAAACTCAGCATCTTTTACAAAGGCTGAATGGAAAGAAAAATGCTTGGCCATTTTTCCCTCTTCTAAAACGTTCTTTAATCAAAAAAATATTTTCATTCGATCCCTTTCAAAAAGAAAGAATGGACGAGAAGCTCTCTCCATTTTCGAGAGAGTTTAGAGAATTTATTCAACTTCAACTGATCTCTTGGGGGAACCTTTATTCAAATCAATTTCCACTCTCTTTAGCCGCTCACATTTTATTCGAAAAGACGAACGAATTGAATCCAGATCTTGATTTAGAAAAATTGGAAAAGGAAATTTTAAATCAATTTTTACGGTCTGGGGGAAGGATCGAAGAGATTGATAGAGTAAAAAAGATAAATCTGGGGTGGCGAAAGGGGCTAACCCTATCCTTGGAAGGGGACTCAAGGGTATTTCAGTCTCAATTTCTCATTTTTAATTCTCCTCTCCATCGCATTTCATTCCTTCTGGGTAAAAAAGGGAAGGAATTATTAAAGTGGGGGAAGAAGATCAAACCTTTATATGTGATGGTTCCTTTATTTTTAGGGATCCGTGAAAAAGTTATTCCAGTAGGGATGAAAGATCTTCTTCTCTCCATTTTGGATCTTGAAAAGCCCTATCATGATGGAAATGTCCTTTTCCTTTCCCTTAGTCCAAAAGGAGACGAAACCAAGGCACCGGAAGGGAGGAGGGCCCTCACCGTTGAGAGCATGATGGATGTAGGAAAATGGGAACAAACTCTTCTGGTTGATTACCAGCAAGGCGTTATGAAGCATTTATATCATCTCTTCCCTTTTCTTGAGAATTATATCGAATTTGTTGATTTCCAGTGGACCAGTGATCATGTTCCCAAGTGGTCCTATTCGCACTTTCTTTATGAGGCCACCTCTGATTTTTATTGGAGGGAAGGGGTGGTTCCCATGAGCATATCAAAAAACATTGACTTCGTTGGGAAAGAGAATTCCCCCTACTTGGGCTTGGAAGGAGAGATCTTTAGTGGATTAACAGTGGCCCAACAGATTTTGAAGAAATATTCATGACCCTATCTCATCACTCATTTCATCAAAATCTCACCCTCCGTCACCACTTCTCTGGCTTTCGGGATAAACGATCCTTTCCTTTTCACCGGTTTAACGAAAATGATAGGGCTTATTCCATCATTCCCTTATTTCAAATTCATTAGGCACCACGAAGATCGCGTGCCTATCCTTTACCAGTCCGGTAAAAAAGAACCTTGCCCATCTCAATCCAGATTCAAACTGGGTCTTTCCCCTCAAGTCCTTCCTTCTCTCTGCCAACACACCGATGAGATCATCTTTTTTGAGTTCCCCATCTTTACAAAATACTTTGTAGACTATCATCTCATCACCTCCTGAAAGAAATGACTTGCTATCTATTTCCACAAACCCCGATGGTTCTCTCTCGCCTCCCTGTAAGCCTTTAAAAACCTCTCTTGATATTTCACGTTAGGGGGTATGGTCATGAGTTGAGCATAACCTGCCTTAACGATCTCCTCATTTAACATCTTCCCGCTGGGTAGGTAGAGATAGGCCAAGAGTCTTCCGTATGGATCCCTCCTCCGGACATCGAACTCTAACCATAAAAAATCCCCTGGTTTCATTAATGTCATTACAAACTCCTTGGCCTCTTTTCCATGGGAGATAATGGTTTCTATATCCGATTTTGTCCTCTGAGCATCTTTCATCGCCTTCTTGGTAGGTCTACTTTCAGGCTTGTCGATCCCGATGAGTCGGATACTTTCTCCTTTCTGATGGTAAATCACTTTTACAGTGTCTCCATCCACAATCGATAAAACCTTTCCCTCCTCATAAGCTTGTAAAGGAAAAGGGAGAGTTAATAAAATAAAAAAGGTCAAAATGAAACTTAGCTTAAATTTTAAGTGTTCCTTTTCCATCCCCTCTTTATCTCCTTGGTTCCATTCTCTTCGAACGCATTGGTTTTTTTGCCTTCCTTTTTGTCTTGACCACTTGGAGTTGATAACCCAGGTTATTTAAAAATTTCATAATCGTATCAATCCTGGGATTCGTTCCCTTTTTCAAGGATCGGTAGAGGCTTGCACGATCCATCCCCAATTCTATCGATACCCTCCTGACCGAAGACTTCTCTTTAATCAATCTCCATACCGTGACAATGATATCTTCCATGATGATAAATTTACCACATGTGAATTAAGAATAACATGAGATTATTTAATTACATGAGGCTTATTTATCACATATCTATTCTTTTGTCAAGAAAAATATTTTTCTTTCTTTAGAAATGGAATATCGAATCCAAAATGGCCATTTTGCGAATGGGCAAGAAATAGAAGATAGGAAAGAGAAATGAGAAGTAAATAGATTGAAAAAAGCGAAGCAAGAATCAAATGGGTCTAAGATAGGGGATTTTTAACGACCTGGACCAGTTCTTGGAGGTTTTTTAATAGGCGCCTTGGTTTTCCTTGAGAAAGTTCCTTTTTGGAGTGGAATCCAGTGGGAAGGGCATAAACATCAACCTCTGCTTGTTTTCCTGTCTCAATATCTGTAAGGGTGTCTCCGACGAAGATCGCCTCCTCTGAGGGAAGATTCATCTCCTTTAAGGCAGTATGAATCATATCAGGGAAGGGTTTGTTTCGTGGGACATCCCCAGCACCGATCACAGATTTAAAATAGCCTGACACCCCCAAATGCAGGATGGCCCCTCTTGAAAAGCGACCAAATTTATTTGAGGCAATCCCCAGGATGACCCCATCGGAATGGAGCGCTTTGAGAACTTCTGGGGCCCCATCTAAAAAGTGGGTTTTATTGAGATAGACCTCCTCATATTTCTTTCTCATGATGGGGATACCCTTAAACACCTCCTCCGGTGGGAAGAACTGGGAAAGTGTTGCCTCCAAATCTACCTTGAGATATTTTTTGAGATCAGGGAAAGGAAAGATCTCCTTCCCGAAATATTGCAAACATTCTTTCAGACCTAGATAGATCGCCTCATAGGATTCGATCAGTGTTCCATCGAGGTCGAAGATAATTCCACGGATCTGTTTCTTCAGATCATCGAGAATCTCCCCAAAATCCTTAAAAAAATGGCAGGGGATATCCTGTTCGATACAATAAGTGTAGAGGGATTGTTTGGCAAAAACGAAATCTGCTTCCTGAGCCGCACACCTGTCGGAAAAGCCATTTCCGACAAAAAAGATGGAATCATATTCTTTTCGGTAGATTTGAATGAGTTTCTTTTTGCAGGTCCCGCAAAGACCGCACTCTTCCTCGGAGTGAGGGAAAGAAATGTCTATTCCTTCCCCATCCCGGAAATGGGTACCGTTGGCATAGAAAGGGATTTCCGAGAGGTGGTGGATTTCCAGAATCTTCTTGATATAGAAATCAAGACCATCGCTGACGATTTTGACATCGATGTCCTTCTCATGACAGTATTGGTAGAAAACAGGGAAAGACGGGTCGATGTTGGAATGCTTTTCAACAAAACGGAGGATGGTTGACTCATCCCCCTTAAGGATTTTTGCAATTCGGGAGTAGGCCTCTTTTGAACCAATCTTCCCCTCGCGGAAATCCCGGTCGATCGGTTCCCAATCTCCTAAGGTAAATTGATTGACCAGGACATACCCCATATCCCGAACGCTGATCGTTCCATCGAAATCACAGAGGATCAATCTCTTCATACAAAATTTAATGGGGTTTCAGGATTCGAGGATTCGAGTGTTTTATTTCAAATCTTCAAGAATTTTTATAATTCCAACACCCTTTGCTCTTTCAATCATCCCACCCAATTTGTTTCTTTTTTGTGACAGGAAATTTGAACTTTTCTTTCAATCGCCTGACGACGAGGTCTGGAACCAATCCCTCAACTCCACCCCCTAATCGGGCAACTTCTTTGATCGTTCTGGAGGAGACGAAAAAATAGTCCTTACTCGTCATCATGAAGAGGGTATCCAGATGGGTGTTGAGGCTTCGATTCATGGACGCCATGTGAAATTCATATTCGAAGTCGGAGGTGGCACGGAGGCCTCTTAAAATCACTATGGCATTGGTCTTCGCTACATAGTCGACGAGAAGTCCCTTGAAACTGTCCACGATGACATTGGGGGCATCTTTAAAGAAAGCTTTCACCATTTGAAGGCGTTCTTCAACAGAGAAGAGGGGACGTTTTTCTTCATTTTCTGCAATGGCAATGATCATTTTGTCGAAGATCTCAAGAGCCCTTTCGACGATATCGATATGACCATAAGTAATGGGGTCAAAGGAACCTGGATAGATGGCCACTTTTCCCATATTTTTATCCTCTCCTTTCTTCTTTTTTGTCATTCTAAGCCTCTTTTAGGTAATGACCTGTTATGGGTCGGGAGAAACGGGTTTAGGATTCTATTTTAACCTCGTTTGTTTGATCTTCTCCCTGAGGGGTTAAAAACGAGATCATAGTGTCTCCGATCCGCCGTTGGTGAATAAGATTCCAACCATTGATGATAGGGGGAAGGGGTTCCCGCCGGTTATGTTCGATGACCAGGATAGAGTCCTTGTAATAAATCTGATGGGAGTTCAATTTCATTAAGGTTTTTTGGATCAAACCCTTCTCATAAGGAGGATCCATCAAGATCAGACCAAAGCATTCCCCTCTCTGTTTAAGAATTCCAATCGCTCGGTTTGCATCTTTTGGAAGAATTTCAGATCGTTCCTCTAACCCAAATTGAGTGAGATTTCTTTGAATGAGTCGTAAGGCCTGTCTTCCCTTTTCAACAAAGATGGTTTTCTTAGCCCCTCGGCTCAGGGCTTCAATCCCTAAATTCCCTGTGCCTGCGAAGAGATCGAGAACTACTTTTCCTTCTATTTCGTCCTGGAGGATGTTAAAGATAGATTCCTTCACACGATCAGAGGTGGGGCGAAGGGAATAGTTCCTGGGTGCTACTAATTTTCGCCCCTTCGATGTTCCACTGATGATGCGCATTTATTAAATACCTCTTAGAGTCTTAGTGCCATAGCGTCATAGAGTCATTGGGCCATGATTCGAAGATTCAAAAACGCTTAGACCCAAAGACATAATTTTGACTCAATGACCAAAAAGCTCATACACCTTCTTTTGCATATGATCCTGATGGGATCCTTGCCAATAGATTCTCAGACACATTGAGCACTGGAAAAATTTTTTCTGTTGATAAAAGATAAAGTCCGGGACTTTCCCTTCAACCTCCTCCCGTGAGATTTCATCGAGGAGAATGTTACAGAGGAGGCACCGGGAAAAAAGGTTCTCCTCGTTCAATGAAATGACTTTCTTTTGAATGAGCTCTCTCAACTGAAGAGGAGGTTTGTCCTCCATGATCCTGATGATGCGATCCTCTGGTCTCTTGGGAATGAGTTTGGTATTTCGGGTCAGGATCACTTTACCTTCCTCACGAGCCAGTTTTATCAATGGATAAGCATTCTCTCCCTGGTAATAAACGGCATCATACCCCAACATCCTCAATTCCTTAGCCAATTTCCCCAACATACGATCGGCAAGAAACTTCATCATAACATTATATATATTTCCCGATGATCGGTTCTAAATCTTTTTTCGTTTTTTCGGGGATAAACTTTTTGCCGGTAATCAGGGCATATTTTAAAGCATTGGCACAAAAGCATTCTCTTTTTTCTGGAAGATGTTTGATCGCATGTCGAATCGCACTTTTTGCTATTTTTGTGCTCTGGGCCAGAATTCTCAGGACCTCGCCAATGGAAACGTCTCCTGCCTCCTCATGCCAACAATCGTAATCCGTTGCAAAGGCGATGGTGGAATAACAAATCTCAGCTTCCCGAGCCAGTTTTGCCTCAGGGAGGTTGGTCATTCCAATGATATCGACACCCCATGTTCGATAAAGCCTTGATTCGGCACGTGTTGAAAATTGAGGTCCTTCAATGCAAAGGTAGGTTCCATCCTGATGAACTGTCGCACCAACCTCTTTTCCAGCCTCGAAAAGGATCTGGCTTAAAACAGGACAAACCGGATCTGCAAAGCTGATGTGACCCACGATCCCATCACTAAAGAAGGTGTTCTGACGGCCTTTTGTCTGATCAATGAATTGGTTTGGGATCACCATATCCCCGGGGTGGATCGATTCTTTCATAGATCCCACTGCACTGACACCAATGATCCATTGGACCCCCAGCATCTTCATCCCATAGATATTTGCCCTGAAGTTAAGAGAAGAGGGCTGAATGCGATGGCCCTTCCCATGTCGGGGCAAGAAGGCGACTTTCACCCCTTCGAGACGCCCCAGGATGAACGAATCTGAAGGGTCTCCAAAGGGCGTCTTCAAGGAAACGGTTTGAACCTCTTCAAGGCCTTCCATTTCATAGAGACCTGACCCGCCAATCACCCCAACGATCTTTTCTGACATCCTTATCCTCCTCCGATCTATTCCAATACAGCCTCTATATTTAAATGGATGTTAATTGATTTCCTCAATACTGTCAAACTATTGAACTGGTTCTTTCGCTTGAAGTTGACCGCAGGCAGCTGAAATCTCTCTCCCTTTGCTAGTTCGAACGATTGCAGTGAGCCCGCCCTCCAGTAAAATTTCTTGAAACCGTTTGATCTTCTCTTCCGAAGTCTTTTTAAAAGGGATCTCGGGGGCTTCATTGAGGGGGATGAGATTGACCTTGGAGGGGATGCCTCTCAATATTTTTAATAATCTTTTGGCATCCTGGGAAGAATCATTAATCCCTTCCACCATCACATATTCAAAGGTAATTCGAGTCCTTGGCCGAAGGGGAAATTTTTTGCATAACGCCAAGATTTTATTTAATGGGTAACGGCGATTGACAGGCATTAAATCACTTCGAGTCTCTTCCTCTGAGGCATTGAGGGAGATGGCCAGACGAAATGAGATTTTTTCTTCTGCCAGCTGCTCCAACTCGGGAAGAAGACCTACTGTTGAGAGGGTGATTTTCCTTGACGAAAATTTGAAGGCATCGGGGTGAGCCATCAACTCAATCGCCTTCAGTGTATTTTTGTAATTGGCGAGGGGTTCCCCCATTCCCATCAAGACGATGTTAGTAATGGATGTTTTTTCGGGAAGCATTTTTCTGACTGCCAGAATCTGATTGAGGATCTCTGAGACCATTAGATCCCGTTTCCATCCTATTTTCCCTGTCAGGCAGAATCGACATCCTAAGGCACACCCCACCTGGGTGGAAAGGCAGAGGGTGAGGCGTGTCTTATCAGGGATCAGGACGCTTTCAATTCGGTTCCCATCTTTGAGTTGAAATAAAAACTTTTTTGTTCCATCCCTGGCCTGTTCCATGTTCAGGGTGGAGAGGGTGGAGATGAAGCCGATTTGGCTCAATTCTTGGCGGAATCTTTTGGAGAGGTTGGTCATCTCATCGAAGGATTCGACACCCTTCTGGTAAAGCCATCTTAGAATCTGGATACTTCGATAGCGTTCTTTTCCGAATGACCCGAGGAATTCAACGAGTTCAGAAGGCCTTAAATTCTTAAGGTCGATCTTTTCTGAAGAACTTTTCAATATTCAAATGTCTCCAGAGAGTTAAAGAAATATTTGATTTCAAAGGCGGCTGTTTCAGGTGCATCAGAACCGTGCACAACGTTTTTTTCGATATTGGTAGCAAACTGGTGACGCAAGGTCCCTTCTTTTGCCTGTTTGGGGTCGGTGGCGCCCATCAACTCCCGTGTCTTTGAAATCGTTCCCTCTCCTTCAAGAACCATGACGACGGAAGGTCCAGAAGACATGAAGGTGGTCAGGCTTTCGAAAAAAGGTTTTCCTCGATGGACAGCATAAAATCCCTCCGCCTCTTTTTTATCCATCGAAATCATCTTCAGACCGATCACCTTTAAACCATGGTCTTCAAAACGTTTAATAACCTTACCGATCAGGTGCTTCTGAACGCCATCCGGTTTCACAATTGACAATGTCCTTTCCATTTCTTCCTCCTTTATACCTAAATTATAGTTGTTTAATCTATCTTTCACAATTCCTAATTGTCAAGTCATGGATCCCTTCCTAATACATTGACAAAGTGGGCATCTATGTCCTATTCTGAAATTATCTTGTAAACAAGGAGGGGTGGATGGAAGGGGGAGAAAAAAAGATTTACAAGGTGATTATTGTTGGAGGAGGACCTGCAGGCTTGACGGCAGGTCTTTATACATCCAGGTCAAGACTCAATACCCTCCTTATCGAGATCGGTCTTTTGGGAGGACAGATGACCATCACAGAGCTCATCGAAAATTATCCTGGCTTTCCGCAGGGGATTAACGGAGATGAGTTAAGTCGTTTGATGGAAGAGCAGGCAAAGCGATTTGAGCTAGAAGTGGTTTCTCAAGATGTCGTGGAGGTGAAGCTGGAAGGCGATAAGAAGGTTGTTAAAACCGAAGAGGGGAGCTATCTTTGTGAAGCCCTTATTATTTGTACAGGGACGGAATATCGGAAATTAGGAGTTCCTGGTGAGAAGGAATTCGCTGGCAAAGGGGTCTCCTATTGTGCCACTTGTGACGGGGTTTTTTTTAAAGACAGTCAAATCGTTGTGGTGGGAGGGGGAGACTCTGCACTGACCGAAGCCCTCTACCTCACAAAGTTTGTTAAAGAGTTGACCATCGTCCATCGGAGGGATGCCCTTCGAGGAACGAAAATCTATCAGGAGAGGGTTTTTGCAAATCCAAAAATCAAATTGCTCTGGAATTCGGTCATCCAAGAGATTAAAGGAGATTCAGTAGTCCGGTCGGTGATCGTAAAAAATGTAAAAACCGGGGAGGTGAACGAGCACCCTATAGAAGGTGCCTTCCTTTTTGTGGGACTTTTACCCAGGACCCAATTCTTAAAGGGTTTGGTTAACGTTGATGAGGCAGGATATATTATCACCGACGAAAATTGTGAGACTTCAGTGAAAGGTATCTTTGCTGCTGGAGATTGCAGGAAAAAGTTATTGCGCCAAGTGGCCACTGCCGTCGGGGATGGAGCGACGGCTGCCTTTGCTGTGGAGAAATATTTGGAGGGGAAAGAATAAAGTTCAAAGTTTAAGATTTGAAGTTGAAAGTTAAAAATCCAAAAGGCAAATGGAAGCAGAATGAAGAGTGTTTGGTCTATTTTGTGTATCGGAGTTTTAATCATACCCATTGTTTCTATGGGTCAAGAAGTAAATCAAGAGGGCTGGCCCATCCCTAATTTAAAAGGTCTCATCCCTTATTCTATTCAAGTTAAACAGGTGGATGGGGTGGAGAAGATCGTTGAAAAATTTTATACCCCTGATGGAGGGCATGTCGCCAGGATAAGTGGAAATGGCAAAATCTTTGCCTATGCCGTAGATAGTGACAGAGAACCCCCCATTGACTATCTTTTACTCGATCCTGATGGGTTAGGAAAATTTAGACAAAAATTTAGATCTGAGGATTCCTACAAAATTCCAGAATGGGTTTCCCATTAATCCTACCGAAATAAATAGCTTGGCACCATTAAATTTTTATTATTCCATAACAAAAAAGGGCGCTTTATATCTTTTTCAAAAAATCCAAGATTTAATGAATCCTTTTGAAATCAATTGGTTTCATGAATTTACTTTCCTTGGCATTGAAAATGCACCAAAGATAATTAGGGAAATATTTTTAAAACAACATTGCCGATAAAGCCAAACCACGAGTAATCGTGGGACGCCTGCCCGTCATAATTGGCGGTTGAGGCCCACTGTTCCAAAATGGAGCAGGCGGGGAAAGCCACGGGTCCCGAATACCCGGGATAGCCGGGTTGCCAAAGCAAAAGAAATTTTGCCAAGCCCGTGGTCTATGTTGACACGGGCTTTTTTTGAAGTTTTTAGTTTTGCCTGAAGGAGGTGGTTTGGATGTCAATTTTAAGACCCTGTTCATTTTACCGAGATTCCGGAACTCCTAACATGGGCCGGGGCATCGGGTATTGCGATCTCGGTTGTGACCAAACGACTTGTGATGCTGATATTCATTTTTGCGAGATACCCGATATCCTTAAGAAATATCTTTTGGCTGAAAGGAGGAGAGAAGAATGGGAGAAAAAAAGAGATGCCCCCTTTTCAGGAAACCAGAAAGTCTGAGCATTGGGAAGGGAATCGGTTACTGTGATATCGATAGCAGTAGTACAACTTGTGAAGGAGATGTTAATTTTTGCGAGAGGCCTGATGCCCTGAGGGTATATCTCCATAAGAGATTGGAAGAATTGGAGAAGAAAAAGGATTAATCTTTTTCTCCATGACCTTTCGATCCATTCATCACATCAGGCCCTCCCCACCAAAACAAATAATACCTCTATCTTCTAGACCATTTTTCTCGATTACAAAAGCTAATAAAATCAATAATATTTTTTGTTAATAAGAATAGATATGTGTTATTATTAATAAAAAGATCGGTTCTGAAAAGAAGAAAAGGATAGAGGAGGTGAAAACGGAATGAGAGAGAATGTGGAAAAGGCGTTGCAGAAGATTCGGCCTGCCCTTCAAGCCGATGGAGGGGATATTGAATTGATCGATGTGGTGGATGGAATCGTGAAGGTCAGATTAACCGGGGCTTGTGGTGGCTGCCCCATGTCGCAGATGACTTTAAAGATGGGGGTGGAGAAAGTCCTCAAGCAACAAGTTCCAGAGGTAAAGAGCGTTGAGGCCGTTTAAGTCTGTTCGAGGGAGGTTTGTCCATGTCAAACCTCCCTCAGGGAGTGTAAGATGGAAATCTCTCGTCTTACTTCTCAAGCCGTTACGATTTTAGAAAAAAGGTATCTAAGAAAAGATCTCAGGGGTCAAGTCGTTGAATCTCCTGAAGAGATGTTCTGGCGTGTGGCCAAAAATATTGCTGAGGCAGAACGTTTTTATGGGAATCAGACCTCTTCTGAAGAACTCTCCGAGATTTTCTTTCGGATGATGGCATCCTTAGATTTTCTTCCTAACTCTCCCTGTCTGATGAATGCAGGAAGAGACCTCCAGCAATTAGCTGCTTGTTTTGTCCTCCCCGTTGAAGATTCCCTCGATTCAATCTTTGAAACAGTGAAACAGACGGCCCTCATCCATCAAAGTGGTGGGGGAACAGGTTTCTCCTTTAGCCATTTGAGACCGAAAGACGATAGGGTTCAGTCCACAGGAGGCATGGCGAGCGGTCCTGTTTCCTTCATGAAGGTCTTCAATATGGCGACAGAGGTCATTAAACAAGGAGGGACAAGACGAGGGGCCAACATGGGGGTCCTGAGAGTCGATCATCCTGATATCATGGAATTTATTACCATCAAAAAGAACTTAAAGGAAATGGAGAATTTCAACTTATCTGTTGGGATCACAAAAGCTTTTATGGAGGCCCTTTCGAAAGATGATGAATATGATCTGATCAGCCCAAGGACGAAGCAGCCTTTCAGACGCCTGAAGGCAAGGGAAGTATTGGAAGCGATCGTGAGTGCGGCTTGGGAGACCGGGGACCCGGGGATACTCTTTTTAGATCGAATTAATGAGGCCAACCCCACTCCTGAATTGGGTGAGATTGAGAGCACGAATCCCTGTGGTGAAGTGCCTCTCCTTCCTTACGAACCCTGTGTCTTAGGGTCCATCAACCTCTTAAGGATGTTAAAGGAGAAGAATGGGAATTGGGAGGTCGATTTTGATAAGCTAAGAATGACCATCAGGCATGCGGTCCATTTTTTAGATAATGTGATTGATATGAACCAGTATCCATTACCACAAATCTCTCAGATGGCAAAAGGAAATCGAAAGATTGGTCTTGGGGTAATGGGATTAGCTCATTTCTTTATCCGACTGGGCATTCCCTATAATTCTCAGAAGGCTTTAGAGGTGGTTAAAGGGATCATGAGTTTTATTCAATATCAGGCTCGGGAACGATCTATAGAACTGGCTGAGAAAAGAGGGGTTTTCTCAAATTTTAAAAGTTCCGTTTATGATAAACCTGAAGGCATGAGGCTGAGAAATGCCACCCTTACCACGATCGCCCCTACCGGGACGCTCAGCCTATTGGCCAATTGTTCAAGTGGCATCGAACCTCTCTTTGCCATCCAATATACCCGAAGAGCTTTAGAAGATATGGAATTTCAAATCACGGATTCTCTCTTTATCGAATTGGGAGAAAAAAAGGGATTTCTAAATCCTGAATTAATCAAATCTCTCTCTGAAGGGGCGAGCCTTCAGGAGCTGCCCCAGGTTCCAAAAGAGGTGAAAAAGGTTTTTATCACCACTTTTGAAATTCCCCCAGTCTGGCACATCAAGATCCAAGCAGTTTTTCAAGAGTATACGGATAATGCCGTATCGAAAACGATCAACTTTCCACGAGATGCAACAAAGAATGAGGTGAGGGAAGCCTTTCTGATGGCTTACCAAGAGCGATGCAAAGGCATTACCATCTATCGAAGCGGGAGTAAACCCAGCCAGGTTTTAGCCTGTGGAACGAAACAAATATGTTAGGCAAAGCACCCAATACCAAATAACAAATAAATTCCAATGAACAAAATTCCAAATTTTAAAGAAATCGTTTTGGTCATTTGAAATTGGAGTTTGGGAATGATTTGGGATTTAGAAATTGGGATTTAAGTTATGTATCCAGTTGTTGACCAAGAAAAATGCAATGGCTGTGGAAACTGTGCTGAGATTTGTCCGAGTGAGGTCTATCAAATTGAAGAAGATAGATCCAATCCTATCCACCCTGAGGATTGCATCGAATGCTGGGCTTGCATAAACCAATGTCCGACAGAATCAATTCAACTTCATGAAGATTGAGATCCCGCATTCTCCTTTCAAGTTAATCCTTAAAAATCACTTGAAAAAAAAGACTGGCTTTCCTATGATGAGATGAAGATTTTTCTTCCTCAAAAGATCATTTATATTTGCCTTAAACAAAATTGATCAATATGATGGAAGTACTCCATTTAGAATCTCCTGCAAAGGTAAACCTTAGACTAGAGATTTTGAAGAGACGGGAGGACGGATACCATGAGTTGAGGACCGTCCTTCAAAAGATCAGTCTTCACGATACACTCCATTTCTCTTTAAAAAAGGAAAAAGGAGTTTCTATCGTGACAGACCATCCCAACCTTCCCATTGGAAAGATCAATCTGGTTTACCAAGCTGTTCAATCCATGTTGAAGATTTCGGGTTATAAGGGGGGTGTTCATATTGAAATCGAGAAAAGAATTCCTCTCGGGGCTGGCTTGGGAGGGGGGAGCAGTAATGCTGCCACTACCCTGAAGGCATTGAATCAACTTTTAGAAATGAACCTATCCAAAAGGGAGTTGATGGGAATGGGATTAGAGATCGGGGCAGATGTTCCTTTCTTCTTTTTGAGGGGCGCTGCCATTGGTTCGGGGATTGGTGAACGATTAAAAAAGGAAGAACTTCCGAGCCTATGGTATGTGCTCATTTATCCCAATTTTGAGGTTTCAACGCGTTGGGCTTACCAAAAATTCGTGTTGACAAATCAGCAATTTCATTTTAATCTTCATAAGTTTCTGAAATCTCCCGAGGGGATTTCCCGCATTCTTTTGAATCATTTAGAAGAAGTGGTTTCGAAAAAATATCCCCAGATCGGCCTCATGGAAAAAATACTTTTTTCTGCTGGGGCTTTGGGCGCCTTGATGACAGGGAGTGGCCCTACGGTTTTCGGTCTATTCCAAGATGATAAAAGTGCAACGGGGGCTTATGCAAAGATAAAGAAATCGGTCGGAAGGAGAGGATGGGTCGTTTTTAAAGCACATAGCATCACTGCCTGACGCCTGCCTGCGAAAGGCAGGATAGGCAGGGGGAACAAGTAAGGGGGCGTTATGGAAGTGACAGAAGTGAGGGTTTTCCCCGTTAGGGAGGAAAGGCTTAAGGCATATGTTGCGATCACCTTCGACCATTGTTTTGTCGTGAGAGATTTGAAGGTCATTAATGGAAATAATGGATTATTCGTTGCGATGCCAAGCAAGAAAAGGAAGGACGGAACTTACAGGGATACTGCCCACCCCCTTAATAGCCAAACCCGACAGATGATCGAATCCATCGTTTTGGAAGAATATAATAAAGAAATTCAGAAGAGCAAGTAAATAGATACCATAAACTTTAAATTCGAAGCATTTGCCTACCGGCAGGTAGGTGTTTCGAATTTCGATATCCGGATTTCGAATTTACAAACCATGTTGGGGTGTCGTCAAGCGGTAAGACACAGGTCTTTGGAACCTGGACTCGGAGGTTCGAATCCTCCCACCCCAGCCAAAATTCTGGATAATGGAAGTCGAAAGTGGGGAGTAGAGATAGGAATGAGTGTCACCACTCACCGCCTTACACTTTCTGCCTTCCAGATTGGGGGGATGAGGTTCTTATGAGTAAAAAAAGGGTAGTGGTCAAACCAGGGGAGGATTTAAGTTGGTTAAGAATATTTACTGGAAATTCAAACACCGAATTAGTGCAAAAGATTTGTGACCAGTTGGGGACCTCTCTTGGCAAATCTGTGGTGAGCACCTTTAGTGATGGAGAGATTCATGTTGAGATTGATGAAAGCGTGCGAGGGATGGATGTTTTCGTGATCCAGTCCATTTCTTCTCCTGTCAATGACAATCTGATGGAACTCCTCATTTTGATCGACGCCCTGAAAAGGGCTTCTGCGGAAAGGATCACCGCTGTAATGCCTTATTATGGTTATGCAAGGCAGGACCGCAAAGTTCTTCCTCGAGCACCCATCTCTGCAAAGCTGGTTGCAGACCTGATCACGACCGCGGGGGCTTCTCGAATTCTTACTGTTGACCTGCATGCGGGTCAGATTCAGGGCTTTTTCAATATTCCAGTGGACCACTTATTTGCTTCCCCGGTGTTGTTAGAGCACCTGAGGCAATTGAAGAACGATCTCGTTATTGTCTCCCCAGATGCAGGAGGGGTGGAGAGGGCTCGAGCCTATGCAAAACGATTAGAAGCTTCCTTGGCTTTTATCGATAAGCGAAGAGAATCTCCCAATGTCTCACAGGTCATGAACATCATAGGGGATGTCAGTGGGATGTTGGCGATCTTAGTTGACGATATGGTCGATACAGGAGGAACATTAGTGCGGGCAGCTTATGCGTTGATTGAGAATGGGGCGAAGGGTGTCTATGCCTCTTGCACTCACCCTGTCCTTTCTGGAAAAGCTGTGAAGATTATCTCAGAATCACCCATTCAGGAAATGATTGTGACAGATACCATCCCCCTCAAAGAAGAGGCCAAGGCATGCCCAAAGATCAAAGTCGTCTCCATATCCGGTCTCTTGGCTGACGCCATCCGAAGGATTTATGAGGATGATTCGGTGAGTTGCCTATTTATTTGAATTTGCAAATCCCCCTCAATCCACCTTCACTAAAGGGAGACGAAGGGGGATTATTTTAACACAAACCACTAGAAGGAGTGACCCATGCAAAGACCCATATTGACAGCAGAGATTCGAGAAGGGGTTGGAAAGGAAAAGGCAAAGAAACTACGGACGAAAGGCTTGATCCCTGCCATTTTTTATGGACCAAGGTCCCAAACCATCCCTTTGGTGATTGATTCTAAGGAATTAGCGAAAGTCCTTCAAACGGAAGCTGGGGAGAATGTTCTGATTGACCTCGACATTCGAAAGGGCAATCAATCAGACCGTAAGGTAGTGATGGTGAAAGATATCCAAATTGACCCTCTCCAAAGGATAACCCTACACACTGATTTTTTTGAGGTGACTATGGATGAGATGGTCATCGTGGAAGTTCCCGTTCATTTGGTCGGGAAACCTGAGGGGACCAAGATGGGAGGAATCCTTGACCAGATCCGGAGGGTGATCCAAATCCAGTGCTTCCCTGGAGATATTCCAAAGAGCATTGATATTGATGTTAGTCCTTTGAAGATCGGTGATTCGATTCATGTCCAAGATATTATAGTTGAGAAGGTAAAAATTTTATCAGACACTAACTATACCATCGCCACGGTCGTGCCCCCTGTGGTGGAGGAGAAGGTTGTTGAAGCAGTGGCTCCAGAGGCTGTTGAAGGGGCTGAGGTAAAGGAAAAGGAGGGGGAGGAGGAAAAAGAATAACCGAATGTGAAGATCATCGTGGGACTGGGTAATCCTGGAATCCCATATCGAATGACCAGGCATAATATTGGATTTCAGGTAGTGGATCGTCTTGCCAGAATAAATCATATTCCTATCCGCACCAAACGCTTTAAATCCCTATACGGAACAGGATGGATCGATTCTCAGCAGGTCATCTTGACTAAGCCGATGACCTTCATGAATCGTAGTGGAGAAGCGGTCAAAAAGGCGGCCGATTTCTTTCACCTGAGAATGGAAGATGTAGTCGTCGTTCATGACGATTTGGACCTTCCCTTTGGAAGGCTTCGTTTTAAACAAAGAGGAGGGGATGGAGGACATCAGGGGGTTTGTTCCATCATTGATAGGATGGGTGGAAATAGCTTTTTAAGACTAAAGGTTGGCATTGGAAGACCTCCCCAGGAGATGGATCCAGCCGAGTATGTCTTGGACGTTTTTGATAAAATCGAGCAACTCCATTTAGATCAAATCCTTTCCCGGGCAGCAGAATCTCTGAAGGTCTTGCTTTTGGAAGGACTTGAAAAAGCGATGAATCAGTTTCTGAAGAGGGGTTGAACATCTTTTTAAAATTGATAACGGTCGTCTCATTGGTTTTCGGTCCGATGATCCTCGTTCTTCACAAATGGCTCGCCTCACTCTTTTAATTGATTTGTGATTTAGGGATTAGGGGATTGAGGAATTAGGAATTAAATTCTTAATTCGCAATCTCCTAATTCCGCAATTCCTCAATTCTCATTTTCTATTCACCTTTTTCAATCTCCATGAATTTACTTTAATTTTATGGCAAAAGTAAATATAATGAATTGTAGGTAAAACAGGGGATATTTTGACGCAAGTGTTGACCAAGTGTTGACCAAAAGGAGGCGGTAGATATGAAAAAGGGTTCGAATGAATCAGTTATCACAATTACAGAGGCCTCCACGGATGAGATTGACAAATTTATAAAGAGGGATATGTGGAGGGAAGAAAAAAGTGAAAAGCGATGGGACAAAAGAACCAGACCAATCGATGCAGAGAAATTAATGGCCGATGTTATTAATCCTTCGGTCAATGGCCCTTACAGAGTTTTCTTCGAAAAGACTGAAGGAAAGAAATCAAATTGGAGAGAGTTCGATGTTGGGGTCAACCCAATGGCTGAGATTGATGATATTTTGAGCGAACCCTTCAATGATCCAGATAGGGCTAAGTGCGTAATGGTAATATGCGGGACTTCAACTATAGACGTTTATATGATCCATCCCGCAAATAAAGAGGGAACCTTAGATGACTATAAACGTCGAGTATGGGAATTGACAAAAGAGAAAACCTTGGAAAGTAATAGAGAAGGTTTAGTCAAGACATTCGGGAAAGGTTTCGACGACCTTTTAGAGATGACATTTGAAAATGAAGGTAAGATTCCGACTCCGGGAGAGTTGGCGCGGTCTTGTAACATTTCCTTTCCCACGGCACAGAAGCGGATCGAAAATTATAAAAAGCAAGTTAAAAAGGTCGGGAAGTCATTAAAAAAAAATTAGGCCAAAACCTTAATTAAATCATAGCACTATAAAATATTTTTAAAAAATTGACTTGTTCGTGTCCTTAATAGGTGAGGGGTTATCCTCTCACCTATTTTTTTTTGGCTTTCAAAAGGAGGTGTAAGTGATGGCTAAGATCAGATGTGATATTGAACTGGATGGTCTGAAGGGCATCAAACTTATCACGGATAAACGAGAGGATGACAAGATTGAACCTTTTAAGTTCTATCTTCGGGTTCGTCCTGTCATTGAAAAATTCAAAAAGGATCTTGATAAGGTCCTTCAAATGGGAGCAAGAGCGGAAGAGAAATGAGTCCTAAGAGTCTGTTGGCAGTCCAGGATTGTGCAAAAAAGAGACTCCTATCAGTTCGGGAAGCTGCTCTGTACTTGGGGCTCTCACCGCGAACGATCTACAATCAGATCGCGCCCGGGTCTAAGGATCCCTTTCCGATTCGACCAAAATGCTACGGCAAAAGAAAGCTTTTTGATGTTCGGGATCTCGATGCATTCATCGACGGGTTACCGAGGGAAGTTTAAATGATAAATCTTCACCCGGACCACCTACGGGATTTAGAAAAGAGTGGTTTGACCGATGACACAATCACGAAGGCAAATATTCACTCTGTCCCGCCACGTGAAATTCCAAAGATTTTAGGGAAAACCTTTGCTGATAAGACAGATTCTCTTTTGGCTTTCCCATACCAGCAGAACGGATTTTGTCGATACAAACTCTTCCCGCCGATCAAAGATAAAGACGGACATAAAATAAAATACTTTCAGCCTCTAAACTCAGGAGTCCATCTTTACTACCCGCCTGGTATCGAAGACAAAATAATCGATACGTCTATCCCTCTTTCTCTTGTCGAAGGCGAGAAAAAAAGTCTGAAAGGTTGGCAGGAGGGCATCGTTTCACTCGGAATGGGAGGTATCTGGAATTGGAAAGAAAAAGGCAGCGACGAACTGGTCCCAGATTTCAACAATATCCCTTTTAGTGGCCGGATTGTGAATCTGATCCCCGATGGGGATTACCATAAAAACAAAGACATTCAAAAAGCTGTCCTTTTACTTGCACAAAAATTGAAGCAAAAAGGTGCGACACCCTACCTTGTTTCTCTACCCGATGGAGAGGAGAAAATAGGGTTGGATAATTTCTTGGTTCAGTATGGGATAAGTGAGTTTTGGGATCTTCCCCGAGAGGAGATCAAAACAGATCCATACGAACGCCTCAACCTTCCCTCTTCTCTTGAAATTTCCCAACTTGATGTGACGGTTGAATACATCATTTATCCTTCAATTCCTAAAGGTGCGATTATCACATTCCATGCGATAGGCGGGGTAGGTAAATCCCATCTTGCTTATCACCTTGGAACATCAGTATCGAAGGGAATACCTTTTTTCGGTTTGCCCGTGATACAGATGCCGGTTTATTACATAGATTACGAAAACCCCATTTCTGAAATAGTTGACCGAGTTAAGAAGATAGGAGGTTCAAAGAATTTAATGATTTGGCATCTTGGAATCGATCCAATGCCAATTAGAATTGATGCTCCTGAGTGGGAAATTTACAAGAGTTTCCCTCCTGGATTATTCATCATTGATTCTTTGCGAAGCTCGCACACACTTGAAGAAAATTCTTCCAAAGATGCCTCTTTTGTAATGGCACGTCATAAGGAAATCCGGGCGAGGGGAAATACCATCATTTTGATTCACCATGAAAATAAAACTGGAGGTTACAGAGGAAGCACGGCCTGGTTTGATTTGAGTGACCACATCTTGAAATTTAGCCGAGTGAAAAGAGTTGGAAGTGATGAGGATGCGGGTGAAGACGACCTTGACCTTCCTATCAGGTTAGGACTTGGAGGGAAAAGCCGGTTCTCTTCTGCTTTGGAATTGAGACCAATGTTTTTTAAATTTGAGAATCACCAACTTTGCTTGGCCGATGACCCGGATAATGAGGTTCTAAATAAAATGGCCGAACTTTTAAATGCTGCCTATCCACCAAATCAGACCGAATTCCAGAAACTCGTTAAAGATAACTTGGGGATGGGGAAAGAAGCATTTAGAAAATTTCTGAAGAAAGGCGAAGCCAAAAACCTTTGGTATGCCAGGCGCACAAAGAAGGATAATCGCTTTGAATATGTCCGAGGTTAAAAAGAAGTGTACCGGAAAACCGGAAATAGGCAAAAACCTTACTTTGGTTTTCCATAATAATTATAACGGTTATCTGCGGTTTTCTGGTGGTTTTCTGGGAATAACAAAAAACCGATTACAAAGGCGGTTATCGGGTTTTCCCCTACTACTTATAGTAGGGAAAACCAGAAAACCAGTAATAACAAACCAGAAACAGTTACCCAAAACAAACAGAACGCGGACGCGAAGCCGCAACCAATTCGAAACCGGCTTGAACCCGGAGAAGGCAGGTAAAGGACATGAAAGTAGGTAAGATGTTTCCAAGCAAGTTTCTATCGAAAGACGACCTGGTCGAACCAATCGTATTCACGGTTGATACAGTAGTAATGGAAGAGGTCCAGAACGAGGACGGTAAAGAAGAGAAACCTATTCTCTACTTTTTCGGTAATGATGTGAAGCCTTTGATTCTGAATAAAACGAATGCAGAGACCTTGGAAAAGGAATTTGGGTCAGATAGTGATGACTGGGAAGGAAAGAATATTGAGGTTTATGTGGATCCAAGCATTCGTTTTGGGAAGAAACTGATTGGAGGCATCCGGGTCCGTATCCCGGACACCTCCAAGGCACCAGAAGTGTTTTAACAATTTAACCGGCTTCGCACCGTGTTCTATTATCAGGGGGATTTTATGAGAAGTCAAGAATTCTTAGAGAATACGTTTTTATTTCAAAACCTTTTCAGTTTAAAACCAGAGAATAAACGACAGATATTCGAACGCAAACTTGAACTCTATCGGCAAGCGTTTCAACTGTTACGCGAGGAGAACTTGAAGCTCAAGCAAGAGTTGGTGTTCATGGCCTCGTCGTCATAGAGGAAGGGTGAAATGAGGAGACCCCCCTATATGCCCCAAAAATCGCTTAGGATTGGCTTCACGTTACCGCAGGGTGAGAGCCACGCAAGTTTTCGCAGATGAGAAGTTAAAATTTTGGGCATAATTAAAAAAGGTGCAAAAGGTGCAATATGAAGGAAATTAAAAAGATTGTTACAGAAGATCCTCTCCCTCTTCCAGTTCCGGAAGGATTGACCGATTCTAAAGCAATTTTAATCTGGAATGAAGCGACTATTAAAAAGTTTAGATCCTTGGGGCATCGGACAAGCCTCGAAGTTTGCCTTTTTACTTTACAGAGGGTCAATAAGACGTCAGCGGTTATAGATCGCGATGGACTTATGATCAAAGGCGAAAAGATGGACCACTCTCACCCACTTCTAAGAATTTTACAGAAAGACCTCGCATTGTTAAATAAACAATGGGTCACTTTGGGTTTAAATAATGAGCCAATACAGTTTGAGAAATTTGAATGAGGATAAAACATGGAAGATTTAACTGAGGAAAGCAAGGCCATTATTGCGAGGTTTGAGATTCACCGTGACCGCTGTATCTTAATAAGGGAAACTCTTGGAGCAATGGCTGCCTATAATTTTCACATGAGATGGAAAGCGGACCCGAACTCACCTGTGGCAGACAAAGAGTTTGAAACGATGATGAGGGGAAATTGAGTTTGAAAAAAAGAATTAATAGCCTATTAAATCTATTGGGCTTGACAATTTTTTTGATTTGTATTACATTGTCTTACATCTATATTCGGGTTGTCACAAATGTCGGCATCCCGATTTTCCCAGCCCATCAGCCGAATCCGGCATGGTGGAATAAAACGGTTCCCGCCCAAATGCGAGGCGAGAATCCTGCAAGGCAAAAAGATCGGCGAATACGCTCTCTACAAATGCCTTCTGGAATTAAAGGAGGCATTATGTCTATTCAGGAACAAATCAACAATCTTCGAAATTCCATTACTTTCAAATATGATTCGATAAACGCCATCCTTGCAGGTCGTTCGATCGATCAGCTTGATGGCGATGAAGCGTCAAAAGCAAGCCGCTTAATGAGCGAAATAGAGGTTCTCGATTTGAGGACTTCTAATCTTGAACTAAACCAACCGACTTCAAGGCCGATCTTCGATCTCGGTCTTGATGATGGGGTTCGTTCGGGAGGGAAAGTTTTCAAATCGTTTGCAGATCAGATCGATGCTATCGTTCGGGCAGGAAAAGGATTAGGCGTTGATTCACGGCTTTCAAAGGTTGCAACAGAATATCGCGCTGCCTCGGGCCTCTCAGAACTGGTTCCCGCGGATGGTGGTTTTCTACTCGAGCCTACTTTTTCCAAAGATATTCTCATGTCCGCTTTCACAACGGGACAAATCATCAGGTTGGTCAGACAAATCCCTATCGCCACTCAAACGCTGATGATCAATGCTTTGGCTGAAACGGCGAGAACTACTGGGTCCCGTTGGGGTGGCATTACTGGATTCTGGGCGGCTGAAGGTGGAACAAAAACCCCGTCGGCTCCCAAATTCCGTCGCATGGAATTGTCTTTAAAAAAAATGATCGGTCTTTGCTATAGCACGGATGAACTCCTTGCCGATGCAGGCACACTTCAGAATATTCTTTCTCAAGGGTTCGCCAGCGAAGTTCAGTTTATGGTAGAGGATGCCGTCATTAACGGTACGGGTGTTGGTCAACCACTCGGCATCATGAACTCTGGGGCTCTCATCGTCGTTACCCGTGTAGGTGCGAATGCGATCGCCATCGGCGATATTGTCAACATGTGGTCACGGATGATCAATGCACAGAATGCGGTTTGGTTAACTCACTCCACAGTCCTACCTCAAATTTACCAATTACAGATGACATTGGGGGGGGCAGTATCTACTCCTGTATTTCTGCCACCGGGTGGGTTAAGTCAAACACCGTATTCAACCTTATTCGGAAGACCGATTCTCACTATCGAACATTGTCAATCTCTCGGCACAAAGGGCGACCTCATTTTGGCGGACATGTCTCAATATGTTTTAGCCGTTCATAGTTCGGGCTTGAAAACTGATTCATCGATGCACGTAAGATTCGTTAATGACGAAACTGCATTCAGATTTGTTTTCAGATGCGACGGGCAACCGATGTTTAATGTGCCTATCACACCTTTTAAAGGAACGACGACATTGAGCCCGTTTGTGACGTTAAGCGTTTAAACTCATGATGAGGGGCGTCATTCCCCTCTCCGCCGCCCTGATCCGAGGCGGTTAATACAGTATCGGATAACTGGTATTGGGGCGGCCCGGGTATTCGGATTCCTGGACCGTCCCTCTCCTTAAAAATTATTGACCTTGAGATTGCGCCTTGCCGGGGAGGCGCGAATAATCCCCGGTTTGTGATCTCCTTTCACCCCCCCCAGAGAGGCTGGCTGGTCCCTCTGGGGGGACTTTGAAATTATGATAGTTTCGGAAAACATAGACAGGGCTATTATTCGGTTCCGGCACGAAGTTAGAAAATCTGGGATTGTCTCACAACTCAAGCTTCGGGAAATTCCCAAAAAGAGTTTGAGGAAAAAAGCCAAGGCTGCGATCGCCGAAAGGAGACGGAGGCAAGCGGAAAAGAGGCGGAGGGTTTATACCGAGGGTAAGAGGTAGGGTTAAGGTTTTAAATGCCTCCCAGGACGTGCAGCAAGGGATTACAGGGGTTTAAATGGGGATAAATGAGAGGGTCAAAGGTTTTTTGGATAGCTGGCCTATATTGAAGGAAAGGCTTGGGGAGATTGAGGATGAAGGACTATTTCACAGTGATGGAATTGGCAGATCACTTCGGGGTGAATCCAAAGACGATATACCGTCGCCTTTGGGCCAAGGGAATTCCGGCTTTTAAGGTGGGACAGCAATGGCGAATTGCCAAGAGGGACATTATTTGGTTGAAGAGATAAGATTTTTATTACCCTTTTGTGTCCAATGGAGTCCAAAGAAAAAACTTGACAAAAATATTGAGTTATGTATAATTGGTATAACCGTTTAAAGGGAGGTGATGAAAGTGGGACAGCGAGTCGGATTCTATTTGACGGATTTACAGATTAAGAATTTGAAGAAGGTGTCAAAGAAAACAGGACTTACAGTGTCAGAGATTATCAGAAGGGCAATCGATGGGCATTTAGAGCAATACAGAGAGATAGTAGTTAAGTATAGAGAGGAGAAATCGACTAAACCCAAAACTGTCAAAGTTAAAATACAAGAGAGGTGAAAGGGCATGGTAGTTGATCGACCCTATAAGCGTGATGCTAAAGAGGTCATGCAAGATTTTCCAGAATTAGACATTGAAGAAGAACATTCAAACAAGAGGAAAGAAGCGCTGCTTGAATTGCTTGCATGTATCCCCGAGGAGGATTATCAAAAATTAAAAAAAATGCAGACAAGTGACTATAGATTATTCATACCATTTGAAGGTACATTGGGAAAAGTTCATCCGTTCGTATCTCCATTGAGATTCCCGTCCAAGCAAGCAATAGTGTATTTAAGTCCAATATTGGAAGGCCCAGAAATAGAAACCAACAGGGTAATAGCGGTAGCAGCACACGAACTGGCCCATATTTTTTTGGGACATCATTTTAAGTTTGAGGGGTATAGAGACCCTGACCAAGAAAAGGCAGCATGGAGTCAAGTCTGTAGATGGGGATTTCAAAAAGAAGCAGAGGGTCATTTGAAAAGACGAAAACAAAAAGAAGTTATACATATGGTTCTTGAACCAAGCATTGAGGAATATCTATACTCCGAAGTGAAAGGAAGTGAGTTGAATGACTGATTGGAATGAAGTTTATACCGAGTTAAAGAGGTTGTTTCCTGATTTGGAAGCCGGTACCACAAAAGGGAGGGTTATTCGTGCCTGTTTGAACGATGCGGCCGCCAAGATCATCATTATGCGTCATGGTGCAGAGGGTGAACGATTGGCAACAGAATATGTCAATGCCGTTCGGGAAAATCCATTAGAAGGTCTGCGAGCATTTCCTAAGATTGCCGAAGAGGTCTTAGGTATTATTCAAGCCTATAACATTCATTTGAAGAAAACACCGACGATCGGACTCAGAGAGTTTAAAAAGTGGTTCTTGGATCACAAGGTCACAGCATAGAAAGGAGATGGATTAAATGTCAGTTTTAGTTGAATGTCTATGTCACAAAAAGCAATCTATAAGAAATAAAGTCTGTCCGTGTGGTGTGGACCTGGTAAAATTGAAGCGGGCCAATAAGGTGAATTATTGGATCACATACCGGCTGCCAGGAGGGAAACAGCGCCGCGAACTCATCGGAGAATCGATCGAGGAGGCCCGGGACGCGGATGGAAAGCGAAGGGTACAGAAGAGGGAACACCGAGTCTTTGAAATCTTGCCGGAAGCGAAAATGACATTTAATGAACTTAGGGACTGGTATCTGAGTTTGGAAAAGACGAAGACCTTGGGCAATTATCTAACTCTAAAGTCCTTGCTCAAGAAATTCTGTTCTGAATTTGGGATCCGGGTTGTGAATACCATCAAACGATCCGAACTGGAGAACTTGCAGATAAAAAGGCAAAGAGAAGGTATGGCCCTGGCAACGGTCGATTATGAATTTAATGCGGTCAAGATCATGGTGAACAAAGCTTTTAACGATGATCTTCTCGGAGGGGACACCCTGAAAGTTTTCAAGGGAGTCAAATGCTTGCTCAAGAAGAATGCCAATGCCCGAAACCGGGTACTCTCTCCACAAGAGTTTTATCAGATTCTTGAAAAGATGCCACAGCCGGGGAAAGGGCCTCTCTTTGCAGCATTCAGGACGGGCATGAGAGAAGGAGAGGTTTTGAATCTGGTATGGTCAAGAGTCGATCTTGAGAATCTTCTCATCAAACTCGAAGCAGGTGACACAAAGGACAAGGAGCCAAGAGTTATCCCTATCCCTGCGGACCTTCTGGAAATATTAAAACGCACGCCAAGGGCTTTACACAATCCTCATGTCTTCCTATGGAATGGAAGGAAGATCAGGGGAGAGCAACTAAGAGTATGGGTAAAAAAGGCTTGCGAAGATGCGAATATTCTTTATGGTCGAACGGTCAACGATGGGTTTGTCCCTCACGATCTTAGACATGGGTTTGTAACCTACATGAGGAAGGCCGGGGTCGATAGATCGGTCATCATGGAACTGACGGGCCATTCCACGGATGCCATGTTTCATCGTTACAATGAGATTGATAGCGATGATCGAAGGAAAGCCACGCGGTTGCTTGAGGGCTTTTTGCGCAATGAGTCTGCAAGTGTTGACCAAACCGTTGACCAAAAAAGATGAAAGATTAATAATTTCAAGGTGGTTATGTCATTCTCCTTTTTCAATCTCCATGAAGATCTTTCCATGGTGAAAAATTCGCACTCCTCCTGTCTCCTCGGAAATGACGATGGCGAGGGCATCGGTCAGACTGGTAATCCCAGCGGCGGCTCGATGGCGTGACCCCATCCTCACGGAAAATGAATGCCCCGTCAATGGAGGAAAATTCTTTAATTGTTTCTTTCAGCCGGTGATCCAAAATATTTCGTTCCTCTTCAGGATATCCCTGAAAGGGATTGATGACCATAGGGTGTGAAAATTTGAGAACCTCTTCATGCTTTCCGAGGACGAAGATGGTTCCAACAGGTTTTCTTCCTTCTTTCCCCTCGATAGAGATTTCTAAAGCGAGGCTTAGAACGGTTTCGAAAACTTCCGGTCTGACAATTTCTGAAATCACTGGGAGATCAGAAGAAGAGATGATTTCAAACTCTTTTCCAAATTCGAGGATGAGGAGGTTATCCAGGACTTTTGTTTGGGGGATGCCGGAGAGGCAGATCCATTTATCGCCTTTTTTAACCAGGCCCTTTGAGAGGGCTTGGATGATTGCCATCTTCATTTGATTAATACGTCCCAGAGGGACATCAGGGATTCGAAGGATTTTCTTAAAGACTGAGGTGGCATCTTGGAAGGAGGCTTCGTCCTTGATGGCAAGGATCAGATCAACATGTTTTTCCTGACCGATTTTGTCTAAGGCTTCGTAGTCTTCGATGATATCTGCATAAAGCAAAACTCCCTTCGAACGGGTTTTTTTTGCGATGGCACAGGCTGTCTCCAACATGATACGATTCTGCTGCTTCACTCTGACCTCCCTGCCTATCCGTTGACAGGCCCCCCTGCCGCCTGCCTGTGATAGGTAGGGCAAGCAGGCTCAAAATATTAAAGTCTTTATTTTCTCTTCGTTTTATTATACAAATATTATAATAGAAATCCATAAAAAACTTGTTTCTCAGTTGAATGCATTTCGGCTTGTTCTTTAGACGCTATGCTCTATGCCCTTTGTGCTATGCTTGAATAGGGGGGATGAATGGGTTTTCGATGTGGGATTGTCGGTCTTCCGAATGTGGGGAAGTCCACGATATTCAATGCCCTGACTGCAGCCGGGGCAGAGGTGGCGAGTTACCGATTCTGTACGATCGACCCGAATATAGGCATTGTCCCCGTTCCGGATAAGAGACTGGAAAGTATTGCCAAGCTGATCCATCCCAAAAAAATGATTCCAACCACCCTCGAATTTTTCGATATTGCCGGATTGGTCAAAGGAGCAAGCAAGGGGGAAGGGCTGGGGAATCAGTTTCTGGATCACATAAGAAATGTGGATGCGATAGCCCATACGGTCCGTTGCTTCAATAATGAAAACGTGGCACATGACTTCGGTTCGATTGATCCGGTAAGGGATATTGAAGTCATCAATACCGAACTCATTTTAGCAGACCTTCAGACCTTAGAAAGAAGGATGGCGAAGACAGAGAAAATGCATCGTGTTGGTGCCAAGGAAGCTGCCTTGGAGTTGGAGGTCTACCGAGAAGTCCAATCCGTTTTGAACCAGGGCCGTAGGGCAGAGAACCTCCACATGACTGGAGAAAAAGAAACAATCTTTTTGGATCTCCATTTTCTCACGGCAAAACCTGTTTTTTATGCCGCCAATGTTGATCAGAAAGAAATAAGAGGAGAGGGATCCTGTTTGAAAGCCATCACGGGGTGGGCAAAAAAAGAAGGGAATAAAGTGGTCGTCATCTGTGGCGATCTGGAGGCAGAGCTCGCGGAATTGAAAGAGGAGGAGAGGGAAGAGTTCAGAAGAGAGTTGGGCCTGGAGGGCTCAAGCTTAGAGCGATTAGTTCAAGTTGGATATGAGATCCTGTCGCTTGTCACGTTTTACACGACGGTGAGTTCTGAACTCAGAGCTTGGACTGTTTCAAGCGGAACCCCTGCGCCTAAGGCCGCAGGGAAAATTCATAGCGATATGGAAAGAGGATTCATTCGCGCAGAGGTCATTTCCTTTTCTGATTTTATAACCTGTGGCTCTGAGCATAGTGCGAGAGAGAAAGGACTTCTTCGTTCTGAGGGGAAAGATTATTTAATCCGAGACGGGGATATCATCCATTTCCGCTTTAATGTATAGAGGAGAATAGCATGCCCTGGAGAGCACTCCAATTTATTTTTTATATCATTCCTATCCTTTGGATTTTTCTCAAAGATCTGGTTTGGGAAGACCTTTCCTTAGGGGAGATTAGGACCAATTATCTTTTTGGGAAGGCCAATGCCTATGACCGGGCCAATTTTTTAAGGAGGGCGGTCAGGGTCTACAAAGAAATATTAAGAAGGGATCCGAAAAGCATTCCCGTTTTTTTAAATCTAGGGGGGCTTTATTATCGCAGAGGCATGTTTGAGACCGCCATCCCCTATTATGAAAAGGTGATTCATGTGAACCCAAAGCACTACCAAGGTCACTATTGGTTGGCCATGTGCTTTTGGAAATTGCAACGATATCATGCAGCCATCAACACCCTGGAAGAGGTTATTCAATTTTTGCCGACGTTTAAAGATGCCCTCAACTTGATGGGGGAGTGCTACGAACAAATTGGAGAAGCGGCGAAAGCAGAACATTGTTATCTCAAAGCGATTAGTACTGATCCCAATGGAATTATTATTCATGGAGGCGTTTTAGATAGTTGGGCCCAAGAGAAAAAGAAGGAGGAGAGGATAAAACATTAAAGGGAGATCTCAAAAGGTCTCTTGTGGAGGAGAGGGAACCTTGGAACGAAAGATAGAGAGAGAATGGAAATCGATCCACTGCCCTGCAGGGAAAGATAAAACATTAGTCATGGCAGAATGGGATATTATTTCAGAGAAGGGTCGAATCCTTAAAAAAAGTTTACGGCAGATCGATTGTCACCACCCCCAATTGACTACGTTTGGGGAAGCAGATTGCAAGTGGGGATGCGAGGGGATAATTGGAAAAAGAGAAAGGTAGGACTTTTGGACATTAACCTTTTTCTTTTTCCAACTTCTTCTTGGCAACAATGAATTTCTCTTCATCCATGATTCGGGGGGAGATGCCCCGAAATCCTCCTAGGCTGGTGTCAGGAGGAAGCAGAATCCAGGCAATTCCTAATTCTTCGTCGATCTTGACGATCTGATCACCGGGTTGCAATTTTTTCATGTGACGATAACGAATGACATAAATGATAACGAAAGGCGGATTTGATATGTTTTTTCAAATCCGCCTTTCTCGTCCGGGTCGAATTCGATGATCTATTTCTGTTCGGGAATCGTCTTTTCCTCCTTGCTTATCTCCAATTTCGATTTAATCTCGCTGATAAAATAAATGAGGGCACCCGCGCCAATTAAGATTAACAGAATCGGAAAAATTCCCTTAAACATAACGACAAAACTAGACCACCAAGTGCACAAAAGGACGAGACCGATAATGATGACCACCACTCCAATAATGATCCCCAATACATTCGACACTATCCTCACCCCCTTTGAAAAGTTCTCTTAAATTTATGAACTATCAAATGATGGAAGAGAAGTCAAGACTAATTTCAATGGAATATTTTTGATTTCTGATCAAATTGGTTGTTGAAATGAGGATGAAATCGTCCCCCTTTTTTTCTGTGAGCGGGGAAATGATTCATTATAGACAGGGAAAAGGCATTGAGGTAATATAGATTAGAACTTTACGTTAGCTCAGAGAAAAGGGAATTACCAGGGAGGAGGTTGTGGGAGGGCTTTAACATGACTGTTAATCTAAAAGGGAGATCATTAGATAGTCTTTTTCATTTGACCAAAGAGGAGATTGAACAGGTTTTAAAGATATCGGAATTATTGAAATCTCAACTCCTCCGTGGAGAGGAACACCCTTTGTTAAAGGGGAAGACCCTGGCGATGATTTTTGAGAAGCCATCCACGCGGACAAGGGTCTCATTTGAAGTGGGAATGTGGCAACTCGGAGGTTATGCACTTTATTTGAGCGCAAGTGATCTGCAACTGGGCCGAGGGGAGACCATCGCTGACACGGCCCAGGTTCTCTCCCGTTATGTGGATGGAATAATGGCAAGAGTCTTTGTCCATCAGACCATCCTCGACCTGGTAAAATATTCGAGAGTGCCAGTGGTCAACGGTCTTTCAGACTTTACCCATCCCTGTCAAGGTCTGGCCGATCTTTTCACCGTCTATGAGAAGAAAGGACGACTTTCAGGATTGAAACTTGCCTATGTAGGGGATGGCAATAACGTGGCCCACTCTCTTCTCTATGGCTGTTCGAAAGTTGGTATGGACATCACTCTCGCATGCCCAAAAGGGTATGAGCCTAATCCAAAAGTTGTCTCGAAGGCGAAGGAAGAAGGGAGAAGAAGTGGTGGTAAGGTGAAAGTGACGAACGATCCAAAAGAAGCAGTCAGAGAAGCTGATATTGTTTATACTGATGTATGGGCCAGCATGGGTAAAGAGAAGGAGCATGAGAAAAGGGTGAAGGTTTTTAAACCCTATCAAGTAAATGGAAAGTTAATCAAGGAAGCCAAGGTGGATTATCTCTTCATGCATTGTTTGCCAGCCCATCGGGGAGAAGAGGTGACCGATGAAGTGGCCGATTCGAAAAATAGCGTCATCTTCGATCAAGCAGAGAACAGGCTTCATACGCAAAAGGCGCTTCTGGCACTGATCATGTGATTGAAAGTTATTCATGCAGACGCAATAAATGAAATGACATTGCATTTGAAAAGAAAAGATGCTGAAACAAGTTCAGCATGACAAAAGGAACCTAAATGTCATTCCGAACTCGTTTCGGAATCTCAATATAAAGCCAATAAATCCGTTTGTATTAGTTCGGAGTTAGTAATGAAGCTCTTGGTCAAGAAAGCAAGCTTAATAAAGAAGGGACCAGTGGGCCTTGAGGTCTTTGATGTCTTGATTAGCGGAGGAGAAATCAAAGAAATTGGTCAGGACATCCTAGCCCCAGAAGCCTCTGTCATTGATGCGCAGGGCAAAATACTCGTGCCGGGTCTAGTTGATGCTCACGTGCATTTTAGGGAACCTGGCCAGCAGTATAAAGAGGATCTTCGTACTGGCTCATTGGCTGCCGCAGCCGGAGGATTCACTACAGTCATAGCAGAACCCAATACGGTTCCTCCAATAGACACACCTAACCGGCTTCGGAATTTGCTGGATACCGCACGGAAGAAAAGTATCATTAACTTCTATTCTAAGGCCGCAATAAGCAAGGGAACAGTAGGAATAAGTTTGGCTGATATCGCGAAGCTGAAAGAAGCGGGCGCCAGGGCCATTTCTGACGATGGGAACCCTGTTCCCGGCCGTAGACTAATGCGAAACGCCCTTATTAAAGGAAAGGAATGCCGAATCCTCGTGAATCCGCATTGTGAAGAATCAGCACTCTATCGAGAAAGAATACTCTCGAATCAAGAGAAACTTGGGCCGCAGTCATTTTCCTTCCAGATGCCATTTTCTTCACTTGGTATTCCTTACACATCTGAGTCTGGATTTATCAAACGCGACGTTGAATTAGCGGAAAGAACAGGAGCGAGCCTTCACATCTCACATGTGAGCCTTGCAAAATCAGTGGAGATCATTGCAGAAGCGAAAAGGAGAGGCGTTAGGGTGACTGCGGAGGCCACCCCACATCACCTCTTATTGACGGAGAAAATAGCAAAAGAAATTGGACCGAATGCAAAAGTGAATCCACCTTTGAGGTCGGCGGAGGATGTTGCGGCTGTCAGAGAGGGGTTGGCCAATGGTACGATTGATATTATTGCGAGTGACCATGCTCCACATTCACCCGAGGAAAAGAATCGACATTGGGATCAAGCTCCCTTTGGTGCCATCGGCTTGGAGACAACGCTGGGTTTGGTCTTAACTTTCTTGGTGCGTCCAGGCATTTTGACATTAAGTCAAGCGATCGAGAAGATGACAATTGTTCCGGCGAGGATTTTTGGACTCGATGTACTGGGAGTTGGCAGCCTCACGCCAGGCGTTAAAGCAGATC
This sequence comes from Thermodesulfobacteriota bacterium, assembly GCA_049513055.1. Classification (GTDB taxonomy): domain Bacteria; phylum Desulfobacterota; class BSN033; order BSN033; family UBA1163; genus UBA1163. The sequence continues at coordinate 54,848 of JBEKWN010000016.1, forward strand.
TAACCCTGATTGATCTGGACAGGAAATGGAAAGTGGACGTTGATCGCTTTTACTCCAAAGGCAGAAATTGCCCTTTTAACGACTGGGAGCTTTATGGAAAAGCAATATTCACAATAGTCGCAGGACGAATTGTGGCAAAAGAGGGGATAGTCACACTCGAGAATCAATGATCTATACATGAACGATCCGGTTTATCGCTGGCCTCTGTAAATAATTTTAAGCCCAAGGGAGGTTGAAAGAATGGGAAACCTTAAAGGAAAGGATATTCTTCATGGGAATCAGTTTTCAAAAAAGGATATCGATGCAATTATCAAGATTGCATCCAATTTTGAGAAGGAGCTTAAGAAAAAGGATTCTTTAACTCTGTTGAAGGGGAAGATTTTAGCAACTCTTTTCTATGAGCCAAGCACGCGGACCCGCCTCTCCTTTGAGACAGCCATGCAGCGTTTAGGAGGAGGGGTGATCAGCATGGGTTCGGTAGAGAGCTCCTCGGTTGCAAAAGGCGAGACTTTGACGGATACCGTGAGGACAGTCTCCCAATATGCGGATGTGATCGTGATTCGCCACCCACGTACCGGATCGGCCAGAGAGGCAGCCGATGCAGTTCCCATCCCTATCATCAATGCAGGGGATGGAACAGGACAGCACCCCACTCAGGCACTCCTCGATATCTATACGATTAAGAAGGAGTTGGGTTCTCTTAAAAATTTGACGATCTCCATGGTTGGTGATTTGAAATATGGGCGAACCGTGCATGCCCTGGTCGAACTCTTATCTCTCTATGAGACCCGGCTCTATTTTGTCTCTCCTCATACCCTCCGAATACCTGAAGAGATAACCTCCAATCTGAAACAGAAAGGCATTGAGATTGAAGAGACAGAGGATATGATGAAAGCAGCCAGTGCAAGCGACCTCATCTATATGACTCGGATTCAGAAGGAGAGATTCACTGACCTGTCCGAGTACGAAAAACTAAAGGGCAGCTATATCATTAATGAAGAGTTTCTCAAGAAATTGTTTGGGAAAGCGATAAACCATCCGCCCTTTCCATATTTAGTATACTGCCTCATGAATGTCTTACACAGTTTGTCATTCCGGACTTGATCCGGAATCCAGTCTTTTGAATCTGGATTCCCGCTTTCTCGGGAATGACAATTCTCAGATATGCTAAAGCCCTTATTTAAACACCACATCAGGTGGAATTGTTTTGGGTCATGGAGCTTGAAAGATGGATCCAAGGCTGGCTGTTCTGGCCATCGGGGGAACTCTTTAATAAAAGATAAAACCCACATCGCGCTGTCTTCACAGTACGAAGCAGTGCAGGAAACATCGAAGTATATTGCCGAATTGATTGCCGGGGGGGCTGAGCATGGTGATCACTCACGGCAATGGCCCCCAGGTAGTATCTGTTTGTCAAAATCTATCGGTATGAACTTCCCCTGGGGATAATCAAACTTTTTGTATCTCGCCATATATCTCCTCTTCTTACCAAGCGGTCTCTTGGTTCCCCACCATCAAGTATATGGCGATATTATCATGCTTTCAGGACTTTTCTACAGCCTCAACGACCGGCTTCAGCGGGAGCGCGCCGTTTGCGTGATCCGCTAGCGCCTGGTTAGGCAACACCTTCCAATGAGACTCACGGATCAATAAAGGTCTCTTTCTCAACTGGAGTTAATTTATCAAACTCGGTTGATTCTATATAGATAAGTTCTTCGTTACCAAGTCCACGTAAATCTACCTTTTTAAGAATAAGTAGTTTTCTGATGGGATGAGTTATGTTCTTTGACAGGTCAAACCCTCTTCTTGATAACGCAAAAGATAGACTACTTAATTTTTGAAGCCTTGAAGCAACGTTTATGGAAGAGCCAACATAATCGCTTCCATCGCCAATCGAAATGATCTGTCCTCTGGCAATCCCACAACGAAGCATCTTTGGAGGTTTTGCAACATGTGTCTGTATGTCTTCAAGAAAATCAGTCATATACGCGTCTTTGATGGCCATCAGGTTTCCAACAATATTACATATTCCAGAGAAACCACCACTATATCTTGTATTCCAAAGGAACAATATTCCGTCACCAAGAAATTTCGCAAAGAATGGAAGACTGCCAAAAATACGGACTTTTCCCTCTGATTTGCCTTCTCTAAATTGAGTTTTCAGTGTGCTAAATAACCACTGGAAATATCTATTTAGGAATTCCGGAATCACAAGGTGAGAACCAATTTGATTACAAAAATCAGTAAAACCTTCTAAGTCAAAAAAATGCAGCAAGGGACTGTATATATTCACCATCTATCGATGGATCACCAAGGCCTAGAATTTTATAATTGAATGAATCAAATTGTTCCTCACTTAATGAATTCAACGAAAAACCTTTTCCGTACTTTTCTTCATCAGCTGGTACTCGCACGTATGGTAGTTTGATTGTTGGCATATCTTATCCTTTATTTTCTGTTGCCTAACGGATGGCAACTATCTGAGACCGGGGACGTTGCTTCAAATGCAACATAAATCTTTGTCCATTTGTCAGCCACTTCTCTCGACGACACCGTTAACTCCAGGACCCTCCGCCTCAACCTCAACTCACTCTTATAGCATCAACTCATCTATCATTCATTATCTCATAAACCTCTTGGTTATCTTAGCATCTAGGTGTATCCTACTCCTCCCATTCGGCAATGTCAATTTCTGTTTGAACCGGTATCCGCGTTAGCGAGCAGCAGCTAAGATCTTTTCTTTTGGCATGGAGAGTTGTATTTGACCGAACGTCCCTAAGTAGGGAGCCCTGTGGGAAGAATAAGGGGCGAGTATCAATCCTGACGTTGTCTGGAGTTGAGACTCGACTCTTACTGTTCGCCCTAAGTTAGCGGAGTTTTTGATGCAAGGCTTTGCCAATAATGGAAAGAGGATTTTCTTTTACCTCGAAAGATTCATTGTACAAGAAAAACATATCCTTAAATTCTTTTGCAAAATAAGGAAGTCTGGAGTTCGATGGATATTCGTCTATCCGGGCGGGATTAAAACATTGAACGAACAAAGCATTTTTCTTAGCCTGCCTTCTCCTTAGTGCATTTTCTAGCATAAAATTAATGTACTGGTCCCTAAAAGCAAACCCTATGAATATCGCCGCATAGGCTTTGTCAAGATCAGCTGCAAGATGATCGTGAAATGCCTTAAATGGCTCATCTTCAATAAAGCCTTTAAACCCAGGGTAAATTAATGGCATTGTGTTTGGATCATCAGGAGTTGTGACGCCCCCTGATTTTGTGATGTTTTTCCCACTGTCATAATGCCAGTTCAACGAACCATGTATTTTGACAAATGTCATATCGTCATCATTATCTTTCCTGAAGCCCGTTTTTAAAATAAATCTGCCACGATCTTCTACGAAGAAATCATTTATTTTTTTAATACCGATATCATCCCATTTGGCGGTATCGCTTTGAAATGCATCATCAAATGTGAGATCGTAATTCGTGGTAGAGAAGGATAGTTTATATCCTGGAACTGCAGTCGTTATTTCTTTAAATAAATTGTAGTAAAGAGAGAAAGCTTTTATTCTGTTAAAATTATTGAGCTTATTGAAAATTTCCTTTTTTATAGAGTCTATCGCATTCTTGACCTGAGAATTGAAGGAAGAAATGTTCTCCATAATCTTTACGGTTTCTGGTAGGTTTCCTTCAGTTACTACATTCTTGATTATTTTAAACGTTGAGTTATCTTCTCTATTAAGTTCCTCAAGGGTAAAGAGCAGTTTTTCTATATCATTACTTGATTTACCAAGATACTCAAATACGTATTTTAATATTGGATTATTGTCCCTTATTTTTGTAATTGTCGAGACAAAGTCTGTAGTAGTTGGAAGACCTACCGGCACTCCTATTCCACCCCCAGTAAATAGAATTATTTTTGACATCTTACCTCCTTTCAATATATCCAACGTTTAAGTCGTAACCGCAATGTATCGCTGCATGCCGTAGAATATGTCGTCTTTCTAGTTGATTTCGTTTCCTATCGAACGGCCGAGCAGAACCCGTAGGGACCGCCAACTCGGTCGTTAGCCCCGCGCGCAGCGCCGCGCTAACGACCCTGTCTGAAAAGTCCTTTTGACGAGTGAGACCGGTGTTTTCGGGGGTCACTTTGACCCGTCCCAGGCATGAGATCGTTGATTGTGGCGCATTCTATGAGGTCACTTTTTTCTGCATCTCGCCCGAGAATCTGCTTGGGGACTTTTTCTACAGCCTCAACGACCGAAGTCAGCGGTGGCTATAAGCCATCCGCTGATTTGTTTGGCGACACTATTATGACTCAGGCAGATGGATTTCACCGAGAGTAACATCAAAAGCAGACGCAAGTTCCCCATGCGTTGCAATGAAGTAGGCCCACACCTCCGCATTCGCTGTCCTGTGGAACCATGATGTAGGCGCGGCAACGATTACCGCGCGCCTGATATCTTTGGAGTTGCTTACTGGGTAGCGTTGTGTCGTTGCCAGCAAGTGGAGCAAGTATCGAAGGACTTGGGAGTCTGCTCTTCCGTACCCGAGCCGTCTTTTTTTCTTGACCTCGATGTAAATGCGATTCTGGCCTGAGATTTTGGAACGAAGGACAATATCGGGGGTAACACCGGCGGTAAGGTCGATCATTAGTTTAGGGAAGGGGTTCCACCGACTATCGTCTTCGATAACCTCGTAAGGAATATCCTGGATCAAGTCATAGAGGCTTTCAGCCGTGGTTGAAGCCTTAGAAAAACGGACTTCGGACAAAACCGATGGTGTGCTTGCTGCGGTACGAAGATGCTTACAAAGTTTAATCTCAAAGTCTTTCTCAGTCATAGCTTTTTATATAATAATTGCATAATGAAAAGCTTAGGGGCCGGGCGACGAGAACCTATAACGACCGCTGAAACCAATGGATTATGGTTCAAAATGCCGTTCTGAAGTGGCGCGGCTTTGCCCGGTCCCTCTACAGCGCTAGGTTCGGAAAAACTGATATCTTTAACAATGACGTTTATTTTTGCTTTTTATCGAATATCTTAACCCTGCCATTCAGTTTATGGCATTTAACATCATACCCTGCATCTGCTGCTCTTTGCCTAATCGAGTATTCAGGATCACTTAGAAAATCTATATTATATGGTCTTGTATTATCACTGCTACCGACTATTTGTTGGATTTCTTCATCCGTTAAAACAATTGTCTCTTCACTCTTTTTTGTCAAATAATCTGCTAAATGCTGCCACTTTCCTGATATGCTCATTTTAGATCTCCTATGTTACAAATTTCGAATTCCGAACAGATATTAGACGAAAAAATTATATCATGATATAATAATTCTGCCTATTATTATATACTTGATTCTTGTCTAACTTGTTAAAATAAAAAAGGGTTCTATGGTGAAAACCATGGATGTCCATAATTCCTCCATAGAGTCCGGCGAATATCTGAAGAAGGGAAAGAGCAATGATATGGTGCAGGCTCTCCGGGGGAACCAGCCTCGGCTTCCCTTGGATGATAGAACATTATCAAAAAAGGATAGAAGCGTCAAGATATTTAGATAGCCTGTTTTTAATACCCATCCCCTGAAACAAGTCATGTTATCCTGATTTACATAGAAAATAACCCGGTTATCCCCCTCTCCCCTGGCGCCTGCCTGCGCGAAGTCCCGCCTTGCGGGACGAAGGCAGGGGAGAGGGTGGGGATGAAGGGAAATGGGTAAGATGGTCATGGTCTGCAAGATTTTAGATTAAGAACCTTAATTTTTCTTGACTTTCATGAAAATTTTTAATAAAAGGTGAATCATGATATTGAGACTTGATGAGATTGAGAAGAAGGTTTGGGAAGAGGAAAAGCTCTTCCTCATGAAACAGGTTGGGATTCTGCTGATCAAGAACAATGCGATCAAATTTGGAGATTATATCTTAGCTTCTGGGAAGAAGAGACTCGAATCATCCTCAATGAGATAGGGAGAGATAAGATCGACAAGATTTTGGGAGTTCCCACAGCAGGGGTCCCTTTTGCAACGGTGGTGAGTCAGAAATTGGGCATTCCTCTCATTTATTACCGACAGGCCAGGAAGGAGCATGGTGTAAGAAAGAAGATTGAAGGAATTCTGGAACGTAACGATCGTGTTCTGATTATCGATGATCTCATCACAACGGGCGAGAGTGTCATTGAGACAGCAGAAGTGATCAGAGATCAAGGGGGGGTGGTTAACGAACTGGTAGTACTGTTGGACCGGGAGCAAGGGGGCCAGCAGAGACTCCGATCATCCCGGATTGAGCCCCATGTCCTGTTTAAAATTTCAGATGCCATGACTTGGCTTAATAAAGTTGGCTTGATTGAGGACAAGATCTTTGACGCTTTGATAAAGTATATTGAGGAGGAGAGTCAGACGACTGCAGTCAGTTCTTCCTGACCTGTTCAGCATAATAGTAAATTGCCCATCCATTCTGATATCACTTGAAGATTTTAAACCTAACTTATGATAATACTTGACATTTTTTAAAGATTGGAGTATGAAATTAATATGAAATCGAAATGGTTTCTGCCAATTCTTTTCACTTTTTTATGTTTTGGTCTCACTGCCTCTTTGAGCTTTGCCAAGGAGGCTACGATGCCAGCCAGGGTCACCGCCTATGACGGAAAATCCTTTGCAGGGTTTCAAGATCCAGAATACCTATCCTATGATCAGGCCTTACGAGAATATCTTGTAAAACGTATTGATCAACGATTTGGGATAGCCCTTGATCCGAAAAAGTATTCGGGTTTTAATCTCCTTGAAATTGAAGCTCTCCTCAAATGCAAAAAAACAAACGAACCTTATGATATCTTTTTAAAGATGTTCCCCAAACGCCGGTAAGGTTATTTAAGCTGAAGAATTGATTGTTTAAAAGAGATAGGAATATGAAGGAAAGGGGCCCCTTCTGTTTTAGGTTGTTTTTCTCTGGGCCTCAGCTTTGGCTTTGGCGATGGTTTCATCCTCTTTTTTGACATCCTCTAAGGTTTTGGGCTTCACCTTTTCCGGCACGGGCTCCAATCCATACTTCCACTTCAAAAACTGAGTTCCCGTTTGAGGAAAAAGGGCATAAATCAGAGTATCGCATACGTTTTTGGCCAGATCTTTCGACTCCTCCTTGGCCTTCTCCATCTCCGGCCCGATGAGATCGGCTGGCCGACACGTAATGGGCTCCTTGCCTTTTTTATACCCTTTCAACACCAACTTCTTGATCTCATCCGAAATGGGTACCGGTGGCCTCCCATAAAGACCATACACATAATCCTGCGTCTCCATCGATACCATCTTATAACGACCAAATAAAACATTGAGAACCGCCTGAACCCCCACAATCTGTGAGGTAGGCGTCACCAGCGGAG
>JBEKWN010000017.1:0-59538 GCA_049513055.1 Thermodesulfobacteriota bacterium
TTAGAGATACCAGACAACGGCATGTCAAGTATAGCCACTCTGCAACCAGCTCGGCTAAGATGATTCCAAAACGGGTCACGTTTTATGAAATCTCCAGGGCGGATGTGATCGAACTCATAGGAACCGGACTTGAGTTGGATTAGACTATGGATGCCATGATGGGCAGGCGTCACGCCAGTGTAAAATGATGGCCAGGTGGAGCCCTCGTAGAACCCCTCTAAGCTCATTGTGTCACCAACCAATCCACGAGCAAGCAGAGATCGAAAAGTCGGTAATGTGCCGTCAGCAGCCCAGGACTTTATCAAAAACTTGTCACCAGCATCCACTGCAAGAAGGAGAACTTTAGTCGGGGAAGACATAATATATCTCATATGTTAGTACAGCTATCAAAACGCATACATCCAACTGCATCGCTTGCATCCGGCAAAATATTTCTGCTTGAATAGAACCGCTCGGAACTGACGTGCTTTGTCATTATTCCACATATTCTCAAACTTTTCATTCCGTACGTTACCAAGAACGAAGTCGTCTATCCATTCATCTGGACAGAATTTAACATCACCGTTTGGTTTTACAACCGCAACCAAGAAAGGAGCAATACACCTATCTTTAATGCAACCATCCTCCGAATAATATTTTAATATATCCTTGTAGGCTAAATCTGGAAAAGACGTAACCTTTGACCAGTTTGTCAAAGAGGAAATTTCATTGGCAAGTGATGTAGCATCAAGTACCTGAGAGCCTGGGATTAAATGACTCTTAGCGCCTGCCGCCATACATCCTAACAATTGCTTTATTGCAGACTGATGGGCAGACAGTTCTCCATTTGTGATATACCATAGGTGATGGATTCGGTAACTATCAACCCCATCATTTGTTGCGTCTTTTAATGCATTTATTATCTCCTCCAAATGACCTGGAACGTGGGCAGTTATCGTAATATTGACAGAGATTTTTGGTTTAATGCTGCCTCTCTTTTTCTTGAATTCTGAAAGCTCTTTGATGGCTAAGGTTACCTTCTTGAAGCCCCCTTCTCCCCTTATATTATCATGCAGTTTTTCTTGACCATCTACCGAAAAAGTGATATGGTCAACCTTAAGTGTAACGAGGATTTCAATTTTCCCATGGTCTAATAGAGTCCCGTTTGTAGCACATTCCACAATAAAACCTTGACTCTTGATATATTCTAAGATTATAAACAAATCTTGTCTTAGGAATGGTTCGGATCCACCAAGGTATATATTAGGCTTATATTTGGATAATTGGTCTACTAAACTAAACACCTCATGAGTGGATAGTTCTGAACCCTGATATCTATCGCCAATGCCACGTTCCCCATAAAACCAGCACATTTTGCATCGGAGGTTACATCTGTTGGTCAGTTCAATATCGACTACTTTTGGTTCATTACAATGAAAGCGTGAAAGAACGTATGGAGACAGTCTGACCAAAGGCTGACGTTTATGAAATTCTATAGCCTTTTGGAAAAAAGATTTTTGTCCACTCATGCTGTGGTTTCTAAAAAGTATTAACAGTGTTAGTTAGCTTTAGTGCGTCCCCTTTTGGTCATTCTATATTCAAATTTTCGCCTCACTTCAGCACCACGAGTAACCACTAAGCGAATAATTTGGCAGATATTAATTATATCTGAGAGTCCAATAGCAGTGCCCGTTGGCAATGTTAACACCCGTTTTGCCAATCTCTCCGTCTCGGATAACTTCAACCCGCAATTAATGGCATCTTGCCGATAAGGCATCATGTTATGGCAACCTGGGTAATAATAACGCCTAGCCAAGACATTCTCAGCATGCAGGATCTCAATAAATTGATCACGGCTAACCTTGGTAAGGTTTTCATCAATCTCCAATACGATATATTGGTAATTACACTTTTCGGCCTCGTTATATTGCAGAAGTTGAACTCCGGGAATGCCCTCCAATTCATGCTGATATTGCTTATAATTACGATAATTAGTTGAAATAAATTCATCTAAGCTTTCGAGCCCGGTCAAGCCCATTGCTGCTGCCACCTCACTCATTTTGGCGTTGATCCCTATGCTGATAACATTATCATATCCTGAAAAGCCAAAATTTCTCATGAGACGAATTTTGCTTGCCAAATCCTCATTGTTGGTAACTACGGCGCCACCCTCAAACGTATTGAAAAATTTAGTAGCATGGAAACTGAAAATCTCAGCATCTCCAAAATTGCCTATCATGCGTCCTTGATAAGAGCAGCCAAAAGCATGGGCTGCATCAAAGAGTAATTTGAGTTTATGCCTTTGGGCAATGGCTGTTAAACTCTCCACATCACAAGGGCGGCCCCACAGGTGGACTCCTATGATCCCCGCGGTGCGAGCAGTAATCAACGCTTCTATTTGACCTGCATCAATATTGTGAGTACGAGGGTTTACGTCACAAAAAATAGGCGTGATGCCTTGCCATTGAAGTGCATGCGCGGTCGCGACAAAAGTAAAAGAAGGGATAATGACCTCCCCTGTGAGCTCAGCGGCACGAATGGCGATTTCCAGAGCTAATGTACCATTACACGTGGCAATACAATGCCTGGTTCCTAATAGTTCGGTAATTTTTGCCTCAAACTCAGACACATAGAGGCCATTGTTCGTGAGGCATCTCCTGTCCATCATATCGCTTATGCGTGATAATAAGCGACTCCGATTACCTATATTCGGACATCCCACGTGCAGTTTGTGCTGGAAGACAGGGGTCCCTCCAAAAATGGACAATTTATTTAATTTATTCATGTTATACATTTCATAAAAGCTTTAATCTGGCGAATCATTCCCCTCTGAACAAAGTTAATGGCTGACTCCGTTAGTTTTTCTATTTTCTTTTCATTCCTTTTTGAAACACACTTTTAATAGATGCCTCATCAAAAGGAATCTGATTAGCCAGGCGATGATCACAAGATCACTTATTTCATTTCCTTGACCACCCGTGCAGGTACACCAAAAACCCGAACAAAATTTGGTATGTCTTTGGTGACTACGGCACCAGCACCCACAATGCTATTACTGCCAACCGAAATGCCATCTGTAATAATAGCACCCATACCGATATAAGAGGAATCCCCTATTTTCGATCTCCCAGCGATATTTGCTCCCGGAGAGATGGTCACATAATCACCAATTTCCACATGATGCCCAATCAAAGAGCCTCGATTGAGAATGACGTGAGATCCGATTCTTATAGCGGCTGCAACAACAGCTCCTGGACTTATGATCGTGCCTTGACCGAGCGTAGCAGTCGAAGAAACTTGTGCCCCGGGATGTATCATTGTTACGAAAGTTATACCCAAAGAGAGTGCCTGTTGAATGAATCCCTTGCGCTTGGGCGTTCCAACCGCACATACACCCTTGCAGTGGTCCTTTAACTGGGAAACATCGTCGATCCAAATTACCGGGAGATCCAACAAGGTTTCATGACATTTCTCACGATGAATCCCTTCGACAAAGCCTATAAGTTCGTATTCCTCAATCTTAGAAACATAGTCAGCAACTTCCTGAGCAAATAAACCTGCTCCAAGAATAACTAATTTTTGTTTCTTATTCTTCTCGGCCATTGAAAATATTATCCGCTAACATCTCGTGTAATTTACAATTTCAATAAATCTCGGGCCTCTTTAGGACTAAAAGGTTCCCGGCCCATAGCCTTGGCGATGGAAACTATTCTCTCAACGAGGTCCCGATTAGTAGTAAGCCTTGTTCTCTCCGTATCATACCAAATATTATCTTCAAGACCGACCCGGACTCCCCCACCCGCCACTATAGCAAGAGCGTTCATATGAAGTTGATAATCACCCACTCCTCCAACAGACCAAATGGATCCTTCCGGTAATTCCTTAATCATCAAGCTTAGATGAAGCATATCAGCTTGGGCACAAGCAATATTACCCAGAATCAGGTTAAAGTAGTAGGGAGGTTGGAGCAATCCTTTATGAATTAAATACCTGGCATAATTGATCATCCCTAGGTCAAAAGCTTCAAGTTCTGGCCTGATTCCTCTTTCGAGCATCTTTTTAGCAAGATCTTGAATCATTTGTGGGGAATTAATGCTAACCTGATTGTTGAAATTTAATGAACTTAAAGTCAAACTGGCAAAATCAGGTTTTAGTTCCCCCGCAAGATTAAGGCAATCGGACCGCTTTTCAAATTCATGAAAATTTCTCCCTGAGGTTGAGACGCACAAAATCAAGTCCTTCTCTTTTTTTCTTATCCCCCGAATGATTTCTCCATAAATTTCTTTCTTACAAGTCGGTCCACCCGTTGCAGGATCACGGGCATGGAGATGAACCATATTGATGCCAAGATCTACCACGTTTAGAACATCATTGATAATTTCATCCGGGGAGATCGGGACATACTGCGTCATTTCTTTAGTAGGAATCATTCCTGTTGGCGTAAAATTAAGGATGAATTTTTTATTGATCATAGTTGTGTTAGCGCAAAGAATTTACATAAATATGATGTTAAAGATGTCGGTAAATCTTGTACAACTTGGGGAAGCGGTCAATTAGCCCGTGTGTGATTTTATCCATGACCGCTTGTCTTGCATTTTGACGACGAATAGCGATACGCTCCTGAATCAGATGGTTGTATCGATAAGCCAAGAACTTATTTACCTTTTTATAAAAGCAGACGTCCGCTTTGGCGTGCTTAATAACTGTATAAGCTGAAGGATGACCACCTTGGGACCATAGCCCTCTGCCGTGAATACGATACACACCCATCACCTCATCGATATATCCGATCGTGCCGTGCATGGCATTCAGGACATGTAATGGCCAGTCGCTATAAGGGAGATTATCAAAAATACTTGGGAACTCAACAAAGAGACCATTACGAAACAGGGTTGAACAAGTGGGGATGAAGTTGTTGCAAAGCAGGTCCTCCATACCCAGGACGGGATTTAGCCTCTTTGCATGAAACGGATAGGGAGGATGCTCGTCCTCATGGATGATCATCACATTGTGAAAACAGATCGCACATTCTGGATGTCCGTCCAGATAATCGGCTTGTTTCTGCAGCTTATACGGCGATGTCCAATAATCATCCCCATCAAGCAGGGCGATATACTGCCCCCGGCATGCCTTAAGAGTCTGCAAAAAATTATGTCTTCGGCCCATATTCCGTTCAGGTAAGAAAAGGCGGATTTTATCAGGATACTGCCTCTGATAATCCTTCACTCTCTGACGCGTGCGGTCGGTAGAGCAATCCTCTCCGATAATCAATTCGTAATCAAAGTTGACCTTTTGCATGAGGACGCCCTCAATGGCCTGGGTGATAAACGACTCATGATTGCAGGTGGAGGTTTTGATACTGATCTTAGGGATTTCCGTTGGTTGATTCACTGGTTATTGGAAATAGAAAGTTTCGGGTTAAGAGATAATCGCTCTTTTACAGCTCGCCCATGCCCGATGACAAAACAGATGACCTTACAAATCCGTTCGACATCCTTTTCCGGCACGACCGTTCCAGTCGGGAGATGAACCACCCGTCAGTGCTGCCCGAATTAAATGAAAGCTCACAGACATTCCTTCAATTCATCAGTTTTTTGGGCAAGATTTAGATAAAAATGATGTTATGTCAAATTTTGATGGGAAAACGTAAAGGATTTATTAAAAGAATTTTAAAGTAGATTTTAGCTATAAGTTTCAAAGACATATTCTTTAAGTTTTTCTGAAGCTTCTGGATAACTTGTTACACTGTTATACACAGGAGGCTTTATTTTATAGTCTCGGTAATCTTCTGGATCTCCCCCTGGTTCTCCGGCTTCTACTGCCTTGATGATATTATATAATTCTCTCGCCGTGATATAATGAAGGACGTAATTTTTTCCATCATTATATTTCGTCTCTAAATAGTTAAAAATCTCATTCATTTCTTGCCCCAATACTGCCGTCCCATCCTCGGCCCCATGCATCGATGTTTTAATGATTGTCCATTCTCTTTTCCCTCTAATGTGAATTGCCGTTTTTACCCACAAATCGATTCTCTTTTTTGTGGTGGGGGGTGTTCCATTAATGGAGTCTCCCCAAGCTCTGAGTCCTGACAGTGTATTATTTTTGAGGAAAGGATGAGCAGGGCCTTGTATGATCATTAAATCTCCCAAATCTTTGCCTGACTTTCTTACGGTTATACCTCTATCATAAGATTTTGCCTTCTTAGGATCCCCTTGTGCGTAGTAGATTGAATTTATCTGAATGGGGTTTGCTTCATTGAGAGATGGAAATGTAAAGTCAGCATAGCACCCAGTTTCTTTAAGTATCTGTATTTCGTTATTGACTCCGCAATATTTCCCGTTGCGGGAATTATCCAATGCCCAGTCTCCATGAATAAATCCATATTTCCGATGCCCATTTTCAGTACCGAAAATTCCAAATGAAGAATATTCTTCTAAACATTGAATGATTGTCCTTTTTAGATTTTCTGCACTATCGGGCTTCGTTTTTCCATGGTGCAGATGCAATTCTATCTCCCCATATCCACCTGCGCACAATGAAATCAAATCCCTTAAATTATTATTTCGGTGATAATGGGGAGGGAAAAACCACGTTCTTTTAGGAATATTGCCAGCATAATCTTTATGATTTTTCACCAATTTTGGATACTCGGACAGCAAAGTTTGAACTCTCTCTTTTTCAACAACAGATGTTACATTGCCTGTTCCAGGCTCGAAGTGATCAACCATACAAAATAATATATGAAGGGGCTTAGGTTTTTTTCTTATCAGATTAAAAAAACACGAGGGTAACCATTTCAAAAGTACTAAAAGTAAGAAATATATTTTCCAAGAATATTCATTAACTCGCATATTTTTGCCGAGGATACGAACCTAACTCCATAAAATAGTTAACTAATTATTTGGGTACCACATCTTAAAGCCAGCCCGGATCAACATATCAAGGCCGCCAACAACAACCCTTACATTTTGATAACCTTGTTCCCAGAAATGAGCTGCCGCCCCGGCGCTCATATACTCTCCCTCTCATGCACAGTAAAATGCAATGATCATGTTAGTTGGAAGCTTAATATTACTTGACTGAACTTCCCCATTGGGAAGAGAGAAGGATCCTACGATATGCCCGCGTGCGTAAGTGCCGCGTTCATGAGCATTTGCCAGGATCAATTTACCCTGGTCATACAGTGCCTTTGCCTCAAAAGCAGTAATCCTGGGTACCTCAGGATGTTCATGGATAGAGGGTTTGAGGGGCTGGTAATTTTGCTGTCCATAAGCGACCACTACACCAATCAGCAATATGGAGATAATAATGACGAAAAATTTGAATTTCATAGGCCTACCCCCTATTTCATTTATGTTTAGTGATATCACTTTGACCTGGCTTCTTCAATTTCATTGAATTCAAAATGCGAGTTTTTATTAACACCCGCCGATTCGAATTGTATCGTCCCTTGCTTGCTTGCCGTCGCCACCAACAGTAACTTTCCATCCTGTTTAATCTGGTAACTTCTTTCCGGCTTAAGGTTACATAGAAGCTGCCAGATTGGCGCAGAGCCACTGATCGCATAGGAACCTTTCATTAAAGGCTCAGGACCTCTTGAAAATATCACTGCTTTTTTACCAATCTGTGCCCCGTAAATATTTCCAAACTCTGATTCTATCAGTTCTGCGTTCATCTTTCCTTCTCGTTTTAAGGAAGGATGAAGAACATGAAGAAAATTGTCATAATGGGAAGCTCTTTTAGGACTTACTTCAAGACGCCACAGACCATACTGATTGCCGTCTCCGTAGTTGTATCCCAGTCCATAACCCCAGGGGTAATCAATTCTCTCAGAATCCTTATCCTTATCTACTCCTTCAACACCCATATGTCTGAACTCTTGAATGACCTTGGCACCGACCGGCATAGCAAAGCCCGGAGCCGCTTTTATTCCCCTGACGCACTTTAAAAGTTTTGCTGGCCTCTGCCCGGGTGGTGTTTTAGCTTCGCAGAAGTAGCATACCCTTTCTCCCATGGGTCTGGAATCGGCATGGATCATCTGGGGCCACACCGAGAAACGATCAAAGACCTCTCTGTTTGGATTTGGGGGCTGAGCAGTGATGATGACAACTGGATGCTCTGGAAGACCTTCCGTAGATTCTACCTCAATATCCATGGGTCCGTTGTCATTTGCCTTAAGCGATTGCCTAAGCTGTGTTGTAATCCAACCACCCAATCTCCGCACCAAACGATTGCCACTTTTAGGGAGAAGCACTTTCACAGAAAGTTCGGCACGTTCTTGTTGGACATGAATAGATGAAGTCCCCTCTGAAAGGTGTATGCCCCCTGAATCGTTTCCGACCACTACCTTATAGCTGCCATCAAATTCTGGTTTAGCTCTCAACTGCAACAGCCAGAACTTTTTGAACTCAGGCTTGACAGATTCTATACGGTCAAAGATGACAAAGTAGTCTTGATCACCGCCGGGGGATCCTAAATAAACAAATTCTCTTTGCACTAATTTCACCTTTGGGTTGTTCCCGGAGGTTACAAGAGTGGAATTATATGCCCTTGTTCCATCTGCCGCTGCATAGACATATTCTTTGGTTCGTTCAAATCGAATCAGTCCACCTATATCCCGATAATTGCCGTCGGCTGTGCCATTGTATGTCCTGCCCCATTTTTCATCCCAACCATCAACGAGACGTTGACCCCCATCATTTGCCCATTCTCCAAAATTTTCTGCAGGGTTATAGATAAGCAAATTATTGGTAGGGATAGTTCGCCAGAAGAAATTTGACATCTGCGGCCATCCTGGGTCTTGGCTTTGGAGATTCCCCCCTTCATACCAACACATGTAGTTTCCTGCACGCGCAAGAGCCAATTCCTCACCCTTTGCGATCATGAAGGCAAGGCTATCATGGTGCATATGCCCATGGTAGTAAAACGGCTCTGCCTTGAGGATGGCAAAAGTGGCATCTGGATCGTCCCATTTGCTTCGAATGGACACCCAGCCGATACCTGCCTTTTTCCCGAATCGATCGCGGTCAATCTGGCCCTTTCCTTCATCCCATCCCAGAGCTTCAGCAAGAGGTAGCCCTAATTCTCCAGGACTTTTTGGTTGGATAGACCAATCCATCAGGACAAATGAGATCGCATTTTCGGCTTGATAGGGAATCCCTCCAAAAGTCTGATTCAAAAACCAGGTATAGAGCTGGGCCCTCCTCTCATCACCATGGCGGCGATACTCCGCAGCAGTAATGGCGAACATATTCGCAAAGGCTCCTCCTTCAGAGCCGAACTCTCGGGTAGTAAAAGTATGGTTGTCATGGAAGGTAGCAAAGTATCTGGCCACGTCATTCGACCCCATTCTCTTTATTGGGAAGGGAAGCATAGCATAGATCAGGTGATTGGGTAACTTGGCTATTACCTCGTGTTCAAAAAAGAAATCAGAATCCGTGGCAATACCCAGGGCAAGAAATGTATAGAAAGTACCTCCAAGCTGAACGAAATAACTGGTCCCGTCAGCAAAACCTCCGTCCTTACCAGCCACATGTTCCATTGCCAGGTTGTCCAGCAAGGTATCCCTTATGCCCTGAACCAACAATCCTTTAGCATAAGAATCATCAATCCCATCCCCATAAAAGGAGAGTGCTGCAATCAGTCCCTGCGGACCAGGTGAACACCGGTACCCATGATGCTTACCATTGTGAACTCTCAACTCCTTCCCAAGTCGAGATTTACAGAAATTGACAAATGCCTTCCTTTCTTCATCGGTGAGAGTTCCATAAGCCCAATCATAAAGTAGTGCAAGGTTGTCCGGAGAATCTCTCCCGTCTCGGATAGCCTGCATAAGAGCTTCGGCAGCGATCCGACCGTATTCGTGGCGGGATCTTGACAGTCCAAATGCCTTGTTCTCACCCAATTCATAAAGTACAGCGGCTTGAAGTCCCTTCATCCTGTCTTTAATGAAGTTAAACTGGTATGCTTTGCTCGAAAGAGCTTGAGTTCTCAGTACAGGAATCCTCTCAGGAGTGAGGAAGATTCTTGGGTGCCCTTTCCTGATTTTTGAAACTGTGTCCCGGGCCACCTGTTCTGCCCATTTTTGACTTGCAATAACAACTCCGGACGAAGGACTTTCAGCATAGGAGGGGATAAAAATGAATAGCACAGAAAATGTCAGGCAAAAGATGAAACGAGTAACTCTTGTAGTTGTGCGTGAGTTCATTGCTCCTCCTTTCAAAAGGGATTTCTTAGACGTTTTAATGTCCAATTCTCGGCGTCCCTGTTAGAGGTCTACCGGTTTGGAATCTACTTTCTAATTTTATTATAAGGCAATAAGCTTATAGCTCGAGAAAACCCATAAATCAAAAACAGAACGGTTAATCCTAAGATCAAATTGTATTTTTTTATTAATCTCGTGTTTTTGAGGGCCATAAGGAATGAGGTGATTACAGGAAAAAGGAGTGCGACAAGTAATGGTAGAAATGTTTTAGCACTAATGGCTATTACAAAAGAAGACAAAAGGAATAGAATAAACATAAGATAACCAAATGCATACAAAACGACTTTAAAATTCTTTCTCTTAAAAATATAGATTTCTTTATTTTGATGAATATCGTTGATGAATACTTTCAACACCTCCTTGCCATGCCAAAGTTCTTTTTTGAATATTTGCATCAACGTTTGGGGCGGTCGCAAATGCGTGATTGATATATCGGAGGATGAGATTATTTTGTAGCCTTGCTTTCTCATTCGGGCGCAGAAATCATAATCTTCATTGCTTTCCAATTTTTCATCAAACCCGTTTATCGACATAAAAGCCTCACGGCTCATTATCACATTGCCAGTCGGGACCCAGTCTACCTCCCCTGTGAAATAACGCTTGGCAAATAGCAAATCCCAGCATTTTGCCACCCAATTAGAATTTTCAGGAATTGAGAGCCTAAATCCCAATATCACTCGACCATCTCCATTTAAATAAGTGAGGGCTTTTTCTAACCAATTCTCAGGAGCAACGCAATCTGCATCTAAAAATGCCAAGAGGTCTCCCCTCGATGTTTTGGCTCCATAATTTCTCAACGATGCAATAGTCCCCTCTTTCTTCAATAAAACTTTAGCGCCATAAGATTTACATATTTCTACAGTTTTGTCACAAGATCCATTGTCCACGACAATGATCTCTTTATCCAAACTCATAGGATGGAGTTTTACAATTGATTCCAAACAATGATTAATATAATTTTCCTCATTAAAGGCTGGTACGATGATTGAAACAGATAATGGTTTAATTTCTGATTGAATAGTCATAATGAGCCAAAGATAGTGTTGGAGCTATCCCCTAAGTAAGGAGGGGGTGAATCTATAGAATCTACCGATTTTTTCTTTTACGGCAAGCCAATCATATTTCCCTTCTAACTTATCAATAAAATCTTTGAAAGAATCAGATTCCCACATTCCGATTCTCCGCAGAGTATATAGATCTTTCAAGGAGTTAAATCTGCCCCACCAGCCAGTACATGCAGCGTGATAAGATTCTAAAAATTCCATGCAATTTCGATAAAAATTGAAATTATATTCAAAAGGTCCAAAAGGAAAGGCAAAAAACCGGCCCGGTTGTCCAACTTTCTGTTCAATTTCTAAGCGGGAATTGACGATTTCTTGAAAAATTTCATTTGGCGGTAGACGAAACAATGGTTTATGGGAAATTCCATGAGAACCGATTTCTACAAACTCTTTTGGAAGCTGGCGAAGCTGGTCATATGACATAATTGGCATTTTATGAAAACTGTTGTGCCCCTCATCCCAATCGTTAAAATACCCTACCTTTCCTGTGGGGACAAACACCGTGGCGTGACAACTACATTTTGCAAGAATGGGAACTGCAAACTCGGCGAAATTTACATATCCGTCATCGAAAGTGATAGATGCCAAGTTGTTTTTATGCTTTTCGGGCGATTTAAAACTTTCCACTAACTCAAAGAGGGATACGACTGAATAGTTTTCCTTTAACCAGGATATTTGATCCACAAAAAGACTTTCTGTGACGCAGTTAAACTGAGGCTTTTTTGAAATTCCGTGATACGTTAGGATAATTTTTTGCTTTAATTGTTTGTTAGATCGATGATTAGTAAGAGTTGAAATAGGTTTCAAGAGATGTGTGACGAATTTGATTGTTTTATGTTTCATAATTTAGAGATTCTATATTCAAATAAATCATTGGAGGAAACGCTTACGAATATGAAACTTTCTTTCCTGAAGCAGGCTTCCATACCACAACTTCCTTTCCAAATATATTATAATTTTCGTAAACAATAAAATCTTTAAATCCCCCCTTCTTTAAACCTTTTAAAGCAGATATATTCCATGTGTCGCCGTAGCCAAAGGCTCTTTTAAAATTTTTCTCTTTAAACTGAGTTACAATAAATGACAAGATAAAAGGGTATACGTTCCTGCCTCTGAATGATGGAATAGTCCAAGCGTTAATTAAAGCAACGTCGCCATCTAAAAGAGGTACGATCTTTGTTTTCAAGTCTGAATTATTAGTAACTGCCCAGCAAGCTCCGGCAAGCTGATCGTCCATATAAGCGAGGAATAATCTCCAATTGTTGGCAAACCTTCTTTTGGACTCTGCGATATACTTTTCTCCAGCGTAATCCTTTATTGATGCTATATCTTTGGAAGATAGATCCATAAAGCTTTTAAATTCTTCCCCAATTAAATGCTTGCCTATCTCTTGCGGATTTAATGAATAACTCGGAATATCAATATAAAATAACACTGTTTCTCTATAAAAAATCTTTTCAACAGAACGATTGATAATTAGTTTTATAGTAGGCAAAACACCGACTGATATTATTTTTCTCTTTATGGCCTTGTACATTGCTTCAAATAACATAATATAAACCTCAGCTTAATTTGTTTTCCGTCTTAGACAATCTCTAGTTTTTTCATTTGGTCATGTGCATTCGTTGGCTAGCCATAATTTTGAGTTCTTCGAGCGTGTGTTTTAGATTTGGAGAATTTGCCCTCAACTGGTCACCCACCTTGACAAGGAAGGAACTTAGCAAGTTGCGACACCCATCAAATTGTCCGAGGTATCGCACCTCCTTGCCTAACCTTCCAGAAAGACCAGCTTTAAAATGGTACGTTCCTGGATTTTTCTCAGGGTCTATTCCACCAAGATCATACCAACGACATCCTCGTGCCTTTAACCATTCAATCACTCGCCATTGCACCAAATAAGAAGCTTGAAGCGTTCTCCCCTTGTCGTTAGTCGCTCCAAGAAGATAAATTCCTGTATCTCCAATTGCTGTACAGACCACGGCTGAGACAGGTTCAGCCTCGAATTCGCATAACATGATTGTCATTTTGAAATGATCTTGCAAATCCTTCTGTACAGCTCTCATTTTGTTGATATCAACAAATTCAAAAAATTTTTTACGTTCGTGCATTTCCTCGTAAATATTTGAGAAAAGGTTATATAAATTGTCATCAAATCCTTCTACTACTCTTAATCCGTTTTTTCCCGCACGGTTCAAACAATTCCGCCACTTCTGGTCTAAACTTTTCCGCAATTGCTCCGAGGGAAGGGACAAGTCAATTAGAAATGTTCTATAGGAAGGTATTGATTCCCGCCATACAAGACCCTCCTCCTGTAATATGGAATGGATCATATCAGCGTCATCGTTAATCTCGTTTGGAATAACCCTAAGAAGTAGTCCCTGCTTCAGTACGTATTCATTATATAAAGCGCGAACCACCTGTTGAAAGCTTCCCAAATCCTTTTGTCTTCCGTGAAGGCGCCAAAGAGGTCCAAAGGGAATGTAAGCAATGCCAGGTCCAAGGATGGGAATTTTGATTATCCTTGCCTGTGCCGCACCTACGACCTCACCATCTCTTTTTAGCACTACATGACTCAAATGGTCCTGCCCCCAACGCACCGATCCATAACTCCAAGTTTGGTATATGGTTGCATCATCAAATCGCGGTAGTATCTCCGACCAATCATTCGGGCCTATCCTATCGATCTGAACTACATAACCAGGAGCCAGAGTCTTCATTTCTTCCCTTTTTATTATCACTATTTTTCTGCCGACTTTTTACTACTTTAAAACAAAAAATACTTTCTTCGGATAATTTTTGCTCAAAAGAGTTATTGGGGGTCCTATTTCTGAACGACCAAATTCATCAAATCATTTCTAAATAAATGTTCTGGATTTTTTCAATCCATTTTTGCACATCATATTCATCCATAATGGTCTTCTTTGCTTCAATGACTCTTTTAACAGTTTCATTTGGGTTGTTAAATGATTCCAATATACTTTCTGCAAGAGCCTTAGGATTGTTGGTAGGGACTAATATACCATTAACCCTGTCCTTAATGACTTCTGGAATTCCGCCAACAGAAGTCGCAACCACTGGTACCTCGTTTGACATAGCTTCAAGCATGGCGAGGGGAACTCCTTCATTAAAAGAAGGTAGAACATAAAGATCTAAGGATTGAAATACATTCATAGGATCATTACGGAACCCACAAAAATATACCCGATTTTCTACATTGAGTGTTTTGGCTAAACTTTCTAATGCCACTCTTTCAGGACCATCTCCAACGACCACAAAATAGGAATCAGGAATGTTCCTAATCACTTC
The DNA here is from genome assembly GCA_049513055.1 of Thermodesulfobacteriota bacterium. Classification (GTDB taxonomy): domain Bacteria; phylum Desulfobacterota; class BSN033; order BSN033; family UBA1163; genus UBA1163. Next base: position 14,614 of record JBEKWN010000017.1, read on the forward strand.
AGGAACAATTCTTATAAATTGGATACAACCTTTAACTGGTTCAAGTCGACCTACAAAACCAATAAGCTTAGCATTGGATGGAATGCCAATCTCCTCTCGGAAGGAATTCGGATTTGCTGAATTTCCTTTGATTTTAACAGGGGGTACATTTCTAATGGTTATCATTTTAATTGAAGGAACCTTAAATGCTTTCAGTTCTTTTCTAATTTGATCCGATACCGCAATTATACGATCAAAATGTCTTAGTAATTTTAAGCTTAGCCACACAAATGGTCTAAATTTTCCAGAATGAAGGCCATGTACCGTTGTGACAATAGGAATTTTGAAAAGCTTTGAAATAAAAAAGCCAAGAAGGTTTGTTTTGTAACCATGGGTATGAATCATATCCGGATGATGCTTTTTTATGATTCGGCGTATTTGCAAAACCTGTAATAAATCATATGGGTTTTTAAACCTAATTGGTTCTAAAGGAAGGTTTAATTTTTCAGCTTCATTCCAAAATAAATCTTCACTTTTTCGTTTGTCTATGAATATTCCAAGGATAAAATCGAATTTTCCCTGATCTATCTTCTTTAAAAGAGTTAGCAAAACTCTTTCTGCACCTCCTATGCCCCGTGGAGCGATTAAGTGCAATATTTTAATTTTTTCTGACTCCATATGATACATTCAAGGACCGTTAATGCTTAAAATGGTATCACTGTATCTGTCTGAGCTCATATTCTGAAGATGATCTCAATTCTCCATGAGACGCCGTGCAAAGTGTATGTGGGACTTAAAATAGTAGTTTAGGATGAGGGCAGGTAAGTGCGCAAAACAGGAAGAAGTTCACGGGCAAATTCCATCTCATCCTTAAGAATTTCCTTTAGATTATCAGATTGTTCAAAATTTTTAGAAACGATAATAATGGCACCATTGGTTCGGCCCCGGAAAAGACCATCAAGGGCATTAAATATTTTTGCCTTATATCGGCTGTTTATGATCTTGCCATTCATGTCATACCAGAACAGCAGCAATTGGTTGTTGATTCGATCTTGAAAAATAGTTTTATTAATCCGAACAGTCCCATGAGGATTCATGGCGAATTCAACCGCCTCGGCCTTTTTATGAAGCCATTTGGAGCGGTAATGAGTGACTCTTTTATCTCCTCTTTGAAACTCAAAATAGCCAATATAAAGTTTAATCTCACGACCAGAGGTATTCTGGTAAGAACTCATCACTTCAGCATCAGCGCCTTGAACTCCGAAGGAGTCCTTCAGGTGTTCTGTTCTCACCCACCTCCAATCTCCAATCATTAGAGGCAACTCTTTCAGATTCATCTTCAAAGGAACAGGAGTAGGACTATATAAGTGTATATACCCCCCAAGACTTATGAGTATCACCATGGAAATAACCCAAGCAAAGTTAAACCGATTCACTTCTTGTTAATTACCCTCTGCAATGACTTTTTTTTGTGGGAAAGTTCAACCTTGGACAATGAGATCTTATACAAAAGCCATGCCGAAATGAAAAGGAATATGTACCCAACTATGGAAACAAAAAGGCCCTGAAACATATGAAGCGGCCCTTGAATATTGTTTTTACCATAATAATAGGCGCACAGAACAACAAATGCCACTCGCACACCGTTTGATAAAATGCCAATAATCACAGCCGTAATAACCAATACAGCCTTTCGCCACCAACCTCTCTGTGTAAAATGGGCTAAAGGTATGCCGATGGCAATGATGGATATCAAGTAACGGACACCACTGCATTCTTCCGCAACCTCCAAAGTCATATTGGGTAGTTCAAAATAATTGGCACGTAGAAAAAAAGGAATATTAAAAATTCCTAATAATCCCGAACCCATCCTTGCTGAAAAGAGTTGAAACGGCCAGTGAATTTTATCGATAACCTCATCCAAGATAGGAACCATAAGGATCAGATAGGCCAAGGGAAGAGCAAGGGCCATCAGATATCTTGTCCCTAAAAGCATTAATATTAATCCAGGGATGATTATAATCAAGGATAGCTCCTGAACAGTGGGTACCCCGCCAATATTGCTCATCATGAGCAGAAGGCTACCCAAGAGTGTGAGAAGAAGTCCCCAGAATATGTTGGGTTGGATGGCAAGGGTTCCTAACCTTTTTCTGTCAACCCATATGAAGTAAAGAGCGATGATCGGAACTAGCCACCCATGAGAGTAATCATCGCGGCTCCATGTCCTGACCAGCAAAGGCATGACTTTGGCATACGCAAACACCAAAGCCCCCACAAGAAGGCCGACTTTGATCCAGATATTCTCTGGTAATGCATCCCTATGTTTTTCGTTCATGATATATTTAGGTGCTGCAGTGGTGCAGTTGCTTTGTTAAGATAATAAGTTACTGGGTTAATGAGGTAATGGGTCATCAAGTGATGCGGTATTTGTGTAATTCTCGATACTAAGAAAGGTCTGCCAAGATTGAACCTGATTCGTCTGTCCTACTCTTAAAACAATGATCTCGTTTCCTTCAATATCAAAAATAACCCTGTAATCACCAATCCGAAAGCGATATTCACCCAAGAAATGGAGGATGGTGTAGACAAGTCTATATTTCACTTGCCGAAAACCTCTTCATGGGTCTTAACTCTTTTTGATTTATAATCAGCCCGTGCTTCCCGAATGCTGTTAAGATATTCTGGAGATGTTGCCGCAATAAGATCCTCTAAAAAAGCATCTCTTTTTCTTTTCTCCATCCCTTTAACCGCCTCAATAATCTCCTCGGGCTTTACCTGAATTTTTAAGGTTCCGATCATTATTTTCTCCTTCTATTATTTTTTATATGTAAAAAGCTCCAATCTATTGATAGTAGCCCTTGCACAAAGTATACAATCAACGAAGCTCAACTGGGTTTTTCCGAATAACGTTATGGCGTATATCATTTCTTTCTTGTCCGGGTTGGCCACCCCTTTATATGAAAATAATCCTTGCAACTTTTCTGAAATGATTCGTCTCTCTACCTTATAAATCCTTAATAGCACATAAACACATTCCGCAAGGACACTCTCCGGGATGACCACTGCTTCTTCCCCTACTTTCACCTTTTCAAGCAATGAGGATGCTTTTTTGAATAAAACCTCATTATCTTTCAGGAGATATCGCAGTATTACATTAGTGTCTACCAGCTTTTTCACCGTACCGCTCCTGAACGATCTCATCCCACGCCTTCTCCCTCTCTTCTTTAAATGGAATCATTTTTTTGGCATACGAATTCAATGACCCTGCAACACTCTTCACGGGCCTGATCATCACCCCACCTTCCAAGATATCGAATTCGATCACTTCACTGTTAAATTTTTCCCGGATCTTTCGCGGGATCGTTACCTGTCCCTTTTTCGTAATTTTTGCGGTGATGGGCATTAATTTATCTCCTTACTTTTATCTTAGGTAATCCAAAATGAAATAGTAAGGAAATTCAAATAATTTGTCAAGTATTTATCTGGATTACGTTTGAATTATCACTTGAGTTACTTGGGTCTATTGAGTTACTTGAGTTTATTGGGTTAATTGGGTTTATTGGGTTTATTGGGTTACTTGGGTTATAAGTTATTGAGTTAATAAATGCATTTCTAATACCAGGTCTCAAACCTTCAGCTTCTATCTTTCAGCAGAGAAAAATAGAGCTCCTCATATTTTTTGACCATTGTTTCAACTGTGAATTTTTCTTGCACTACTTTTCTACCAGCAGCTCCCATGGCCCTGGCCTTATCTGGATTCTGAAGCAGCGCCGTGATAGCCCCTGCCATAGCACTCGAATCTGCTGGCGGAACGAGATATCCTGTTATGTCGTTGACGACCATCTCTGGACTGCCTCCAACGTTAGTAGCGATCACTGGTTTACCAGCGGCCATGGATTCGAGAATCACGTTTGATAGGCCCTCACTTGTTGAGCTCTGGACTGAAACATCAAGGTTGGAAATAATAGCAGGCACATCGTTCCTTTTCCCAAGGAAAAGGACATCTTTCTTAACATCTAAATCGCTTGCCATTTCCTCATACTGGTGTCTCAAAGGACCATCACCGACCAAGACAAATTTAACATTAGGGACCTTCTCCAAAATTTTCTTGGCGGCTCCAAGGAAATATACGTGGCCCTTAATTTCAAAATTAAAATTGGCAATCAATCCAACCAGAGGTGTGCCATCTACAATCCCCAACTCCACTCTTAGGGATTTATCTTTAAGAGCTTCTTGGTATCCAGAGAAATCTATACCGTTATAGATTACTTCAATCTTTTCGGATGGGAGATTCTCCTGTTGAATCATCTGATCTTTCACTGCATGACAATTGGCGACACATCTTTTGTAGTCTTTAGATGAAAATCTGAATACCTTGTCGTAAATCTTTTTTCTCTTGAATCCAAGGTCACGTCGTGAGGTTATCCAGATAGGAATACCTGAAAGACGCGTTGTAAGCCAACCCATTACTTCAGATTTTTCAAAGAAGGTATGGATGATATCCACTTTTTTACTTTTGGCAAGCAATGAGAGGCGGCCAAGTTGGCGGAGGCCATAAAAGCTGTAAAATTTGCGAGTCGGAAAATGAAATAGCTCCAAATTGCCTATATTACCTTTAGCGACTGGCAAAGAGTTGTCCGGGCTTAACTGCACAACAATGGATCGAAATTTTTCCGGATTTAAAGATGAAGATAGAAGATACAGCTGTTTCTCCGCACCACCCGTTGAAGGTTTGTCTGGTGTAGATATATAAGTATCGATCAGATACATTATTGTTATTAGTTTATTTAATTTAACTGAAAAATCCATCTCTCGCAGAGTTCACAGAGTTGAGACTATAACCTCAAAGCCTCTGGCTCGTATTGCCTACGGCTCGGAGAGCAAAGCGTTCCTCAATCCTTAATCATCGTATATTATATATCCATCGATAAAGCTTACGGTAAAGGTTGAAAGTTTTAAGTTTTGAATTATGAATTATGGATTAATACTTTTTTTAAAGTGCTGCGGCGGTGCAGTTTTTGAACTTCAGTTAATAAGTGAATGGGTGAATGAGTCAATTGGCGTTGCGGTGTTAGGTCTTCCTTTTCTTAAGTTCCTCTCTAAACAATTCTAATCGGGGCAACTCTTCTTTATCTCTTTGACGCCCTGAAGTGGCATCTTCAAAAGATTTTATCCCATCTGGTGCAAAAACAATATCTATCGGAAAGGGGCCCCCTCTGATCTGAATAAAATCTTTTGCAGCCAGAATTGCTCCCTGCAATTCTTCATTTAAGTCAAATCCCAATTCCTTCAAAGCTGCCACCAGCCTTTGACAATTTGATTTCTCCTTATCGGGGAAAATATCTATGTCTTGGGTTGTTCCTGGATACCCATAGAGAATGGCACCGAATTTTCCAATAATAAGATATTTGATACTATATTTCATAAAAATGTCAGCTAATTTTTTAGCTTTCTCAATCATTTATCTATAAAAACCCAAATATCGCGGCACCTGCTTTTCACACCACTCCCGATATTCTTCCATTGTGTTGAATATTCTATATGGCTTATCGTTTATGACCGGAATTTTAAATGGAAAAAATCCCAAACTTATTCTTTCTTCCACACTCCGAGAGAGTCCATCGATGAAATCGAGTCTCAAGTGCTCCTCTTCAGAGGCTCTTCCTATTTGATAGATAAGCTTTTGTGCCTTTGTAGAATATATCATAATTTTTTGCTTGGTATTTGTCTTACGTTCAATAACGCCATGCTTTCTCTACTCTTGCTATGCCTTAACCGCTACAACATTGAAGTACCGCATCACTTTATTGCAGACATCAATTCTAATTCAGGGGCTAGATCTTTCTTCATCTTCTATTTCCCTTTCAAATGCCATTCTATACCATTCCCATAAAGTTTTCAAATCTTGAATAGCTAAAGTTAGGGCTACATTAAAATATTTTTTATCATCTTATACCATATATCCATTGGTAAAGTTTACGATATGTATTCACACCTATTGTTCCCCTCAATATATTTTTCAAACTTTTAGTAATCCTCATACCCAGGATAGCCTGAAGCTCCATAGCAAGGGGCCATATTATACCGTTCTTGGATCCATGAGGAAGGCTAAGATGGTTCACTCCTGTCCCCAGTTTTTCTTCAATGGCCTTTTTTGATTCTTGAAGCTCAAAGATAATTTCTTTTTCCTCCATCCTACCTAATGGCCTGTGGGTTACAGTGTGGGACTGAATAGACATCCCACCTGCCATCATTTCTTTAAGTTGATCCCAGGTCATGTAGAATGGTTTGCCGGTAAGCTCCGTGGCGATAAAAAAGGTGGCCTTGAACCCATACTCTCGCAAGATCGGATAGACATAAAGGTAGTTTCCCAGCCAGCCGTCATCGAAAGTCAGGCAGACAACCTTTTCTTCTTTTTTTGGTTTTTGTGAAAGTAGTTCGTCAATAGTTATTGTTTTTATATTGTTTGATTGAAGCCAAGATATCTGATTCCGGAAAACTTTTAATTCTGTATTGTATGCAGGATTCGTCAGTCCTCTGAGACGATCACGTTCTTCAGGCCGGTAAATCTCATGGTACATCAAAATTGGGATCTTTTTATCTCGCTCACTCATTTCATTCGTTAGAGTTCACTGAGGACTCTGTGATCTCTGTGTGAGGTGATCTTTGAGATTGGGAAGCTTTTGGGAAATATTGGCTCACCAAATCGATTAAAGGAACAAACCTAAACTCCTTCAGCAATTTTTCCAACCGACCTTCTGTTTTTTCAAGGTTAACATAATGTCTCAATCGGTAATTGAGGCGAACGTTCATTCGAGGCTGCTCGGGGTCTAATTCCCAGGGATGCAAATAGAAGACTATTGGTTTCCCCCCCCTGTTTAATCGACGAAAGAATCGTTGAAAATAGATATAAGGGAAAAGACGAAAGTAACCGCCGCCGGCTAAAGGGAAATTGGCGCCACCAATGCGATAAGTGGAGAGAGGCATTTCTATTAGCCCATTGCCAAACCGAAAAGGAAGGGATGATATACCATTAAACCCGTATCGATTATGGAAAGAGGTAGGAAATATGCTTGAGTCATACGCAAAATCAAGTTCTTTTAGAACATCAAGGGCCCACACTGATTTTGGTGTAATTGAGAATGAGGGTGCCCGGTAGCCAAACACCGGTCTATCAATGATCGATTCCAGAATCTTCTTGGACCGCTCGAGGTCCGAATAGAACTCTTCTGCAGTTAATTTAAAGACAAGCTCATGGCCGTATCCGTGGCTGGCAATCTCATGCCCCCCGGCAGCGATTTCTTTTACCAGGGATGGACATCTTTCAGCTATCCAACCCAGGATAAAGAAGGTAGCACGAGTTTGGTGTCTTTCCAGGAGCCTGAGAATTTTTCTCGTATTTTGAACTACCCGAAGTTCACAGCACTCCCAATCCTTGCAGGAAATGACTTCCTTCAGGTTTTCCACCTGAAACCAGTCTTCTACATCAAAGCTGATACCGTTAAGAAATGACATGATTTAATTCTCTATGCGGAGCCTTTTTTCCCATTCCCAAGCTGTTTTTATTATGTACTCTAGGTCATCATATTTGGGGCCCCAATTCAATTCTCTCTTTAATCTGGAGCTATCAGCAATCAAGGCAGGTGGATCGCCCGATCTTCTTTCTGCTTCTTCTGTCTTGAAATGAATCCCTGTGACCCTCTTCGCTGTATCAATAACTTCTCTGACAGAATATCCGTGTCCATAGCCGCAGTTAAATTGTCTACTCATACCATTTTCTAAAAGGTGTTGTAGGGCCAAAATATGTGCGATAGCCAGATCATCAACATGGATATAGTCTCTAATACACGTTCCATCAGCAGTCGGGTAATCAGTCCCGTAGATTGACAACTTGTCAAATTCTCCTTTCGCTGTTTTCAAGGCCCTTGTTATAAGATGGGTAGCTTCTTTATATGCCTGTCCTATTTTGCCCCCAGAATCAGCCCCTGCTACGTTAAAATATCTCAGCGAGATATAATTAAAATCTTCAGCATCGGATAAATCTTTGAGTATTTTCTCCACGGCTGCTTTTGAAGACCCATAGGGGTTGATTGGATTTAGCGGTGCATCTTCACTAATTGGTATATTTGCGGGTATCCCATACACTGCGGCAGTTGAAGAGTAAACGAGGTTTTTTGTATCACTTGCTATCATAGCATCTAACAGGTTTAAAGTATTTGAAGTATTATTTCTGTAATATTTTAAGGGTTCTCTAACAGACTCTTCCACCTGTATGGACGCAGCAAAATGTATCACAGCATCGGGCTTGAACTCTTTTATAATCTTATATAAAGTAGTTTTATCAGAAAGGTCTGCTTTGACTAACCTGCCGTATAAAACTGCCCATTCATGTCCTGTGGAAAGATTGTCATAAACCAGTATCACATCACCTTTCTCGCCCAATGCCTTTACAACATGGCTTCCGATATACCCTGCACCTCCTGTAACGAGTATTTTCATAACCTCACTCCAATTTTCCGGGAAACAACGTGGTGTTGATCACCGAGAAAGGCCAGATATCTTCACCCTATTTCTATCTTATCCGCCATGTAGCAACTTAAATTAGTTCTTTCTTCACAGAGAGGTAAACCCTGTTGTTGCATTAAATTCTGCGTTCATAATCATAAACCTTTGCTCATTGACGGGCGGATCTTAACTCAATGTTATTCGCTGGATCACTCTAAAGGTGACTTTTAAAAGGTATCGTCAAAAGGGAATAAGCCGGCTCTTTATAAAGACATTCAGGTAATTGGAGCGGATTTTTATGCAACAACAGGGTAAACTATTTCACAGCCACCATAGAAATTCCTTGGAGAAAATACTTAGAGGCAAATTTCCGATATTGCGTTGGAAAGAATTTAAGTGTTTTTTCGAGAAAGGTGAGATAAGTAAAAGGCATTTTGATCCACTTTCCCTTTACCCGATAATATCCATGCCACGAGGAATAATCCAAGGCTTCAAGTAAGTCAGCCAGCTCCGTGTAAGTCCATTCCTTAAGATGAAATCCTTCTGGCTCATCAGAAAAATACTCCGAGATATCATGTGGCCCAGAAAAGTTATGAGGTGTACGAAACAAATACAAACCATTTTTTTTAAGAATCTGTCTTACCAACTGAAAGTGATCCATGGTATCCTGGGGGTGTAGATGCTCTATTAACCAATCACTAAACACCACATCCACGGAGCTCTCCTCCAATTCAAGATCATAACCATTATAAATAATCAACTTGAAGTTATTGGGGGCGTCTGTTATCTGCCCTTTTTGATCCGAAATATCTATTCCGTAAACGAACTTCGCATGTTTGCAAACCTCCACAGCAAATTGACAATCGCCAGGAGCGAACTCGGCAAAGACCGTTGATTTATCAATAAATTTCTTAATAAAACTCCATTTAGCCCTATTCGCAGATACAGTCAATTCTTTGCTTTCTCGCTGTCTCAATCTCGGATGATCAGGTACTTTTTGAAACAACTCATCATACATTGTCTCATAGATTACTTTTCTTTCTTCTCTGCCGGATTGCTTAAGTCTTGTGGCAATAGCTCGTTCCACCTCATAATGATTCTTAATTTGTTCGAAACTCCTATCAGCAGGAAGTGGCTTCTTCAACTCTGACTTTGAATCCCCTTTCATTCTCATCTATTTAAGCCGTTTCTTAAGTCAACCCTTCGACTCCCCAGTATAAATACTGGGGCTTGCCTTCGACCCGAGCGTTCGACTGAGTTCACGCCGAAGTCTCAGGCCGAGGGGCTCAGGGTTGACCCTGAGCGGCGCTTTATACACCGCCCTAAAGGGCGGAGTCTGGCGCCCCCGAATGGGTCAACTTCTACAGTAACCTGTGACCCATTGCCCGAAATTTTTTCACATCCTCCCTTGTGGGGAACGAAAAATAAGAACCTTCCTCGGGTCTATTCTCTTTAAATTTAACCCTTCCGTTTCGTACCATTTCTATTGCCTCTACCATGAAATGCGCACCCAGTTGCTTGGTCCGCCTAATAAGCTCATCTAAAGACTCTCCAGCCTTTATGGGAACTTGTTTTTGGAGAATAATTTCACCTTCATCAATCTTCTGGTTGATCTTGTGAATGGTGATGCCCACTGACTTCTCTCCATGGTAAAGCTGCCAAAAGTTTGGCATCATTCCCCGGTATCTTGGAAGTGGTGCATGATGGATGTTGATACAGCCAAGCCGCGGAAGATCAATCAATCCCTTGCGAAAAATAGTAGGCGCCGCTACAGAGACAATAAGATCGAGGTCTCTCCGTCTCAGTTCTGCCAAAAACTCGGCTTCGTGGATATCGTTTTGATCAAGGACCTCAATGTCATGGGACCTGCATAACTGCCTGAGACCCAACCATTCTGATTTTTTGTAAAATCTACTGAGTCTGCACAACGTCTTCACCCCGGCATAGCGAAGGGCCATTCGGAAAAAATCTATTAAACCATAGAAAGCGTACATTTGCTTTGCTAAAGCCCATGTTGATCTCTTCCCCATGGGGTTCTGGATCACCACTGTCTTGATCTCTCTGAGATTCGGGTAAATACTGAAAAACTCCGCAAAGAAACATCGGATATAAAAGGGATCATCCTGAGTGATGAAAATGAAGTTGAATCCTTTTTTCATTATCTGACAGTTTCCCAGACAATCGATTTTCTCCCTGTCAGGGTGCGGAAAAAGGCTGTGATGGATGCGGCGTTCACTACGCAGTAGTAAAGAGGCAGAGCAAGAAGCTTGGCTTTTTTTCCACTCCTGTCGAGCAAGTATCCGGCACCGGCCCCCAGGTAAAACAATACCTGGACAATAAAGCAAAGGTTGTAGAACAGTTCGCCAATTAATAAGAAATTACTCACCAGTAGTAACGGCAACATAAAGGGGATCATCCAGCGAAGCACCTTATGGGAAAATAGCTGAAAGGAGATAAATCCATATTTAAATGGATTAAAGAGACTTCGCATATACCAGAGTCCATTCATCCCACGAGAAATGACCCGAACGCGCATGCCGAATTCCTCTTTGGAGGTCTCGGTAGTCTCCTCATAGGCCACAGCCTCCGGTTCGAAAGAAATTCGAAACCCCTTTTCAAGGATTTTCAAAGGTTCGACCAGGTCACTGATGATATCCCGAGGTAATGGTTCATACAGGTCACGGCGCACCGAGTAGATGCAACCACAACAACCCGTGATGGTCTGGATTCGGGTTTGGAGTCTTTTGATTAGATTCTCATATTTCCAGAAAAGGACCGTTCCAAGACCTACCGCAGCCCCTGTAGGATTTATGTACTCATATCTGCCGCTCACTGCTCCAACCTGTGGGTCAGCATAATTTCGTACAATCTTTCTGATGGCATCCTCCTTATAGCTTGTGGTGGCATCCGAAAAGATGATGATGTCACCGGTTGCCTTAGCGACGGTTTGGTTCTGAGTTTCTGTCTTGCCCACGCGGCCTTCAACCCGTTTTAGAATTACACCCTGGTCATGAAACTGCTTAACAACAGTGTCGGTAGAGTCAGTTGACCCATCGGAGGCAACAACCACTTCAAGTTTTTCTACGGGATAGTCTAAGTGGAGGGTATTTTTGAGCTTGGCTGCAATGGAGTGCTCCTCGTTATAAGCCGTGATTAAGAAGGTAACGCGCGGATATACCTCCTTCTTCTTTATCGGTCGGTTAATAAACAAGGAAAGTAGCAGGATGAAAAGAGAATATCCCGCGTAAGTATAGAAAATGATAAAAATTATTAACCAGAAAATCACTTCAATCATAATGTCAAATGACAAAGTTCAAAGTTCAAATGAAATAAAGACAATGTCAAATTTCAAAGATCAAATTTTAATTAACGCTAAGGGGAAATTTTATATTTTGCTATCTTACATTTGGATTTTTTTTTGACATTTGAACTTTGGAATTTAGGATTTGGTCCTTAACTGAGGAGAGCTCAACTGATAGGAAATTCTACTATATTAGAGTTATGCTCTTTAGCTATCACTTCCTTTTTTATTTTCAACTTGCTGTTTTCCTGATCTACCAGGGCCCAGAAGATCCAGTAGAGACCGCTTATCTGTAGGTAGACCCAGCGCTCACCAAAAATATTCACCACCATTGATCCTACCACAGCGCAGAGGAATCCAAACCCAAGCGCCTTTACCAGTTCCTCATCGCCATTTCTATAAAGTCTCCACCCGCTCCTCAAAGCAAGAAAATAGAGCCATAGGTAGATAAAAAGGCCAATAAGACCCTGTTCAGCCATGGTCTTGAGGTAGACGTTATGGGTATCCCACCCGGTTAGTTTCCCGAAGGTTCTAAATCCTGTGCCAACAATTGGATTATCAGAAAAATAGGTTAAAGCCTTTTCCCATAGATGTGATCTTCCAGCAGTAAACAGCTTCGTACTTCCTAAAGAAACTACTTCGCTTGTCTCTTCCTCTTCTACGACAAAGATGCCTTCTACCCGCTCCACCACAGACAGAGGGACAACCAATTTCCAGACTACGAGAAAGATAACAAGTGGTACCAATAGCTTTCTTGTCCTTATAAAACCGATAAAAAATAGCCCTACCAAAAAGCCAACATAAGCACCTCTCGAGTAGGTGTACATTAATGTATAGATTCCACCACAGATCAGAATAACATAAGCTATTCGGCGCCAGAAGTGTCTGTCAACCAAAAAAAGGCCGATAATAAACAATGTGTATATGGTGTGTAAAGCGCCAAATGCATTCGCGTTCAGAAAACCAAGCGTTCCATCGACCCGGCTTTCATGGAAGTAATGGGTATGTTGAACCCATCCGAAAGATTGCCGAAATTTAAAATCCATGGCTAAGAATGAAAAAAAGAGCAGAATAAAAAGCGCATATTTCCATTTACGATCTCTCAAATTGTAGTAGGTAATTAAATAAAGAAAAGGCATAATCATGTAATTTTTCCAATCGGCCAATCGCTGGTTATCGAAACCGGGGAAAATGTCTTCTCCTAAATAGGATGAACCGATAAAAAAACTAAACAAAGAATAGCTCAAAAACAGAATGATGGGCAGTAACAGGGGCGATGGCCCAATAGATTGTTCCTGTTTTTTCCTATTTTGAAATAGCCATCCAAGAAGCATGGCTATGACAAGTACATCGATAATCTGGTTGGCAAGGAAAAGGTCGGATTTGATCGCCTTGTTCAAAAGAGTATAAATCGGTAAAAAGAATGCAATAAATAAAATGCCTAACTCGCTTCTATAAAAAAGGGCTAAGAAGGCGATCAGGAAAACCAGCCCGTATACAACATAAGGGTAATATGGAGAAAGCCCGAAAGATAAGTATTTGCCAAGTCCTAATCCTAATCCTATCATTGTTCACCTATTTCCATAATAATTTTTAATGTGAAGAAAATACGGAATCTATCTATCAAAGCTAAAATATCCTCTATTTTCCCCTGGATTCGAAAATACTCATATTGAGTTTTTCAAGCTCTCTCGATTTCTCACGCCAATCAAAAGTTCTCTCCACCCATTCCCTGCCGTTTCTCCCCAAGGTTCTCCTGAGTTGTTCATCTTTTAATATTTTAATAATACAGGACGCAATTTCATCTACATTCATCGGATCCACTCGATAACCGGTGATGCCCTCAAGGACAGAATCTTCCGTTCCACCGCTCTTTCCGGCTACGACTGGTTTCCCTGCAGCGCTTGCCTCGGTGAAAACCATTCCGAAACCTTCAGGTCCGTCTTGTATCGTCTCTCGATTTATCATCACGAATACATCACAAATGCTATATAAATTAAAGAGCTTTCCCTGGGGCACGAATCCGAGAAACTTAACATGGTTTTCCAGACCTAATTCAGCAACCAAGCTTTTTAATCTTTCTTCATACGGGCCCCTACCTCCAACAAGGTAAACCGCATTGGGTACATTCGCCAAAATCTTCGGCATAGCACTGATAACGCTGTCCTGACCTTTTCTCTCAACAAGACGGCCAACCGTGAGAATTACCTTTTTCCCATCTAGACCAAGCTCTCGGAGGAGTTCATTATCTTTCCACTTCGGGTTAAATTTTTTATAATCCACGCCCGGAGTGATTTTAAAAACCTTTTCGTACCCCCCGTTAAGATCCCTCTTTACTCCCTCCTCAGCGTATGTGCATGCGGCAACTATTCGTTCTGCATTTCTCAAGACAATCTTTCTGAACTTTGGTTGAAACCGAAACTGCTGAAACCAAGTGTTTCCTTCTCCATGGACATAATAAACATAAGGAATTCCAAGAAGCTTCTTCAAAATCAAACCAATCGCCCCCGCTGGTAAAAAATCCCCACAGTGAACAATATCAATTCTTTCTTTAACTATTAAATAAATTGTCCATAATAACGGCGAAAGGAAGTGCGGCAGCTGATAAATTTTCCAATTTGGCAAAGGATGCCCTTTTCTGATGATTTTTATTCGTTGTTTCTTATCAAACTCTTGATATCCATTTATTTTCTTCGTCAGTACAACAACATTCTCCCTGTTATAATTAACACAAAGATTATAATAATAGATTCTTGAACCCCCTTCACTGGGTGGAAAGTTATCGGTTAAAAAAAGCATTTTCATGGGGATAATCTTTACTTCGGTCTACTATTTTTACCTGGAGCGAATAAAAGGCTTCATCAAATGAAAGTAGAAAGGATGTGCCAATCTCCATAAGCTAAAATCATATTTGAAGCTTTCACCGACGCAAAAGATGAATGACTTTATATCATGAACATCAGTCAGGTAATTCCTTCCAAGCCTCCATAAATTATGTGCATATACTCTGGCAACATCTTTATTCCCATCATCTGCTATTTTTTTACTGTGCTTTTTTAGCAATTTCAGGGCGTAATCATACTTTTTCTTATATTTTGTCTTTACGAGGCTGTTACTCCTTATTTTATAGATATATAATGGCTCTGGAACATAACTAAAACGCTTACCTGCAAGTATCATTCTGATATTAATGTCCCAATCCTCCCTGATACGCATATCTTCGTCATAAAGACCGATCTCAAAAAGACTCTTTTTTCTAAAAAAAGGAGCCCTTCTGATGAAATCATCAGCTAAGATTTGAGTGTCCAAATTGTTTTCTGGTATATTGCACCTCTGGACTTCCTCTTTGATTTCTGATCCTGTATTTTCAATTCTAAGAATATCAATCAGACACCATTCTGTATCCTCCTTTTCAATCCGTTCCAAGCACATGGAGACCATTCGCCTGTCCAGTTCGTCATCAGCATCCAAAAAAGCTAAAAACTCACCAGTTGATTTAAGGATTCCCGTATTACGCGCGCCTGGGAGGCCTTTATTTTCCTGAAAAATGTATTTTATCAAACCTGCATTTTCGTAAGCCTTTATGATTTCATGCGTGTTATCTTTTGATCCGTCGTCAACAACAATTATTTCTATATCCTTGTATGTCTGGCCCAGAGCGGATTCAACGGCTGCAACAATATATTGGGCGCAATTGAACGTAGGGATAACCACACTAACTCTTGCCATTTCTATAATCCTTTCTGTCCACTTTCCTTTATAATTTTTCTCTTTATTATTCTTATTCTGCCAATCATCTTAGCGTTCAAATAGGTTGATAATATATATATATATATGGGTATTGAAGTCTTTTCAAATCTTAACGCATTTAAAAAATACTTCCTGGCATTAACCAAATCATATTTGCAAAAATATTCATAGCCTATTGACCAATTTAACCTTAAATATCTATCATTTATTTTCTCCCTTGGAATTTTTGAAACATGTTCAGAATACAAATTTTTCATCTTTTTTAATACGTTAAGAACTCCAATATTCATTCCAATAGTATCCCTACTCGAATTATCATTATGTATGCGGTAAACTCCTGTAACAACATCCTGATATCCAACTTTAAAGTTTGCTGCGACTCTCAGCCATAAATCATAATCTTCAGCTTTTCTAAGACCCTCATCAAAAAGACCTGCAACATTTAGAGATTCACGCCTTAATACGACTGTAGATATGTTGACAAAATTACCAAGATATAATTCCTCAAAAATAGAGAAGCTTCTGTGTCTTTTTATTATCGGCAAATCAGGAGTAATAATAGAATCATTTGTACCAATACTGATGTTTGAATGTACCATGGCAACGTCAGTATGATCCAAAAAATAATTTACCTGTAATTTCAATTTTTCGGGGAACCAGATGTCATCAGCATCTAAAAGAGCTATTAAATCGCCGTGAGATAATTTAATCGCAGTATTTCTTGCAGCTGATTGCCCCTTGTTATTTTGAAAATAATATTTTATTTTGCCCTCTGAAATGTATTTTAATAACAGTTCTCTCGTATTATCCGTCGAACCATCATCCATAACAATTATCTCGAAATCCTTATATGTCTGGTTCAAGACGGATTCTATAGCCTTGGTGATGTAGCGAGCACAATTGTATGTGGGGATAATCACCGATACCTTATTCATAGGATTAATAATTAGTGATTCTAAAACTTGTGACTTTTGAATAGACTCATTAATACATTTTCCATAGCTTCGTTAAATTTAGCTGTCGAATATTTTGAAAGAACAACTTCACACAAATTATAGACTAACGTATTATACAGGTTTTGATTTTGGAGCTCAGTATATCGTGATAAGAAAGTATCCTTATCCTCGAACAATAAAAGGTCTTTACCAGCAACCAAATCTAATCCATACGCTCCCACAGGAGTTGAAATAACAGGCCTCTTTGAAAGGCCAGCCTCTAAAATCTTTATACGAGTACCGCCGCCGCTCATTAAAGGTACAATTATTACGCCACACTCTTTATAATAAACCCTTACATCCTCAACATCTGGATAAACCTTTATACCCTCATACCTCCGGCATAGATTCAATATGTCTTCTTTGGGTGATTTACCGACAATATATATCTTAACATCATTATATTTTCTCCTGACGTCTGGCAGAATTGATTCAATAAACCATTCTAAGCCGGCAACATTTGGTCTATAATTTAGTGTTCCAACAAAAAGAATGTTCTTTATTTTATTGAACCCCTCTCCAAAATTATAATTCATAAAAAATTCATTACGATAAATGTTCGGAACAACGAATGTATTCTCCCTCTGCTTGCCTCCAGCCATTTTTTTCCCATCTTTTTCCGAACAAAAAATCGCCGTACCAAAACAGAGGCATCTTTTTTCATAGTTCATTAAAAACCTTTTGTCCAAATATGTTCTCAACTTCCAGTATATTCCTTTGTTCTCGCCGGAGGTTACATCGTAAAGCGAGTCGGACAAAATATCATCATAATCAATTATTACTCTTTTCCTGTAATCTTTTGCCAGATTTAATAAACTCGCTGCATTATAAGCGTACCGAGAAAGAATAATGTCATACTCCTTAGAATATATTAACGAGGATAGTCCTTTTTCTAGCGATAATTCCGCCTCACTAATAATCCATGGTAATCTGTTGATTAGTCTATGAATTCTTTTGCCAAATCTTCTTATTCCTTTTACTCTATTTATTTTCCCGTCCCCCTCCATTAAATATTCTCTATTGAATGGGTTTTCCAAAGTATGATCTCTATATTTACCTTGTTTGTAAACCAAATCGATAGTTCCATAATTTTGGAAGAACCTAACAAAATTCATAGTCCGCATTCGGCTACCATGATCTTCTGGTAAGGGGAAATCATAAGAAATTAGTAATATTTTTTTCATCAAAAAACTTTATAACTAAATAAGAAATATTTAAATTATTTCTTGAGTTTATAAGATATTTCTGATTTATTCGATGTTTTTTCAAAAAACATTGAATTCATTTCTCTCTCTATGAACTTTGAGATATATCATCCCATTTTTTCCGTTACTTTCGCAGATATTAACCGGATATCGACATAGTTAGCTTTATTTTAATTTCACGCCTTTTTGTTTCTTCAGCCTTTCGAAGGTCCTTCACATCTTTTGTAACCTGATATTTTAAATAAAGTCTTGAATAATGAACATCAACGGTGTCTATAATAACTGGACAATTCGACTGTAATATTTTTATTTTTGGTAGGCAGTGTTCGGCCACGAAATAGAATTCTAATATTGCTGCTTTAAATTTATTTTTTTGTCAAAATTTTTAACGATTGCTTCAGTGTTGTCTGTAGATCCATCATTTACACAGACTACTTCAAAATTCTTATAGCTTTGGGAATAGACGGTTTCCAGTGCCTGTTTTATATATTTTTCGCCATTAAAAACCAGTATGATTACACTTACAAGCATAAGCTATTTTTTATTACATTTATTTTTGACTACCAAGTGATTTCTAACTCAAAACCATTTCTTTTGTGTAATGGATACGGGCCCAGTAATAAAATTTTTTTGTTGAGAAAATGAATAGTTCACCATAGTGCAATCAAACTCTATTACTCGAAAAGTTGACCGATCTATAGATACAGGAAACAATCCAGTAATTCTAAATCCATGTGATTCATAAAATGATAGGGCCTCAGACATAAGCGCTCCCCCCTCATATATTGGAATTACCGAAACCTCTGATTGCAATCCTACCACTTTTTCAACATACTCTCCTAACCCTGAAAAAACCTGTAAGTCATAGCCTTGGGTGTCAATTTTAAGAAAAAAATAGGGGTTTTTCATATTATCGACTATTTTACTCAAAACAAAATCTAACCGACGAACTTCTACCTCCTGTTTTCGTTTAACTTTAGAGATATTTCCGAATAATTCTTTAGATTTTAAATTCGGTTTGAATAATGAACTAAATTGTGTTTCATCTGTAACATGAATTTGAGTTGTAAAATTTTTTTCTCCTAAAGCAAAAGGGTAGACGGTCCACTTTGAGTCAAATCTTGAACACTTTTTTAATTCATCAAAAGATTCTTTAACTGGCTCAAAAGAGATAATATTCTCTTTATACCCCAGTTTTCGTAATTCAAGAGCATATTGCCCTCTGTTAGCACCAACATCTAGAATACAGTTAACTTTGCATTTCTTTAATAAATCAATAAGATGTTGTTTTAACATGTAATTATACAAATACTTATTTCGTTCAAATTTATCAATATTCTTTTTTATGATCAAAAAATTATACTCTATTCTCATAACATTGTACCCTAATATTTTAAGTGCATCGGATAATATCTTTTTGTACAATTTCACTATATATCCTAATCTTTATTAAAAATTTTATTTAACTAATTACTTTATTGAGTGACGTTGTGAGACCCAAACTTCTGAACCCATTGGCAAGAATCATGGAATTACAAAGCGTTAAAACAGCGTTGCTGTGAAACAAGGAGAAATTTCAAAGGATTACCACCAAGTATTGTTTATGGATTAAAAAGGATCCGAACACTAAGTTAAACTCAGAAATAAAAAAATCAAACTTGATGTCAGACTGCAAACAATTAAGTTTATCTTTAAGATCATTCCAGTTATGGATTATGATATGGAGCTAAGGATTTATGTGGAAAATCTTTTGTTGCTTCACCTACACCATAAAGTCTTGGTTTTAAGTAAGATACTCCTTCCCAACTGATTCTCTCTTCAGAAGTTAAGGAAATTATGTTATCAGCCCAGAATACATGTCTTTTGGATGGACTGTGATATAGGTGAAGAGTGATTGTATATAAGCCTCTTAATAGATTCAGTTGAAATTCCAAAATGCCACTTTTTTCTAAAAAAGAATTAGTTGTATCACCTTCATCTTTTAGCAGTGAAAGTGGTAAATCGTAACTACAAAGTAAAGAGCCATCTGTACTCTTACGAATTAAGAAGCCAAGCAAGTATTCATTTAGAGGTCTGTTGGTTCTAATATTAAATTTAAGAATAACCCTTTCTCCAGCTTTGAATACATTACTTTTCTCCCCAAGGGAATTAAGGCAAGTAACATCGGTTATGCTACACTCACTTAAGGAATCCGTAGTTATACCCTTGGGAAATAGGTATTCGCTTAGAACCGTTTCAACGCTTCCTTCTTTGCTGATTTTCCCAATTCTCAAAAGAATAGCTCTTTTACAAAGAAGCTGAATTGATTGGAGATTATGAGAAACAAAAACAATTGGAATTCCTTCCTCTTTTAGGGATAGCATTTTATTTATGCATTTTTCTTGGAATTGTAAATCACCTACGCTCAATACTTCATCCACCAAGAGGATATCCGGGTTTACATGAGCGGCTACAGAAAATCCAAGTCTTGCATACATTCCGGATGAGTATCGTTTCACTGGTGTGTCAATAAACTCTTGTACGCCTGAAAAATCAACAATTTCGTCAAACTTCTTATCTATTTCACTTTTTTTCATTCCAAGGATAGCACCATTGAGATAAATGTTTTCTCTACCCGTTAAATCAGGATGAAAACCTGCTCCCACTTCGATAAGGGCGCTTAGTCGACCATTTACCTTAATCTCCCCCTTATTGGGCCTCATGATGCCACTGAGAAGCTTCAGTATAGTGCTCTTGCCTGCTCCATTCGGTCCAATAACCCCAAGCGCCTCTCCGCGTCTAACCTGAAAAGAAACCCCTTGTAATGCCCAAAATTCTTGTTCCTCTAACTCTCCACGCTGATTTCCTAAAAAGAGTCTTTTCGTCATCGCAGGGATCAAATCTCTGAGGGAATGAAACTTTTCTCCCCGCTTAAATTTCTTCCAGACATCGTTGAATTCTAAAGCAATGTCAGACATACACTATTCCTATTTCGAATTTAAGATTTTGAACTGCGAATTTTTGTGTCAAAAGTTTTTAAAGTATTTTCCTTATATTGATAAATCTTTCCTTTTATTCTCCAGTACTCTATCGCCATTTCTATAGATCTTTCTTTCTTAAAAAAATAAATCATTCTCTTTACATAAGTCTCCATCAATGCTCGCACTAAAAATCTTGGAACTCCTAATAGCAAAGGCACTCGAACCCGTCCAGAATTCCAAACTTCCGTTCTTCCATTGATAAATGCTCTTCTACATAGCCACTCACGTTCTAACTGTTCCGATCGAATTTGATGGTATACTATACTTTTCGGAATAAAAACAGCTTCTATACCTTCTTTTTCAAGTCGGGTTGTTAACTCGGTCTCATCACCAGTTATATAATTATCTCCGTTGGGACCAACACATGGATTAAATCTCCATCCTTGATGAAATATGGAAGTCCGAATTCCCATATTCGGCCCCCATACATTCTTAGCCTCATATGGTCCCTCATCTATCTTCCAGTCTCCAACGACATAGGCGCCCTTAAAAAAAGAGGTTTTTTCTGATATCAAGATTTTCTTCCCCTCTGGAAATTTGGGCAAGATTTTTCCACCAAAAACTGAATAATCTGGCCAACGTTTTGAGCCCTCCCACATTTCTTTCAGCCAATTACGATCAGCAATAACATCGTCATCAGTAAAAACGAATAGTATCCCCTTAGCAACTTCAATGGCTTTATTAACTGCATTACTTTTACCTCTTTTGCTTTCTAATAAATATTTAATTGGTAATTTATTTCGATAATTATTAACGACCTCTCGTGTTTTAATATCATATACATTATCAATAACCAAGACCTCCCATTTAAGTGTATGAGTATCTAACGAACAGAAACTTTCTAAAGTCCGGTTTAAAATCTCAGGGCGATGATAAGTAGCTAATATTACCGAAATATCCATATTCGCCTTGTTTTTTGAAGTACTCTCACAGGCCCATTAATATGTTTTTATCCATCAGCTCTATTGCTTGTTAAATCAAAGTCCCGTAAACATCGCATTTAGCCAAAGAAGACATTTTGTCTATAATTTTCTTCTTTTCAGATTGATATGATGACAATAGCTTATCGAGTGCTAAATTTACTTTATCATCATCAAGACCTCCTCTCACATCGAAATGATATTCCGACTGTCCAAAAGTATCTAATAACTCCCGATACTTTGTAGCCCATCCGATTACTAATACTGGTATTCCATTCTTGTACGCGTGTATTATGGAATGGTACCTGGAAGCCACTATGAGGTCGAATTGTTTTACAACCCTTTCTAATTCAATAGCATTTAAATCATCCGGTATTAATTCCAAAACTCCATTATCTGGATAATACTGTTTCATTTTTTTGCATATATCTATGTCTTCAAAAGAATGTCGTAATATATATATTTTTTTCCCAGCATTAATTAATTTATCTATAATTGAAATATAAGTGGAATATAATTTCCCCGCTTCTATGCGCTCAATAACTTTTGTATTTGGAATTATAGCCACTGAATTGGATTCTATTTTTATATTTTTTAAGTATGGTTTTTTTATATATATATTTGATAGATCATATTCCTGACCTTGCAAAACAATATCATAAGCTCTTTCAATGTTATTTTTTGTAAATTTATATAAGCTTGATAGGCCTTCTTTTTCCCTGCAAAATATTTTATTTGGATATTTTAAATACGATTTCATTAAAAAATTCAGTGGCAATTTATCGATAAACCTATAATTAAATGGACCTATAGATTGAGGGAAGATATAATAAGGAACAGAATATTTCTTTGCAACCGCTATATTTAATAAATAATCAATCGATTTCAACCATCCCCATGCCGATCCTAATGCGTAACCACTTACGTCAATAAAATATTCTGCGTCTTTAATAATCTTTTCTAATGAGTCTTGCAAACATTTCTGATTTTTTTTACGAAAAATTCTCAGATAATTCAAAAGCGATAATTTTGTTTCCAAATTCCAAGGCATGATTGTGAAGGAGTAAATAGCCTTTTCTTCATCTTTTCTAAAAAAATCGCGGTTAGAAAATAAGAATATATTACTGTGGGGCTTGATTCTTTTCATTCGGTCGATAACTGTGAACGTCATTGCCTGGGCGCCTTTATTAAATAACTCTCCCCCTACAATAATAATATTGTTCTTTTGTGCAATTTCTTTTGAAGAAGGTTTTTTAAGGCAATAAAAAATACAAGTATTTTCAAAAATAACTATGGAAAGCCTTACCTGTAAAATGACCGATTCTATCTTATTAATAATTGTTTGTTTTATTTTTGATAACAATCATTCCCCTCCTGTAAGACGGACTGAAAGGGGTTTATATTTATCGCCATAAATTTCCTTATTTTCCACTAAAACATGCCTATAACCGATATAAGGACAGGTGCAGAAATCAGAAGTACATAACGCTGGTTTTTCGAATAGCCTTATTGTCCCCTCGAATAAATTACCAAAATAATGATCATCATTATAGCATCGATAGGCCTCACCTGTCGGCGTCATGCGCACAAATGTTTTTCCAGCCATACAATATTTTCCCGTAAAAGACGGGAACCCATCGATAAAGGATGCATCAAGGTATATATCGGAAAGTCGCCCTTCCCATAAGTCTTCTTTATGGTCTATATTGAAATTTCCATCTTCCTGGCTCTGCTTTATATATGGAATAATTTTTTCTTTTTGTCTGGTAGAATATGCTTCAGGATAGGTTAATATAAAATAAGGTTTGAACCTCCTAAGAAAAGGAAAATTAATTATATTAGGATTGAACCTGTTATAAGATCCTCTAAATAATTTTGGCCTTAATATTAATCCTTTTGATTTAAAAAATTCATAATCTCTTCTAAATCTATTGATTAAATTTGGATATAAAACATATGAGGCAAATACATAAAATCCTTTACTTTCTAAGTATTTATATTTTTTAATAAAATCGTCAACTAAGTTTAACCTTTCCCTTTCGATAATATGGAAGCTGCAATGAACACATCTCACTTTCTCCGGATCGATGAGTTCGGCAAACCGATAAACGTCATGATGGGCTATGTTTGAATTGATGCTTATAATATGGTCTTCAGTAAGTTTCTGACACAGTTCCACAAAATTGGGGGATAAAAAAGGTTCGCCTCCTGTTATGTAAATTAACCACCTCAAGCCTGTTTTCTTAAAACCATCAACAATTTTATTGACATCCCGTACGCCAATGAATTCATTTTTTTTGCTCCCAGGATAACAGTAAACACAGTTGAAATTGCAGCAGTCATTTATGAGCCAGTTAATTTCTACTATTTGTTCCATGTTTTGCTATCCCAAAGTCTAAAAAATAAGATATTACATTTTATTAGTATCAAGTATTCTTCAGGCAATTATATTTCTGAGTTCATTTTCCAAAATAAGGGGTGTAATTTGGTTGGGGAATCGTTTAGATGCCAGTTAAATCAGGCTGAAAACCTGCTCCTACTTCAATAAGGACGCTTAGTCTCCCGTTTACTTTGATCTCTCCCCTATTTGGCCCCAGAATCCCGCTGAGGAGCTTCAATATTGTACTCTTACCTGCTCCATTCGGACAGATTATGGCAAGTGCTTCTCCCCTTTTGACTTCGAAATAGACATCCTTGATAGCCCAGAACTCTCCTGCCTCCAACTCTTCATGGAAATTTCTTGAAAAGACTCTTTTGACAATGGTAGGGATTGCATCCCTTAAGAAATTATACTTTTCTCCCCGCTTAAATTTCTTCCAGACGTGGTTGAATTCTAAAGCAGTGTCATTCATAGCGTATAGCCTTTAGCGTTTAGAGATTAGCGTATAGCGAATTGTCTATAGCGATTAGTGTTTAGCGAATAACGAATAGTCTTTAGCGATTAGAAATAGTTAGCTTTTTAATGTAAGTTTTTAAAAGTTTTATAACCTCTTGATTCAGCATAAAAACTTCGTTAAATGACCTGTCGTCACAGAAACCTAAATCCTTACTCAATGAAAGCTGAGTTTCTAATTCTGCAGCAGATCCTAATGCAATTTTTATAAATTGGATGTACTCTTTAGAACCCCGCATGTATCCTTCAGCAATATTACTTGGTATAGAAATAGATGATCTTCTTATTTGAGTAGTAAGACTGTATATTTCTTCCTTTGGGAAGGAAATTGTAATTTCATAAACCTTTTTTACAACTTCATAAGATTTTCTATACGCTTCCAATTCTTTGTAACTCATTACTTTCATATCAGCATTTAGCGGTTAGCGTATAGTTTCTATTCTCTATCCGCTACTCGCTATCCGCTATATATTTTCCGCAAAGGCAAACTCTGTTTTATGGAATATATTCCATGCAATGAGCAGTCCCCCTACCGCCCACAGGGCACTATAACCGAGCCAGAACATATTCGGTGGACGTTGAAGGACAACCACGGAATTGATAGATTCGAGGATGCTTCCAACAGGGTTTGAAAGTAGCACTGGCGCCCATTTGCCAAACATTTCCACTTCGTAAAAAACTGGAGTGAAAAAGATGCCGAATGTCAAAATGACTTCCACAATGTATTTGACATCTCTGAAAAAAAGGTTGGCACAGGCAAGAAGCATTCCAACCCAGGTTGTCAAGAGAATAAGAATGATCAATAATACCGGTAGCCAGAGCAAGTAGACGCTCGCCCCAATACCTGCAATTGCCAGGATGATAATAAGAAGAATAGAGGCTACTGCAAAATCGAAGAAATTGGCCGCAACAGAAGTAAGCGGAAAAACTTCCCTCGGGAAATATATCTTAGTAACCAAATTAATATTACCCACAAGGCTATTGGTGGCAAACCGAATCGAGGATACAAAAAAAGCCCATGGGATAGACTTTACCGAAACCGAGGCTAATTGAGTCAAATCCATTGGTTTTCCTGAAAGCATGGAAAAGGCTTTCTTAACCATAATCCCTGCTGCCACAATCATCATCGGCATAAAAATCGCCCACAAAAAACCCATGACCGATTGTTTGTACTTAATTTTGATATCCCGCCAGGTAAGCATGTAGAGCAGATGGCGATACTGGATCAGCTCTTGAATCATTTCTTTCATAATAATGAGTTTGTTGAGTTTATTGGGTTCTTTGGGTTTGTTGGGTTCTTTGGAATCCCTTTTTAATCCCGTCTTTCCAGAACAATCTTACCAATTCTCCTGCTAACATCCACACAGGGGTGATTGCGCTAATCCTTTTTAAAACGAAATTGCTTTCATTTGAAGCATAGTTTGTGCCATATATTACAGAGGCAACACTTTCAAAACCAACCTCCTGACAATAGTCCTTGAGTTCTTCATTGAAATCGTCCTGTTTACCATTGGGGAAAGCGAAATGCTTAACCTTTATGCTTAGATTTTCCTCAATAATCTTCTTCGATTCTAAAATTTCCTCTTTTGCTTTCTGAATTGGCATCCGACTAAGGATAGGGTGAGTGTGACTATGGCTGCCAATGGTTATTCCATTCTTTGCCATTTTTCGCACCTCATCCCAATTTAGCATAATTCTTTCCTCGCAATCTTTACCATGATTGCTATTTATTTCCAGGGTTTTAAAAAGTTCACACAGTATTTCTGTACGCTCAGCATCTGGCCTCTTCTTGAGCGCTTCTGTAATTTTATTACTGACTTGCTCTTTCTCTTCCTTCGTTTTTATTCGCAGTTCTTTATCCCCGAAGAGCCTATGTAGGCTGAATTGATCCTTCCTGGCCCCTAAAAGCATGAACTCAATCTGGTCTGTCCATATTCTCTGCGATGTTCCAATAAAATCGGTAGCAAGATAAATGGTCGCAGGCACTCCATATTTTTTCAAAACTGGATAGGCTAGGGTATAATTATCTAAATAACCGTCATCGAAAGTTATTGCGACGGATGGCCTCCTGAAACCCACCCCTGACTTCAAGCCCTGGATTACCTCATCGAGAGTCAATATTTGATAATTTTTCTTAAAATACGGGAGCTCTCTTTCCAGATGCTTTATGTGGTGATGCATCGCCCGTTCTTTATTATGATATTTTGAGTTATTATTTGTAATTCTATGATACAAGAGAATAATACAAGGATGCTGGTGACGCACTTTTACTAATATCTTCAGAAAGAGATCGAATAATCGCAAATAAAAAAGGGAAAAATATAAAAATCTTTTAATGACATTTTTAACTCGGCTTCTCTTATTCATATTTTTGGTTACTTCGAAAACTTTACCTCAATACCTTCCAATAATCTAAATCCTCATCTTTTTGTATTTTTTTAAGTGCTCGGTGCGCCTTTATCCTCGCATAAATCGTTATCAAGTAATAGAACGTTACAAAGAATTTGGATTTAACGCCCTTTAAGCCAAGCCAAGCTTTTACGGTGTTCCCATTCATAGCCCCCCATTCATAATCATCTCCAAGGGATTCCTCAAATAGTTTAATTCTTACCCCTCTCTTTTTTAGATAAGAATAATATTCATGGTAACGCTGAGTAGAAATCTCCTGCCTTGTTCTCCTATTGATCTCACCACGGAGATCAGATGTGGTCTTAAAAACAATTTGGATATTTCGGTCCTTAAGAAACCTTCCGTGGAGTCTATGGGAGACGTACATATCTTCTGCGAATTGGAACTCCGGGAAATTTATCTTTTTTAGCACATCAAACCGAATGCCGTAGCCCATTCCCGAAATTGAATTGATCTTCAAGGATTCTCCAAATCTGTAAGTTGCCCTGTAAACCTCAGCGGTCATGTCCTTTCTCGAATTAAAGAAGACATCCGGTACACAGTCCGCCGCAATAGCGCATAACTCTCCGTTCTCCTCAAATCTTTTGACAAAGTTGATAAGGGCTTCTTTACCAATAAACTCACAATCAGCATCCAAAAATATGACATAGGGAACCGGAACATCATTATTTGAAATTTGGTCAAAAAAACTAATGGCTTTATTAATTGCTCGGGTTTTCCCTTTCTCCGTTGTAGCCACAAGTACAACTCTATTCGGATTCTGCTGTTCGAGCCGTTGAACAATTTCTTCTGTCTTATCGCTGCAACCATTTGCTACAACTAAAACTTTGGCTGAATACCCAAAAGGAGCATTTTGGCTTAAAACACTCTCAATTGATTTTTCTATAACTTTTTCTTCATTATGAGCTATAATGGCAATTGGCAGTAATTTACTACTCATATCAGTAAGTTTGCTAACTCACGCTGCATACAGATTTATTAGTTTTCAATTGTACTTCCTTCTGTTATGCGCTTTATCATTTTCAATAAAAAATTCGGAAGTGCTTTCTTGATAGCAGCTTTCATTTGCGGTTTTCTGAATTCATCAAAGACAAAAAACTTACTCCCAATGGTATCCTTACCAATCATCAGGTTTACTGTATTTCGATCAGATTCCGTCCACTTATATTTATGGTCATATCCTCCCTTCAGAAGGTCTATTTCTTCGATCTTATCCTCGATGGCCTTTTGAATCACATAAGCTCGAAGCACAAGGCCAAGACTGTATTTGTAAAACGAAGGATCAAAACCTCCTTGATAATAATATATCTTGTTCTTGTAACGGTAATCGTACAAAATACCAACGATTTCACCATCTAATTCCAGACAGCTCAGCTGCAGCCACCCCTTAGGGACAAACTCCTTGGCGACAGCCTGATGGAACGCATTGTATTCCTTACTGGAAAAACTATGAATCGAGCTTTTCTCCTCCCACCTTTTATTATGGAGGAAGGCCAGTCTTTCCATCGCGTTTTGCAGCCCTTCAATATCTTGCCAGGTGAAGTACCTCGTCTTGAAATTTTTCTCGAGATTATGTATCCGCCGTTTGACATTATATCGCATGTTCTTGCTTAGACCAGAAATATACTCCTCCCAGGAAGAGGGAATTTGGATATAGGGACAGGTTGCGCATTCGTTTTTCTTAACAATTAATCCCTTATCGGAAGCCGCTTTTTCTAAAATAGCATAGGAAATAGAAGTCGATAACATGTCCGTTAGGTTGAGAACATCCCATCCATCCTTCCTTGAAATATATTCTATAAAAGCATTGATCGCCTCATCTTCCCTATCTTTCATTATTATGAGATCCAAATAATCCGGACTTACATCTTCACCGGTTCCGAGGAATCTCACCTCATGAGTCGAAAAACTTTTGAGAACTTTTTTCTTGCGAACATAGAAGGGAGCAATGGCAATGATATCTCCATTTTGGCCCCTCAGTACTAATACGCAGAGCTTTTTTCTCTGACCGTACACCTGCCACCAGTTAAATACCCACTCCCAGGTTAGAAAGATGCTGTCAGAACGACTCTGAGAAAGGAGGGGGTTCCAGACCGCGCCAAGCTGCCGTAAGTTTTCTATGTTGGTGATTTCTTCAACGATTAACACAGGAAGATAGCCTTGCCTTTAGAGGGACAGGACAGCCTTCTTCAGATAACGAAACCCGCGCTTGCCTGCCAATGTTAAAAAGCGAAGAAATGGCATTGGGTCATGCAATGATAGAAGTGCAAAACTATGGTGGCCACCCTGGTAAGGGTGAAAAAATGTTCTTACTCTATGCCCGTTTTCTCCCCCATGGCTCAAAAGCGCATTGAATTCAAATGGTTCATTGATCCATTTGACTCCCTTTTCATAATCAATCTGGCCAGATTGAGGAATTCCCAGGGCATCTTGATACGCTATGAATGGAATATCAAGACCTGCCTGAGTACTGATCCCTTCCTGGAGGTCAACGCGTCCAACAGTCGGCTCAGTGATTTTGAATGAATCATCAGAAGCGTCATATTTGAATTCCACAGAACAGAGGCCTGTACATCGTGCTGTACTTAAGACTTCCAATGTGATCTCTGCCATTTTTGGGTTTGTGATACTTTCAGCAAGGCTGGTCACTCCTGTCAGTGAGGGGTATTGTCTTAACTTTCTTCCAGCGAGAAGAGCCAATGGCTTACCATACCTGTCAAGGTATGCAAGACAAAAATAGACCTGTTGGTCACCTCCGGGTATCCATTCTTGGAAGATAAGTGGTATATCCAGGGCTCTCAAATCCGAAAGCTTTTGTCTTAGATCTTGAGGAGAGTCGGCCTTCATGACTTTTTTTTCAGGCGGCACGCATAGGCTCCAGAAGATTGTCCGATAAAGCGGTTTTATGACGCAGGGATAAGGGAGGCTTGACGCCACCTTTTGAAAATCTGTTGAGTTTTTTGAAAAAAAGGTTTGGGGGACGGAAAACCCATGACGATTTGCAAAATCATTGAAATTTTTCTTATCCATGAGCGTTTCGATGACTTCATGGTCAGGCAGTACAAACTCAAAAAACGGTTTGAGAACTTCTCTATTTCTTGAAACATGCAGAACGTGCAGGTCTGATGTACAGAAGAGAACCATCTTCCTTCCAAGATTTCGAGAGATTTCTAAAAGTTTAGAGATAACCTTTTTTTCATCGGTGAGGTCGTCGCAAAGCACGAACTTAGCATAACGGCTTGCTGCTCCATAGTCACTGGTGTCACGTCCCATCGTATAAACTTCAATACCGTGTCCCCCCAGACTTCGAATCACATTGAGAGCGCTCACATCCACTCCTATCACCAGTGCTGGAGGATGTGTGGGGTCCATCTTCAATTTGCCATCTCCGTTTTCATTGATGTTAATTCTAGGGACGAACTCCTTTTCCAATGCCTTTATATAAAAATCCTGCCTTTATGGTAGTGGTTCGTTCGAATACATTTCTTCCATCGACAATAATAGGAGTGCGCATGATCTCATGAGCCCAATTCAAATCAAGATCAAAATAAAAAGGGGATAGCCAAAGTAGGTGTAAAAAATAATTCCTAATATTGATGGTTTCGTAAAAAGTCGTAATTTCTCCAATTTTGTCATTCTCGCGAAAGCGGGAATCCAGTAAATTCAAATAGTTCTGGACTCCTGCTTCCGCAGGAGTGACAGTTTTTAGACTTTTTACGAGATCATCAATATTGACCAAAAAATTATCTCAACCATAGCTGTGACTTCGATCTATCTCAAAGGGATCAATGACCTTCGGAATCGTCGTGCCAGAAAGAATAGACCTGTTCCAGTGAGGATTAAGGTTGAGGGTTCAGGAATGGGTGTGGGAATTTCTGTAACATCGAAAGTAAGGGACCCTGAATTATCAATGGTATTGCGTTCGGATGGATCACCATCGAGTCTCCCATCGGCAATCCAGAAAATCAGCTTTTCTCCTTCAGCTAAGGCTATATCCATATACTTTCCAAGATTTGCCCCTAAAGCCACGGCTGCTGAATCATAGAGGACATCAGACCCTAACGTATAATTATCACCCCCGACGGCATAGATTTGAAGTTGCCAGAGCCATTTCTCTGCAACGCCACTCCAGTCGAAGGAATCGTACTGAAAGGCTCCATCCACAGGTGATATTCTGTATACTCCAGCATCGAGGGCTGTAAAAGTATCTCCTACAATAAAGTCATTGTCGGAAGACCAGATATTGCCAGCGGATTGCAAAAACCATGGCCCAGGGATATTGTTTAAGGTGGCATAAGAATAAACATCAGAAGAAGAAGTCCACTGGTTTGAAACCTCGGCCGTAGTAATGGTGGTCAGAGTCACCCCAGAAGGATCAACAACAAATTTAACATAGGCAGGTTGTCCAGCGTATTGACCAGCATCATCTATCGCATCAATAGTCATCGAAAAGCCAAAGGCCGGACTTTGCAAAACTCCTACTAGTGAAATGACAAACAACGCGATAACAAAACAATGTCTGATTGTAAAGGTTCTCATTTTCCCCCTCCTTCTTGCTTCAATGAAGCGCTCCCAGCTTTTGGCCGGAAGCCATAAAAGTCCAATTCTTTAAGCTCTTACGGAAAGCCTTCAATGATTGCAAAGAAGATTCTATTCTCCAATCGCATTCTTTTTTGATATTGAACCATATCAATGCTTTGATTTTAGGAAACTTGTCACTTAAAATTTGGAAGGCCTCTCCAATCCATTTACCTTTATCTCCTCCTTCTTCAGAACAGCCCACCTCTGCTATTATCATCGGTTTTTCTGGAGCCAGCGAAGCCAATTCCTCATAAGCCTCCCCGAAAATCTCTTTGAATTCTTGCCATTTGGACCATGCCTGCATATTTCCCCAATTATACCCATCCAAGGCCACCCAGTCAACTTCTTTTGGCCCGGGATAATATCGCCAAATTTCATTCCCCGATTCATCCGGCACGGAATGAGCATAAGGTGACCAAACCCAGATGAGATGATCATTTCCAGCTTCAGTAAATATAGATCGGATATAGCTCCAAGCCTCAATATATTCTTCGGGTCGATTCCTATTGACTTTTCCGCACCAGGGATACCAATTTCCATTCATTTCATGCATTGGACGAAAGAAGAGGAGGCCTGAAATCCGTTTAAGATCGATAGCCCAATTTAAGATGTAGTCATCATACTTCCCTTTTAATATCTCTGAGAGTGAAAAATCAGGTTGATCCTCGGGTCGGGTACCCTCAGGTACCCCATGAGGCAGACGCCATGGCTCCCAAGTAATGAGGGGGATGAAACCACTATTTAGGA
Source organism: Thermodesulfobacteriota bacterium (assembly GCA_049513055.1). Lineage (GTDB taxonomy): Bacteria > Desulfobacterota > BSN033 > BSN033 > UBA1163 > UBA1163. The sequence continues at coordinate 46,919 of JBEKWN010000017.1, forward strand.
CCCCCTGAATTCCCCCAAGATCAGGCCTCCTTCTAAATCCCCAGGCGATATAGAAAGAGAGTAGCTGAATCCTTTTCCCCAATAATTGAATATATCTACAAGCCCTCTGGGGAGCGCAATAAACATCGTCTGGAAGGTAAAGACCTACCCATGGTTCGCTAAATTTATTTTCCAAGGAGATCTTCCATCTCCTTCTTTGAAACCTTGGTAATCCAATAAGGGCCTTTAGCAATAAACTTCTTTTCAATTTCTTCACCGGCCTTCTGAGCTTCTCCCCTGCCATTGAAAAATCCAACACGAACTCGAATCCAATCTTCCCCTTTCACCTTTGCGAGAATGCTATAGGCAGAAAATCCAGCGGCCATCAATCGCTCTTTGTAGACCATCGCCTGTTCTTTTGTCCTTACAGAAGCCACATGGACAACCCAATTTTCCTTTTTGATAACCTCCTCCTTTTTTATCACTTTTTTTATTACTTCTTCCTTTTTTACAACCTCCTCCTTTTTCACAACTTCTTCTTTTTTCTCCATGAGAATAACTTCAGCCGCTGATTTCTCTGGCTGCTCGGTTTTCTCTTTAAGATATGGTTTAGAAACTTCAGGGCCCTTGAAAATCTCCTTAGTAACCATGGAAACTGGTTTTTCAAAACTCAAGGCTGATAGGACCTTAAGGCGAAAACCTCCTAAATATTCGTTCACCCTGGACATGTCTGCCATCGTAAAAAAGACCATAATGGAAACGGTTAGAATGACAGTTATGAATAGTTCCTTTATTTTTAAAAAAAAGGAAGAAACCATTTTCTTTTCTGAAACTCCCTCCTCAGGCCATCGATGCTTCCCAATGGCTGCAAGACAAATCCCGCTCATCGTCCAAACAGACCAAGTGCTCCAGACAAAATTTAAAAGATAAAAATCCCAGGCAATAACTCCCTTAATGAAGGTATAAATCACTGAGAAAATAGAAAGCAAGATAATCCCGCCTTGAGGAAGAATGGCCAGCCAAGGGTTTTTCTTTTCTATCTTTCCAATCGGCTTCACATTCACTTGATAAGAGGGCTTCTTTTTTCTTGAGCGAAGAGCAATCCAGGTGGCATGGATAAAGGCTGGAAAAAGCCCAGTCCACATCTGGAATGCTCTCATGTATGGGGTAGGATAACTAATTATTCCATAGGCAACAGACATGGCAATGAAATAAGGAAACCGGTGGAGTACATAACTGCGGACAGGAACAGTCAGGACAAAATTGTTGGTGAGAAGAGCCAAGATTGGTGCCAGAAAGAAAATAGGCATTACAAACGCAGCAACGAGGTAAACAAAACCCAGATTGAAATATTGGAGTTTCTGTTTGAACGTCAAACCTTTCCGGTAAAAAAAGTTATCCCAAAATAACATCCGTAAAGAATCAGCAGCCCATTGCTTACGCTGTTTGTAAACCCCATAGATATCTGCAGGAGCAGAGCCTTTGCTTAATGGGTAGTTGTAATAGATTGATCGCCAACCCCGATCATGTAAGAGCATGGAAGTGTGGACATCTTCCACCAGATTCCAAGTACTAAACCCTCCAATCTCCTCTAAGGCCTTCCTTCTATAGATGACCCCTGATCCACAGGAAAAGGCTGCGTTATCGGTATCTTTCCCAGCTTGCATTACATTATAAAAAATACGATCCGTATTGCCAAAAGGATCCCCTTTAGGAACCTTAAAATCCTGTTTGGTCTGGACAAAGCCGACCAATGGAAACTTAAAATAGCCGATGAGAGTATTCACAATGTGGGGTTGGGGGACCTGGTCCGCGTCCAGAGTTAAAATGAGATCTCCCGAGGTTCTTCGAAACGCATAATTGAGGTTTCCAGCCTTTGCATCGCTATGGTCTTCTCTTGCAAAATAACCGCACCTAAACTTTCCCGCTATTCTCTGATACTCGATGTTGCCCTTATCGTCAAGGACATATACTTTTTTGTCTGGATAATCAATTTGAACGGCTGCCTCGACTGTCTCCTTTAATAATTCAACTGGTTCTCCAGCCACAGTGATCAAGATATCCACAGAAAGGGGTTTCTCAAATGGCACCCCTTGCGGGGAATGGAATCTAAGAAACCAAGCGTTGAATGCGAAAAATTCAAATAGGAGTAATCCAATTAATTCTGCTAAGAAAAAAACGAAAGAATACCAGAACCCCCAGTTGATGAAATCGAAATGCCATAAAAGGTACGAGAACCCAAGACCAATTGTAATGAATGTTAAAAATTGACCGGCTAATCGTCTCTTACGGTCCTCTTTCTCCCCAAAACGAAAATATACCCTTGTTCCTAAGACATCGGACCACCATTTTTTGATTGCTTGCCAAGTCCTTTTCATAGAGATTTTTAATCAACCCACAATAAAGTAAACCCCGTTAGAAATTCCAGTCGTTCGACCCAGAGGCTCTCGACGGGCGGGGCATTAAACCCCGCCCTCCGGGGTGGAGCCCCCTACGGGGCGGAACCCGAAATTATTCTAAAATCTAACCCCGCTGCAGCCGCCGGCCCAGAGGGCCTCTGGCCCGGAGGGAGGAGCGGGGAATTATTTCTAACGGGGTAAATGGCTAAACCCTCGGTTCCTCACCCTTCGTTCACACAGAGAGTCCGTTTAAAAGCCTATATAAAACTCTAACCCTCCATAAAAACCATTACCAAAAGTTGAATCATGCTTATAACCACTTCGCAGAGCAAAGGAAATTCTATTGGGAATATTGTATATCTCCAGTATCGGTCCAACTCCTACCTGACGAAAATCTGGATTTCTTCCGAAGAATTGTTCTACCCCAATATTGATTGTATTGGGTTTCTTAAAATTTAGATTCGTTATCTGTTGTTTTATTCTTCCCCTTTCGTATAAGAAGCTATCGGTACCACTGAAGCTTGCAAAAAGATTAAAATTGGTTCTGCTAGGGAGCCAGCTATCGAATTCACCTTGAATTAACCCGGCTAAAGTGTTTCCTCTTACGTCGGCATTCTTAACGTCAGGATGTAGATTTGTATACCTGTATTCTGTCCCACCAAAAAGACCAAATGTCGTCTGTTTCCAAGATAATTTGACCCCTGCGACTGTATAAAGTCCTGGAGATGTAGCTCTTACCACCTCATCTCCAGAGTGAAATTTGTAACTGAGAAAATTTGGAATTAATCTTCCTGAAATGGCAATATTCTCATATATCTTTTGGGTGAGGTCTACGCCGAGGTATGAAAAGCCCTGGCCCCTTGTATCAATTTCCCCGCCTGCAAAAAGAGAGCTGTCGACCGCAAAAGCTAAAGGGCTGGAGAAAACCGTGAAAAGCCCACATACCGATATAAGACAAAATATTGTTAATGAGGGTATTTGAGACTTCATTTAGTCCTCCTAATATCCACTGGGACTGTCAATAGATTTGTGCGAAAATTTAGAAGAAGGGGAGCTTAGGACGTTTTGCCTTTTCCAATGCCTCTATAAACCCTATTGTTGCATAAAGTTCTTATTGAATTAACTGGATGCCACGATAAAAAGGAGATTTCCCCTGTTTTAATGATACTTTCTAAAGGTCACTATTGGAGTAATCCCACAAATGCCATTGGTTCAAGGTTCATCCCTCAATGGGCAAAGGATTCATTATTTGGAGTGGTGAATTTAATGCAACAACAGGGTAAAGAAATCTTGCTTGTTGGGCAGTGTTTCGATCGATCACGTTTCTTCCATCCACAATGATTGGAGTACGCATGATTTCGTGGGCCCACTTTATGTCAATCTCAAAATAGCGTAGGGGAGAAGGTCAAGAACCAAATAACCACTTTAGCATTCTCAATCTCGAATCTTCTCATCCCTTTCATTTTTCTTTTGCAATAGGGAGTGGAATATCAAGAAGCATTTCTTCCCTTCTATCACGAACCTGATCCTTAATCCGCTTTACATGTCCCCTCCCCAATCCCTTTACTTCACATCCAAGTTCAAAGTATCGTTTTATTTTGTCATCATTCAGAATACCAAAACAGTCAATCACTGCAATCGGTCCGCCAGCACTTTGAACCACCTCATTTGGGTCAAGATTTAAATAGGGTCGATGTCTGACGGCGAAGATCAATGCGTCCACCCCGTCCAATGCCTTTTTCAAATCCTGCTCTATACGAAGATCTTTTAATTTTTCCTGCCCACGGAAAAATATTTTTAAACTATGAGACGATGCAGGATACTCGTCTTGCTTTTCGAATTCCCACCAGTGAAGGACATAAGGATCATGGACCTTTAGTTCTGCTCCCATCTCCGTCAAGCGCCTCACAATCAGTTCAGAGCCGCTGTATCGGGTATCCCCAACATCCTCACGATAGGAAGCTCCCAAGGCCAGAATCTCAGCAGATGCAATCGGGCGTCCCATATTTCTGAGAGCGTCACGGGTAAGTTGGGCCACATGGAGAGCTCTCGTGTCATTAATATCAATTGCAAGGGGAGTGATCTTGAAAATTTCATCCTCAAATCCATGGATATGGCGGTAAGCCCAGACCCCCAGACCACCGTCCTTGGGAAGACAGTACCCTCCAATACCAGGGCCAGGAAATATGATGTTACTATGGGTTGGTCGAACTTTAATCGCATTGATGACTTTAATTAAATCGACCCCATTCCGCTCTGCAAAGAGGCTCCATTCGTCGAGAAAAGCAAGGATCGTGGCCCTATAGCTGTTCTCAACAATTTTTGCCGTCTCCGATTCGATAGGTTTATCGAGTACTGTCAACGGAAACTTCTCCGTATTCAGAACTTCGCTCAAGAGCTTGACAACTCTCCGGGTGGCTTCTTCATTCACTCCGCTGCATACTCTCCAGAAGTCACGGATGCTCGATACATAATTCTTCCCAGGCATGACCCTTTCATAGCTGTGGGCCAATACCGGGTCACTCTCGATGCTGCGTTTTCGAAACATCTTCTTTATGATTGGGTAAGCGATCTGCTCCGTTGTTCCAGGGGCAACAGTAGTTTCAATCAGGACTAAGGTCTGAGGACTGATGTTTTGAGCAATGATTTCAAACGACTCCTCCAGGGCTTTCATTTCTGCCTGTCCACTCCTCACATTACCGAGGGATTCTTTTAAATAGTCACACTGTACATCAACGATCACCACATCTGCTAATTTTAAGGCATCGTATGTGAACGTGGCAGTAAGTGTTTTTTTCTTGTTAACGCATCGCTCGATCATCAAAGCAACCTCAGGATCCTCAGTACTGATCGGGGATAATCCTCGGTTGATAAGAGGTATTTTCCAAAAGCTTCGAGTACTCGGGCGTTGCATGCCAATTACAAACTTGGTCGGATTTCCCTTGCCATCCTGAGCGTCAGCTACCACTGCAGCCATCACTGCGCCCACAAATCCCAGGCCCATAACCAGGACAATTTCTCTCCCTAAAGCACGTTGGCTATTTACCAACATTTTTAGACGTTCGAATTCCTCTAAATAATTTTTCTGCTCTGGTAGTTGAAATTTTTCCCCGGTTGGGCTTAAGGAATACTCAGCCATTATTTTCTCCTAAAATGTTTGAGGTTAGAGGATCGTTTTACCCCGTTAGAAATAATGCCCCGCTGCTCCCTCCGGGCCAGAGGCCCTCTGGGCCGGCGGCTGCAGCGGGGTTAGATTTTAGAATAATTCCGGGTTCCGCCCCGTAGGGGGCTCCACCCCGGAGGGCGGGGTTTAATGCCCCGCCCGTCGAGAGCCTCTGGGTCGAACGACTGGAATTTCTAACGGGGTTTACTTGAGGATAGAGACAATTTAAACTAAATAAGTGCTGCGGTGTTGCCGTTGTTCGGTGTTGAAGTGTTAAATATTATATTCTGCCGTAGTCGTCGCTGAAGCGTTCGATATCGTTCTCTTCTACATAATCACCGTTTTGAACTTCGATGATCTGAAGCAGTTCTTTCCCAGGATTCTCAAGGCGGTGCTTTGTGTTGATGGGGATATAGGTACTTTCATTGCTATGAACCAAATATGTCTCGCTCTCGCTGGTTACCTTGGCTACTCCTGATACAACAACCCAGTGTTCACTTCTCCTCCTGTGGAGTTGAAGACTCAATTTCGCTCCAGGCTTGAGCACAACCCTTTTAATCTTGTATCCGTTCCCCTTTTCCAGAACTGTATAGCTTCCCCAGGGTCTCTCAACTGTTTTATGAATAAGATGCTCTTCTCGCCCATTTTTTTTCAATTCCTCCACAATATTTTTAACTTCTTGGACCCTTCCCTTCGGGGTAACCAACGTGGCATCCGGGGTATCAACCACCACCATGTCTTTCAGACCGATCGTGGCAATAAGTCTTTCCCCAGCAAATATGGTCGAGTTTTCGCTTCCAATATCGATCGTATTTCCCTTCACAATATTTCCAGCATCATCCTTTTTTATCATTTCATCCAAGGCTGTCCAACTCCCTAAATCAGACCATAGAAAGTTAGCTGGAACCATTAATCCGTTGGAACTGCGCTCCATAATGCCATAATCGATGGAAACGCTCTCCAAATTAGCATAGAGCATAGTGCATAGAGCAGGGCGTTGGTCGGGTTTATCTGGTCTGTTGCGTTCTTGCGTCTTTGCATCCGTAGGGGCTATTTCGTCTGACAGGAAAAGAAAAGACTCAATCTCCTTTAAGGTATGGTAAAGAGACGGCAGGTGCTTCTCAATCTCGGAAAGAATTTTAGAGGTCTTCCAGACAAAGATGCCGGAGTTCCAAAAGTAATTACCATCTAAAAGATACTTTTGGGCAGTTTCAAGGTTTGGTTTTTCAACAAAACATTCAACCTTCAAAACACCCTTTAACTTGATCTTCGAAGAGTGATCAACTTTTATATAACCGTACCCTGTTTCAGGCCGGTTGGGTTTGATCCCGAAAGTAACAAGACAATCTTCCATTGCCGCCTCAATCGCCACTTTCAGGTCACCTAAATATTTTTCATTATCAGGTATCGCATGGTCAGAGGGCATCACAATCATTACAGAATCAGAGGAGAAGTGTTGGAGATAAATGGCAGCGAGGCCGATGGCTGGGGCTGTATTTCTTCCAACAGGTTCCTTGATGAATTGAATCCTTTCAACTAATGACCCCAATGATTCAAGATGAAATCGTATATCTTGGGCTTTATCTTCAGTTGTCACAATCCAGATATTTTCTGGTGGAACAAAACCATTCATTCGCTTGATGGTTTGCCGAATAAGGGTGTCTTCGCCCACAATCTGGAGCATCTGTTTGGGACAGGTCTCCCGACTCAAGGGCCAGAAACGAGTGCCGGAGCCCCCGGCGAGGATGACAGCATGAATGTTATTATTGTGTAAATGAGTCATCGAATGAATAAGTTATTAGGTTCTGCTGTAATAAATAGCGCAGAGGGCAGAGCGCATAGCGTAGTTAATTGTTAGAGGTCTGAGGAATGCTACGCTCGAGGTTTGAGTCAATTTATTGCCGGTCATTGTTAAAGTACTGCTATGATCTTGAATACCAATATTTATTCCCCAGAATAAAAATGATCGATGGCGGAGAAGGGTCGGAAAGGTTTCGATGATTCCTGCTCAAGATATCTATTGAGTGCTTTTGTAGCAATACATTTGGAGTAACGGGACCAGCAGTTTTCTCTTCGGCAGTGACTCATCTGCTCGTTTTCTACTTGCTTGATCTCATGATATTTGCATTGAAGACAGGATTTGATAAGCATGGGTTACCTCAAAATTTATGTGTTACTTGAGTTAATTGGGTTACTTGGGTTCATTGGGTTACTTGGGTTCATTGGGTTATTTGAGTCCCGGTGAAATAGGCTCCCTGTGGAGTAGTTTCCACACTGCCACGGGGCAGGTTGCATTTCACGGGATAAATTTATTGGGTTACTTGGGTTCATTGGGGTAACCAATTTCTTTGGGTTGCTTGGGTTTGTTGGGTTGTTTGAGTTGAGATTTCAAATATTTTATGAAGCCTGAATCCATTTTGGATACCATTTCGGCTTGATTATAGATTTTTTCAAAATTATCTTGGCTGATATATTCTTGATCCAACGCTACATAGAGTTGACTTTGAACTTCAGCGGCCGAACTCTTCGATATAAATAAAAACTGGATGAACTCCCTATTACTCCTCCTTGCAAATCCTTCACCAATATTGGACATAGCTGATACCGCGGCATCCTGCATTTGATTTACCAATCTAAAATCTTTCCTGAATTTTGAACTCTTATTAATCACGCTATAAACCATCTTTACAAGTTTTCGAGCTTCTTGCCAGGCATTAATATCTTCGAAACGAGTTATTTTCATTCAGTAACTCAACAAACCCTAAAAACCCTATGAACTCAATGGACTAAATGCAGGCTACCGCCGGTGCGGATTTGGTTTGAATCCGATGGGGAAATTGTCTCTTGGAGAATTTTGGACCACATTATGTGGGTGTTAGAAGTTAATTAACAAGCACTGACATTATGCCGTGCTGCTGTTATTGTTAAATGGCAACACTGTCTAACCGCAGCACTGAACCCTTATTCACGCCACCTTTTCAATCATTGAATAATGGAGCTCGACAGCCGGTTGGTAACCAATTAAATTCAATAGAACCCTAACCCGCTCGCTATCTGAAACCCATCGATCAAAAATTCCGCAAAGTTCTCTTAAAGGACCCGTTTTGATTCTGACCACATCGTTAGGCTCGAAGTGATGCGTCTTTTTTACAATACCGTTCTCATCTGTTCTTTCTTTGATCAATTCTATTACTTCTTCTGAAACATGGACTGGATATCCTCCAAAACCCAATACCTTCTTTACACCTCTTGCCCATCTAACTAACGGATAATCTTGTTCGAGTTCAAACTTTCCAAAGATATAACTTGGGAAAAGAGGTTTGAGCTCTTTGCTTATTTTTCCATTTCTTGGCGTGAAAGTTTCGATTAATGGGTTGAAAACTTCTAACCCATTCACCGAAAGATACGATTTTGCTTCTTCTTCTTTTTTAGGTTTTGTTTGGATGACGTACCATTTCATAGTTATGAGTTATGAATTATGAGTTATGAATTATGAGTTTAACTCAATAAACCCTACAAACCCAAAAAACACAATGAACCTTTTTACCTTGCACCTTTCCCAAATAAGACCACTTTTACTGTTTCGAAGATGATGATCAAGTCCATCAATGATGATAAGTTCTTGATATAATAAAGATCATATTTTAATTTCTCAAGAGCATCATCTTTAGATGCTCCATAACGATATTTGATTTGTGCCCAGCCAGTAATCCCAGGTTTTACATAAAACCGTTGATCGTAAAATGGAATCTCTTTTCTTAGTTGTTCAACAAAAAATGGTCTTTCAGGTCTGGGCCCCACAAAGGACATATCCCCTCTAAGAACGTTTAACATCTGAGGAATTTCGTCAAGTCGCCATTTTCTTATCCATCGACCAAAACGAGTAACCCTGTCATCGTTATGATCGGCCCACACAGGTCCATTGGTCTCCGCGTTTTCAATCATCGATCTGAATTTAATAAGTTTGAATACCTTTCCGTTCCCTCCAACTCTTTCCTGTTTATAAAAGACCGGGCCTCGGGAATCGATTTTGATCAATATAGAGATGACCAAAATCAAGGGGGAGAGGAGAATTAACCCAATCGAAGAAAAAGAAAATCCTATGAATCTTTTCATCCACATCGTTAATTTCGGTTTTCTAAACCCACCCGAAAAAATGAGGGAACTGGGTCGAAGACTTTCCACTTGGAGTTTCCCTGTGAGGTGTTCATAAAATTCAGTACCCTCTTCAATCGCAATCCCCTTCATTTTGCAATCCAAGAGTTGTACTTCGGGAAACCTTCCCCTTCTCTCATCGAGAGCCACGATAATGCGGGCTACTTTCTCTCTTGTGGCAATATCCACAATCTGAGACTGGTCACCGACGATGGAGGGGTTCACCAATTTCTCCCCTATTCTCTCTGGGTTATCGGTGATAAATCCAATAATTTTGAAGCCAATATCATTCTTTTCCAGAATTTCTCTTGCAATATTTTTAGCTAACGGTCCGGAGCCAATGATCATTATTTTCTGATCTAACTGTCTCGTCTTCAAAAAATGGTTGTAGCTCATCCTCCATGAGATGATTGCTGCTCCCACAAAAATGAGACTAATAAGGAAAATCCCTCTGCCTATGATTAGCATAGGAAATAAGTAATAAAGGAAAGCAAGGATGATGGAAGATACTCCAAGAGATTGTAAGAGGCGAATAGCTAATTCCAAACTGCTTCGAAAAGTTTTAAAGTCATAAAGATCGAAATAATACAGGCAGAGTTGGATGGTGACAACGATCGGCAATGCCTTAGGAAGGAGGTTTTCGTAAGTTGTGAAAATAGAGATATCACTTAAAAAGCGGAGGTAGGTCCCCAGGATCACCATCCCCAAGAAAAAGATGGTCTCCAGGAAGAAGAAGATTAATTTATGAACCGGAATATATTTGTTAAGGATTTTCAATATCATCGATAATGTTTTTCCAATACATTATGCAAAACGAAAATCTTAAATAAAGAATGTGTTAGTCAGATTTCCGCATGAATCGAAGTAATTTTCCCCATGGGCCTTGTGGGGGTATAGCCTTACTTTTCCCATAGCCATATCTGTAACCATAGCCATATTTGTGATAATATCCCCCCGAGCCAAAATAGCGTGAGGCTTGTCCATTAGATTTAAATTCAAGATGGTTGAGCACAAAACCTATAATTTTCCCCTTATCCAAGTTGGCGATAGCCTGTTTTACTGTCTCTCTTGGAGTGACACCCGCTCGGACAACAATGATAATCCCATCCACGAACTTTGCCAAAACCTCTGGTTCTGCCGTGGCAAGAAGAGGAGTCGAGTCAATAATCATATACCGATCAGGGTATCGTGATTTCAATTCATGAATCAGGGCCTCCATTTTTTTTGACCCAATTAATTCTGTTGGGTTATCTTGAATCGTCCCGCTTGAAAGGAGGTTCAGTTTTTCCACTTTGGTCTTCATGAAAAGTTCAGAGGAGTTTCCATTTCCTGATAGATAATCGGATAGGCCTTTCCCATTCTGCAGGCCGAACCATTGTGCGAGGTTTGGATTCCGGAGATCGCAGTCCACCAGCAAAGCATGAGTATTGAGTTCGTAGGAGATGCTAATTGCCAGGTTAGCCGACACAAAGGTCTTCCCTTCACCACTTGTTGCACTGGTTATCATAATTGTTTTTGGAACATCATGGATTTTAAATCGAAGCAGGTAGGTCCTCAGTTTCCTGAACTGTTCAGCCGCGAGGGAACCAGACTGCATTAGAGAGACCAGCTTTGGGTCAGAAGAGATTCCCTCTACTTTTTGTGGTTCCCTCGTTATCTCGTGCCTCTCGATCCTTTCTTCTTCAATTTCCGGGGTGACATGGTCTCCATTCTTTAATCCTTCTTTTCTCTCTCTTTCTGCTTTTTCTAAGGCTTTATAAATTTTGCTCATTTTTCCCTCCGTTTATCCTCCGTTAGAGAACTCCTCTCAATGATTTCCCAAAAACCTCCTGATAGAACTTTAAAATATTATCTTTAAAGAATTGTATCCAACCTGTTATTTCCCACTTAGTATTCATAAGGATTCCTAAAATGACGAAGGCCACTAAGCTGAGAAGTACAACGGCTATCACTTTAAAAAGAACAAATTTTTTCCGGTTTTTCTGAAGATTTACCCCATCCAGACGGTTGATCACTTCGCATACGATACTTTTCCCGATGACTTTCTGATCGGCGGCATATCCTTCTAAGAGAGCATTATCGCAAACAATGTTGATCAATCGGGGAATCCCTTTTGAATATTCATAAATTTCTTTAGTAGCCTTAGGAGTGAAAATATTGGGGTCGAATGCTCCTGCTATCCTCATTCTTCTCTTAATGTATTCTCTTGCCTCTTCTTTATTTAGGGGTTGCATATGATACCGGAGGCTTACTCTCTGTTTTAATTGACGAAATTGGGGGTGGTTTAAGGTATCATTAAGTTCAGGCTGCCCCATCAGGACGACCTGGAGGAGTTTGCTTTTGGGGGTCTCTAAATTGGTGAGCAAACGAACCTCCTCAAGCAGTTTTGGATCGAGGGTGTGCGCCTCGTCGATAATCAAAACGACATTCTCATTTCGAGCGTAACAAGACATCAGGAAATTATGGAGATGAGCAAGGTGCTGGCCTTTTGACTTCTTCTGACCTTTTAATCCCAAATCCTCGCAGATATAGTGAAGAAAGTCCGTAGAACCCAATTTTGGATTGAAGAGGTAAGCGGTTCTGGTATTTCCATCCAATCTGCTCAGAAGTGTATGAACCAGAGTGGTCTTACCTGTCCCTACTTCACCTGTAATCACGGTAAACCCCTTTCTCTCTCTGACCGCATAGGTGAGATGGGCTAATGCCTCTTTATGATTTTCGCTGAGATAGAGAAACCTGGGATCCGGTGTGATCTCGAAAGGTTTCTCTCTCAACCCGTAAAATTTTGTGTACATGGATTAAGCCGCTTTTTTTTCAATCTTTGGGATATTCGCCAATACTTTAAAACCCAGAGTTGTTTCCAAGTCTTCGGCATCCTTGAAGGACCGATCCATCTGTTCTCTAAAGAAGGCCATTCCGAAACC